>CAJUHR010000007.1 GCA_910586255.1 uncultured Lachnospiraceae bacterium | reverse complement strand
GGAAACTGTTGCGGCTTGAATCAAAACGCAAAATCAACTAACTTTGGAAAGACTCTATTTTTTCTTGACTTTTCCAGCAATTCTCTGATTTCCAAAATCATCGGATTGTCCGATGATAGCTGATGATTTTCCATATACCCACTCCTCTATGAAAAGACCCGCCCGTTTGCGGGACTGTCTGCGCTTTGACCTTTATCAGTATATCCTATTTCATGCCGAAAGTAAATCGCCAAAGCTATCTGGCGTTTCCTTTTTCCCCACTTCTCCAAACGGAATTGGCACAGTGCAGCAATTTCGTTTTTATCTTCTTCCGTCACATTTCGGTGTCCCTTTGTCCGCTGGATTTCCAGATGGCTGTGTACTTTTGCCTAACGGGTACAGGGTTCGGGTTATTTTAAAGGTTGCTGCGTTTAGGAAAATGAAGCCGTTTGCGGTTGCCGCACAAAGTGTATGGTCATTTATCCAATCGGCTGAGAAAAAGGAATCATTTTCCAGCTTTTCGATTTGACTGGCGCAGATTTTCCAGATAAGCTTGTTGTGGTTTACATCAATCACATAGAATGTATTTCCTTCATCCAGGACGGCAAAGTACTTTCCATTAGGGCTGAAGCCGGCAGCATCTCTTGTTTTTTGATCGGGAGAAAAGCTGTTTTGAACATAGTAGGTGCTGTCGTTTTCATAGGAATAGAGGGCCTGATTCAGGGCGTAAAGGGATTCGGGAACATCAGTATCCGCCCCGGTTATTGTGGAAAGAGCTGTCTCGATGGCCTGTCTGCGCAGTCCCCGGTGTAAAAGATTTTTTACACTGTCACAGGCGCGGAGATTTTCTTCGATCTTTATCTGATGTTGTTTTTCCTGCATGTTTTTTCTCTGTGTAGGCAATGACAGTAAGGGAGCCGAGGGCAAAGGCGATGATAAGGCCTGTACATGCAGCGGCCGAAATCCATCTTATCAGGTATTTTCTGTGTCTTTGTTTCAGGGAATCATAAGGGGTTTTTAACATTGTGGCAGCCAGCTTGAGCAGGGCGTCCCAGCGCAGGGCGAGAAGGATTTGTTTGTGGCTGTGGCCTCTGGCATCGGCGGCCAGAACGTCTATTGGAACGCTGCTGATTTCACGCAGTCTTTTGGGGTAGCAGTGGGGAGGCTCTCCGCCGGTCAGGACAGCCAGGATTCTTGAGGTGTCATGATATTTTAGGAATATATCGATTTCCAAATCCACCCATTTAGAGGACGGCGTCTCCTCCGAACATATCACGATCAGCCATGGGGAGTTTTTTAGAGCATTATGAATCTGATTGATAAAATTCACACAGCTTGAAAGCTCTCCTTCATCTAAAAATACTCTTTTGAAGGGACGTTTTTCAGGCGAAACAGCCTTGGGAGCGCGAAAATGTTCTAACCGGTTGCGAAGCTCCTTTGCTGCCATGTCGTCTATGATTCCGTGTTTGTAGGAGATAAATGCGTCATGGGTTACTGTGTTTAAGACGCTGGGATTTGGTGCGGGTGTTTTGGCAAAAGAGGATGCATCGTCCGGCATTTCATCTGCTGTATGGCAGTGGCTTTTAAAATGGATTTTGGGGTCTGTTTTTGGAGGAATTCTTTTGTTATCCATATTTTATATGTCTCTTTCTGCTGTGAGCCGGGATTCAAATTGTTTTTATCATATTATCAAATGAACATTTCGTAAAGTAAGTCTGGCAGTTACGGCACGGCGAACGCACGATGCTTCTTGTTCGGCAAAGATGCCCTCCGTGAACAGTAACAGCTTTTGCAAACTGAGAGGTACGTCTTGGAAGAGGGGAGAAAAGCAGCTGGAAATGGCCGATATTCAAAAGCTTGCGTTCACCGTATCCTTTACGTTTTACTTCATGACGAATCGCTCCGCTGATTCGTCATGAGTCAGTACAGTTATGGAGTCAAAGCATATGCACCATCGTTGTAAGCGATTTCAAAGGGGCGTATGCTGTACCGTTCGGTACCTTTGAACGGTACGGCAAAGATAAGCATGATTGCAGGTATCATTAATGGCTTGAAAGCAGCCGGTGTTTGTGATATTCTTTAAGGAAAACAGAGGGAACGAGAGGAATATCATGCCGACAGAGGAAAATATGGAATATGCCATCCGGGTACAGGACGTGACCAAGGTATATCGCTTGTATGATAAGCCCATTGACCGTCTAAAGGAGTCGCTGAGCTTATCTCACAAGAATTATCATAAGGATTTTTTTGCCTTAAACGGGATTTCCTTTAAGGTGAAAAGGGGGGAGACCGTAGGGATTATCGGGACCAATGGTTCCGGAAAGTCAACGATTTTAAAGATTATCACCGGAGTTTTGACGCCTACCGCCGGGCAGGTTAAGGTGGAGGGGGTCATCTCGGCTCTGTTGGAGCTGGGAGCCGGGTTTAATATGGATTATACGGGCATCGAGAATATTTACATGAACGGGACGATGATGGGCTTTTCCCGCAGGGAGATGGAGGAAAAGCTTAAGGATATTCTGGATTTTGCGGATATCGGGGATTTTGTGTATCAGCCCGTAAAGACCTATTCCAGCGGTATGTTTGTGCGGCTGGCTTTTGCTTTGGCCATTAATGTGGAGCCGGAGATTTTGATTGTGGACGAGGCTCTGTCTGTGGGGGATGTGTTTTTTCAGTCTAAATGTTATCGGCGGATGGAGGAGATCCGCAAGAATGGCACTACCATTTTGATGGTGACCCATGATATGGGAAGTGTGATCAAATATTGTGACCGGGTGGTGCTTTTAAATAAGGGAAGCTTTATTGCGGAGGGAGCTCCGGGCGCCATGGTGGATCTCTACAAAAAGATCCTGGCCAATCAGATGGAGGATTTGCAGGAGAAATTATGTGAGATGAATGATTTTTCCGGAGGGATAACTGCCTCCGGAAAGGCAGACGGACAGGCCCGCGTAAAGAAGCCGCGGGAGGGCCTGATGCGGGATCATCTGACCATCAATCCTTCCCGCACGGAGTATGGGGACGGCAGGGCGGAAATCTATGATTTGGGAATGTTTGACGAGAGAGGAAACCTGACGAACCTTTTATTGAAGGGAGAGTATTTTACCATACGGGAAAAAATCCGTTTTCACAGGGAGATTCAGGCGCCGATTTTTACCTATACCATTAAGGATAAGAAGGGAGCGGAGCTGTCGGGAACCAATACCATGTTTGAGGGGGCGGATATTCATTCGGTAAAGGCAGGGGATGAGTACGAGGTGAATTTCCGGCAGAAGATGACTTTGCAGGGCGGAGAATATCTTCTCTCCATGAGCTGTACGGGATTTGAGCTGGGGGAGCATACGGTGTATCACCGGCTCTATGATGTGGCTAATATTACGGTGATCTCCAACAAGAATACGGTGGGGGTCTATGATATGGAGTCCGAGGTGGAGGCAGTGTATCATCCGGCGGAGGGGGAAGGATGAGGTGCCGCGGGACTGTTAGTGTGTTGAGGAATGGTTGATGATAAGTGCCGCGGGACATTGAGAAATCGATGGAGAATCCAGTCCCTAAGGACAGATTGCCCATAAAAATGAGGAAAAGAAAATGAAAAGAATTGATGAAGAGATTCAGATGACTTTAAAGGCCCATGAGGGCAATGTCCGGCAGGCGCTTGCGGACAATCACCGGCTGGACTATCTGTATGCCCTCTCGGATGTGAGGGAGCTTTTGCTGGAATGGTATGATTTTGATCCGGATGCCAGACTTTTGCAGGTGGGAGCGGATTACGGCGCCATGACCAGGCTTTATCAGTCCGTTGTGGCTCATGTGACCGTGTTAGACACAGAGGAGAAGTCCCTTGAGACCGTGAGAATGCGGTATGCCGGGGCGGAGAATGTGATCTGTGTGCGGGATTCACTGGCCGGCTATGGGGAGAGAGCGGAGCTGCCCTATGACTATGTGGTGATGATCGGGATGGAAAAGGCGCCGGATGAGGGGGATATCCGGGCGGCGAAAAAGCTTTTAAAGCCGGATGGGGTTCTGATTGTGGCAGTGTCCAATCCTTTGGGAATGAAATACTGGGCCGGAACCAGGCGGGAGGACAACGGGCTGACAAAGGGCCGGCTTGAGGAATTGCTGGGAAAAGAGAATGGTAAGAGGATGCCTAAAGAAAGGCAAAGGGATGAGCGGAAGCTGAGAACAGGAGAACAGGGTGAAGGACAGCCAAAGACAGGGGAGCGGGATGAAGGAGCGACCGGGACGGAGAGAAATCAGCCGGCATCAGAGGAAAATCAGCCGGGATTCTTCAGCTTTTATTATCCCATGCCGGACTATCGGACGCCCATTGCCATTTATTCTGACGAATATCTGCCGAAGAAGGGCGATTTGACCCGGACGATCCCGGCCTATGACTATCCCCGGTATCATGTGATGGATATGGGGGAGGGCTTTGACGTGGTCTGTGAGGACGGGCTGTTTGATCTTTATGCCAATTCTTATCTGGTGTTCTGGAGCAGAGATCCCAGGCGGCTGGATGTGGCCAACCGCCGGATTTTCATCAAATATAACAAGACCAGAAAAGACGAGTTCCAGATCAAGACCTGTATTTGCCGGGGAGATATAAAGGATGCGGCAAGCATAAGAAGAGCTTTGGGCCAATCCGAACCGGAGATGAGGGAGCGGAAGGAAGAGGACGGAATAAAGACGGGATACAGGCCTGAAATTGCCGAAGGCCGGTACGTGGAAAAGGCGGCGCTCAGCCTTAAAGGAATGGGTCATATCTGGTCCTTCGAGGAAAAGCATCTTCTTTTGTCCCAGCAGCATCGGGCTCTCAAGGTGGCGGCGCCGGAGTATCGGGATGACAAAAACGCGGCGTTTTTTCCCTATCTGACCGGGCAGACCTGGGCGGAGAAGCTGGGTGAGGAGCTGTCCCGGGGGGAGATCCCTCTAAGGCTTCTTAAGGATGCCATAGGGCAGATCTATGATATGGAACCGGAATACCGGGGAGCATTTGTCCGGACGGAGGAGTTTTTGGAGGTGTTCGGTCAGGAGCTTTCGGAGGAGGAGCTGGCGCTTTTGGAGGCGGATACCACCTGCCGGGTTTCCAATATCGATGCCTTGTTTGAGAATATTCTGCTCACAGAGGACGGCAATTACTGTCTGGATTATGAGTGGGTGTTTACCTTTCCGGTGCCGGAGCATTTTGTCAAATATCGCATTCTCTATTATTTCTGCGAGCAGTACGGAAGTCTTATGGGCAAGGTGGGCACGGATGAGATTCTGGCCGCCTTTGACATTACCGGGGAGATGGTTCAGGTATATGAGAAGATGGAGGTCAGCTTCCAGAACTATGTCCACGGGGAAAACAAACAGCTGTATCTGGGCAATTATATGGTCAGCTCTCTGGGAAGTGAGGAGATCCGCCGGGCGGAGAGTGATCTGGCCCGGGCAAGGGAGCGGATCGAGCAGATGAAGATTCACGCCAGGGAAAAGGATGTGACGATCCGAAAGATGACCGAGGTGCAGCGGCTGACCAACAATCATGTGACCAATCTGGAGATCATGATTAAAGATCTGCGCCATGAGATTGACGAGATGGGAAAGACCCTTGCCTATTTAAACCGCCATGAGGCTTTGGTGTTTAAGGTGAAAAGGAAGCTGGGGGAGCAGGTGAACAAAAAGTATCCTCCCGGTTCCTTAGAGAGAAAGAAGCTAAAGTACAAAAAGGAGTATCTGCTTCATCCGATCCGGTCGGCCAGACGGTATACCACCCAGGAGGGGAAAAATCTGCGGGACGGGGATTTTCACATCGGGGATATTTACCGGCAGCACGGGAAGCTTCGCTTTGAGCGGCAGGAGAATCCGGCGGTATCCATTGTGATTCCGGTGTACAACCAGATTCATTATACCTATGCCTGTCTGCTGTCCATATGGGAGCACACAAAGAATGTGGCCTACGAGATATTGATTGCGGATGATGTGTCAACCGATGCAACCGAGCGTTTGGGAGATTTTGCGGAGGGGCTGGTGATCTGCAGAAATAAGGAGAATCAGGGCTTTCTGAGAAACTGCAACCAGGCGGCCGAGAAGGCCCGGGGAAAATATATCATGTTTCTCAACAATGACACCCAGGTGACGGAAGGATGGCTCAGCTCGCTGGTTCGGCTGATTGAGTCCGATGACACCATCGGCATGGTGGGGTCCAAGCTGGTGTACCCGGACGGACGGTTGCAGGAGGCCGGAGGGATTATCTGGAGTGACGGGTCAGGCTGGAATTACGGCCGGCTGGATGATCCGGACAAGCCGGAATATAACTATGTGAAGGATGTGGATTATATTTCCGGGGCCGCCATATTGCTGCCGGTTTGGCTGTGGAAGCAGATCGGGGGCTTTGACACCCGCTTTGCGCCGGCCTACTGCGAGGATTCGGATCTGGCCTTTGAGGTGAGACGGGCAGGCTACCGGGTGGTGTATCAGCCGCTTTCCAAGGTGATTCATTTTGAGGGGGTTTCCAACGGCACGGATGTGGAGGGGACGGGGCTTAAGCGCTATCAGGTGGAGAACAGCCGGAAGCTGAAGGAAAAATGGGCGGCGGAGTTTGCCTGTCAGTGTGAGAATAACGGGAACCCGGATCCCTTCAGAGCCAGGGAGCGGAGCATGGGAAAACCGATTATTCTGGTGGTGGACCACTATGTGCCCACCTATGACCGGGATGCGGGCTCTAAGACTACCTTCCAGTATCTGAAAATGTTTTTGAAGAAGGGGTACGTGGTCAAATTCTTAGGGGATAATTTCCTTCATGAGGAGCCTTATTCCACGGTGCTTTTGCAGATGGGAATCGAGATTCTCTACGGTGCAGAGTATCAGGTAAAGATCTGGGACTGGCTGCGGGATCATGGGGATGATATTGCGGTGGCTTATTTAAACCGGCCCCATATTGCCTCCAAATATATTGACTATATTCTGGATAATACGGATATGAAGGTGATTTACTATGGCCATGATCTGCACTTTCTGCGAGAGGGGCGGGAGTATCAGCTGACCGGGGATCTGAAAAAGCGGGAGGAGGCGGAGTACTGGAAGTCAATTGAGCTGTCTCTGATGAGCAAGGCGTCCGTGTCCTATTACCCCTCTTATGTGGAGCGGGACGCCATCCGGGCCATGGATCCCACCATTGCCGTAAAGGATATTACGGCTTATGTGTTTGACGAGTTTAAGGAGAATTTGCAGGAGGATTTTGCAAAAAGGGAGGGGCTTTTGTTTGTGGGCGGCTTTGCCCATCCGCCGAACGCAGATGCGGTGCTGTGGTTTGCCAAGGAGATTTATCCGAAGATTCGCCGGCAGATGGAGGCGGCCGGGCAGCAGGCGCCAGAGTTTGTGGTGGTGGGCTCTAAGGTGACGGAGGAAATACGGGCCTTGGAGCAGCCGGGCAACGGTATTGTTATCAAGGGCTTTGTAACGGAGGAGGAGCTTGACCGTCTGTACGGAGAATGCAGGATCGTGGTGGTGCCTTTGCGGTATGGGGCAGGAGTGAAGGGAAAGGTGGTGGAAGCCATCTACAACGGAGCGCCGATTGTGACTACAGCCATCGGGGCCGAGGGAATCCCTCATGCAAAGGACGTGCTTTTGGTGGAAGATGAACCGGATAGCTTTGCCCGGGCTGTGGTCAGGCTCTATTTGGATCCGGATGGCTGCCGGGAGCTTTGCCATAAAACTCAGGCGTATATCCGGGAGAATTTCAGCGTGGACGGGGCCTGGAAGCGGATTGAGGAGGATTTTTCGGTTACAGTTCACGGGGCAATGTCAGTAAGCCGGACAAGAAGATGCCCCCATGAACAATAACATTTTTCGTAAGACTAAAATTTACTATTTTATGAAGATAGTGGAATCTTCCCTAAAAAAATGGTACAATCTCGACATGGATAAGGAGAAAAGGATGCAGGCGATTTTACTGGCAGGCGGGCTGGGAACGCGGCTTCGGAGTGTGGTCAATGACCGTCCCAAGCCTATGGCACTGGTGGACGGAAAGCCTTTTATGGCGTATGTGGTGCAGGAGCTGTCCCGGTACAAGATCACGGATATTATATTTGCAGTTGGCTATAAGGGCTCTCTGGTGGAAGAGTATTTTCAGGACGGCAGCAGCTTTAGGCTGCCGGGCGGAGGGCATTTGACAGCAAAATATGCTTACGAGGAGGAGCTTTTGGGAACTGCGGGAGCCATCAAAAACGCCGGGCGGCTGGTGACGGAGGATACCTTTTTTGTGCTGAATGCAGATACCTTTTACCGGCTTGACTATGGCCGTCTGGAAAGGCTGATGACAGAGAGAAAGCTGGAGATGGCTTTAGTGCTGCGGCAGGTGCCGGATGTTTCCCGGTACGGGCAGGCGATTCTCGCGGACGGATATCTGACCGGCTTTAACGAGAAGACCACAGAGGCAAAGCCCGGCACCATCAACGGAGGCGTGTACCGGATGAGCCGGCAGCTTTTGGAGGAGATTCCGGATGGAAAGGTTTCTCTGGAGAATGATATGATTCCCAGGTGGCTGTCAGAGAAAAGGCGGCTGGGAGGCTTTGTCAATGACGGATATTTTATAGATATCGGAGTGCCGGAGGATTATTTCCGGTTTATCCAGGATGTAAAGAAGGGAGTTGTGACATGGTAATCAGAGGGAGAGCGCCGCTGCGCATCAGCTTTGGAGGCGGGGGCACAGATGTAGCGCCCTTTTGTGTGGAGCAGGGAGGGGCTATTATCGGAAGCACCATCAACAAGTATGCTTACTGCTCGATTGTGCCCAGAAGGGATGACCAGATCATTGTACATTCCCTGGATTTTGATATGACGGTGAAATATAATGCCCGGGAGAACTATGTCTATGACGGAAGACTGGACCTGGTGACAGCGGCATTAAAGGCCATGGAGATCCATCAGGGCTGCGAGGCTTATCTCCAGTGTGATGCGCCTCCCGGCTCAGGGCTGGGGACCTCCTCCACCGTCATGGTGGCTCTCCTTATTGCCATGGCCCGGTGGAAGGGTGTGGAGATGGACGGATACCGTCTGGCGGATCTGGCCTATCAGGTGGAGCGGGAGGATTTAGGAATCGATGGGGGATATCAAGATCAGTATGCATCCACCTTCGGGGGATTTAATTTTATCGAGTTTCACGGGCGCAATGATGTGGTGGTGAATCCGCTGCGGATCAAGAAGGATATTATCCATGAGCTCCAGTACAACCTGCTTCTGTGCTACACAGGCAATATTCATGTGTCCGCGAATATTATCAAGGACCAGGTGAAAAATTATGAGAAGAAGGATGCTTTTGACGCCATGTGCGAGGTGAAAGCCCTGGCATATGCCATGAAGGATGAGCTGCTGAAGGGAAACCTGCACAGCTTCGGAAAGCTTCTGGACTATGGGTGGCAGAGCAAGAAGCGGATGAGCGACAAGATTTCCAATCCTCAGATCGATGAGCTTTACGAGGAGGCCATAAAGGCAGGAGCCCTGGGCGGGAAGCTTTTGGGAGCCGGCGGAGGCGGATATCTTTTGATGTACTGTCCTTACAATGTAAAGCATAAGGTGGCGGCCCGGATGGAAAAGGTGGGCGGTCAGTTGACAGACTGGAATTTTGAGCTGCGGGGAGCCCAGGCCTGGGTGGCGGATGAGAGCCGGTGGGATTATGACCAGGTGAAGGTGAAGCTGGCCGGCGGAGAGTATCAGTTCCCCATTTAAAACGGATGACGGTTTCGGGTCGCTTCACAGAATAGTTGTCCGGGACAGTCCGGTCAGAAGGACAGCGGCCCGGGAGGAGATGGTCAGCCCCCCGGCAAAACAGAGACAGAGGGAGTGGATGGCAATGGAGAGAGTTATATTTCTGGACAGGGACGGGACACTCAATGAGGAGGTTCACTATCTCCACCGAAAGGAGGATTTAAAAATCTTTGAAGGAGTGCCAAAGGCCTTAAGGAGGTTTCGGGAGAACGGCTACAGGCTGGTGGTGGTCACCAACCAGGCGGGAGTGGCCCGGGGGTATTATCAGGAAGCAGATGTGAAGGCTCTTCATCAGTATATGAATGAATTGCTAAGCTCTGCGGGGGCAGGGATCGATGGCTTTTTTTATTGTCCCCACCACCCGGAGCACGGGATTGGAGAGTACAAAAAAATCTGTCATTGCCGCAAGCCGGATATCGGAATGTTTGAACAGGCAGAGAGATATTTTGATGTGGATAAGGCTCATTCCTGGATGATCGGGGACAAGCTGATCGATATGGAGGCGGGCCGAAACTATGGAGTGAAAACCGTGCTGGTGGGAACCGGCTACGGAGCCCGGGTGCACAGAGAGCTGATTGGCCAGATGAGGGACGGCCGGCTCTGCCAGGCAGATTTAAGCGCTGATGGGAGAGGGACGAACGGCCGGATAAAAACAGGAGAAGGGGGACGACTGCCCTATGATTTTTACGCCGAAACACTTGCTGACGCCGCCTGTGCGATACTTAAAGGTGAAGATGGCGGCAGGTGATCCGAGAGAGGACGGAGAAAAAGAGATTATGTTAAATGACAGACAGCAGCAGCTTTTGGAGGAACTTATAAAACGCTATCCGTGTCTGGAGGCGGTTCGGGATTCCATTCTGGCTGCATATGGGATTTTGGAGGAATGTTTTTCTGGCGGCGGGAAGCTTTTGATTGCGGGCAACGGAGGCAGCTGCGCCGATGCAGAGCATATTGTGGGAGAGCTGATGAAGGGCTTTGTCAAGAGCCGCAAGCTGGACGCAGAGCTTAAGGAGAGACTGAAGGCGGAGGATGCAGACCATGGCGCTGTCCTGGCAGAGGCTCTTCAGGCAGGGCTTCCCGCCATTGCCTTAAACGGACATCCGGGATTGTCCACAGCCTTTGCCAACGATGTGGATGCAGATATGGTCTTTGCCCAGCAGGTCTGCGGATACGGCGCGGCAGGAGATGTATTTCTGGGAATATCCACTTCGGGCAATGCCAAAAACGTGGACTATGCGGTGACTGTGGCCAAAGCGAAGAAGATGACGGTCATTGGTCTTGCGGGGAAGGACGGGGGCCGTCTGGGAAAGAGAGCGGATGTGGCTGTGATTGTGCCGGAGAATGAGACCTTTAAGATTCAGGAGCTCCATCTTCCGGTCTATCATGTGCTGTGTCTTTTGCTGGAGGAGCGGTTTTTCTCTTCATAGAGAGGAGGCTTGCAAGAAAAATGCTTACACATACCTTTGCAATTTGTGCATATAAGGATTCCACTTATCTGGAATCCTGTATCCGGTCGTTGAAAAAGCAGACGACCCGGGCGGCCGTTATTTTATGTACATCCACTCCAAGCCCGTATCTTAAAAAGCTGGCGGAAAAATATGAGCTTCCCTATTATGTGAGGCAGGGAGAGAGTGATATTCAGGCGGACTGGAACTTTGCATATGAGATGGCAGATTCTGATCTGGTTACCATAGCTCATCAGGATGATGTTTATCACAGGGATTATGCAGAACATGTCCGGCAGTGCTGGGAGAAGTACCCGGACACATCGGTTTTTACCACGGACTGCGTCCTTTTAAAGAACGGGAGAATCTGCAGACACAATCTGATGCTGGACATAAAGCGGCTGCTGCGCTTACCCTTGCGTCTGCGAAGGCTTGCCGATCGGACCCTGATAAAGCGGGCGGCGCTTATGTGGGGAAACCCGGTGATCTGTCCGTCCTGCACCTATAACAAAAATGCTTTGGGCTCTCCCCTTTTTGATTCCTCCTTTAAGTTTGCTCTGGACTGGGATACTCTGTGGAGACTGGCGGCAGAGCCAGGCCGGTTTGTATGTGAGGAGAGGCCGCTTATATGTTACCGGATTCACAGTGAGGCCACAACGAAGGCCTGCATTCAGGATCAGCGCCGTCCAAAGGAGGAGCTTGCCATGTACCGGAAAATCTGGCCGGGGCCTGTGGCGAGGCTGTGGATGTTTTTTTATAAAAAGGCGTATGATTCTTACGATTGAAGAGAGGGCTGTGGCATGGAGTCCCGGTTCATGTGAGCAGTAACTAAAAAACTTCCAGAAGGAAAGGAACGGTGAGGGAGATGAGAGGGCAAAGGACAGCTTTTTTATGGCTGACAGGGTTTTTGACTGCCGGGCTCACCGGCTACTCGGCGTGGAAGATTCTGGGAACCGGAGTACTGTCCTGGCATATTGCCCAGAGGGAATATCATTTCATGATGGCGGAGCTTTTGTGCCTCTGGCTGGTCTTTTTTTTTCTTTTCAGGAGAGCCAAAGGAAGGATTCCCCTCTGGGCGGTGGCCGGGATTGCGGCGGCAGTCTGCTGGCTGCATGAGATTTTCCTCCCTGTTTTGTTTACGGGCTGCTATGTGGTTTATCTGATTTTGCTTGGCAGGTATCTGGGAAGAAAGCGGCGGATCAGCCTATGCTGGCAGTTCCTTTTGGGGACCTCTCTGACAATTTCCGTGTTTTGTCTTTTGTCTCTGGCAGGGCTTGGCAGTATTTTCATGCTACGCGTATGGGTTTTTATAAGCGGCGGATGTCTGGCGGCGGCAGAGTTTTTTGGGAGAAGGAGACAGAATGTAAGCAGGACGGATGCTCCTTCCTTTTCCTTATCCTCAGCAGGGGCGGCTATGACGGCGGCGATCTTTGCCCTTTTGCTTCTTCAGGCAGGCAGGCTCAATCACACCGTGGATTTTGACAGCCTGTGGTATGGGGTTCGCTCCCATGTGATGCTGGACAGTGGCCGGGGGATTTATGAGAACCTGGGAACGCTGGGGGTGGTTTATACGTACCCAAAGGGATGGGAGGTATTGTCTCTGCCTCTGGCAGGCTTGCACTCCTACAGCTTTGTGACGTCCATGAATTTGTGGGTGGCCGGTCTTGCTTTGCTGGCCCTCTATGAGACAGCGTCTCTCTTTGTGGAGAAGGAGCGGGCCTTGTGGGCGCCCTTTTTGGCGGCATCCGTGCCGGGAATTATGAATATGGCGGGCACGGCCAAGGCGGATATGATGACGTTTTTCTGCCAGCTTCTCATGATTCAGGCTGTGCTTGGATATGGAAGGAAGAGGGATAAAGGCCAACTGGTCATGGGACTGGCGGCAGGGTTTGTGAGCCTTGCAATGAAGCCAACGGCCGTGGTATTTTCCACAGCGATTGTGGGTATGACCATGTTTTGGCTGCTTTTGGACCGATGGAGAGACAGGGAGCGGGCAAAAGAGGAAAAAAGGGAAAAAAAGAGTCAGCCCTTCTGGCTGTTTCTAATATTGTCTGTTCTCGCCTGGGCTGGCATATGGGGGAGAACCCTGTATTTGACAGGGGTGCCGGTAACTTCCATATTTTATCAGGTTTTCCAGAAAATCGGCTTTCAGGTGAAATATCCCTTTTACGCATCCGGGTTTCCCGCGGCGGGAAGAGACATGCCTGTCAGGGAGCAGGCGAGGCTTCTCCTTTGCCGCCTTTACGGGATTTTTCTAAATCCTCAGGGAGAGGACATGGCTCACGTGATTATTGCCTGGGGAGGCATTTTGCCTCTGGCCCTTGCAAGCGTGGCCGGCAGTGTTCGGATCGGAAAAAGGAGGTCCCGGGAGCCTGGGGAGGGAATGTCTTTTTTGGCTATGCTTCTGTCAGCCTTGCTGCTGATTGATCTAATCAGCCTCCATTCCTTGTCCCAGATTGACGGCAACTATTACATGCTTACCTACGGAGTCATCATCCTGGCCGGCTGCATCTGGATAGACCGTGCAAAAGGCCGGGATTTACGGAAAATAGCAATAGCAACGCTGATGCCTGCGTGGCTTTACGGTGTGATCCTGTGCGGGCTGACAAACTGGGCCTGGACATTGGGAAACGGCGGACTTCATCCGGTCAATAAAGGATATGTTTCTCATGTGGAGGCGGAGCGGGAAAAACGGTCCGCTCAGGGAAGCGCGGCCATATGGGATATATTTGCTTCCAATCCCAAAAACCGGGTGATTGCCTTAGGGGAGCATCCCGGGGTGCTGTCCTTTCCCTGCTGGGTTCAGTCCTACGTGGATGTGTCCGGATACTGGGGCAATCCGGAGGTGGTTGCTGACAGCTCCAATTTCCTTAAGTATCTGCAATACGCGGATGTGGATTATCTGTATATGGAAAAGGAGTATGTGGACAGCAGCGTGAGAATCTATCAGATTATACGGACGCTGATTGAGGAGGGCTGGCTGTATGATGTGCGGGATGAAAACGGAAACCTGATAATCAGTGTGTGCGGGGAGCGTGAGGGACATCATATGGACAGAATAGAGACAGAGCTTGCTGTGTTTGACGAAAAATATATCCAGCATCCTTAAAAATTGTAGTCGTTCGGACGGACAAGATGGTTGTGTCCGCGCTGCTTTAGAAAGTGCCGGGGAGTGAGGGAAATGGAAAAAGAGACGAAGATTTTGCTGAGATGGAAAACAGACCTGATTGTGTTATTTATATTGATAAGTCTTGGCTTTTGGGTCAATCAGGGGATGGAGATCAGTGGACTTTACATGGATGATTTGTATTTGTGGTCCTGTTATGGGGAGCAGTCCTTTTTTCAGTTTGTATTTCCGATAGGCAGCACCCGCTTTCGATTCCTGTATTATCTGGCCGCCTGGCTGGAGCTGGCGCTGATTGGAAACCATATTGGACTGATTGTTCCCTTCAATATTCTGCTGAATATCGGAGTGGCCTTTACCTTGTACCGGATGGCCCGTCATTTCAGCCATTCGGCCTATATGGGGGCTATGGTGGCAATCGGGTTTATCCTTTCCAGAATGGCCTATTATCAGATCGGACAGCTTTATGGGCTTATGGAGACCATGGCTTTGTGGATGGCCCTGGGGATTTTGTACCAGCTTTGCAAATACCTTAACGGGGAGGGAAGAGCGCAGGCAAAATGCTTTGTGGCAGCCTGCCTGTTGTATGCAGGAGTGTGCTTTGTCCATGAGCGGTACATGGTGCTGCTTCCTCTGTTTTTTATGGTACTTTTGTTTCACAGGTCCAGAGATATAAAAATGTGGCTGTGGCCGGCTGCCAGCTTTGGTGTGGTGCAGCTTATCCGGTATCTGACAATCGGCGGCCTGATGCCGGCGGGAACCGGCGGAACCAACGTGGCGGATACCTGGTCTGTAAAGACAGCAGTACGGTACGGGCTCAGCCAGATTGCCTATCTGTTTGGAATCAATGCAGGGCCGGAGCACTTAAACGGCCAGAACTTCCGCCAGTCGCCCATGTGGATTCTTCTTTTGGTGGCGGCTGCCGATGTGCTGCTTCTGACAATGGTGGGCGCTTTTGTCATAAATCTGGTGCGGCATAAGATCAGACAGCCAAGGATCTGGCAGACCTGTGTGCTGTTTGTGGGCTTTATCGGAGGCTGTATTGCCTGCTCCAGCGTGACGATCCGTGTGGAGATGCGGTGGATTTATGTGTCCTACACAGCAGCTTTGCTCTTTTTGTCCTGGATGTATGGAGTGATCACGGATCTGTTGATGAAAAAGGGGCAGCTGCTTCACGCAGTGCCTTATCTATTGGTGGTGACTGCCTATTTGCTTGCTATGGCTCCGGTGGAGCTCTATTACCGGCAAATGTATCCCAACCTTTATTTCTGGCCGGATCAGCAGCGGTACAATTCTCTGGCGGAGGAGACCTATGGGACCTACGGGGACGGGATTTTTGGAAAGACCATCTATATTGTGGGAAATCAGTATGAGATGAGTGATTTTACTGCAGATACCTTTTTCAAGGTTTTTGATCCAAATCGCAGGGCGGAGAATACCCGGGTGGTCCACATCGGCGATATCTGGAAAGCAGGGCTGGTGACGGAGAATGTGCTGATTCTCCAGGAGGAGCCAGAATTTAACCGGTTCCGGGATATTACAGAGGTGGTCCGCAGTATTCGGTGCACAAGCAATTACGGCTATTACCGGGACGGGTGGATGGACGAGCGGGCAGAGATCCGTCTGATGGCCGGAGAAACCGGCAAGGTGGAGATGAGCTTTTTCTATCCCCGGGATCTGACGCCGGATCAGTGGCTGACTGTCTATGTGAACGGAGAGGCCTCCCATTATCTTGAGTTTGATGAGAATCAAAAGGATATTTCGATTCAGCTGCATCCCTATGAGCGGGTGACGCTTAAGATAGAAACCAATTTTTATGTGCCCGAGGCCCAGGAACAGCGGGGAAAGGATCGCCTGGCCGTTCTGCTGACCTTAAGGGCAGACTAAAACAGTTGAAGAAAGAGGAAATCTGTGTTATCATCACGGAAAATAAGGAGTATGGATAAGACTGACAATCAAAACCGGCAAAGATTCATCTACCGGGGGCTGCCTGTTTTGGGGATGCTTTTGTGCCTCTGGTATGTCAAGGAGGCTACCTGCGATATTGTATATACGGATTATATCCGTCTGGTAAATACCTATCTGCCGGATGTGTTAAATCCCCGAAAATTTTTTGTGCCGGATGTGCTGACCAGGATTCCGGTCAATTACTTAAGCAGAATCATCAATGTGACCTTTTTCGGATACAGTACTACCTTTGACATGGCTCTTGGTATTCTGGGGCTGGGACTTTCCGGCCTGGTGCTGGGGGCCTGGTGCCGAAAGCAGAGGGTCGGCGGCGGATGGTTCCTGTTTCTGATGTTTATTCTGTTCGGGCTAAACAAATGGGAGATGATGACCAACGGAACCGGTTGGGCGCATTTTCTGGCCTTTGCCGGCTTTTACAGCCATTACCTTCTCATTGACCGGGCGGCTTACGGGCAGGAGGGACGCCATAGCCGGGGGCTTCTTTTGGCTATGCCGGCCATACTCACTCTTGGGATTGCCGGCCCCTACTGTGCGGTCTATTCTGTTGTGGTATTTTTGGCCTGCGGCGGGGCATGGCTGCTTGGACGCTTGGAAGGGAAGAAGGACGGCAGGCTATGGATTACAATATCTTTTGTCACCCTGCTTTGCCTGCTCCTTTATATGTGGAGCAATTCCTATGCGGTTGAGGACCATGCGGGGGCCGCGGATGTGGGACTGGCAGAGCTTTTTGCGGGAGCGCCGGGATTTTTCCCCCGGTTTCTTTTAAAATCACTGGCATCCATGGTGGTGGGAGGAGAGACGATTACCGGCTGGATGGAGCAGGGAAGAATCCGCGACAGTGCTGTTTATTTGTTGGGGATGGTTGTGGCAGCCGGATATCTGGGGGCCTTTTGGCTGAACATTCGGTTTAACCTGTACCGGCGTACACTTATGCCTTTGATGCTGCTTTTTTCAGGAGCAGGCAGTCATGGGATTGTGCTCATATCCCGGTATATTTTTGTCAATGAAAATTACGGAATGAGCTCCCGGTATGCTTTGCAGTATCAGGCCGGGCTTCTTGGGATTATTCTGACCTTTGCCATGACCTGGCGGGCGTTTGACACAAAGAAGAGGCCTGAGAGGATTGCAGGCCGGGTGCTGATGGCAGGCTTTTGTCTGATTCTTTTGGCCGGCCACGGGTACACGGACTATGTGGAGATAAAAAAGGCGCCTGACCGGGAAGCCTACGGAAAAAGGATTGAGGCGGTGGCCGTTCAGTTTGAGACGGTGGATGATCAGGTGCTGAGAGAGACCTTTGATTACCGGCGCAGCCGGCCGGACAGCGGCGCCAAGGTCCGCAGCGCGCTGACGATTCTAAAGGAAAACGGCTGGAATGTGTTCGGAAGGCAGTGACGGCAGTTATCCGAAAACGGAAGAGAAATAAAAGCAGAGGAGAGCAGGAAATGAAGGTAGTGATTCTGGCAGGCGGTTTGGGGACAAGGATCAGCGAGGAGAGCCATTTAAAGCCAAAGCCCATGATTGAAATCGGCGGAAGGCCTATTTTGTGGCATATTATGAAATATTATTCGGAATTCGGATTCCACGATTTTATCATTTGCCTGGGCTATAAGCAGTATGTGGTGAAGGAATTTTTTGCGGATTATTTTCTTCACATGTCGGATGTGACCTTTGATCTGGCTAACAACAAGATGGAGGTGCACAACAACTATTCAGAGCCCTGGCGGGTCACGTTAGTGGACACAGGACTTCACACCATGACCGGCGGGCGGGTAAAACGGATTCAGCCCTACATCGGGGATGAGCCATTTATGCTGACCTATGGGGATGCCGTGTGTACGGTGGATTTAAAGGAGCTGGTCAGATTTCATAAGAGCCATGGAAGGACTGCCACCATCACCACGGTGAACATCGGACAGCAGAAGGGCGTGCTGGACATCGGGGAGGATCACGTGATCCGGGCCTTTCGGGAAAAATCCTCCACGGACGGAGCGGTGATCAACGGCGGATTTATGATGATGAATCCGGAGATTTTTTCTTATCTTAAGGACGATACCACGGTGTTTGAGCGGGAGCCTATGCAGCGTCTGGTATCCGAAGGCCAGCTTATGTCCTTTTTCCATGAGGGCTTCTGGCAGTGTATGGATACCCAGCGGGAAATGCAGCTTCTGGAGAAAATGTGGCAGTCAGGGGAAGCTCCGTGGAAGATATGGGCAGAGTAGAGAGAGACAGGAGAATAACAATGTACGATTTGGAAGCATGCAGAGAATTTTATCAGGGTAAAAGAGTGCTGGTAACCGGGCACACGGGCTTTAAGGGAAGCTGGCTGTGCCGGATTCTTTTGCTGGCAGGGGCCCAGGTGACCGGCTATTCTCTAAAGCCGCCCACGGATCCGGCCCTGTTTCACATACTGGGCATGGAGGCGGAGATGGATTCGGTGGAGGGGGATATCCGGCAGCTAGAACAGCTGCGGCAGACTTTTGAGCGGGTACAGCCGGAGATTGTGATCCATCTGGCGGCGCAGCCCATTGTTCGGGATTCCTACCAGAAGCCGGTATATACCTATGAGACCAATGTGATGGGCACGGTGAATCTTTTAGAGTGTGCCCGTCTGTGTCCTTCTGTCAAATCACTTTTGAATGTGACTACAGACAAGGTTTATGAGAACCGGGAGTGGGAATACGGATACCGGGAGTGCGATCCTTTAGACGGGTATGACCCTTACTCCAACAGCAAGTCCTGTTCCGAGCTGGTGACCCACAGCTACCAGAAGGCATTCTTCGGGGATGGCCGCTGCGCGGTGTCCACGGCCCGGGCGGGAAATGTGATTGGCGGAGGGGATTTTGCCAATGACCGGATTATCCCGGACTGTGTGCGGGCCCAGGCGGCGAAAAAGGAGATTGTGGTGCGCAATCCCTATTCCACCCGCCCCTTTCAGCATGTGCTGGAGCCCCTTTTTGCCTATCTGGAAATCATGCAGAGGCAGTATGAAAACCCCGCGTTTCAGGGATATTATAACGTGGGGCCGGATGATTGCGACTGTGTGACCACCGGCCGGCTGGTGACCATGTTCTGTGAGCTGTGGGGGCCGGAGGCCAGATGGGTCAACCGCCATGACGGAGGCCCCCATGAGGCGAACTTTTTGAAGCTGGATTGTTCCAAATTGAAGCAGACCTTTGGATGGACACCCTGCTGGCATATCGGGGAAGCCCTTCAAAAGACGGTGGAGTGGTCAAAGGCCTATCTGGAGGGTCAGGATATGAGACCGGTGACGGATCGGCAGATCCGCGGGTATTTTGGGGACTGAAAGAGGAAGAGAGGAGAGAGGATTCATGGAAAAGACGCAGCAGCAGGCGAAGCAGGAGATTTTGGAGCTTGTGGCAGATTATTATAAAAAATATCATCGGGACAGCAAAAAAAACTATGAGACCGGAGACCGGATCCCCTATGCATCCAGGGTGTACGATGACAGAGAGATGGTCAACTTAGTGGACAGCGCTCTGGAATTCTGGCTGACCTCAGGCCGATATACGGAGGAGTTTGAGAGGAGGCTGGCCGAGTATCTGGGAGTGAATCATTGCTCCCTGGTTAATTCCGGCTCCTCTGCCAATTTAAATGCCTTTATGGCTCTCA
Source organism: uncultured Lachnospiraceae bacterium (assembly GCA_910586255.1). Taxonomy (GTDB): domain Bacteria; phylum Bacillota; class Clostridia; order Lachnospirales; family Lachnospiraceae; genus Brotaphodocola. The sequence continues at coordinate 93,048 of CAJUHR010000007.1, read as the reverse complement.
CTTCTCCTCTTCTTAAAGAGCGCCAGATCCTGCCCGGAGATGAGGTGATCACAGTGGCCGCAGGCTTTCCCACCACGGTCACTCCCATGATTCAGTACGGTGCGGTGCCGGTGTTTGTGGACGTGACGATCCCTCAGTACAATATCGATGTGAGACAGCTGGAGGAGGCCTTTTCAGACCGGACAAAGGCAGTAATGATTGCTCACACTCTGGGAAATCCCTTTGACTTAAAGGCAGTGAAGGATTTTTGCGACCGTCACGGGCTGTGGCTGGTGGAGGATAACTGTGACGCTCTGGGAAGCCGCTATAGGCTGGACGGAAAGGAATACTTTACCGGCACAGTGGGGGATATCGGCACATCCAGCTTTTATCCGCCTCACCACATGACTATGGGAGAGGGGGGCGCCGTGTACACCAATAACGGTTTGCTTCACAAAATTATCCGTTCCTTTAGGGACTGGGGGAGAGACTGCTCCTGTCCGTCCGGCATGGACAATACCTGCCATCACCGATTTGACCGCCAGTACGGGGAGCTGCCCTTGGGGTATGATCATAAATATGTATACTCTCACTTTGGGTACAATTTAAAGGCCACGGATCTGCAGGCATCCATCGGCTGCGCCCAGCTAGACAAGTTCCCGGGATTTGTAGAGCGCCGGCGCCACAATTTTGACCGCTTGAGAGCTGCCCTTTCGGACCTTTCGGACAGACTGATTCTGCCGGAGCCGTGTAAAAACTCCCGTCCCAGCTGGTTTGGTTTTCTCATCACCTGCAGAGAGGGCATAAGCCGGAATGAGATGGTTCAATATATTGAGAAACAAGGGATTCAGACCCGGATGCTGTTTGCCGGCAATCTGACACGCCATCCCTGCTTTGACCAGATGCGCGCCCGGAGACAGGGATACCGGGTGGTGGGTGATCTCCATGTGACGGACCGGATTATGGAGGATACCTTCTGGGTGGGCGTATATCCGGGAATGACCGATGCCATGATTGATGACATGGCCCGGGTGATTCGTCAGGCAGCAGATAAGAGTACAGGAAAATGAGAAGAGCAGCAAAAAAGGACGGGAAAATGGAATATAATCTTACCAAAGCACATCAGATCAATTTAATGATTTTAAAGGAAATTGACCGGATCTGCCGGAAATATAAGATCCAATATATGCTGGATGCAGGAACCCTTTTGGGGGCTGTCCGCCACCAGGGCTTTATTCCCTGGGATGACGATGCGGATGTGGCATTTACCAGAAAGAATTATGAGGCATTTATAAAAGTGGCGCGGCGGGAGCTGCCGGACACCATGGAGCTTTTGATGCCCTGGGATTTTCAGAAGGGAAAGGCGTTTTTCGACTTTACGGCCCGGATCTACTATAAGAACAGCCGGATCCATGAGCCATCCCGGGAGACCAGGTACTATGAAGAAAAAATGAATCATCTGTGGGTGGATCTGTTTACCATTGACGTGCTGCCCCAGAACAAGCTTTGTTCCATGCTCACCCTGTTGCTTCACAAAACTGTTTACGGCATGGCAATGGGACACCGATATCATCTGGACTTTGGAAAATACAGCCTGTTTCACAAGCTGGCGGTGGGAGGTCTCTCCACCCTGGGGCGGCTGATTCCTATGAAGTTTTTATTTTATCTTCAGCGTATGGTGGCCTTAAAGGACAGAAGGTGCAAGAGCAGTCTGCGGTATTACAGCAATTATCAGCCGGATTATTTGTATGTGACCTTGCAAAAGGAATGGTGCAGCCAGGTGGAGGACATGGCTTTTTGCGACACAAAGCTGATGGTTCCGAGCCACTGGCATGAGGTGCTGACCTGGATTTACGGGGACTATATGAAGATGCCGCCTGAGGAGAAGCGGGTGCCCTCCCACTCCACCGCCCGGATTCAGGTGTTTGATGAGTGACAATTATGGGGTGGCGGAAATGGAGAAGGAAATGGGAAAGGTATTGTCAGTAGTTGTGTCCGTATATAATGAAGAGCAGGCTTTGCCTATGTTTTACCAGGCGGCAAAGCCGGTTCTGGACGGGCTTTCCTGGGATTATGAGCTCTTGTTTGTCAATGACGGAAGCCGGGACGGCAGCCCGGAAATCTTAAAGGAGTTAGCGGCCCGGGATGATCACGTGAAGGTGGTGGGATTTTCCCGCAACTTCGGCCACGAGGCGGCTATGATTGCAGGGATTGACTATGCGGCCGGAGACGGGATCGTGTGCATGGACGCGGATCTGCAGCATCCGGTGGCATGTCTGCCTGAAATTGTAAAAAAGCTGGAGGAGGGATGCGGGATTGTCACCATGGCCCGCACCCGCAACCATTCAGCAGGGGTGGTAAAAAATATCACCTCCTCTGCCTTTTACCGGCTGATTAATACCCTGTCCGATGTGAAATTTGAGCCAAATGCCTCTGACTTTTTTGCCATTTCCCGGCAGGCAGCAGAGGTGCTGCGGAGAAATTATCGGGAAAAGGTCCGCTTCTTAAGGGGCTATGTGCAGAACATCGGCTTTAAGAGAGCCACCATCTTTTACGAGGCCAGAGAGCGGGCGGCGGGGGAGAGCAAATACAGTATCCGCAAGCTGTTTGCCTTCTCCATCAATACGATCCTGTGCTTTTCCAACCTGCCCTTAAAGCTGGGAATCTACGCAGGAGGCATGGCGGCCCTCATGGGAATAGTGGTGATGGTGTACACCCTGTGCACCCGCCAGGGAGCCCCCAGCGGCTATGCAACCATCGTAATTCTCAACTGCTTCATGTTTGCGGTGCTCTTTCTTATCATCGGCATCATCGGCGAGTACATCGGAATCCTGTTCAACGAACTAAAAGACCGCCCTATCTACATCGTGGAAGAAACCGAAAACATAAATAAAAAATCGGATCAGTAGTTACAACACACGGAAATCACAAGCTTTTCTCCCCTCTTCCAAGGCGGCCCTCCCAGATTTTACAAAGGCTTCCATTTACCGTGAAACACAACTTTTTCACACTTGTGCATTTCCCATCTTTCCAGTATAATAAGAGCAAAGCAACAGAGGATTCTTATTTAAAGAAGAGGGGGATTACTATGGAGACCAGGTACAAAAAGATTCACACAGTAGGAACCAATGCAGCTCTTAAGGTCACACCGGGCCATTTTGCCACCAATCATTCCCACATCAATTATTATCTGGATATGACTACTTTAAAGACCAGAGCCAGCGAGGCCCAGGACGTGGCCAAGGGAATGATGGGAACATATCTGTACGGCATGGTGGTAGATACGATCGTGTGTATGGAGGGGACCGAGGTGATCGGAGCCTTTTTGTCCGAGGAGCTGACAAGAAGCGGCGTCCTTTCCAAGAACATGCATAAAACCATATACATTGTGCGGCCGGAGTTCAACAATAACAGCCAGATTATTTTTCGGGACAACATTGTTCCCATGATCCGGGATAAGCATGTGATCATTCTGATGGCCACCGTAACCACCGGGTTTTCCGTGGTCAAGGCCATTGAGAGCGTTCAGTATTACGGAGGAAAGCTTCAGGGAGTGTCAGCTATTTTCAGCGCGGTTCAGCAGGTGAGCGGCGTGCCGGTTCACTCCGTGTTCGGCAAGAAGGATGTTCCGGACTATGTGGATTATGATTACCGGGAATGCCCTCTGTGCAAGAGCGGCCAGAAGCTGGATGCCTTAGTCAACGCCTATGGGTATTCCAAGCTGTAGGAAACATAAAAGGAGGATTGGTACATGGCAGAGACGAAAACATATTTATATGATTATGGCCAATATGAGGAGGAGAATAAGGGTGCCGCCACAATGGTGGAAGATATTTTGGCAGATCCCGAGTTTGCCGGGTTGACGGAGGTGGTCATCGGCAGCTGGGGAGGCCCCTATGAGGAGAGCTGCCAGCCCATTATTGACGGAATCATTGCCAACAAAAAACGCTTTTCCCACATCAAGAAGTTATTTATCGGCGATATGGATTTTGAGGAGTGTGAGGTATCCTGGATTCTTCAGGGGGATTATGGGAAGCTGTGGGCAGCCCTGCCGGAACTAAAGGAGCTGACCATCAAGGGCAGCACGGATTTGGATCTGGGGGACATTCGCCATGAGGGGCTGGAGGCCCTTACCATTATTTGCGGCGGACTTCCCACAAGGATTCTGGAGGAGATCGGCCGGGCAAAGCTGCCAAGGCTTAAAAAGCTGCTTCTCTATATCGGCAGCGATTATTATGGATTTGACGGGGATTCAGAGACCATCCGGACATTTCTGGCAAATGCAGATTTTCCGCAGCTGGAGTATCTGGGCATTGCAGACAGCGAGATTCAGGATGAACTGGCCGAAGTGGTGCTGGAGAGCAAATTTATGAAGCAGATCCATACTCTTGATCTGTCCTGCGGCACATTGACCGACAAGGCAGGCGAGCTTCTTCTTGAAAAGCTTCCCTCCTTTGACAATATCCATACCCTGGATATCCACTACCATTATATGTCAGAGAAGATGGTGAAAAAGCTTGAGGCTCTTCCCATCTCTGTGGATGCTTCCGACCCCAATGAGCCGGACAATTATCGTGGCGAGATTTATATGAATGCCATGCTGACAGAGTGAGGCAGGCGGTTCTTTTAGGGAACCCTGACACCAAGCGAACCATTTATCTGGGACATGCAGCAGAAAAAGCCGGGCTGCATGTCCTGTTTTTGGATTGGAGCGGGTGGAGGGAGCATTTCCCGGCAGGGGATATTTTTTTGAAGATTGATCCTCCCTTGTGGGACAGCTGTTTTTTGGGACAGCTTGGGGAGCTGGCCGGGGATTACAGAGCCCGGCTTAAGGAGCTGTCCTCCATGGCCAAGGGGCAGGATATAGTTTTTTTCAATCATCCTGATGATATTATTGCATTGTTGGATAAAAGGGCATGCAAGGCAAGGCTTACAGAGGCCGGCGTGCCGGTAACTGAAGCCCTTGAGGGGGAAAGGCCGGGGGAGCCTGTTAAAAATGCGGAGCAGCTTTTGGAACAGATGGCAGACCGCAGGATGTATCAGGTATTTATAAAGCCGGTTTATGGTTCCGGGGCGGCGGGAATCGGAGCCTTTCGCTGGCATCCAGGATCCGGGCAGATGGTTTTGTACACCTGTGCTTTGGAATATGAGACCGGGGCGGGGGAGCGAAGGCTGGTCAACACCAAAAAGCTAAGACGGTTTTCGGAGAGAGGGCAGGTATTCCGGCTTTTAAACTGCTTGCTAAAATTGGATTGTGTGGTAGAGCGGTGGTATGCCAAGGCAGAGCATCAGGGCTTTTCCTATGATCTGCGGGCAGTGGTTCAGGGGGGAAAGATGGATTTCTGTCTGGGAAGGCTTTCAAGAGGGCCGGTTACCAACCTTCACCTGAATAATCATCCAACGGAGCTTGGACAGCTTGGATTGCCGGCGGCGGTGATCGATCAGGTGGAGCGGGTGTGCACCCAGGCCATGAGCTGCTGGGACGGACTTTACGGGGGAGGAATCGATATTTTGCTGGAAAGGGGCAGCTTAAAGCCCCGGGTGATTGAGATGAATGCTCAGGGTGATCTGATTTATCAGGATATTTATCACGAGAACCGGATTTACAGGCATCAGGCAGAGAGAATGAAAGAGGTAATCTATGAAAATGGAAAAGGGTAGTACAAGGGGGGAGGTGCCGTCCCGACTTTTTGCAGGGGGAAAGGGGGAGGAGCCTTCTGTGGACATGGGGCAGGTGGTGGGAAGCAGGGATATCTTGTTTATCTGTCTGGATACCCTGCGGTATGATGCGGCAGTTTGGGAGGAGAGGGAGAAAACAACACCTGTTTTAAACCGATACGGTTCCTGGGAGAAACGGCAGGCTCCGGGAAATTTTACATATCCCTCTCACCATGCCATGTTTGCAGGCTTTCTGCCCTGCCGGTTTGACGCCAAGAGTCTGGCAGATCGGGAAATGCTGTTTTTTCCCAGACAGATTGGTATGGGAAATCAGGCGCCTAAGGGGGCCTTTGGATTTTCGGGCAGTACCATTATGGAGGGCCTTGAAAGGGAAGGCTATGATACCTGGTGTGTGGGAGGCGTGTCATTTTTTGACAGGCGCTCGGATCTGGGGAAGGTGTTTCCCGGATATTTTCAGAAAAGCTATTGGAATCCGTCCTTCGCCTGTCCGGTAAAGGAAAGTACAACGAATCAGGTGGATTTTATTTTAAAGAAGCTTTCCGGGGCAGACGCGGACAGAAAAATATTTCTCTACCTGAATGTGGACGCCATCCATTATCCTAATTATTTTTACCTGGATGGAGCACGCTATGACAGTCTGGACAGTCATAGAGCGGCTCTCAGGTATGTGGACGGGGAGCTGGGACGGCTGTTTGATAAGTGGAAGGAGCTGCGCGGCGGCGGTTTTGTCATCTGCTGTTCGGACCATGGAACCTGCTACGGGGAGGATGACTGCCAGTTTCACGGGATCAATCATCCGGTGGTAAACACGGTTCCCTATAAGCATTTCTATTTGTAACGTTTCCATTGGAACCGGAGGTTTTATCGATGAATCCTTATGTACAGTATATGTATAGTTATCCCCATAAGACTGCATACCGTCCTCTTACAGGAATTTCCTTAAAGGAGTATGCCGGATTTTTGGCAGGAGGGGGACATGGTCTGTATCTGCACATTCCCTTCTGTGAGAGAAAATGCGGGTACTGCAACCTTTTTTCAGTGACCGGGCAGGGGGAGGAGGATATGGACCGGTATCTGGACGCGGTGGAACGCCAGAGCCGCCAGTACCGGGAGATTTTAAAGCCCCACGGAACGGAATTTGCGGAATTTACCATAGGGGGAGGAACTCCGCTTCTTTTGTCGGAGAGAAATCTGGAAAGGATGTTTGCCCTGGCAAACACCTGCTTTTCCGTGGAAAAGGGGCGGGAAATCGGTATTGAGACGGCCCCCAACCAGACGGAGAGGGGGAAGCTTGAAATTCTTAAAGAGGCCAGGGTGACCAGAGTCAGCATGGGGATCCAGAGCTTTCACGATGAGGAGCTTAAAACCCTGCGAAGAAATCATGGGGCAGGGCAGGCCAGGAAGGCCTTAGAGCTTTTGATGTCCATGGATTTTCCCTGTGTGAATGTGGACTTTATCTACGGGATTCCGGGGCAGACGGTGGATTCCATCCGCGCTTCCCTTAAGGAGGCAGTGGATTTTGGGGTGGATGAGATTTTTCTGTATCCCCTGTATGTAAGGCACGGGGCCGGGCTGATAGAAAAAGGGGTGGCGCCGGAGCCGGAGGCTGCTTATGAACAGTACCGGGAAATGTCTGCTTTTTTACGCTCTCAGGGGTTTCGGCAGGATTCCATGAGAAGGTTTGTTCGCCGTTCTGGGAAGGATCCAGAGAAATGGGAGAGAAGCTTCTCGGAATGTGGCTTTGGCACATCCCTGGCCTTGGGCTGCGGGGGGCGAAGCTATGTGGGAAATCTTCATTTTTGTACACCCTACCATATCAGCAGTCAGAGCTGTCTGGCCCAGCTGAATAAATTTGAAGGCACTAAAGATTTTTCTGCCATAACCCATGGAATCATCCTTTCCGGGGAGGAGCAGAGGCGGCGCTATGTGATTCGCCATCTGCTTATTCGTCCGGGGGTGGGGCTTTTGCGGTACAAAGAGCTTTTTGGCTCCTCGGTGTTTCAGGACTTTCCCTTGCTGACAGAGTGGCAGGAAAAGGGATTTGTGGAGGTTTTCCGGGAAGCCTTTTTATCGCTGACGGAGCTGGGAATGGGGCTGTCCGATTATCTGGGGCCCATGCTGGCATCCGGGGAGATAAACAGAAAAATGAGAGAATGGGAGGAAGCCTATGAGCCGGCCGGTGGTTCTGTATCGGGGCAGCCTTAAAAGCTGTAATTATCGCTGCAGCTATTGTCCTTTCTCCAAGCGCCGGGCTTCGGAGATAGAATTACAGGAGGACAGGGAGCGCTGGTTACGGTTTGTTGACAGCCTGGTGGGAGAAAATCCCCGGAGGCAGTACAAAGCTCTGATGGTGGCGCCCTATGGGGAGGCCCTGATTCATCCCTGGTACCTGGAAGGAATGGCCCGGGCCAGCAGGGCGGCGTGGATGGACGCGGTGGGGGCACAGACAAACCTAAGCTTTTCCCCGGAGGATTTTTGCAGTCATTTCCGACAGTCAGGAGGAAGGGTGGGAAAGCTGCGTCTCTGGGCGACCTTTCATCCGGAGATGGTGGAGGAAGAGGAATTTGCAGAGAAATGCAAAAGGCTTTGGGAGGCGGGAATCTCTCTTTGCGCCGGCTCGGTGGGAGTCCCGGAAAATATCCCCAGGCTACGGCGGCTGCGAAAGCTTTTGCCCCGGGATATTTATCTGTGGGTCAACAAAATGGACGGTTTAAGGCGTCCGTATACAGAGGCGGAGCGGCAGGAGTTTTTGAAAATCGATCCTTTCTTTTGGAGGGAGCTTCTGACGGTGTATGCCGACCCGGCTCAGTGCCGACAGCGGATGTTTGTGGAGAGTGACGGGAAGTGGCGCGTCTGCAACATAGGGAAAACGATGGAGGGAAGCTGGTATGGTCAGGAGAGCGGGCAGAGAAGAGAAGATAAGGGGAAGCGGGAATGTGGGCGCGTAAGGTGCTCCTGCTATCTGGCATATGGAGGAAGAAACCACTGGACAAATGAGATTTTGTTCGGCCCGTATCCGGTTTTTCGGATTCCCGGACGGGTGAAGGCAGTGTTTTTGGACATTGAAGGAACCCTGATGCCATGCAGAAACGAGACAGAGGAGGAAGGTATATTACAGACAATAAGGACCTTGGCAGAGGAGAAGACCAAGCTCTTTTTTGCCACCACCCTGCCTTTTGAGGATGCCAGAAGGCGCTGTAAGAAAATATGGCAGCTGTTTGACGGCGGCGTATTTGCAGGCGGAGCCCACATGTTTTGGCGGAATAAGGATCAGAGCCGGCAGCATGTCTATCCCATAGATAGCAGATATTTATCTCAGGTGAAAGCACTGGAAAAGGAATACGGATTCCGGTTGCTTACCTACCAAAAGGGAGGAGACTTGTACAAGCTGACCCTGCTCCGACCGCACGGCAGGCCGTGGAGAGAGGATGAGGAAGAACGGCTTTTCTTGTCCTTAAAGCCTGCATCCCCAAAAGAAATACGATGGATCCGGGAAAAAAACTGTCTTCAGATTGTGGCATCCCAGGCAAGAAAGGAAAATGGCATCCGGATGATCTGTGAATGGCTGGGGATCTCCCTTAAGGAGGCCGCTGCCGCCGGAGATTCGGCCGAGGACCAGGAAATGTTAAAGCTCTTCTTGACACCGGAACAAGAATCTGATAGTATAGATTCCGTAACAGACAATAACAATTGAAAAGTACGTAATATCCCTTATTCAGAGTGATGGAGATACAAAGGATCTGTGAAGTCACGGCAACCCCGGGCGGAATGCTTACATGAGCGTCTGGAAGGTGCCAACCTGAGCGAGAAATCGAGCAATAAGAGGATTTGATGTGCCTAAGATATCAAGTCCGCAGTATGATTGCTTCGGACTTTTCTTTTGTCCGGATTTCCGGGCTGACGGGAATCCGTGAGGAGCTTTTGATTCAAAGGAGGAATATTCAGTGGAAAAATTATTCTTTACATCAGAGTCAGTGACAGAAGGCCATCCGGATAAAATGTGCGATGCCATTTCAGATGCAGTGCTGGACGCGCTGATGGAGCAGGATCCCATGAGCCGTGTGGCATGCGAGACCTGTACCACCACCGGTCTGGTGCTGGTGATGGGCGAGATCACCACCAAGGGCTATGTGGATATCCAGAAGCTTGTCCGGGATACGGTGAAGGAGATCGGCTATGACTGTGCGGATTACGGGTTTGACGGCAATACCTGCGGCGTGATCGTGGCGCTGGATGAGCAGTCGGGAGACATTGCCATGGGAGTGGATAAGGCTCTTGAGGCAAAGGAGAACCGGATGAGCGACAGTGAGCTGGCAGCTATCGGGGCCGGTGATCAGGGAATGATGTTCGGATTTGCCAGTAATGAGACGGAAGAGTACATGCCCTATCCCATTGCCCTGGCTCACAAGCTGGCCCGCCGCCTGACTAAGGTGCGCAAAGACGGTACCCTGTCCTATCTGCGGCCGGATGGAAAGAGCCAGGTGACGGTGGAGTATGATGAGAATGGCAAGCCCCTCCGGCTGGAGGCAGTGGTCCTCTCCACGCAGCATGACCCGGATGTGGAGCAGGAACAGATTCATAGGGATGTGAAAAAATACATTTTTGATGAGGTGCTGCCCGCTCACATGATCGATGAAAACACTAAGTTCTTTGTGAATCCCACCGGCCGTTTTGTTATCGGCGGACCTCACGGGGACAGCGGCCTGACCGGAAGAAAGATTATCGTGGATACCTACGGCGGCTATGCCCGCCATGGCGGCGGCGCGTTTTCGGGAAAGGACTGCACCAAGGTGGACCGTTCCGCAGCCTATGCCGCCCGGTATGCGGCAAAGAACCTGGTGGCAGCCGGACTGGCAGACAAATGCGAGATTCAGCTTTCTTACGCTATCGGGGTGGCTTACCCCACCTCCATCATGGTGGATACCTTCGGAACCGGAAAGGTGAGCAATGAACGGCTGGTGGAGATCATTCGGGAGAACTTTGATCTGCGTCCGGCAGGTATCATCAAGATGCTGGATTTGAGAAGACCGATCTACCGGCAGACAGCAGCTTACGGCCATTTCGGAAGAACCGATCTGGATCTGCCCTGGGAGCGGCTGGACAAGGTGGAAGCACTGAAAAAATACATTAGCTAAGCAGAAATTATGTTATGAAAAAGCCCCTGCCGGGTTCTGCCGGCGGGGGCTTTTGCTGAATCAGATCTCGTTAATTTTGCGCTTTACATAGGTGGTATGCAGCAGATGGTGAGCCTTGGAGCTTCCCGGCTTCCCGAGATATGTGTCATAAAGCTCAATGATCGCCGGATTCTCGTGGGACTTGCGGATCGGGTTGTCCTTGTCGGAGTCATATAAAACCTTGGCCCGCATAGCACGGATATCCACCGTATTGCGCACATAGCCCGGCTGCTGGGGCTGGCCGCCGCCGTTGATACATCCGCCGGGACATCCCATGATCTCGATAAAGTGATAATTGGCTTCGCCGGATTTTACCTTATTTAAAAGTTTTCTGGCATTGCCCAGGCCGGAGGCCACAGCCACCTTCACATCCATGCCGGCCACATTGTAGGTTGCTTCCTTGATGCCTTCCATGCCGCGTACATCCGTAAAGTCAAGGCTTGCCAGCTCCTCGCCGGTCAGAGTCTCCACTGCCGTGCGCAGTGCGGCCTCCATAACGCCGCCGGTAGTGCCGAAGATCACGGCCGCACCGGTGCCAAGGCCTAAGGGAGCGTCAAACTTTTCGTCCGGCAGCTCCGTGAACTTAAGGCCCACACGTTTGATCATCCGGGCAAGCTCACGGGTGGTCAGGGAAATATCCACATCCGGAACGCCGTTGGCCGCCTGGTCGGGACGCTGTACCTCAAACTTCTTTGCCGTACAGGGCATGATGGACACGGACACAATATCTTCCGGTGCAAGTCCCGCCTTCTCAGCGTAATAGGATTTGGCAATAGCGCCGAACATCTGCTGAGGAGATTTACAGGTGGAGAGATTGTCGGTCATATCCGGGAAATAGTGCTCGCAGTACTTGATCCATCCGGGAGAACAGGAGGTGATCATGGGAAGAACACCGCCGTTCTGAACCCGGTCAACGAATTCATGAGCTTCCTCCATAATGGTAAGGTCAGCGCTGAAGTTTGTGTCAAATACCTTGTCAAAGCCGATCCGCCGGAGGGCAGCGGCCATTTTGCCTTCCACATTGGTTCCGATGGGATAGCCGAATTCCTCACCCAGCCCGGCCCGGACGGCGGGAGCGGTCTGCACGATCACATGCTTTTTCGGATCGGCGATGGCTGCAAGAACCTCATCGATCTGGGATTTCTCCTGGAGAGCGCCGGTGGGGCAGACAGCGATACACTGTCCGCAGGACACACAGCTGGTCTCTCCCAAGCCCATCTCAAAGGGAGAGCCGATAAAGGTGGCAAAGCCGCGCTCATTGGGACCGATAACGCCGATACCCTGGACCTTCTCGCAGACAGCCGAGCAGCGGCGGCACAGGATACACTTGCTGTTGTCGCGGATCATATGGGCGGCGCTGTCGTCAATGCAGGACGGAGTGCGCTCGCCGTCATATTTGCTCTCGTCATCCACACCCAGCTCTTTGGCCAGCTGCTGCAGCTCACAGTTGCCGCTGCGGACGCAGGATAAGCACTTGCGGTCATGGTTGGATAACAAAAGCTGTAAGGTTTTTTTGCGGGATTCCAGCACCTTGGGGGTGTTGGTCCATACTTCCATATTTTCATTGATGGGATAGACGCAGGCAGCTACCAGGCTTCTGGCGCCTTTCACTTCCACCACACACATCCGGCAGGCGGCGATTTCGTTGATCTCCTTCAAGTAGCAAAGCGTGGGGATCTCGATATGGGCCAGCCGCGCTGCTTCCAGTATGGTGGAGCCTTTTGGAGCGCTTACTTCTATGCCGTTAATTTTAATTGTAATATTCTCCATATCCTTTCTCCTCCATTACTGTTTGTAGATAGCGCCGAATTTACACTTCTCCATACAGGCGCCGCACTTGATACATTTGTCCTGATCAATGATGTGCGGATTTCTGACTGTGCCGGTGATGGCATTGTTGGGACAGTTCCGTGCGCACAGGGTACAGCCGCGGCACTTATCGGCATTGATATGGTAGGAGAGAAGCGCCTTACATACACCGGCGGGACATCTCTTTTCTTTCACATGGGCCTCATACTCGTCACGGAAGTAGCGGAGAGTGGAGAGCACCGGGTTGGGCGCGGTCTGACCTAAGGCACAGGCCGAGTTGTCCTTGATATAGTAACACAGCTCCTCCAGCTTATCTAAATCCTCCATGGTGGCCTGACCCTTGGTGATCTTGGTGAGCATCTCCAAAAGACGTTTGGTGCCCACACGGCAGGGGGTACATTTACCGCAGGACTCCTCCACGGTGAACTCAAGGAAGAACTTGGCAATATCCACCATGCAGTCGTCCTCGTCCATGACGATAAGACCGCCGGAGCCCATCATGGAGCCGATGGCAACCAGGTTGTCATAGTCGATGGGAATATCAAAGTGCTCGTAAGGAATACATCCGCCGGAGGGACCTCCTGTCTGGGCCGCCTTGAACTTCTTTCCGTTGGGGATGCCGCCGCCGATCTCCTCGATGACCTCCCGCAGGGTGGTACCCATGGGGATCTCCACCAGGCCGGTGTTGTGGATCTTGCCGCCTAAAGCAAAGACCTTGGTGCCCTTGGACTTTTCCGTACCCATGGAGGCAAACCATTCCGGTCCGTTTAAAATAATCTGAGGAATGTTGGCGTAGGTTTCTACATTATTTAAGATAGTGGGCTTGCCGAACAATCCCTTCTGAGCCGGGAACGGAGGTCTCGGCTTGGGCTCGCCCCGGTTGCCCTCAATGGAATGCATCAGAGCCGTCTCCTCACCGCATACAAAGGCGCCGGCCCCCAGACGCAGGTCAATGTCAAAATCAAAGCCGGTTCCGAAGATATCCTTGCCCAAAAGCTCCATCTCTCTTGCCTGGCTGATGGCAATCTTCAAACGCTCCACAGCGATGGGATACTCGGCGCGGACATATATGTAACCCTGGTTGGCGCCGATGGCATAGCCGGCAATGGCCATGGCCTCTAAAACCGCGTGGGGATCTCCCTCCAACACGGAACGGTCCATAAATGCGCCCGGGTCGCCCTCGTCCGCGTTGCAGCAGACATATTTCTGGTCCGCGTCATTCTGTCTTGCAAGCTTCCACTTAAGACCGGTGGGGAAGCCGCCGCCGCCTCTTCCTCTCAGGCCCGAATCCATCAGGCACTTGATCACGTCATCGGGAGTCATCTCGGTCAGAACCTTGCCCAGGGCAGCATAGCCGCCGGTACCGATGTACTCTTCAATGACCTCTGGATTGATGATACCACAGTTGCGAAGGGCAATCCGGTGCTGCTTCTTGTAAAAGTCCGTATCCACCAGCGCCTTGACACCGGCCTGAGTTACGGTCTCCTGATACAGAAGGCGGGTAACCACGCGGCCCTTTAATAAATGTTCAGAAACAATCTCCGGAATATCCTCTACCTTCACCATGGAGTAGAAGCTGGCATCCGGATACACAATCATAATCGGTCCTAATGCACAAAGGCCGTGGCAGCCGGTCTGGACAACGGATACTTCATCCTGCAGGCCTGCCTTCTCGATCTCCGCCTTTAATGTTTCCATTATCTGCTGGCTGCCGGAGGAAGTACATCCTGTTCCGCCGCAAACCAATACATGTGAACGATACATTTTGGTCCTCCTTATTTGATGTCCGCTGAGTTCAGGGTGTATTCTTCTACTACATGTCCCCCGATCAGGTGGCGCTCCACGATCTCAGCAGCTTTGTCAGCAGTCATCTTGATGTAGGTAATCTTTTGCTTACCCGGCTCCATTACCTCCACGATCGGCTCGTACTGGCACAGGCCGATACAGCCGGTCTGGGTCACAGCCACCTTGCCTGTAAGGCCCTTTTCCTGGACCAGAGTGGACAGGGCGTTTAAGACAGGTCTCGCTCCGCTGGCAATCCCGCAGGTGGCCATGCCGACAACCACGCGGGTGTGATTGTGGTCCTCTGAGCGAAGTCCCACCTGGCCCTGCATTTTATTGCGGATGGCTTTTAATTCTTCAAGGCTTTTCATAGTATCCTCCAAATTTTTAAGAATGTTGTAGCTTTTTGTTCAACAGCGCTGCCTGATAATTTCCAAATCGATCAGGTTCCAATCAGTATATGGCGCCTCCGTCAGTTTCCAGCTTATTCTCAGTCAGATAGTCTTTAATATATTCGGAAATCTCCGGAGTGTCAAAGGAAACCCCTTCCAAAATCTCCTTGAATTCCCGGGTGTCCAGAGTGAAAAAACGCCCGTTGTACCGGTACTGATAGAGAAAATCAGTCTCCGGGTGATAGACTATCAGCGTATGTATGGTGCTTGTGATGTCTCCAAGAGGCATCCGGTCAATGTGAGACAAAACGAAAACTGCCGTCACAGTGGTGCCGATGCCCGGCTGGGATTCAATGGAAAAGGAACCGCCCGCCGCCTCTGCCGCGTATTTAAAAAACGGGACTCCCAGCCCTACCTTGCGGGTGGTCCTGCTGGTGAAAAACGGGTCTGTCACCTGCGCCACCTGCTCCGGGGTCATGCCGCAGCCATTGTCAGCAATGGTAATGGAGAGCCGGTCTGCCTCTGTGTCGGCATCCACGGTAATCTCTACCAGAGCCGCGCCGGCACGGGTTGAATTTTCCGCCACATCCAATACATTTAAAGAAAGCTCGGTCATCATAGGCGCTTACTGGTATTTTGCCAGAATGCCCGGAATATCGTCAGGCACCAGCCGTCCGTAAACCTCATCGTTAATCATCATGACAGGGGCCAGTCCGCAGGCTCCCACACAGCGGCAGGAATCCAGGGAAAACTTACCGTCAGGAGTACACTGTCCGTTGGTAATGCCAAGCAGCTCCTCCAGTTTGCTGAAAATTGCTGCAGAGCCTTTTACATAGCACGCGGTGCCCAGACATACGGAAATCTGATACTTGCCCTTTGGCTGTAAGGCAAACTGGGCGTAAAAGGTTGCAATGCCATAGATTTTCTCCAGCGGGATACCCGTCTCATCGGAGATCATGGTCTGGACTTCAATAGGGAGATAGCCGTAAATCTCCTGTGCCTGCTGCATGATGGGCATTAAGGCACCCTTTGTGTCCTTTAACTCGGCAATGACCTTTTTTAAAGCGGCTTCCTGCTCCGGGGTCCCGCTGAAGGGAACTCCTTCTTTTTTGCAAGCCATGTCTCATCCTCCTTCTGTAATGCTATTTGTGAAATGTAACAATATTCTAACATGAAAATGATAAAAAATCCATAGTAAATAAATAGTTATCACTCACGTTAAAAACATATCGATAAAAAATGTTGATAATTGGAAGTTTCGATGGTATCCTTAAGATAGACAAGTTTGATGGCAGTGAGTGGACCGTTGACAAATTACAATCCGTAAACAAGCTACATAAATCTATATGGAGGAGGAACAGAGAAAATGACGGTGAAGGACGTACAGGAGATTCTGGGAGCCAGGGTTTTGACGGGGGAGGAGTTTCTGGACCGGGAGGTGAGAAGCGCCTGCGGGTCGGATATGATGAGCGATGTGCTGGCCTTTTCCAAGGATCATTCCGTTCTGCTGACGGGACTGTGCAATCCTCAGGTGATCCGCACGGCGGAGATGTTAGACATTGTGTGCCTGGTATTTGTGCGGGGCAAAAAGCCGGATGCGACCATTGTGGAGATGGCAAAGGAAAGGGATATTATTGTGCTGGAGACCGGACATAGGATGTTCTCCTCCTGCGGGATGCTCTACAAGGCAGGGCTGGGCGGAGGTGCGATCTGATGGATGAAGCGATTGTATTAAAATATGAAATTTCACCGGATGATTTCACCAGGGCCGGGGAGGCCAGCAGCGATGTCAAGGGTAAGCTAAAGCAGCTGGGAGTCAGCCCGGAGGCGGTCCGCAAGGTGGCGATCGCCATGTATGAGGGGGAGATCAATATGGTGATCCATGCAAAGGGCGGAGAGATTACCGTGGAGATCACCCCCTCGGAGATTAAGATGATTTTGGCAGATGTGGGACCGGGTATTCCCGATGTGGATCAGGCCATGAAGGCCGGGTATTCCACGGCCCCCGATGAGGTGAGAAGCCTTGGATTCGGCGCCGGCATGGGACTGCCCAATATGAAAAAGTATACGGATGACATGAAGATTGATACTACCATCGGGGTGGGGACAACGATCACCATGATCGTGAGACTGTAGCGGCGGCAGAACGGACGGATAATGTCAAAGGCAGACAAATTCAGGAGAAGGACAGGAGGAAGAGCAGATTATGGACAAATTTTATCATTCCGTGCGCCTGGATTCGGAATTGTGCAAGGGCTGTATCAACTGCATTAAGCGCTGTCCGACCCAGGCGATTCGGGTCAGAAACGGCAAAGCGCAGATCAATGCCAAATTCTGCATTGACTGTGGGGAGTGCATCCGGGTTTGTCCCCATCATGCCAAGCATGCCACCTACGACAAGATGGACGTGATGAAGCAGTACCGCTACACGGTGGCCCTGCCGGCACCATCTCTCTATAGCCAGTTTAACAATCTGGATGATGTGAATATTGTTTTAAATGCCCTGCTTCTCATGGGCTTTAACGATGTGTTTGAGGTAAGCGCCGGGGCGGAGCTGGTGTCTGAGGCCACCCGGGAATATCTGACTCACCACGAGGACAATCTGCCTATTATCAGCACGGCCTGTCCCTCGGTGGTGCGCCTGATCCGGGTGCGTTTTCCCAATCTGATCTCCCATCTGCTTCCCCTGAACCCTCCGGTGGAGGTGGCGGCGGCTCTTGCCGCCCAGCGGGCCATGAAGAAAACCGGGCTGGAGAGAAGGGAGATCGGGATTTGCTTTATTTCCCCCTGTCCCTCCAAGGTGACCTATGCCAAAGCGCCTTTGGGGACGGAGAAAAGCCAGGTGGATCATGTTCTGGCCATCAAGGATGTATATCCCCAGCTTTTGTCCCACATGAAGGCAGTGGGAGAGGAAGGGTGGGATCTGGTCACCTCCGGAAAAATCGGGATCAGCTGGGGAAGAAGCGGGGGAGAGGCAAGCGGGCTTTTCACCGATGATTATCTGGCGGCAGACGGCATTGAAAACGTGATCCGTGTTCTGGAGGATCTGGAGGACCAGAAGTTTACCAACTTAAAATTCGTGGAGCTTAATGCCTGCAACGGAGGATGCGTGGGGGGAGTTCTGACTGTGGAAAATCCCTATGTGGCGGAGGTAAAGCTGAAGCGGCTGCGCAAGTATATGCCTGTGGCCAGAAGCCATATGGATATGGAGGACAATGCGGAAAGGCTGGTTCCCTGGACCACGGGAGTTCAGTATGAGCCGGTGTTCAGCTTAGGGGGCAACATGATGGAGAGCTTTGCCCGGTTAAATCAGGTGGAGCGGCTCTGCAAAAAGCTGCCGGGACTGGACTGCGGCTCCTGCGGGGCCCCGACCTGTAAGGCGCTGGCGGAGGACATTGTCCGGGGGCAGGCCAGCGAGAATGACTGTGTGTACTATCTGCGGGAGAACCTTCACAAGCTGTCCGAGGAGGTTTCCGTTCTGGCGGACGACCTTCATGAGGGGGACAAGGGCGGACAGGAGACCCTGCGGATACTGAAGGAGTATATTCAGCGGATATCGGATGAGATGTCTCTTCTGGACAACCAGGAGGAGGACGAGACAGGGAAGTGAGGGAGAAGAACTATGACAGTACAAGAATTGCTGGACAGCGGGATATTTACGGTGGTGAATGTGGGGGAGAATCCGGAGCGGGAGATTACGGTGCCCTTCTGCTGTGATCTTTTAAGCATTGCCATGGGCCGGGCCCCGGCGGGCTGCGCCTGGGTGACGGTCATGGGCAACATGAATACATTGGCAGTGGCAACCCTGGCAGACGCGGCGTGCATTATTATGGCGGAGGGAGCGCTTCTGGACGAGATTGCCATAAAGAAGGCCAGGGATCAGGAGATCACGGTGATGGGGACAGAGCTTCCGATCTTTGACGCTGCCCTGAAAATATATGAAAAGCTTAAAGGACAGACCGTATGATCAGCCTTACTTATGACCTGCATATTCATTCCTGCCTCTCCCCGTGCGGGGATGATGATATGACGCCGGGAAATATTGTGGGCATGGCGGCGATCAAGGGGTTGGATGTGATCGCGGTCACAGACCATAACTCCTGCCGCAACTGTCCGGCGGTGATGAAGCTGGCAGAGCAGTTCGGCGTGCTGGCCATTCCTGGCATGGAGATCAATACCTCAGAGGAGGTTCATGCAGTGTGCCTGTTTCCTGATGTGGAGCAGGCCCTTGCTTTTGATGCCTACGTATACGAAAGACTGATGAAGTTTCCCAACAGGGAAACGGTTTTTGGAAAGCAGCAGATCTGCAATGAGGAGGACGAGGTGGTGGGCACAGAGCCCAATCTTCTGATCAACAGCGTGGATATCTCCTTTGACCGGCTTTGGGAGCTGGTCCGCTCCTACGAGGGTGTCATGTTTCCCGCCCATATTGAGAAGAGCGCCAACAGCCTGATTGCCAATCTGGGATTTGTGCCGCCGGACAGCCGGTTTAGGACGGCAGAGCTTAAGGATTTGAGGAAGCTTCATGAGGTGAAAAAGGCTAATCCTTATCTGGAGGGCTGTAAAATCATCAGCAATTCGGACGCTCATTATCTGGAGCATATCAATGAGCCGGAGCTGACAATTCTGGTGAGGGAGAGAAGTATTGGGGGAGTGATAGAGGCGCTTTTGGGGGAGTGAGATGCAGGAGGTGTGCCTTGCAAAAGGGGGAATCGTTTGCGGGGAAAAGGGATGCGGGAGGAAAATGCGGATGATTAATACACCTGGGGAGATTGCGAAAAATTATATTGAGACAGGAAAGAAAAAAGTAGCTATGGGGGTGGGAAGAACCTTTCTGCTGGCAATGCTGGCCGGAATTTACATTGCATTGGCCGGGTGCGGGGCCTCTGCCGCTTCCTGCACCATCGGAGGGTCGGCGGGGAAGCTGGTGGGAGCCTGTGTGTTTCCGGCAGGGCTTACTTTGGTGCTTTTAGCCGGAAGCGAGCTGTTTACAGGAAATTGTCTGCTGGTGATTCCTGCGTTGGAGAAGGAGATTCCGGTGTCGGGAATGCTGCGCAACTGGGTGGTGGTGTATCTGGGGAATTTTGCCGGAAGTGTGCTTGTGGCCTGGATGGTGGTGGCAGGCCATCAGCTGAGTCTGTATGACAAAGGGCTGGCGGCAGCGGCAGTGGGGACGGCTGTGGCAAAGGTGTCTATGCCGTGGATGGACGGATTTTTAAAGGGAATCCTCTGCAATCTGCTGGTCTGTCTGGCCGTGTGGGTGAGCTTTGCGGCAAAGGATGCGGCGGGGAAGGTGATCGCCCTGTTCTATCCCATTGTGGTGTTTGTGGTATGCGGCTTTGAGCACAGTGTGGCCAATATGTTTTATTGTCCCGTGGGGCTTTTTGCCATGGCGGACCCGGCCTATGGGGGTGTTTATTTGGCGGATACCTCCGCCTTGACCTGGGGAAGCTTTTTGATGAAAAATCTGATTCCGGTCACTCTGGGAAATATTGTGGGGGGAGCGGTTTTTGTGGGAGCGGCCTATTGGTTTATATATTTGAGAAGGAGCGGCAGGGGCGGCGCGTGAAAAGAAAGCGGACAAATGGCAGAAAAAGTGCCGGTTACTATTTGCTTTTCTTATGCTCATCTGGTAAAATAAGAATGGATTTTGAGAAGTAAGGTGTCACCAGAAAGAAAGCGAGATCAGCAATGAATCAGAAAGTAACCCGCAATGATGTTGCCAAGAAAGCAGGAGTATCCCCGGCGGTTGTCTCTTATGTGATGAATAATTCAAACTATGTCAGCGAGCAGAAGCGAAAGGCAGTGCTAAAAGCAGTGGAGGAGCTGAATTACACGCCGAATATGTTTGCTCAGGGACTGCGGATGAACCGTTCCAATCAGATTGCTCTGGTAGGCGATACGCTGCAGGAGGAGCTGTACGGCTCCATATCCTCCCGGCTTTTCGATCAGGGTTACTACCCTAATCTATTTTTCAGCAGAAAGGATGACGCGTTTATCGGAAAGCTGATTGAGGGGCGGTTCGGAGCCATGTTTATGGCCAGTAATGGTTTTACGGCAGAGCAGCTGAATCGGATCGTGGACAGCGGGATTCCTCTTATTCTTTATCAGAGCCGTAGATATGAGGGACTTGATCCCAGGATTGTAATCCGGGCCCCTGATCTCTATGACGGGGTAAAGCGGACGATTAATTATCTGATTTTAAAGGGACACAGGCGGATTGCCTATATTCCACCTTTAAAATATAAGACCGGAGGCGTGGGGGGCGATGATTTCCGAGCCCAGGCCTACACAGACACCCTGACGATGAACGGGATTCCCATAAATCCGGATTTCTTTTGTGTTCATACACAAAATGAGAACAGCATTTTGGATGATGTGTGTAATATGCTCACCGCTTATCCGGCAGAGGAAAGGCCCACCGCTTTTTTTGCCAGCGATGACCATATGGCGGCTCAGGTCATGCAGTATGTAAAAAAGTGCAATCTGCAGGTGCCGGGGGATGTGGCCATTGTAGGGTGGGGAAACATTGCCAGCTCCTACATAACAACACCGGAGCTGACCACCATAGACACGGAGATTGCCTTCTTTGCCAAGGAGCTGTCAAAGGCACTGATTCAAATGGTAAACGGAAAGCAGCCGGAGAACCGTTTTTATAAAGGAAAGCTGATTATCCGGGGAAGTACTTAAAAGCGGAAGAAAATCAAATAGATGTAAGAGCCATCTCTGGAAATACGAAAGGTATTAAGGGGATGGCTTTGCTGTTGTCTGGCGGAAATGGATTGTGAAAGAATAGGGATCGGTTATAATATGAAAAATGGCATCTAATGGAGGCGGAAGTATAAAAATACAGTGAGCATTTTGGTTTTACGGAGCAGGAAGCTATTCGGCTAATGTCTTATTATGGAGTGTAATTAAGTTTTTGTATGATTTGTATTGAGCGTTTCTTCTTTAAGGGGTATTGGGCACTTGTATAAATTCAAGTAAATAATTTGGAGCAATAATAAATTGAAAAATCAAATAATATTTAGTAAAACCTTGAATTTAAGCGGTTTTTTGCTGTCAGGAAAAAAGATAAATTCGTGTAAATATTTGGTTGAAATTTTTGTGGGATTATGCTACAATAAAACCACTACACAAGATGTGCTTGTGAAAAACACAAACAAATCATAGGAGGATACGAGAATGTTGAAAAAATTTTTGGCAACAGCGACAGCTGCCGTGATGGCAATGAGCCTGGTGGCATGCGGCTCTTCAGGATCATCGGCATCGTCCAATGATGCGCCGGCGCAGACAAAAGCAGAGGAACAGGCAGCAGGGACAGAGGCAGGGGGAGATTCGGCAGGAGAGGAAGCAAAGGACAGTGCCGGGTCAGAGAGCTACAAGATCGGCCTGATGATCAGTCCTTTGGCTACCAGAGAAGAGTATTACAGAACGGCAGAGATGCTGGTGGAGCAGTACGGGGCGGACAAGTTCGTGATGGATGTATATCCGGAGGATCCCCAGAATGAGCAGGAGGTTACTATCTCCAAGGCTTTAAACATTGCCATGGATCCGGAAGTGAAGGCGCTGATTTTTGACTCGGCAGATATCGGAACCATTGCAGCAGTCAATAAGATCAAGGAGGAGCGGCCGGATCTTAAGATTCTGTTTGGCTCTCTGAACGAGGACGTATATGAGATGGCCAAGGTGGGCGATATTATGCTGACCATCGATCCGGAGCTTTACGGCGAGTCCGTGGCTCAGATGGCAGTGGATGCCGGGGCAAAGCATTTTATTTTCTACAGCTTTGCGCGTCACATGAGCAATTCCATGAAGGTTCGCTATCTGGAATCCATGAAGAAGGTCTGTGAGGAGAACGGAGTTGCCTTTGAGCAGGTTACTATGCCGGATCCCATGGGGGACGCAGGAGTCACCGGCGCTCAGCAGTTTATGCTGGAGAGTATTCCGTCTCTGATGGATCAGTACGGAACCAAGGACATTGCCTATTTTGCAACCGTAAGCACGATTCAGGAGTCTATGTTAAAGACCATTGTTGAGAATGGCGGTATTTATCCGTGCCACACGGATCCGTCTCCCTTCAGCGCGTTCTCCGGTGCTCTCGGTCTGGAGATCGATGATGAGCATAAGTATGATGCAGAGTATGTGACAGATTTGATCACCAAGAAGCTGGGTGAGTACAACATGAACGGAAGAGTAGGCGGCTGGGAGAAATCTCTGGTTCGCTGTGAGATGGAGTTTTTGTTCCAGTATGCCATGGACTACTGCGAGGGTAAGCTCAATGAGGTTGACGGCCAGCCGGATGTGGCGGAAGTTGAGCGGCTGTTAAGCGAGATTTATGACGAGACTGCCAAATTTAATAATTGCACCAATGATACGACTGGAGAGGAGTATCCGAACTGGTTTACAGTTGCAAGAGATCTGTACGTTTTCTAAGCTCGAACCACTGTTGACAGAAAGGAACTGTGCCGAAAACAGATAGACAGGACGGTTGACTTTAGCACGGTTTCCAAGGGATAAGATGTGCTGTGACGTGGGGCTTTGAGGCTTTGCGTCACAGCACATTTGCATATCAGGGCAGATGCCGGTTGTTTAATTGTCCGTGAACTTAAAAGATACCGCGCTGCGGGGCGTTAGGAGAAAAGAATGCAGAATGTAATTTTGGATATGAAGGGAATAGAAAAGGAGTTCGGCAGAAACAGAGTGCTCAAAGGGGTGGATCTGCAGGTGTCTGCAGGCGAGGTGGTTTCCCTGGTAGGAGAAAACGGGGCGGGAAAGTCCACGCTCATGAACATTCTCTTTGGAATGCCGGGCATTGTAAATACAGGCGGATATCAGGGGGAGATTATCTGGGACGGAGAGCCGGTGAAGATCACCTCCCCCAGACAGGCCATGAATCTGGGAATCGGAATGGTTCATCAGGAATTTATGCTGCTTCCCGCCTACACGGTGACAGAGAATGTAAAGCTGAACCGTGAACTCACAAAGCCCAATGTGATCAGCCGTGTGGTGGGCAACAGCATGAGCACTCTGGATAAGGAGGGCATGAAAAATGAGACCAAAACAGCTCTTGAGAAGATTCATCTGGAGGTAAACCCGTCCACACCTGTGGGAGGAATGTCGGTAGGGTTTAAACAGTTTGTGGAGATTGCCAGAGAGATTGATAAAAAGAATATTAAGCTGATCGTGTTTGACGAGCCTACGGCAGTGCTGACGGATGTGGAGTCCAAGTGGCTTCTCGATACCATCAAGGAGATTTCGGCCTCCGGTGTGTCGGTGATTTTTATCAGCCATAAGCTGAATGAGGTTTTGGAGATCTCGGATAAGATTGTAGTCCTTCGTGACGGGGAGCTGATTGAGACCTTGAAGCGGGGAGAGACGGATGCCATTGGTCTGGCAAAGTCCATGGTGGGAAGAAACGTGGACTTTTCTTCCATGGCCGGCCGTCCGGCCGAGGAAATTGGGCAGCGGGAGACCGTGCTGTCCATGAAGGATCTTCATGTGAACATGCCAGGTGAAAGGGCAAAGGGAATTACCATTGACGTACATAAAGGAGAGATCTTAGGCTTCTGCGGCCTGGCAGGACAGGGAAAGCTGGCCATTGCCAACGGCATCGCGGGACTGTATCCGTCCTCCGGCGAGGTGTACTACAAGGGGGAGAAGCTGCCCTTTAAAAAGCCTCTGGCAGTCCTTAAAAAGGGAATCGGATTTGTGTCGGAGGACAGAAAGGGAATCGGTCTTTTGCTGGAGGAAAGCATCAAGATGAATATCTGCCTGCTGGCCATGCAGATTAAAAACCGGTTTTTCCGGTCCTTTGGGTTTTTTAAGCAGGTAGATAAACAGGAGATGAAATCTACGGCCGATGCGATGATCAAGGAGCTGGGAATCAAATGTGTAAGCTGCGAGCAACATCCGAAGGATTTAAGCGGAGGAAATCAGCAGAAGGTATGTCTTGCCCGGGCGGTTGTCTTTGAGCCGGAGGTCTTGTTTGTGTCGGAGCCCACAAGAGGAATCGACATTGGCGCCAAGAAGGTGATACTGGATTATCTGGTCAATTTAAACCGGGAAAAGGGAACAACCATTGTCATTACATCCAGCGAGCTGACAGAGCTGAGATCCATGTGCGACAGGATTGCTGTAGTGTATGACGGAAAAGTGAAGGCGGTATTAAAGCCGGAGGATTCGGATGAGCGGTTTGGCCTTTTGATGTCTGGCCTGGATGCGTAGGAGGTGAGCGGAAGATGAAAAGCAAAATGAGTAAATATGTAGAGAGCTTTGGCGTCACAAGAATTGTGGCCATTACATTTTTCCTGGTGGTGGCAATTCTTGTTCCGGTGCTGCATTTGAACACGCTGACTCTGTATTCCCAGGCATTGACCAGAATGGCCATGAACGGAGTTCTGGTACTTACCATGGTGCCCATTATGGTGTGCGGCGCCGGCATGAACTTTGCTCTTCCCATCGGGATTATCTGCGGATTGATCGGCGGCCTTATCAGCCTGAACATGGAGCTGACCGGCTTTGCGGGCTTTTTTGCCGCCCTTGCCTTTTCCATTCCTTTCGCCCTGGTGTTCGGGTATCTGTATGGGCTTTTGATGAATCGGGTAAAGGGCTCGGAGATGATGATTGCAACCTATGTGGGCTTTGCCATGATCTCGGTGATGTGTATTGTGTGGCTGTTTATTCCCCTGGATAATCTGATCCTTCGGATGCAGATGGGGCGCGGGGTCCGCAAGGATGTGGTGCTTTCCGACTACTGGGCAGGGATTTTGGACAATTTCCATCCCATTGAGATCGGCGGTCTGACCATACCTACGGGCACATTTCTGTTCTTGTTTGTGATGTGCTTTCTGGTATATCTTTACATGAATTCCAAGACCGGCATGATGATGCGGGCGGCGGGACAGAATCCCGGGCTGGCGGAGGCTAACGGGATCAATGTGGATAAGATGAGAATATGGGGGATTACCCTGTCTACGGTGCTTGGCGCAATCGGGATTTTGGTATATGCCCAGAGCTTCGGCTTTTTGCAGTTTTATGATTCGCCCAAGATGATGTCTTTCTCGGCTGTGGCAGCAGTCCTGATCGGCGGCGCTTCCAACAAAAAGGCATCGATCTTTAATGTGGTCTTCGGAGTCATGGTGTTCCAGGGACTTCTGACACTATCGCTGCCGGTGGCCAATGTGATTCTGCCGGAGAGCAACATTTCAGATATTGTGAGAATGATTATCAGCAATGGAATTATTCTGTATGCATTGGGAAAGGGCTCGGGACAAAAATGAATAAAATAAAAAACTATATTTCAAAAAATCTGGTGGTAATTTTTTTCGCGGTGCTGTGTATCCTGGCTTATCTCATTGCAGGGCAGGCTCCCTATGTGGTGGCCAGTGATCTGATTAACCGCGTAATGAGAAACAGCATTATGGTTTTGGCGCTGATTATTCCGATTATGACGGGCATGGGGTTAAATTTCGGTATTGTGGTGGGAGCCATGAGCGCCCAGGCGGCGTTGATTTTTATCACCCACTGGCGCCTTACCGGAATGGCAGGAATCCTTGTGGCGCTTTTGATCTGCACCGTGATTTCCGTTGTCTGCGGCTATCTTTTGGGACGGCTGTTTAACAAGACAAGAGGGCAGGAGATGATCACCGGTATGATTGCCGGGTACTTTGGAACCGGTATTTATCTTCTGATTTTCCTGGTGCTTATGGGAACCGTGATTCCCTTCTGGGATGATCAGATCAGCATCAGCACGGGAATCGGCATCAAGGACACTCTGAATCTGATTGAGGGGATGAAGGGCGCTATGGACAGCATGTTTAAGCTGCATCTGTCTGTGGTCCTGATCATTGCATTTGGAATTTTTACCGTGTCCACCGGATATAAGCTGTGGAAGGAAAAGGATTCCCTGGAAAAGGCGGAGCGCGTATCCCGGATTGCCAAGTGGGCGGCACTGGGTATGGGGCTAATACTGCTTTTGGTGATTCCGCCGGTGGCGGCAGTGGTAAACCGCTGTTCGGTTCCCATTGTAACCCTGTTCTTTATTTTGCTGGTCAGTGCTCTGTGTCAGTTTATTACCAAGACAAAGCTGGGACAGGATTTCAGAAGCGTGGGAAACGATATCCATATTGCGGAGGCATCGGGAATCGATGTGAATAGGATCCGTATTCTGGCGACAATTTTTTCCACAGTACTGGCTTCCTGGGGACAGCTGACCTTTTTGCAGAATATGGGAACGTTCAGCACCTATACGGCCCAGCAGAACGTGGGCACCTATGCCATAGCTGCTTTGCTGGTAGGAGGGGCCACCATTGATAAGGCCAATGTAAAACAGGCCTTTACCGGAGTGGTTTTGTTCCAGCTTTTGTTTTTGCTGGCCCCGGCTGCAGGAACAAAGATTTTTAATGACACCCAGGTGGGAGAATATTTCCGAACCGTTATTTCCAACGGAGTAATCGCGGTTGCCCTGGTTTTGCATGCTATGAATAAGTTTAAAGCAAATGCCGCGGAGGCGGAGGCATAAAAGGCCTCAGGCGGCTCATGAAAGTGATAATAAGACGGAGATAAGGAGAACAAAAATGGTTAAGATGCCTGAAAACAAGAGAAATGTTCCATCGCTTTTTATTTGCCAGGACGGCACCGAGATCAAGACAGCTAAAGAATGGGTCGAAAAGCGCAGACCGGAGATCCTGGAAATGCTGAGACGGGAAGAGTACGGGCGCCTTCCGGATATGAGTGATGTGGAGGTGGATATTCATGTGACGGCCGTAAGGCAGGGAGAGAAGATCATGAACGGTCGGGCAGTCCGCAAGACCGTGGAGGTGGAGGCAGTCCGCAGGGACCGGCATTTTATCTTTACCTTTGATGTGTTTATTCCTGCCAATGCCGAAAAGCCGGTGCCGGCCTTTGTGGAGATCTGCAACAGGGGATCCATGAACTGTGACCCGGCAAGGGAGCTTTTAAGCTCTTTTTATCCGGCAGAGACGATTATCTCCCGGGGCTATGCCTGCGCGGCATTTCGGACACATGAGGTGGCTCCGGATTATGAGGAGGGCTTTCACACCGGTTTCCACCGGCTGTTTCCGGAGTATGCGGACAACAACCGGGCAGACGATGACTGGGGAACCATAACGGTGTGGGCGTGGGCGGCCAGCCGGGTGATGGATTACTTTGAGACAGAGCCTATGATTGACGAGAAGCGGGTGGCCGTGGTGGGGCATTCCCGGGGAGGAAAGACCTCTCTATGGTGCGGAGCCCAGGACGAGCGGTTTGCCATGGCCGTGAGCAGCTGTTCCGGCAACAGCGGGGACGCCATCTCCAGGGGAAAGACCGGGGAGAGCATCCGGCAGATTCTCGACCGGTTCCCCTTCTGGTTTGCCAAAAACTATCAGAAGTATGCAGACCATGAAGAGGAAATGCCCTTTGACCAGCATATGTTAGTGGCGCTTATGGCGCCAAGACTGGTGTATACCTCAACCAAGAGCAATGACAGCTGGGCAGATCCGGCATCCGAGTTCGAGAGCCTGGTACAGGCAGACCCGGTGTATCAGCTTTTGGGCGTGAAGGGGCTGTCCCAGCGGGAGAGACCATATCCGGAGCAGCCATTGCATGAGGGGCATATTGGACACCATCATAAGACAGGGGAACACACCATGGATGACTATGACTGGGATCTGTATATGGATTATGCAGATAAGCATATGAGGTGATAAGGGACACAAAAATAGCGGGAAGGTTGACTTTCCGCTATTTTTGTGCTCACCCGGCGGGGGTATGTTCTAACAGGTGCTTTCTGCAAGAAGCTCTGTCATCATCAGGTCTGTAAGAATCATGCTGCGCGGCATGTGAAACGGTCCCTTGAAGGTACTCCCCTTTGTGCTGGGCATGGTGGGAAGCCCGTCACGGCGGAGATAGCCATACCATTCGCCATAGTCCGGGTCTGCGAAATGGGATTTGCAGTAATCCATAGTCCGGTAAAACCAATCCAGATATTTCTCATCTCTGGTGTCCCGGTAAAGCATCATGGAGGCGATCAATATTTCATTATGGGGCCACCACAGCTTCATGTCATGTTCGTAGGCTTCCGGCGGTTTGCCCTGGGCATCCACAAAATACAAGAGCCCGCCGTATTCCTTGTCCCACCCGGCCTCAATCGCCCAGTCGAAGATCTGAGCCGCCTGTTGGATCAGCTTCTTATCACCGGTCTGCTTTGCATACTCCAGGAGAAACCAGACTCCTTCAATGTCGTGCCCCGGATTGACCGTGCGTCCCTCTGTGTAATAAAGCCTTGGAGTTCCGTCTTCAGCCACATTTTCCAGAACGCAGCGAAGCTCTGGCTTTACATGGTATTTGAAAATGTCGTCCACACACTCCCTGGCCCTCTGGTCATACAGCCCGGCTCGTTCCGGGTCTGTGCGGCGCATCACGCTGGTGACATTTAAGAGAATCATTGGAATTCCAAAACTGCGTCCTGTTCGGGTCCCGGAGATTGTCTTGGGGCCTAATCCGGTGGGATCGGCCATCCCATGATTTAAGTCCCAGTAAAGGTCGTATGCCCGCCGTGCCCGCATCAGGTTCTCGTTTTTTCCGGTAAGTCCGTAATACTCTGCATTGGCCAGGGCATAGAAGGCTTCGGAATAGCAGTAGCGGCGCTGGCGCAGAGGCTTTCCCTCAGCGGTGACGGTGAAATACATACGTCCGTCTGCCTGGTGATTGATGCAATGCTTTTCCATAAAATCAAGACAGCTCTCAGAGGCTTTCAGCCATTCCGGGCGGGCGCCGTAGGTATGGCAGAGGAATGCGTAGATCCAGCCGCAGCGTCCCTGCATCCACACGCTTTTGTCGGTTGAATATACCTCCCCTTTTCGGTCAAGACAGGTGTATACACCTCCGTGCTCCTGATCGATTCCGTGCTCCAGCCAAAACCGGGCGGAGACTTCCAGCTCTTTGCGCACCCATTGCTGCGCATCCTGTAATTTTTGACGATCCATAATGTTCTTCTCCTTCCTTACAATAAAAACGGGAAAGTCCAGGGTTAGCAATATTTTTCAATTGCCGCCCGGATCCTGTGCACACAATCTTCGGCAATTGCCAGGTCATTTTCAATTAAGTCTGCCAGCGGCTTGCGGACGCCGCCAATGTCCGGCCCGCCCTGTCTGCGGATAACCTCCTTGATTACCGCATACATGTTGCCATGTGCCGAGCACAGCTTATATATGATGGAGTTGATCTCATTTTGAATGTCCAGAGCCAGCTTTATCTGACCCGAGAGAAAGACCTCCCGCGCTTTGATGAACAATTCCGGCATAGCGGCGTAGGTGCCACCGATCCCTCCGATTGCTCCCATGGCCAGTCCGGAAATAAACTGTTCATCGGGTCCGTTGAAAACCTCCATCCCCTCGCTTCTGAATATTTGAATATCCTGAACCGGCATGGACGAATTTTTTACAGCAATGACCCGGGGGTTTTTTTTCATCTCCCGCAGCAGGGAGAGGGTGAGGCTTACGCCGGCCAGCTGCGGAATATTGTAAATAATAAAATCCGTATTTGGGGCAGAGGCGGAAATGTCATTCCAGTACTGTGCGATTGCGTGCTCCGGCAGGTGGAAATAGATGGGAGGGATAGCCGCGATTGCGTCAACACCCAGATCTTCCGCGTGGCGGGCAAGCTCCTGGCTGTCAGCCGTATTATTGCAGGCAACGTGAGCAATGACCGCTACCTTGCCCCGGGCTTCCTCCATGACATTCTCCAGGGTAATCTTCCGGTCTTTCACTGACTGGTAGATGCACTCTCCGGACGAGCCGCCCACATAGAGTCCTGCTACACCCTTTCCAACCAGATACTTTGTCAGGGCCCTGACTCGATCCGGGGAGACCTCTCCCTGGCCGTCATAACAGGCGTAGAATGCCGGAATTACTCCTTGATACTTTTCCATACTCATGATACATGTCCTCCTGAAATTTATGATATATTATTTTTGATAGCTGCTCCGTTTTTTGCAGATAAGTAAATGACAAATGATAAAACAATAGGCTAAAATACAAAGCGTATATTGAAAATATATCCAAGATATGTTAATCTGTTTTTATGAATCAACCGTAACAATTCCGCTGTAGTCTGAACTATTGGCGGAAACACAAGCTTTTTGCAATGAGATGGAGGTATTTATGATTTTTTCAAAGCTTGGCGCCAAAGATCCCTATACGGCCTGTCCAAAGGCAATTCGGGAAGTCCTGCATTTTTTTGAAACCACAGACGTGCTGAACCTTGCACCGGGACGCTATGAACTGCAAGGAGACGATGTCTATGTCAATGTGATGGATATGACCACACATCCCTTTGAGGGATCCCATCCGGAGGTTCATCAAAAGTACATAGATCTGATGTACTGGCCGGAGGGCGGAGAGCGAATCGGTGTAGCCCCTTATCTGGGTACGGAAGAAATCTACGAGGCTCATCCGGAAAACGATATTGCCCTGCTGGAAAATGTGGCGGATGAGAGTATTCTTCTTGCCACCGCCGGCTGCTTCGCGGTGTTTTTTCCTTGGGATGCCCATCGCCCGGCTTTGATGATAAAGGATACTCCTGCCACCAGCCGGAAATGTGTGGCGAAAATCAGCATCCAACTGCTGGATTAATTGCATATGGAAATTAAACAGGCATTATATACGGCCATGCGGTTCAATTTTCTCTATGTAGACAGGTATGTCTTCAGGACCGGATGGACCTATCCGGAATCTTATATCCCTTATAATATGGTGCGCTACATAGTTAAAGGCGATGCGGTTTTTATCCTTAACGGAAAAGAGCTTGTAGTGCACGAGAGGGAGATCGTATACATT
Source organism: uncultured Lachnospiraceae bacterium (assembly GCA_910586255.1). GTDB lineage: Bacteria > Bacillota > Clostridia > Lachnospirales > Lachnospiraceae > Brotaphodocola. Next base: position 61,392 of record CAJUHR010000007.1, on the reverse strand, counting down.
CCGGAGGGGTGTCAGTTAGCGTGCAGCACCCTCGGGGATTATTTTGAGTTTTACAGTATCCGTTTCCGCCTTTCCACACAGATGGATGCGGGAGATTTTCTGTCTGACTATTTTCACATCCAGACCGTCACGAAGGTTCGCCAGGAGGCGGGGGTGCTGCCGTATTTTGAAGAATTATACAAAAATGCCACCACCTCCACCGCCCAGAATGCAGGAAAGATGTTCCGCATCCGGGGAAATCTGGAATTGATCGTTGCCTGGCTGGTGGAACATTCGACCGAGACAAGCGCCGGGGATATCTCTCAGCCGGAGGCCAGCCATATGGCAGCTGCCTTACAGCTCCGGGAGGCCCGCTCGGAGCGCTATAAACAGGATCCCCGCATCCGGGTGGTGATGGATTATCTTAACAGCCATTTAGACGAGCAGTTCAGTCTGGAATCCTTAAGCGAGATGGTGGGTATTTGCAAATCCTCGCTGCGCAGGCTTTTTAAGGAGCAAAGCGGAAAAACAGTCGGTGAGTACGTGGTGGAGCTGCGTATGTCCACGGCAGCCCGCCAGCTCCTTATATCAGACAAGCCGATCTCTTCAATCGCTTATGAGGTTGGCTATGAGAATCCTGGCTATTTTACACGGATTTTTCGCAGCTATTTTGGTACTTCCCCCTACGAATATCGGAAAAATGCCAGAATATAGCTTATCGGAATTTGCAGAGCAAATTTCGATAAAAGGCGCGATTTTAGTGCCGTAAATCGGATTACAGGGTTCGCGAAGCGGTTCCTGTAGTATAGCGTACTTGACCGTCCGGATCCGGCAGCCTTTTTGACACTGTTTTGACACAGTCAAGAAGGCTGCCGGCTTTTTTGTCAATTCTTAGGTGTGCGGTTTGTTTATTTGCGAACTTCTGCCACAGACACCTTTCTGTTTTCACGGATGGAGAGGGTTGCAGCATCTGCGGTTGCAATGGCGGCCCGGGCTGCCTCACCGGTCATCAGAGGCATAAATTCTTCCGAAACGGTATCTCCATGCATAATTCCATTAAAATACTTCATCTCATTTTTCATAATACCATGGAGCCACAGGGGAGGCTTTTTGCCAGGATGGCCGTACTGAATAGCTCCGTCCATCTCCGTGCTGTGATAAATGCGGGTACGGTCATCGTCCTCCTCCTGGGTCTCATGTACCAGATAGTGCTCCTCTGTGCCGTCACTCAGCTTGACGGTCATGCCCACATTGCACATATCCACCCGGATCGCTCCCTTGGTTCCCTGTACCAGAACATAGTGTTCCGGCCAGTGAAAGGCGGAGCCGTATTCGCAGATTGCGTATGTGCCATTGGCAAATTCCAGATTGAGAAACAGCATGTCATCTTCATCTCCAAACTGTTCCCCCTGATGAGCCACATTGCCTCCGGTCATGGTGACAGTGGATGCGGGGCCCATGATAAACTGGATGCAGTCCAGCTCATGAATATGGTGGTAAAGATGGCCGCCGGATTTGGAGCGGATTTTTTTCCAGGAAATCTCCGGTTGCGGCTCCTCCCAGCCATTGCGGGCGGAATGGGCATAGAGTACCCTGCCAATCTTTCCCTCGGCAATCAGCTGCTTGGTGTGGCGGATGCCGCGGAAGAAATTCATCACATGGCCAGCCATAAAGATCACTCCGTTTTCCTCAGCCGCTTTTACCATCTCATCGCAATCCTGATAGGACAGGGCGATGGGTTTTTCGCAGAAGATATGCTTTTTGTGCTTTGCGGCAATTATTACCGGCTCTTTGTGGAGATAATTGGGGGTGGCCACAATCACTGCATTTACATCATCTCTGGAGCACAGTGTCTCTAAATCGGTCTCCACCTCACAGCCATATTCCTCGGCAATGGTGCCCCCGTTTTCCGGATCCAGAACGGCGACAACCTTTGCGCCCTCCTGCTCGTTTAAGATGCGTCCCAGCTCAGCTCCGAAATACCCGGTGCCTACAATTGCGTAACCAATTTCTTTCATGTTTTTTTCTCCTTTTTTTATAATTATCAAAAATTTACTTCACGGCTCCGTCAGCCAGTCCGCCGGCAATCTTATTCTGAATCAGGCAGAAAAAGATAATAGATGGAAGGACGACAATTGCGCTTGCGGCCATCATGGAGCCCCAGTTGAGAATGTCCGCGCCCTCTAAGGTTTTTACCGCAACCGAAAGGGTCTGCTTGGAGGAGCTGCTGACCAGCAGCAGGGCATATAAAAATTCATTCCAGGCATTGATAAATACATAGATGGCTGTGGATACCAGGCCTGGCCGAACCAGAGGAAGCACCAGTCTTGTAAATACCTGGAATCGATTGGCGCCATCGATGCGCCCGGATTCCTCAATGGCAATCGGGACTGTCTTAAAGAAGCCTACCAGCATCCAGACCGCATAGGGCACGCTAAAGGACATATAAACCAGTACAAGGCCCACACGGCTGTTGGTCAGATGAATGGTTCGCATAACCACCGCGTAAGGGATAACGAGCATAATCGAAGGAAACATATAGGTCGTTATCAAAAGCTTTGTCATAATATTTCCCAGTTTTGGGAAGAAACGGATAATACCGTAGGCTGCCAGCGCTGAGACCGTAGTCGCAATCACAGTGGTAATCAGAGCCACGATCAGGCTGTTTTTGATGTTGACAGTAAAATTCAGTGTAAACAGCACCGTCTTAAAATTTTCCAGCGTCCATTCCCGGGGGAAGAAGGCAGTGGGATTGGCCAGCATTTCCCCGGAGGATTTAAAGGCTGAAACTAAAAGCCATAAAAGGGGAAATACACAAACAACTGACAGAATGGTTAAATAGACATAGGCAAAGCACCCGCCTGGTGAAAACTTTTTTCTCTTCACATTAATCCTCCTTTTCCCAACGGCCGATTACCAGGAAGTACAGGACGCATAACAGAATCAAAAACATCAAAAGCAACATGGATGCTGCCGATGCCTTGCCGACCATCATGCCTGTCCAGCCGGTATCGTAAATATAGAGTGGCATGGTAGAGCTTGCTCCCGCGGGGCCGCCGGCGGTGATCATGTAAATCATATCAAAGTTGTTAAACACCCATACGGTACGCAGAACCACCAGAAGGCCTACCACGGTCCGGATATGAGGAGCCGTGATATAGAGAAAGGACTGACGGCTGCTGGCTCCATCGATCTGTGCCGCCTCATACTGATCCTGGGGGATTGTCTGCAATGCGGCAAAAACATTGACCAGAATCATTGGCGCGCCGAACCATACATTGATGAACATCAGGGTTGGCATAACCAGCTGACTGTTGCTGAGAAACTGCAGCATCTCATTTGTAAAGCCTAAATTCATCAGGGATGTGGGAACAAAGCCATAGATACCATTCAGCATCCATTTCCAAACCATTGCCGTTGCAATGGCGGGGAAGGCCCAGGGGATGATTGCACAGATGCGAAACGCATTCTGCACGGTCTTATTTTTAATCCGGTTTAAGCTCAACGCCCCCACAAAGCCTACAATCACCTGCCCCAGCACACTGCCCACTGTCCAGATCAGAGAGTGTAAAAAGGCAGAAAAGAATGCAGGATCCTTTAATACATTCATATAATTTGTCAGACCTATGATCTTAAATGTGGTTTTGGTCATGGTCTTGTTGGTAAAGCTGTAAACCAGGGTGGACATCAGCGGATAAACCAGCAGACATATGACAATCGCCATAGCCGGCAGGACAAAAAACCAGCGTGTTATGTTGCTGCCGTTGATTCCGCCAAAGCTGCCTTTTGGTCGCTTGTTCAAATTCATTTTGCTCCCCCTTTTCGTTGTTTATATCATTCAGCCTGTGTGCTGAAGATCTCATTTAAACGGGTTTCTGCAGTCTTGGCTGCTTCTGCTATATCGGTTCCATTGGTAACAATATCCTGAAACATGTTTTCAATAATGCCCTGGCTGGTGAGAAGGCCGGCCTGAACACTGGGACCATGCTCAAAGCCAATGGCCCGTCCATTGTCCACGGCATCGGTAATGACAGAAGCTTCGTCTGCAAAGCGGACAACAGTTTCATTGTTTTTGTAGGCCTCCAGCTCAGAAATTCCTGTCAGAGAGGGCAACATACCTACCGGAACCGCGCTTAAAAATTCCACATAGTTGTCATCCTTAAACAGATACTCAATAAAGGCCTCGCAGATCTCCGGATGCTCGGAATTTTTCCATATAACCAGAGGAATATGGGTGGCCTCCGCGCTGTAGTAGGGGTCGCCCTCCTTCATCACTGGCAGCGGAGCGCAGGATATGGAATCCAAAAGATCCTCGCGGTTGCCGGCAACACCTGAAATCATGAAGCCAGAGTTAAAGTCAAAGGCGGTGATACCCTGATAAAACATGGTGGCATGGTCATTGACTGTGTAGTTGATGGTTTCAGCGGGAGAACAGTTTTTGTAGACATCGACCCAGAATCGGATGCCGTCCAGAGCAAGGTCGCTTGTCAAGTTAGCGGTCAGATCGTCATTGAGAAGGCTGCCCCCTCCGGAGCGCACATAGTAGTTCAAATAGCGGGTACAGAGCAGATCATTGGGGCTCATGGAAACACCGGCGCCGTAAACACCATCCTTGGTCAGCGCAGCCGCGGCATCACGGAACTCATCCCAGGTCTTTGGAACGGCAAGGCCTGCCTTCTCCAGCAAATCCTGGCGGTACCACATAACCTGTGCATGAGAGTAATAGGGAACGCCGTATTTTGTACCGTCCTTGGTCATGTCCGCCAGCGCGTTCTCGGAAAAACGTTCGGCGCCTACGGCACTCACCACATTTTCAATCGGTGCAAGCATGTCGGCATTGAGCATCTCGGCCACCTCGCCGGTATTCTGTGCAATGGACATATCAGGCAGATCACCGGTGGTGATGCCGGCCTTCCACTTGGTATTAAAATCTCCCCAGGACATGGTTTCAATGTTGATTGTAACATCGGGATTGTCTTTCATAAACGAATCAGCAGCCGCCTGGACAGCTTCCATTCGGACGCCCTGGGTAAAGCAATGCCAGAAGGTGATTTCACCCTTTAAGGCACCGCCGTTGTCTGACTGGCCGGATTGCTGTGAGGCTTCGCTGCCACCGGCAGGACTGTCTGCTTCGCTGCCGCCGCAGCCTGTAAGACAGGTGGAAAGCAGCAGAGCGGCAAGAGACATGGAAAAAAATCGTTTCATTTGTTTACCCTCCTATTAGTTTTTTGTCGGTTTTGCTGATGTTTATTATATGTGATTGGATTTCTTTTGTGTAGATTTCCAAACGCCAAAAACAAGAACAAAACGCTCATTTTTGTGTGAAATTGTGAAATGACAAAAAAGGGAAGTGGTTGTATAATAGGAATGGAAGTTTGTGGAAAGGGAGAGTTGATATGAGAAAAAGTAAAAAATTAGTGATACCGGTAATGGTGGCCTTATGTCTGGCAGTCAGTCCGGCTTCGGCGGCATGGGCAGAGAGCGTTGTGGTTGCCGGGGGTGTCAGACAGCAGACAGGCCCGGGAGTGGCGCCCGGGGCAGGGGAAGAAGAGCAGGGCCAGACGGCAGGAGAGTCGGTGGCAGAGCCTGGAGAGGCGGGGGAGCCGCTTTTGATGCCGGAGCAGGCGCCGGGAGAGCCGGTGAGTGAGCCTGGGGAACCGGCAGCCGGATCCGGGGAGCTGATAGCCGGGCCGAAAGAGCCGTCTCAGGCAGAGGAGACAGGACAAGCGTCCCAGGGGCAGGAGACGCAGGTTCTTGTGGCAGGCCAGGGAAGCGTGTGGATGAGTGAGGAAGCCCGCCGGGCGGCGGAAGAGGAAGCGGCCCGTCAGGCAGAGGAGGCGGCTCGACTGGCGGCGGAGCAGGAGGCGGCTCGTCTGGCGGCAGAAGAGGAGGCAGCCCGTCAGGCGGAGGAAGCGGCCCGCCTTGCGGCAGAGGAGGAGGCGCGGCGTCAGGCAGAGGAAGCGGCCCGGCTGGCTTCCGGCAGAGTCATTGATCCGTCAAGACCCATGGTGGCCCTGACCTATGACGATGGCCCACAGTCCTCTGTGGGAAACCGAATTATGGATTGTCTGGCCCAGTATGGAGGAAAGGCAACCTTTTTTATGGTGGGAGAGCGGGTGCCCTCTCACCAGGCGGAGGTTTGTCGCATGGTGGCGGAGGGACATGAGGTGGCCAACCACAGCATGAATCACAAGTATCTGCAAAAACAGGGAGCGGCGGAGATTCAGGCCCAGGTGAACCGGTGCAATGATGTGATTGAAAGCGTGACCGGGGTGCGCCCCACGATCATGCGTCTGCCTGGGGGAGGATATAACAGCACGGTTCTGGCCAACACCCATATGCCCATGATTCAGTGGAACATCGACACGCTGGACTGGAAAACCAGGAATGCCAGCCAGACTGTAAACGCGGTGCTGGGAAAGGTAAAGGACGGAGACATTGTGCTGATGCATGAGCTCTATGGGGCAACGGCAGACGCGTCCATGGAGATTATTCCGGAGCTGGCGCGCCGGGGCTATCAGCTGGTGACAGTCAGCGAGATGGCAGCGGCAAAGGGATACAAGCTGGAGCCTGGAAAGCTGTATTCTTCCTTTCGGTAAAGGCTCCAAAATGCCGGGAATGTCATAAGGGAAAAATAACGGAGAAATGTATGGGAAAGGAGCAGGAACGTGGGGCAGGAGCAGGGCAGCTTAAACGGCTATATGCTGGTTGGGGGATGGGGAGACAGAGAGATTTACAACACACAGCTTCTCTATTTTACATGTTCCTCATTGAGCAGAGATGACCGCAGGCTCTATATGATTACGGACCGGGGCGGCTCTCCCAATGTGATGGCGAAGGATCTTTTTACCGGGGAAGAGCGGATTTTGACGGACAATGGGAAAGGTGTTTTGAAAAGCTATGTGTATTTTGACGGCGCCTTTAACCAGGGTCTGGGAAAAGCCAGTGTCTGCCTGGACGACAGAAAGAACGTGATTTATTATATTCAGGATGACAAGATATGCGCGGCGGGCCTGGACGGGGATATCCGGGTTCTAAGCAGTGTGCCGGACGGACGAATGACAGCCTTTACTCATGTGAGCAGTGACGGGAAAAGGCTGTGTGTCCCCATGACAGACGGCAGATGCCTGGATTTTGATCCGGAGACAGAAGGGAGCGGACTGGACAAAAGGCCGGTCTATAATATTGACGAGCGGATCCAAAAGGAGAGCTTAAACAGCTATCTCTGCGTCTATGACACAGAGACAGGAGAACTGCTTTTTGAGAAAACCATTCCCGGATGCTGGATTACTCATGTGCAGTTTCACCCATTAAATCCGGAGGTAATCATGTACAATCATGAGTGGCCCTGCCGCGATTGCGGGATTCGCCGGATCTGGATTTACGACCATGAACGGGATGAGATCTGCCGTGTCCGGAGTGAGAATCTCCAAATTACCGGAAAGGGCGTCTGGCCCCGCAGACGGGAAGACTGGGTGTGCCATGAGATGTGGAGCGATGACGGGCGGTTTATTATCTATCATGGCGGATACAAGGACGGGCCGGCCATGGTGGGCCGGTATGAGCCTGCATCGGGAAGATATCAGGAGATTGCTCTGCCTGAGGATTACAATGCCTATGGACATTTTACCATGGACCATGAAGGAAACCTTGTGTGTGACGGGTATTTCAAATATCCTCAGGAGATAAAGAAGGTCAGAGAAAACAGCACAGACAACGGGCCGGATCCCCACAAGAAAGACGGGGAGTATATCTGTAAGGTGATTCCGGACTGGGAGCAGGGGAGGCTGACATGGATCCCTCTGTGCCGGCATGAAAGTGACTGGCTGGGGCAAGATGCCCATCCCCATCCCATATACAGTCACAGGGGAGACAGGATTTTTTATAACAGCCGCAGTGGGAAAACGGTGAATGTTTACAGTGTTTCTGCCAGAACACCGCAGCAATCAGGGGGATGAGATGAAAACTACGGGACATACGCGAGTGGAAAAATCATCGGAGGGTATTCTGCAATATATCAAGGACCACAATCTGACAGCCGGGGATAAGCTTCCTACGGAGATGGAGCTTTCTAAGCTTTTGGGCGTGGGGAGAAATACGGTGCGGGAGGCCTTAAGACTTTTGCTTTCCAGGAATATTGTGGTGATACGCCAGGGGGCCGGTTCCTTCGTGTCGGAAAAAAACGGGATTTCGGACGATCCGCTGGGATTTTTCATGGTGGATGACAGGAAAAAGCTGATTGAGGATCTGCTTCAGGCCAGGGTGATCATCGAACCACAGATTGCCGCAATCGCGGCTCAGAACCGGACGGAGGAGGAGCTGTTTTTTCTGGAAAATGCACTTAAAAGGGTGGAGCAGGCTATGACGGAGCGGAGCAATTTCTCCCTGGAGGACGGGGAATTTCACACATGTATTGCAAACTGCACCCACAATAAGGTGATTGCGGAGCTGATTCCGGTAATCACAAAGGGGATCGCGGAGTTTTCCTCCGGAGTGAAGAATCAGGAATATCAGCAAACCATGGTCTCTCACAGAAATATTTTCATTGCCATTCGCGACAGAAAGCCCCTGGAGGCTGAGCAGGCCATGAGCTATCATCTTTTGTACAACCAGAACCGGTATCTGCAGGAGCTGTAGAAAAAAGCCCGGTAACAGCTCAGATAACCCTTGAACTGTTAGAAAGCCCATCCGTTTTTTATAAACGGACGGGCTTTTCCAGATGACGGACATAATTTCTGATTTCCTCGGGAGCGGAATTGATTACCCGGTAAAGGTTGTTTAAATGAACATGGATGGCCCTGGACAGAGCCGCCTCGTCCTTAGCAGCCACCGCATCCAGAATAGCCTGGTGCTGCCCTACCAGCATCTCAGGACTGGGGTCATATTTCAGGGAGAGAAAACGGGCTCTCTGATAATGGACATTGTTGGCGCCCATATAGTTCCGGACAAACTCCTTGTGAGGCAGCTTGAGAAAGAGGAGATGAAACAAATCATCCAGCTGATGAGCCAGAAGCAGCTCTTTCTTTTTGTAGGCATCCCATTGCTGGTCAAGGAGGGACTGAAGCTCGTCAATAGAATCCTCATAGGCATTTTCTCTCAGAGCATCAAGCATAACCTGTTTCTCCACACATTCCCGCACATATCGCACCTGCTCCAGACTTTCATAATCAATGTAAGAAATAAAGCTGCCGATCTGGGGCTTTGAATCAATACAGCCCTCTAAGCGCAGCCGATGCAGTGCATCCCGGACCGGAACGCGGCTGCAGCCATACTGGGAGGCAAGCTTCATCTCGCTGAGCTTTTCCCCCGGAACCAGCCGGATCGAGTAGATATCCTGTCTGAGCTGTGTGTATATGGTCTGTGTAAGATTCAGATTGCTGTTGGAAACGGAAGCTGTATATGACATAAGGGAAACTCCTGTCCATGCCCTCCGACAGAGGTTAAACCAAGGCGGAAGGTCAACGGTTAATTATTTATATCAGGGCGGTCTGCTATACGGCCTGGTGACGGAATATAAAACAGGTAAATATGTTATCAGCAGAAAACACCATAAAGGAAGTATAACAATAAAAAGAGGGAGTGTCAATGGCGGGGGCTGTTACGTTCACAGGTATCCTGTGAACAGCAGCCTGAACGTAACCACAGCGGCGGTACTTCTGTTTTCCTCTACAATTCCAACGAATCCGGATTCAGTAAAAAGTCGTATACATTCATTACCAGCAGGCCCTCATCGGTGTAAAAGGGTTTTGGCGTATGGGACGTGATTATGATTTTTTTAAAGGAATCGCCTATTTTTATGAGTGGTCTGATTTCCTGCGTCATCTTTTCCGCCGAGTCAATCATATAGGACGATTGGATGTAATATTTTTTGGAACTTTTATTACAAATAAAATCAACCTCTAACTGCTTTTTTACCGCCTTTTTATCCTTGCTGTTTTCTACAATGGTGAGATTTCCCACATCCACACGAAATCCCCGCATTCTCAGCTCATTATAGATTACGTTTTCCATGGAATGAGTCACTTCCATTTGCCGGAAATTAATTCGGGAATTTCTAAGTCCCATATCCATAAAGTAATACTTTAACGGTGTACCTATATAGAATTTACCCTTTATGTCATAGCGGTTTGCCCCTTCAATCAGGAATGCATCCTCCAAATACCCAATATACTTTGTGATGGTGGTAGCAGTAATTTTCGATTTGTTTACACTCTTGAATGTTTTCTGAAGCTTATTGGGATTTGTCAATGAGCCTATTGCAGATGACAGTATATCCAGGAGAGTTTCCATCTCTTCAATATTTCTGAGCTTGTTTCGTTTAACAATATCACGGATGTAGGTTTCTTTAAATAAATGCTCCAGTATTGCCATCTTCTGTTCCTGGGTTTTTGCTAAAACCACAAGGGGAATACCCCCGTAAGTAATATATTCATTCCAGCCATCATATCGGTTTCCGCCGTATGTGGTCATAAACTCGGAAAAGCTGAGAGGATACATAGGAATTTCATCGCCTCTGCCCCCAAATTCCGTTGCAATATCTCTTGAAAGAAATTTTGCGTTGCTTCCGGTTACATAGATGTCACAATTTTTTTTATCAGCCAGACCATTGAGAACACTTACAAATTCATCTAACATCTGCACTTCATCCAAAAGAACATAGTACGTTTTTTCATCCTTAAGCTGTTCCTTTGCCCATGGATAGAATACTCTTGGATCCCGATAATCTATATAATCGAATAAATCAAATGCCATTTCAATAATATGGCTTTCATCCACACCGCTTTCCAACAAATGTCTTTTAAACAGAGTGCGAAGTAAAAAGGATTTGCCGCATCTTCTAATACCGGTTACGATTTTAATCAGGCCGTTGTTTTTTCTTTTTATCAGTTGTTCCAGGTAATGATTTCGCTGGATCTCATATTCCATATCGTTCACTCCTAAAAGATATTTTGGTAAGATTTTACCAAAGCATGTAACGCTTTTGGCTTTCATTGGTCTGTTTCTGGCTTTCTCTTTGGGCTCTCGAAAAAGCATCCTCACTGAAACAGAACGGTATTTAAAATAGATTATACTAGTATACATTTTAACAATATAAAGGATGAATTTTCCAATAAAAACTAAGGGACAACCGTGTCAGGGCAGATGAAACAGCCGTTCCACCCGATAAATTCCCCCTTTTTGATTGTAAAGAATGTAAAATAAATTAAAAAAAGCCGAAATATTTTGTGGAAAAATGAAAATACTTCTTGAATTATGGTTAAAAATAGAGTATACTCATTTTACAGAATTTATAGGATGAATTTACAACATAAATAGTAATCCCCAGAGGGTTCTATAAGAGGGGTCTGTGTTAAAAAAGGCATGCAGATTACCAAAAAACATGAGGAGGAACAAGAATGAGAAAAAGAAGTTGTATGGCAGTTGTGACGGCAGCGGTGGTGGCTTTTTCTGTTGCCGGATGTGGCGGCGGTTCTTCGGCGCCGGCTACGGAAGCACCCAAAGCTACGGAGGCGGCTACGGAGGCGGCAGGAGCCACAGAAGCAGCAAAAGAGGAGGCTGACGAGGCGGCGGCTCCTACAGGGGAGGCCAAATATGTGCTGCGTTTCGGGCACACACTGACAGAGCAGGATCTTGCTCATATTTATATGCAGAAGTGGGCAGATTCCGTTCGTGAGAAAACTAATGGAGAGGTTGAGATTGAGATTTATGCCAATGCACAGTTGGGAACCGAGGAGGATGTTATCGAGCAGATCCGCCAGGGGGCTAATGTTGGCTGGCAGACGGACTTTGCAAGACTGGGCTCCTATGTCAATGACCTTTCCGTCTGCAATGCGGCGTATTTTATTGACAACCAGGAGGAGGCCTTTGCCCTGAGAGATTCCCAGACGATCATTGATCTCAACAAAAAGCTGGCGGACGAGTATAATATCTGCAACTTTTCCTGGGACTGGGATCAGGGCCCCAGACATCTGTTTACCAACAAGGCGGCGTACAAGCCGGATGATTTAAAGGGACTGATGATTCGTACCGCGCCGGCGCCCATCTGGGTTGAGTCCGTGAACAGTCTTGGATGTACCGCCGCTGCTTTGAGCCTTGGTGAGGTATACACAGGCATTCAGACAAAGGTTGTGGACGGTTGTGAGCTTCCCTACAATAACGCGCTGAATTTAAAGATCCATGAGGTCTGCGATTACGTGATTGAGACAGGACATTTCTTTGCCATCAATACCATGATTGTCAGTCAGGAGTGGATGGATTCCCTGCCGGAGGAGTATCAGAAGATTTTTGTTGACGAGTGCAATAAGTTCGGCGAGGAGGAGACCATTGCTCTGGCAGAGCAGACTGCCGGCAGCAAGCAGGCTATGATCGATGCGGGAATCACGGTTATTGAGCCGGATGAGATTGACATGGAAGCATTTAAGGCAAACAGCCAGAAGGCCTATGACGCTTTGAATCTTTCCGCGGTGAGAGAGGCTGTCTATAAGGATATCGGCAAACAGTAAAACATAACCGCAAACATCATTCAGCCAAGAGTCGGATGCCCCGGCATCCGGCTCTTTGTCAGGAGGTATATATTTGGAAAAGTTTTACAGACGTGTATGTGATATTGAAGTGATTCTGGCCATGGTTTTGCTTGGCGCCAGCGTATCCATCATTTTTATTACAGCAGTTATGAGGACGGCCGGACACCCTATCCGATGGGGGAACGATCTGGCTCTTATGCTTTTTGCCTGGAGTACTTTTATCAGTGCGGATATTGTTTTTCGGATTAAACGGCATGTGGTTGTAGATATTCTCACATCAAAGCTGCCGGGATTTCTCCAAAAGGCATGTGAGATACTGGTACATGCCATTATTTTATTCTCTATCGGTTTTCTGTTTTACTATGGTATGAGGTCTGTGGTTGCATCCAGGGCCCGGGTTTTTCAGGCGATACCGTGGCTGAGCTACAGCTTTGTGTCCGCCAGCCTTCCCTGCAGTATGGTAATGATGATGATCAATGAGCTGAGGCATCTGTATTACCGGTATATTCTGCATACGGACTTGAAGGACGAAATGTAAAGACAAGCGCCAAAGGAGCAACGGCTGTAAGGAGATTATGGCTGTTGTGAGACAACTGGTAAAGGAGTCATTATGATAATTGTATTTATCGCATTTGTTATACTACTGTTTTTGGGACTTCCGGTAGGCTTTTCCGTGTTTTTCTCGGGACTTTTATACTTTTTTCAGCACCCGGAGATTCCGCTTACCACTGTGCCTCAGCTTCCTGTCACCCAGGTGCAGAATGTTACGCTGCTGGCGGTTCCTCTGTTTATTTTTGCGGGAAATCTGATGAACGCCTCCGGAATCACGGAAAAGCTGATTCAGCTGGCCATGGCCCTCACCGGCCATATGAACGGAGGTCTGGCTCAGGTCAGCGTTGTGCTCTCCACACTGATGGGCGGCGTCTCCGGCTCTGCCAATGCGGATGCTGCCATGGAAGCCCGGGTTCTTGGACCGGACATGATCAAACAGGGATATCCCAAGGGATTTACCGGATGCGTTCTTGCTTTTACGGCACTGATTACGGCAACCATTCCCCCCGGGGTAGGTCTGATTACCTACGGAACCGTAGGCAATGTATCCATCGGAAAGCTGTTTGCCGCCGGTATTTTTGTGGGTACCCTGATGATGGTGATTATGATGATCATGGTGGCCATCGCCTCAAAGCGCTACGGGCTAAAGCCGGCCCTGGAGAAAAGGGCGTCTGCCAGAGAGATTCTGCACCTTTTAAGAGAATGTATCTGGGCGGTTATTTTCCCGCTGATTCTTCTGGTCGGCATCCGTCTGGGCCTGTTCACCTCCACGGAGGTAGGTTCCTTTGCCTGCGTGTATGCGATCTTTGTGGGAACGTTTGTCTATAAGAAGCTGACCTTTAAGGTACTGTTTCAGACCATGAAGAATTCCATCATTGATATCGGATCCATCATGTTTATGATGTCCATGTCCGGTGTCTTTGGCTATGGGATTCCCATTGACAAGCTTCCCCAGAAGTTCACAACCGCGGTCATGGGCTTTACCACCAATCCTCTGATTGTCATGGCTTTGATCGTGCTGCTTTTGGTGGTGGCCGGCATGTTTATGGAGGGCTCGGTCATTATCCTTTTAACAACGCCGATTCTTCTTCCCATGGTGCAGAATTTCGGAATCGACCCGGTGGTGTTTGGTATGATTCTCTGCACGGTTGTGACCATGGGAAATATGACGCCGCCGGTTGGCATGGCTATGTACACGGTCTGTGGAATATTGGATATTAAGCTGGATGATTACATAAAAGCCTGTCTGCCCTGGATTGCACTGGTGCTTTTGGAGGCTGCCATATTGACTTTGTTCCCCAATGCAGTAATGTTTATTCCCAATCTGATGTATGGCAGATAGACAGCGACAGCTCAGACGGAATGAATTGCCGCGCAGACAGATCATGTAAGGAGAAATTGAAAAGTATGGAAGAAAAAAGAAAAATCCTGTGTCCTTCGATTCTGAATCTGGCCATTGACCATATCCGGGAGGAGATTGAGAAGCTGGATGCCACGGATATGGACATTTACCATGTGGACATTATGGACGGCAGGTTTGTTCCCAATTTTGCCATGTCCGTCAGAGAACTGGAGATGATCCGCCGGATCACGGATAAGGGACACAAAAGGCTTATCGACTGTCACATGATGGTGATGGAGCCCCACCGCTATGTGGAAATGATGGCAAAGGCAGGGGCGGATATTATCTATATCCATCCGGAGTCAGAGCTGATTCCCTCGGCGACTCTGGAGCAGATTCAGAGGCTGGGCAAAAAGACAGGCCTGGTGTTAAATCCCTGTACCTCTTTAGAAAGCGTCAGAAGCATGCTTCCCATTACGGATTATGTGATGGTGATGGGGGTGAATCCGGGATTTGCGGGAAGAGACTTTATGCCGTATACAAGAGAAAAATTTGCGGAGCTGAATCAGTACCGGCAGGATCATGGCTTAAGCTATCATCTGGTTTTGGACGGCGGGGCCACAAAGGAGGTTATCTCGGATCTTTACCATAATTGCGGAATTGAAGGGTATGTCCTCGGAAAGCAGGAGCTGTTTTTCCAGAAGGAGGATTACGCTGCCTGTATTGACCGGATAAGAGGTTTTTAGGAGGAAAACGTGGAATTTCAGGATAAGGTGATATTGATAACAGGGGCGGGAGCCGGAATCGGCGCGGCTGCTGCTAGGGCTTTTGCCAGGGCGGGGGCAAAGGTGGTATGCAACTCGGTCTCGGAATCTGCCAGTCAGGTTGCCGAGGACATTAAAAATAACGGAGGGGATAGTCTTTTTGCCCAGGGGGATATCTCAGATAAAGAGGCGGCGGCCCGGGTGCTTGCGCTGACCATGGGAGCCTATGGAAGGCTGGATGTGCTGGTGAACAATGCAGGGATTGTGTTGGGAGGCACTATTCAGGATACCACCCTGGAGGACTTTCATAAAACCCTGGACGTAAATGTGATCGGCACCTTTTTGATGTCTCAGGGAGCGGTTGACATTATGAAGGAGCAGGGCGGCGGCCGGATCGTCCATGTGTCGTCTGTGGCCGGTTTGAAGGGCCATATAAACCGGCTGGCATATTCGGCCAGCAAGGGGGCGGTGATCGCAATGACAAAGGCCATGGCCTTAGAGCTGTGCCATGACAATATCCAGGTGAACTGTGTATGTCCGGGAACTACCCTGACGCCCTCTCTCAAGGAGCGGATTCGGACATCCCCGGATCCGGGGCTTGCAATGGAGCAGTTTTGTGCCCGTCAGCCTATGGGCCGTCTGGGAACTCCGGAGGAGATCGCCGAGGCTATCCTTTTTGCCGCCAGCGCCAAGGCGGGATTTATGACAGGAAGTATAATCTCCATTGACGGCGGGATGACCATGTAGTATTTGATAATTAAAAAAATGAGGCTGCTGCAAAGCCAGGCCACCTCTGTCCGTTCCGGTCGGGATCGGCGGAGGCGCCTGTTTTTGCAGCAGCCTGATTTTTTTTGATTTCCAGAGTCCAGGACAATCCGGTTATAAGGCTCAGAAATCAATATTGTCCGGATCCGGTCCGGTTCTTCCGTCCTCTCCCAAGGCAAATATTTGCTCCATCTCCTCCGCAGAAAGCTCAAAGTCGTATACATCCGCGTTTTCCTTCATGCGGGAAATATTCATGGATTTGGAAATCGGTATGATATTCTGCTGAAGCTCCCACCGAAGGGCTGTCTGGGCAGGTGTTTTTTTGTGGGAGGCGGCAATGGCGGCCAGGGTTTCATTCTGCAGAATGGTGCCATGGCCTAAGGGACTCCATGCCTGAACCTGGATTTTATGATCCTGGCAGTACTTAACGGTCTGACGCTGGGTGAAGCAGGGATGGATCTCCAGCTGGTCCACCACAGGGGCCACATTGGCGGAAGCAGTAATATTTTCAATATGATGAGGGAGAAAATTGCTCAGGCCAATGGCACGGATCAGCTTCTCCTCATAAAGGCGCTCCATGGCCTTCCAGGTTTGGCGGCTGATCTCCTGCCAGTTGTCCTTAAACATAACCGGCACAGGCCAGTGAATCAGATAGAGATCCACATACTCCACTCCCAGCCGCTTTAAGCTGCTCTCAAAGGCTTTTAAGGTGGCATCGTAGCCCTGGTCGCTGTTTTTCAATTTGGTGGTAAGAAAGATTTCCCTGCGGTCGATTCCGGCAGCCCGGATGCCTTCCCCCACACTTTCCTCATTGCCATAGAGCTGGGCTGTGTCTATATGACGAAAGCCACATTCAATGGCGCTTTTTACGGCAGTGACCGTGTCGTCACCGGCCGGGGTTCGCCAGGTGCCGTATCCCATACAGGGAATCTCTACCTCGTTTGAGAGTTTGATGAGATCCTGAATGCTTTTCATTTAAACTTCCTCCTTTTGTTAAAATGTAATTCTGCCACAGCGTGGTTTTGTCTGTCCAGATTCATTCCCTGACGATTTCCAAGGTCAGTCAGACCGCCATGGACAAGACTTTCAGATAGTCTGCGCTGCGTGTGATGTCGCTTGCGATTGTCCCACAATTTCTTCCCTCAATGGAGATGGTACCCTCATAGCCTGCGGCTTTTAAAAACCGCAGGATTCCGGAAAAATCCATGGCCCCGAAGCCGGGATAATACCGGTTGTTGTCGGACAGATGGATATTGTGGTACAGGCCCATGTGCTTTTGAAGGGCAGCATAAATATTGGTTTCCTCGATGTTCATGTGATATGTATCGGGAAGAATCCACAGGGGACCGCAAACATCCGCAGTGAAGGCGGCTGCCTCCTCTAATGTGTTGGCAAGGAGAGCCTCATAGTGGTTGGTGGCCTCTATGTACACGGGAGCTTTTTGCAGATATCCGCCGGCGCTTAATTCCCGTATGGACTTTTTCATCTGGGCCCGGCACACGTCAGGATTTCCCTCCCCGCTGCCCTTGATAAAGCCGCAGACCACACCGGCGTCTATGGACGCCGCAAAGTCAATCATTTGTCCTAAGGTCTTTACACTCAAAAGACGGACGGATTCGTCTTCATGGGACAGGGAGAGGCCCCGGCGGTTGGCGCAGGCGCCGGAGGCCACCATTGTCAGGCGAAGATCATATTTGTCTAAGAGAGTTTTCAGCTCCATGGGAGGAAGGTTCTCAAAATCAATGGAATTTAATTCCACACCGTAAAAGCCATGGACATGTAAAAGTTTTAAAAGGCTGATAAACTCCTCATCATAGATGGACTGGCCCAGGGTCAGCTGGATGCACAGAGGATAGGCATATTGTTTTTGTTGTTTATTCATACAAGAAAAATCTCCTTTCCATCGGATAACAGAGCTGCCTCAAAAATTTTGGTGATTTCTTCTGCAAAGGCCAGGGAGCCTCTTGCCGGAGGCTGGTTTTTAAGGATGCAGTCGCAGAAATATTCCAGCTCCTGAACCATTCCCTGAACAAACAGCGCCTTGTTTTCAGGGCTGGCCTGGCAGGTGACCGGCTCCCACACAAGATCTCCCCCCTCAAAGCCCGGGGAGGCAAAGGAGGAGGCATAGTCGTACTCATAGGAGGGAATGCCCCGGTGAAGGGTAACCCGGCTGCTGCAGTCAACCTCCACAGACCAGCCGTCACCGTAGACCTTGTACTCATCCCGGGCCGGCTTTTCCCCGGCAGCCAGATGAAGATTGCCGATGACCCCGTTTTGAAAGCAGAGCTGGACCATGCCGAAGCCCCGCTCGTTGGCCAGGGCGCGGACGCTTTTGACCGAACCTGCCACCTGAAGCATAAAGGATAAGGGATGGCTGCAGTTTTTCAGCCATTCGCTGAATTCCCCGGACCTTAAGGAGGCGGCGCCGTCCTTTGGCATGTAGATGGGATAGACGGCAAGGATGCTGCTCATATCCGGATAGAGGCCGCTTGCAAGGATTTCTTCGACCTTGCAGGTAGCGGGCATAAAGGCTTTTTTATAGCCGACCACAACGTGTTTTTTGTATTTTTCGGAGGCAGCTTTCATCTCTCTTATACCGTCCATATTGGCGGCCGCTGGCTTTTCGATAAATACATGAAGTCCGTGGGATAAGGCCTCACAGGCCAGCTTCGGATGAAGGAAGGGGGAGACGGCCATGATGACTCCGTCTAACTGTTCCTTTTCATACATTTCCACGGGACTGGTATAGCCGTTGCAGTGATACTCGGCAATGGTACGGTTTAGGCGCTCTTCACTCCGGTTGCAGATGGCGACCAGCTCTGCGGGAAGAAAATGGAGAGCCGGAAGCAGATTCCGGTAGGTGTGGGAACCGGCTCCCACGATTCCTATTCGTGCTTTTTTGTCGTATTCTCGCTGATACATGACATTTCCTCCACATCCTTTGTGATGATCACATCGCTGCCAAGGCCCAGAACATCAAAGAGAACCACATCTCCTGTGCGGACCGGCGCAGTGAGGGTAACTTTTTTAATCTGTTCCATAATATCAAAGATTCGGTCCTTGGGAACCGGCCGGCTCAGGCGGACGCTGGCAAGGGGGAGAGCCCCGCCTTTGACCAGCACAGAGCTGGAGATGGTCCGTTTTGGGTCGGTTAGCTCCTGGCGGACATAGGAGGTTCCCCCCTGGCAATTGGCGCCTTTTATAGACTGGATACTGTTATTTTCATCTATATCTGCCTGAATTTCACATCCGTTGGGGCAGAGAATACAAATAAATTCCTTTAGCATACCACACTCACCTCGATTTCTTCGGTTCCCCGGACGGCATTTTCCGGAAGAGGAATTTGGATCATCTCTGCAGGAAGGGCCTTTTTCATCTGACGGCAGGCTAAAACCGCATCCTTCTGCTTAACGAAAATGGCACAGTCCCGGAACTGGCGGTTGACACGCATGGAAAGAGTCACCTTTCGCTGACCGCTGATTAGCTGGGGAACGGTATGGTTGA
Source organism: uncultured Lachnospiraceae bacterium (assembly GCA_910586255.1). Classification (GTDB taxonomy): domain Bacteria; phylum Bacillota; class Clostridia; order Lachnospirales; family Lachnospiraceae; genus Brotaphodocola. Next base: position 41,962 of record CAJUHR010000007.1, on the reverse strand, counting down.
TGCCAAAACCGGCTTTTACAGAAATCCCGCATGGGGGCAGGGAGCCGTTTTGAATATATTCGGCAGCGCTCCTTGCCAGTTTTTCCGCCTCTAAGGAGACGAAGTCCACCAGATCGTGAACGTGAAGCACATTTCCGGCGGCGAAAAATCCTTTCTGGCTTGTCTGGAAATGCTCATCCACAATAGCGCCCCGGGTACGTGTATCCAGCCGGATTCCCGCGTCAATGGAAAGCTCGTTTTCCGGAATCAGCCCTACAGAAAGGATGACCGTGTCGCAGGAGTATTCTTTTTCGGTTCCGGCAATGGGTTTTAAGGTCTCATCCACCTGGGAGACGGTCACTCCGGTCACCCTCTCTCTGCCGTGGACGGCTGTGATGGTGTGACTTAAATATAAGGGGATTCCATAGTCGTCAAGACACTGCCGGATGTTCCTGGGAAGACCGCTGGGCACGGGCTGAATCTCAAGGACCGCCTGGACGTGGGCTCCCTCCAGAGTGAGACGTCTTGCCATAATCATGCCGATATCTCCGGAGCCGAGGATTATGACTTCCTTTCCAACCATGCGGTTGTAAAGATTCATGTAGCTCTGGGCCACTCCGGCCGTAAACACTCCGGCAGGCCGCTCCCCCGGAATGGCCAGGGCGCCCCGGGTCCGCTCTCTGCATCCCATAGTCAGAATCACTGCCCGGGCCTGAAGCTTTTTCAGGCCGTCCCGGCAGGCTAAGGTAATTACCTTGTCGCCGGTAATATCAAGAACCGTGGTGTCCGTCAGGAAAGGAATGGAAAGCTCCAAAACCTGATCAATGAAGGCCTTGGCATACTCAGGACCGCTTAAGCTGCGGCGAAAACGAGTCATACCAAATCCATCGTGGATACATTGGCGAAGAATACCGCCTAAAGTTTTTTCCCGTTCCACAAGAACAATGTCCCGGATTCCCTGTCTGTGCAGCTCCACTGCCGCGGCCAGGCCTGCGGGACCTCCGCCTGCAATCACAACATCATGCTTTTCCATATGCTTGGACCTCCTCTCTGAGACTTCCCGTAAACATCCAGGAATCTCTGCGGGCGTATCGAAGATCCTGGGGGAGTATTCCCAGCTCCTCCTCCATCAGCCTGGCAATGCGCGTCTGGCAATACCCGCCCTGACAGCGCCCCATCATGGAGCGGGTGCGGTATTTGATGCCGGTGAGAGTAGATACGCCCAAAGGATTGTGGATGGCTTTCAGGATCTCCGCCTTGGAAACCTTCTCGCAGCGGCAGATGATCTCCCCGTAGTCCGGATTTTCGGCAATGAGCCGGGCCTTGGTCTCGTCATCCTGCTGCTCAAAACGGAGAATGCCAGTGCGTTTTGGCTGAAAATCCTGGTTGGGGGAGAAGGTCTCGTATTCCTGCATCATCTCTGCCACCATGCGCCCGATGGGCACGGCAGCCGTAAGGCCGGGAGACTCGATGCCCACCAAGTTGACCGCATTGGGAGCCAGCTCCGGGCGGATCTCAATCTTGAAATCCTGGATAACGCCCTTATCATCCACCCATTTGGGCAGGATTCCGGAGTAGTTGCGTATGTAATCGGCCTTGTGGATGTGAGGCCAGATCTCAGACGCGCTCCTTGCCAGATAGTCCATATTGGCCTGAGGGACTCCGTAGTAGGAAAAATCCGTGACCGTCTCTGCATTGGGGCCGATAATCACATTTCCATCGGTGGTGTTGGTCACATGGATTCCCATGTAGGTGTTGGAGGGAACCGGGTAGACAGGCATGGGAAGCATGGGACCGGTGCGGCGGTCCAGGATAATGTAGTCGCCCTTGGAACCGATCACATGGTATCCCTTGATTCCCAGCATGTCAGAGATCTGACCGCAGCCAAGTCCGGCGCTGTTTATCACCCAGCGGGTCTTAAAGGCACCGCGGGAGGTATTCACCAGATAATAACCATCCTGCCGCAGGATGGCGGTCACCTCTTGATCAAAGAAATATAAGGCGCCGTTTTCAGCGGCATTTTCTGCCAGGGCAATGGTGTAGCCAAAGGGATCTAAAATGCCGGAATTGGCAGAATACATGGCAAATTCCCCTACGGCCGCCGGAACCAGCCGGTGAAGCTCTTCCTTGTCGATCAGCCTTAGGTTGGTTGCGCCGTTTCTCTCGCCCTGGGCTATGGTCCTTTTTAAGGTGGCAAGATCCTCCTCGGTCTTTCCCACCAGGACCTTTCCGCACCGCAAAAAGGTAAAGTCAAGCTCCTGGGAAAGCTTTGTCATTTCCCGGTTCCCTTCCACACAGAGCCTGGCCTTTAAGGTGCCCTCATCATAAGCAAAGCCTCCGTGTACTACCGCGGAATTGCGGCCGCTGGTCTCATAGCACACATCCAGGTTCTTCTCCAGAACCCCGATTTTCAGCTTAAACCGGGTCAGCTCTCTGGCGATGGCGCTTCCCACCACTCCGGCGCCGATCACAAGAACATCGAATTGTTCCATGTGTAACCTCCTCGTCTTGTCTTAAAAGCATACTCATCCTATAAATATATATTAATATACCATGAAATTTTGTGAAAATCAATGAAATATCGAGATTAAATTATAAATTCATCCTATGAGTTTGCTGCGAAGGTGATTTCACCCTGCACCCGGAGCCGGGATTATCTGTTCAAGCTGAACAAGTATCAGGCCGCCGGGGTGCGGGAATACTGGATTTTGGATATGGAACGGGATTTGATACAGGTGTACGATTTTGAGAGCAAAGAGGTATGGGGATACGGACTTAAGGAAAAGGTTCCTGTGAGAATTTTTGGAGACCCGGAGATTGATTTTTCGGAATTGTAAGAAAGGCGGGAAGGCCAGGAGGCTGCTAAAAAGGCACAGGGCCCCACAAAAGGACCCTGCGCCAGTGCTCCATTCGTGAATTTTGGCCGTTTATCCGATCATCCCCGCTGCCATGGGAAGTCCTAAGGTGACGGCGGAGGCATAGGTGACAAGCATCAGTCCTGCTAAGATGGCTCCGTAGTACAAAAGCATGTAGGGCATGACCTTTGCCAGGGAGGTTTTTCCCACCTTGATAGCCACAAACAGGGTGTTTCCCACAGGCGGAGTGATATTGCCGATGCAGAGATTGTAAACAAGAATCAGGCCGAACTGGACCGGGTGCATGCCAAAGGTCTTTACCACCGGAAGGAACAAGGGGGTGAAGATCAGGATGGCCGGGGTCACATCCATAAAGGTGCCGGAAATCAGAAGTATCCCGTTCATAATGAGAAGCAGGATAATGGAATTGTCGGTGAGCCCCAAAAGGGCGGCGGAGATGGCCTGGGGAATCTGGGTGAAGGCCATCACCCATCCCATGATGTTGGACACACCGATCAGAAACACGATCATGCCGCTCATTTTTGCGCTGTCAACAAGAATCTGCCAGAAGGATTTCCAGGAAAGGCTTCGGTAACAGATGCTTAGGATAAGGGCATAGACCACGGCAATGGCGGAGCCCTCTGTGGCCGTAAACACACCGGCGATGATTCCGCCGATAACCACCACGATTAAGGACAGGGCGGGAATGGCCCGAAAAGCGGACCCGGCCAGATTTTTCCAGTCATATTTGCCGGGGGTGCCCCGATACCCTTTCTGTTTTGCGATCACCACAGCCACGATGATACAGCAGACGGCCCACACAACGCCGGGAATATATCCGGCCAGAAAAAGCGCCGCAACCGATGTGCCTCCGGACACAAGGGAATAGGTGATCAGGGCGTTGGACGGGGGAATCAAAAGGCCTGAGGGGGCGGAGGCTGCGTTGGTGGCCGCGCAGACGGCCGGGTCATAGCCCTCATTTTCCTCCCCTTCCCGCACCATGCTTCCCACGGCAGCGGCCGCGGCGGAGGCGGAACCGGAGATGGCGCCAAAGAGGGCGTTGGCCCCCACATTGGTCACCAAAAGAGCTCCGGGAAGCTTGCCTAGGATTGCCAGTACAAAGTCCACCAGCCGTCTGGCGATGCCTCCCTGGTTCATCAGATTGCCCGCCAGAATGAAGAAGGGAATGGCAGTCAGGCTGAATTTGCTCATACCCACAAAGATCCTCTGGGAGGCTGTGAGAACGGATACAGAAAAGGGCATCACCTGCAGAATGGCCGCCAGGGAGGAGATTCCGATGGCGTAGGAGATAGGCACTCCGATAATCAGAAGGGCGGCCAGCACCAGTAAAATAATAAACAGAGATTGAATTGCCATAAGCTATGACTCCTTTCCGGCCTGTACGGCTGCGCGGACGGTTTCATTGACCGGCTTTGCAGCATCCTTGTTCTTTAAAATATCCGCAATATTTAAAATTGTGTAAACGATATTCAATATACCGCTAAGGGGAAGTACAATATAGAAAAAACCAATGGCGATTCCCAGAGAGGAGGTCATCTGCCCCATGGCCAGACGGGTGATCTGGACTCCCCCAAGCACCAGGATGACGGCAGCAAACAGGCAGGCGATCACCTCAGAAAAAATCGCCAGAAGCTTCCTGGCGCTGTCATGGACCCGGTCCATGAGAAGAGGAATATTCATATGTCCCCGCTCTCCCACCACCAAAGAAGAGCCGAGAAGGGTCATCCAGGCAAAGAGATAAGAGACCAGTTCTTCTGACCAAGAGGACGGTTTTTTGAAGATATATCGGGTCAGAACCTGCCAGCAGGTCAGAACGACCATGGCAAAAAAGCTGCCTCCTGCCAGAATATTTAAAAGCTGATTCAGAATTTTTCTGATTGAATTCATAAAACCTCCTGATTGTGTGATTTGCTTATATGGTTATGATTCATTGTCCTCTGACAATGTGGGATATTGGTTGTTGTATTCCTGTATCTGGTCATAAATCGGCTGAATTGCCGGATTGCTTAGGAGAACTGAACGATGGAGCGGGGAACAGGCCTGGACAAAGGGCGCCTGATCCGGGTAGAGAAACTGCACTTTTTGCTGGCCGGCTGCCTTTTGGCGGGCGGCCTTTACGGCCTTTATCCATTCTCTTCTCTGAACGTCATTGACCAGCCGGTATCCCTCCTCAAAGACAGCCTGTTCCTCAGGACTCATGCTCTCGATAAACATATTATTTCCGATCAAAATGTCAGGAACCATCTGATGCATGTCGTAGGAATAATATTTGCAGACATCCCCGTGGCCGTTATCGGTAAGTGCCATCTCATTGTTTTCGGCTCCATCGATAATATTGGATTGGAGAGCCGTGTACACGTCACCAAAACCCATGGGTGTGGCGGAGCCTCCCAAAAGACGCATCATCTCAATGTTGGTGGGAGATTGCTGGACCCGGATTTTTAAGCCCTTTAAATCAGCAGGGCTCTCGATGGGTTTGCTTACCGTGTAAAAATTTCGGGTTCCTGCATCCAGCCAGGTCACGGCAGTGAAGCCGGCTTTCCTGGTGGAGGAAAAAATCGGCTCCGTGATTTTTTTATCATCCATGGAATGATGATAGGCTTCTGTGCTGGCAAACAGGTAGGGAAGGTTGAACAGCTCATAATTTTTGCTGAAGGTTTCAAGTATCGCGTTGCTGGCGATGCAGTAGTCAATGGCCCCGGTCTGGGTCAGCTGCACCATGTCCGTCTGGGAGCCTAAAAGCTCACTGGGATAGACCTCCACCACATACTTGTCTCCCAGCCGCTCATTGATAAAATCCTTGAAAGCGGTCAGGGCAACGTGAGTGGGGTGGCTGGTGGACTGATTGTGGCCGATTCGGACAATTCTTTTATGTTGGGCGGCACTGCACCCGGAAAGGGCAGTGCAGGTGAGAACCAGGGCCAGCAAAAAAAGCTTGTATGGAGAGTGGTTGGATGATTTCATGGAAAAGGGTCCTCCTTTTTGGGGAACATGGATTGAACGGTTGCGGTATACAGTATTTGTTTATTTTCGGTTACTATTCACAGCCAATGTCAGTAACTTAAGAAATCCCAAAAGGTACGCCTTGGAAAAGAGCAGGGAGGCACTGGAAGTCTTGACATATGGAAGAAAACGGAATAGGATAAACCAAGAACCTGTTTTTTAAATTTGATGCTTGTGAAGACAAACAGGCTGCATTCTCAGAAGCAGGCATGAGTTGTTTTGCCGGGGAAAGGAGAGAAAATCGTGAGAGAAAAGCTTACAAAAAGCGATGTGAGAAAGATTGAGGAGGAGATTGAGCACAGAAAGCTGGTCATAAGAAAGGAGTGCTTAGAGGCGGTGAAGGAGGCCAGGGCCCATGGGGATCTCAGTGAAAATTTTGAGTACCACGCGGCGAAAAGAGAGAAAAATCAGAATGAGAGCCGGATCCGTTATCTGGAGAATATGTTGAAAAATGCCATTATTATCTCTGAGGAGTCCGGCAAGGATGAGGTGGGGCTTAACAATACGGTGACGCTGTACATGGAGGATGACCAGGAGGAGGAAGTGTACAAGCTAGTCACCAGCATCCGGGGAAATTCCATGCACAATATGATCAGCACGGAATCGCCTTTAGGGAAAGCGATTCTTCACAAAAAGGTGGGGGACCGGGTGCCGGTGAAAGCCAATGAGACTTACAGTTACTATGTGACAATCCGAAAAATTGAAAATACCGATGACGGCGGGGATCAAATCCGAAGGTTTTAGCGTATCAAATCCATCCTCCGTCCAGACCGATGACCTGTCCTGTAAGATAGGCATTTTTGTAGCCTAAGTGGTATACCAGATCGGCAACCTCCTGAGCCTGACCCAGCCGTCCGGTAGGAATATTTTCCACCAGCCCTATGAGATCGTCCTCCTCCATCCACTGATTCATCTCAGTATCAATGGCGCCGCAGGCCACGGCATTGACCTGGATGTTGCTGGGAGCCAGCTCCTTTGCCAGGGCTTTGGTGAAAGCATTGATGCCGCCCTTGGTGGCAGAGTAGGCTACCTCGCAGGAAGCTCCCACATTGCCCCAGACAGAGGAGATGTTGATGATTTTCCCCTGTTTGACAGAAAGCATCATGGGAATGGCCAGCTTACAGCAGTTGAACACGGAGGTAAGGTTGGTATTTATGATGCGGTTCCAGTCATTGCTGCTCATGTCCTGCAAAAGGCCGATATAGGCGATGCCGGCATTATTCACCAGCACATCCAGGGAACCATACTGTTTGCGGATCAGCTCAAACAGTCTTTCGCAGGCAGCGAAATCTCCCATATCTCCCAGAAAGGCAGTGCAGGACACCTGATAGTTTTCAATTTCTTTCTGTGCCTGCAATAGCTCGGCTTCCCGGTGGGCGCAATTAATGATCACGTTATATCCCTTTTTTGCAAATTTGACGGCAATGGCTTTCCCGATTCCCCGGGAAGCGCCGGTTACAAGAACGGTTTTTCTTGCCATGAAATCATCTCCTTTTTTAGATAGTATCAGTATATCATAATCCAGACAAAGAAGTAAAGGCGGGACGTTAATTTTGAAACTCGAAAACGCAGAGTAACAGATACCCATTGAACCGTTATCAAACAGGAACCTCTTGTCTTTTTTTTCATAAAATAGAGAAAAGGACAAAGAGGTTTTTTTATGAAGATCTGCATCGATGCCGGACATTACGGCAAATACAATCAAAGCCCGGCGGACAGCCGGTATTATGAATCGGATTTTACCTGGAAGCTGCACCTTTTGCAGAAAGAGTATCTGGAGGAGTATGGGATTGAGGTGATAACCACCAGATCCGATCAGAGCAAGGATATGGGGCTTTTTAACCGCGGGGCCGCGTCAAAGGGCTGTACATTGTTTATTTCGGATCATACTAACGCGGTGGGAGCAGAGATCAACGATTCGGTGGATTATCCGGCGGCTTACTGCGCCATTGACGGAAGGGCAGACGGGATCGGCATGGCCCTGGCTCAGTGTGTGGAGCAGGTGATGAAAACCAGACAGCCGGCCAGAATCGAACACCGGCGAGGAAAAAACGGAGACTATTACGGAGTGCTGCGGGGAGCCACATCGGAGGGAACTCCGGGACTGATTCTGGAACATTCCTTTCACACCAATTCTCAGATTGTCCGATGGCTTTTGGACGAGGAGAATATACGCCGGCTGGCTAGGGCTGAGGCGCGGGCCATCGCTTTGCATTATAATGTGACGGAGCCTTTGCCGGAGAAAAAATCAGGATGGGTACAGGAGTACGGAGGCTGGAGATTTTATCTGGGAAATACAGGGGAACCGGTTTATAATGACTGGTATCAGGATGGGGAGGACTGGTACTGGTTTGACGGCGCCGGGATGATGGTCCAGGACACCTGGAAAGCGGGAAAAGACAAAAGATGGTATTATCTTGGCCCCAATGGGGCGATGGTCAGAGATCAGTGGGTGGTGTGGAAAAAGGAGCTGTACCGGCTGACAGAGGACGGAAGCATGTTTGAGGGGAGAATGTGTCTGAAAACCGATGAGAAGGGGGCATTGGTGGCAGAGGAGAAAATGCAGACAGAAAAAACGGAGAACAAAAAGAAGAGCGGAAAAAAGAGAAACATAGCCAGAAAGAAAAACAAATAAAGACAAGAACTGCAAAAAGCTGCCTGCTTGAACAGTCACAAAAAGGTGAACGGGCAGACCTATCTGAACGGTCACAAAAATTTTACAAAAGAATTACAATTTTTAGAAGAGTATGTATCTTTAAAAAAAGTTATGATATACTTAACAGAAACAGGAAAGTCATGGAAATGGAGTAGGAAAATGACGAAACAATACGATTTGATTATCATTGGATCCGGCCCGGCCGGGTTGGCGGCTGCTATTTATGCCCAGCGGGCAAGACTTCACACTCTGGTTTTGGAGAAAGAGATGATGAGCGGCGGCCAGGTGTTAAATACTTATGAGGTGGATAATTATCCGGGCCTGCCCGGAATCAACGGTTTTGATTTGGGGATGAAGCTTCGGCAGCATGCGGATAGGCTGGAGGCGGAATTTGCCCAGGATGAGGTCCGTGAGATTCTGCTGGAGGCGGAAGCGGAGGTGCTGCAGGCAGCCGAGCTTGCGTCAGAGGGAGAAGAAGAGGATGGGTCCGGAGTCCGGACGGGAGAGGTGTCCCTGCTTTTGAAGACGGAAGCAGGGCAGTCTCCTGATAAGGCCGAGGGGACCGTGTGGAAGCGGGTTGTGGGAAAGAAGGAGGAGTATCTGGCCCGGACGGTCATCATCGCTTCCGGGGCCACCCACAGAAAGCTGTCGGTGCCTGGGGAGCAGGAGCTTGCAGGCAGGGGGATTAGTTACTGTGCCACCTGTGACGGGGCATTTTTTAAAAAGAAGGTTACTGCCGTGGTGGGGGGAGGAGACGTGGCGTTAGAGGATGCCATTTTTCTTTCCCGTATGTGCAGCCATGTATATCTGATTCACCGGAGAGATGAGTTTAGGGGAGCAAAAGTCCTTCAGGAGAAGGTCTTTGCTCTGGAAAATATTACGGTGATCTGGGACAGTGTGGTGGAAGAGATTTTGGGAGAGCAGAAGGTACAGAAACTGGCTCTTAAGAATGTAAAGACAAAAGAGAAAAGCTGGCTGGATGTGGACGGAGTGTTTATCGCGGTGGGAATCACTCCCAACAGTCAGGCCTTTACGGGCCTTTTGGAGACGGAGCAGGGCTATATACGGGCTGGGGAGACAGGAGAGACCACGGTGCCTGGAATCTATGCCGCCGGAGATGTGCGTACAAAGCAGCTTCGTCAGATTGCCACAGCGGTGGCGGACGGGGCCAACGCGGTCACCAGCGCAGAGCGATATCTGACAAAATGCTAAGGGAGGCATATGCCAATGAGAAAAAACTGGAAGATACTGACGGCAGGCTTTCTTAGTGTGGCCCTGACAGGAGGCATCACGGCTTACGGGGATGTGAGCCGGTCGCTCCATCCGGTGACGATTGTGACGGCCCAGGAGGATTATTCCCACATTGCCGTCTCCCAGGTGACGGATTACGTAAACATACGGGAGCAGGCCAGCACCTCCAGCCGGATTGTGGGAAAAATATACAATAACTGCGCGGCAGTGATTCAGGAGACCGTGGAGGGGGAGGGAGGAACCTGGTATCGGATCCAGTCCGGAACCGTGACCGGCTATATTAAGGCCCAGTACTTTATCACCGGGGAGGCGGCGGAGAAGCTGGCGCAGTCTATCGGGCGGGAGTTTGTGACCGTCAACACGGAGAGCCTGCGTTTGCGGGAACAGCCGGATTTGAGCAGCAATGTGCTGACCCTGCTTTCCCAGGGAGCCAGGTATGTGGTTCTGGGGGAGGAAGGGAATTTTTATAAGGTTGAGGTGGATGCGGATCTGGTGGGATATGTGTCCGCGGAATACTGCAAAACCCAGGTGGAGTTTGACCAGGCCGTGTCTTTGGAGGAGGAACGGCAGAAGCTGGCAGAGGAAGCTCAGAGAAAGCAGGATGCGGTCAATGCCATAGCTGCCCTGCAGCTGGCCCGGCAGGCGGAGGCGGCGGGAGGCGGAGTCGGCAAGGGGGGAGGCAGAGGCCAGGCGGCGGCAGGAGGAAGCAGTATGAGCGCCGGCTCCTCGGAAATGCTGATTGCCGCCAATCCCATAGAAAGCGACAATTCCCAGCAGGCATCGGCGCCGGCTCTTTCTTCCGGTTCGCAGGCTTCCTCCCCGGGGATATCGGTTCCAGACGGTCCCGGAAGTGGCCAGTCGGGCCCTGGGGGAGGCGCTGCATCCACTCCCGGCTCCGTCACGGTGGCATCGGCAACCAGGAATGCCATTGTGGCCTATGCCAGACAGTTTTTGGGTAATCCTTACGTCTTTGGAGGGACAAGCCTGACAAACGGCACCGACTGTTCCGGATTTACCCAGGGAGTATTTGCCAATTTCGGGATCACCACCGGGCGCAGTTCAAGAGACCAGGCGGCTAACGGCCGGGAGATTGCCATAGACGCGGCTCAGCCGGGAGATTTGCTCTTTTATGCCAGCGGCAGCTATATTAACCATGTGGCGCTGTACATAGGAGGCGGGCAGGTGATTCATGCCAGCAATTCCACCACCGGCATTTGTATTTCTCCCTACAATTACCGGACTCCGTGTAAGGCCGTAACATTTTTGGAGTAGCGAGGGCAAAAAATGGTGGAGAAAAGACAATATAACGGGCTGGATGTGCTGAAGGTGACTATGGCGGTGCTGGTGGCGGCACGCCATATGATCCAGATTTTTTATCCGGCAGAAAGTAAATGGCGCCTGGTAGTGGGCGCCTGGCTTTCCAATCTGGCGGTGCCGGTATTTTTTATCACCGCCGGATTTTTTCTGTTCAGGAAGGTGGACAGAGAAAATCAAAAGGAGAGCAAAAAGGCCATTATTGGATATGGCATCCGGATCTTTAAGCTTTACCTTCTCTGGTCGGTGATCTATCTGCCGATTGATTATATCAATTGGAGAAACGGCCAGGATAAAGACGTGGCCAGGGCTGTCATATACTATGTGCAAGCCTTTTTCTTTAGCAGCACCACCGTACAGCTTTGGTATCTTCCGGCCCTTTTAGCCGCGTCTGTGCTGGTGGGCGCTGCCTACCGAAGAGGAGTGAAAATCTGGCAGCTGGTGGCGCCGGGAGCAGTGCTTTTTGGTATTGGATGCATCTGTGATAACTGGTATTTTAACCAGCAGCTTCCCATGAGACTTCAGCTGCTTTTAAATGTGTATTTCCGGTATTTTCTGACTGTGCGCAACGGGGTCTTTTATGGCTTCTTTTTTGTGGCCCTGGGGCTGTGGTTTGCAAAGACAAAGATAAAAATTCCTTTCCGGGCAGCTCTGGCAGGGGCTTTCGGTGCCACGGGCCTGATGCTTTATGAGGTGATACGCTGCAGCAACACCAACATGGTATTTACATCGGCGCCGGCGGCTTTTTTCCTGTTTGCGGCCGCCTCAGAGGTTAGGTGGAAGGACAGAAAGCTGTATCCGAGGCTGCGAGCCGCAAGCGAGTGGATTTATCTGTCCCACGTGTATTTTTTTCATCTGTATGGCTGGGCAGCAAGATGGAATCCTCTTCCTGCCACGAAAAAGGGAATCGCTGTCTCCATCCTGGCTCCCATGCTTTTGTTTGCCTGGTTCATGGCCTGGGTGTCGGAGAAAAAGGGCTTTTCCTGGGTGAAAAAACTCATTTAAAAAACTGGAATTATTATATGGGATAGTGTATGATAGTAGAAACGCTGTAACAGATCAAGGATTATCGGGATTGTTGTGAAAGGCTTAAACACAGGGAAAGAGGAAGATTCATGGAAGAGAATAATATTGAGAAAAATTCGCAAAAGCCATCTTTAAAGGAGTATTTAAGCTCCGAAAAGCGCCATGTTTTAGAATACCTGCTAAAAAAGGAGCCGACAGATAAGCGGGGCGGAGAGTCTGAAGAGAGTATTTTGGACGACCTTTCCGGAGTGTTTTCCGATCTGGACCAGAAGCTTGAGGAGTGGGAGAATTACTGGAGGCAGGAGACAAAAAGGGCCCATGAGCAGGCAGAGGTGGCGGAAGGATATAATGAGCTTTTGCTGGAGCTTACAAGAAAGAGACATGAGTGGATTATGGTTATTGACCGGGAAAACCAGGAAATCATGTACTGCAACAAAAGGCTTGAGGCGGAAAAATCTGACTTAGAGTACTGCCAATACTGTGAAAAGCGCTTGTCCTTCAGACATCAGCTTTTAGAATGGAAGGATGATGAGGAGGGAAAGGTCTGGGAGGCGGAGGCCGACACGGGAAATGTTTACCGGATTACCACATTTCCCATTGTGTGGAAAAACAGGCGGGCCTATGCCCACATTGTGCTGGATATCACCATTGACAAGGAAACCAGCCGCAGGCTGAAGGCCAAGGCCTATCGGGATCAGGGAACAGGAATCTATAACCGCACCTATTTTATGGAGTATATGAGCCGCCTTTTGGAGGATTCCCGAAGGGCCGTTTTGTGCTATATGGACTTGGACGGGCTAAAGCATGTAAATGACAATTACGGACATCTGGAGGGGGATGAATATATCCGAAGTTTTGTGGAAGCTATTCAGATTCAGCTTCGGGATATGGATGTGTTTGCCCGAATCGGCGGCGATGAGTTCTGCGCCGTGCTGACAGACTGCCCCAGAGAGATGGCCCATCAAAAAATGATTTCCGGACTTGACTATTTCCTGGAAAACCATAATAAGGAGTATCCGGCCAGCTTTAGCTTTGGGCTGATTGAGATCGGTGATGATAAGGAGAGCCTGAGCATAGAGGAGCTGCTTCGGCAGGCAGATGTGGCCATGTATGAGTGCAAACGGCAGAATAAGATAAGATATCACCAAAAGAGGCCGTCTGTCTAGGCTATGGAAAGCAGGGGCAATTACACTTATCTGCTGCAATGTGCCGATGGGAGCCTGTACTGTGGGTGGACAAACCATTTGAAGGAGCGGGTGGAGGCCCACAACAGGGGATGCGGGGCAAAATATACCCGGGGGAGGCGCCCGGTGCATTTGGTGTACTGTGAGGAATTTGCGACAAAAAAAGAGGCAATGCAGAGAGAGGCCGCCATAAAAAGAATGACACGACAGGAAAAGCTGCGGCTGATAGAAAATGCAGAGATATCTGAACAATGTCAGTTAGTTAAGCATTTCTGAAAGGTACGCCAAGAAAACGGGGAGAAAAGCAATCGGAAATGCTATGAGAAGTCTGGGGCGACTAGGAATAGAGCCGAGGAGGAGATTTGACAATGAAAAAATATGATTATGTGCTGGTTGGAAGCGGATTGTATGCCGGCGTGTGGGCCAATGAGGCCAAAAAGCGGGGAAGAAGCTGTCTGGTGGTGGAGAAGAGAGATCACATTGGCGGCAATGTGTACTGTGAGGAGATGGAGGGAATCCACGTCCATCGGTACGGGGCTCATATTTTTCATACCAGTGACCGGCAGGTTTGGGATTATGTCAATGGTTTGGCGGAGTTTAACCGTTACACCAACAGCCCTGTGGCCAATTACCGGGGTGAGATCTACAATATGCCTTTTAACATGAATACCTTCAGCAAGATGTGGGGAATCAGCACTCCCGATGAGGCAAAGACCATTATTGACAGGCAGAAAAAGGCTGTGTCCGGGGAGCCCCAAAACTTAGAGGAGCAGGCCATCAGCCTGGTGGGAACGGATATCTACAAAAAGCTGGTGAAGGGCTACACGGAAAAACAGTGGGGACGGGACTGTAAGGATCTGCCGGCGTTTATTATAAAGCGGCTGCCGGTGCGCTTTACCTATGACAACAATTATTTTAATGACTTATACCAGGGGATTCCCATCGGCGGATACAATGTGATTATTGACAAGATGTTTGAGGATTGCGAGATTCATACGGGAACCGATTATCTGCAGAACAAGGATTACTATGACAGGCTGGGGGATAAGATTGTCTACACAGGTGCCATTGACGCCTATTTTGGTTATCAGTTCGGCAGGCTGGAGTACAGAAGCCTGCGGTTTGAGACAGAGGTGCTTGATACGGACAATTATCAGGGTGTTGCGGTTGTTAATTATACGGACCGGGAGACCCCCTGGACCCGGATCATTGAGCACAAGCATTTTGAGTTCGGAACTCAGCGGAGGACGGTGATTACCAGGGAGTATCCTGCCGACTGGGAGGAAGGCATGGAGGCCTATTACACGGTCAATGACGAGAAGAACCAGCGCCTTTATCAGAGGTATGCAGAGCTGGCCGAGCAGGAGAAGCATGTGATTTTTGGCGGGCGTCTGGCAGAGTACAAATATTACGATATGGATAAGGTGATAGCCTCTGCTCTGGAGCGCATCAGAAAATACGGAATGTAAGCGGTCAGGGAAGGCTTGTCACAAGGGACGGATTTTGAAGCATCGGAATACAGGAGGTTCCTATGAATGTGGTTTATGCATCCAATGAAAACTATGTCAGACATATGGCAGCTTCCATGGTTTCCCTGTTTGCAAAAAACAGGAAGGTTCCAAAGCTTTGTGTGTATGTGCTCTCTATGGGAATTACCGGGGAGAGCAGGAAGCGTCTGGAGGAAATGGCCAATGGATACAAAAGAAGAATCCGGTGGGTGGAGCTTAGGGACATTCGGGAACGGTTTGACTTTGGCGTGGATACCCGGGGCTTTGACATCAGCGCCATGGGGCGGCTGTTTGTGGGAAGCCTTCTGCCGGAGCATGTAAAAAAGGTTTTGTATCTGGACTGTGACACGGTGGTGGGCGCGTCCTTAGAGGATCTGTGGAATACGGATTTGAGAGGACGGGCTTTGGGCGCGGTCATGGAGCCAACTATCTATGAGTCCGTAAAGAAGGAGATCGGTTTTGGTAAGGAGGATGCTTACGTCAACTCCGGCGTGCTGCTTATTGACCTGAAAAAATGGCGGGAGCAGGCAGTGGAGAAAAAGCTTTTAGAGTTTTATGAAAAAAAGAACGGAAGCCTTTTTGCCTGTGACCAGGATACCATCAACGGAGGCCTGAAGGGACAGATTTATTTTTTGTCTCCCCGATATAATTTTTTCACCAATTACCGGTATTTTTCCTACAGAGAGCTGGTTAAATATTCCCGGACTTACCGGGCTGTGGGAGAGGGGGAGTTTTTGGAGGCTAAGGGACATCCGGCCATCATTCACTATGCGGGAGACGAGCGGCCCTGGATCCGGGGGAATTTGAACCATTACCGGAGAGCCTACGAGAAGGCCTTAGCCCTTACGCCCTGGGCGGGAGCCGAAAAGGAAAAGGGCAGAGAGCTTTATATGCTGGCCTATCATCTGATGGATTATCTGACTGTGGCGTGTCCCCCGGCCCGCCGTATGATCAGCAGAGGATTTGGAATGAAGGCGGTGGAGGCCAGAGGCAGGGGCGGGGAAAACCGGGTCGGCAGCGGATGTGAGGAAAACCGGGTCGGCAGCAGGCGCGAGGAAACACGGGTTGGCAAAGAGGAGATAACTGGGACGGAAGAGTACAAAAAACCAAGAATCGAGGTTTTGCTGGCAGCCTTTGACGGGGCTTCCTATATTGAGGAGCAGCTTAACTCTATCCTCAATCAGACTATTGCAGACATCCGGATTTTAGTGTCCGATGACGGCTCCCGGGACGGGACCCGGGGGATTTTGGAGAGATATGAAAAACAGTATCCGGGCCGGGTTGTTTGTGTTTACCGGCCCAAGGAGGGGAAATACCAGAACCGGGGGAAGAGGATTCCTGCTCCGGCCATGAATTTTTTCTGGCTTATGTCCCAGGCAAAGGGAGATTATGTGCTGCTTAGCGACCAGGATGACGCATGGCTTCCCGAAAAGGTGGAAAAGCTTTTGAAAAGGATGAAGGAAATTGAGACCACTGATATTCCGGCATTGGTTTTTTCCGATATGGAGGTGGTGGATGCCAGATTAAAGCCTATCAGTCCCAGCTTTTTTGCCTACAGCCGCTGCAATCCCAAAAGGCTGTCTCTTTCAGAGCTTTTGGTGGAAAATCCTGTTACCGGCGGGGCTCTTATGATGAACCGGCCTCTGACAGAGCTGGCATCCCGGATTCCCCAGGCTTGCTTTATGCATGACTGGTGGATTGCCCTGTGCGCCTCCTGCTTTGGGGAAATTGACTGTGTTAAGGAGCCTTTGTCCCGCTATCGCCAGCATGAAAGCAATACTCTGGGAGCCAAAAGAACGGGAAGCTTAAAGGACTTGCAGGAGAGATGCCACAGAAAGCGGCAGGTGGAGGAAAATTATCACCGGATGCTTTGGCAGGCAGCTTCCTTTGGAAAAATGTATGGAGAGCGGCTGACGCCAAGGGAGAGGCAGATTATAAGAGCCTTTTTGGATTTGCCGGATAAGACGCCGGCCGGCCGGCTGGCTGTGATTATCAAATACGGTTTTTATAAAAGCTCCCGGCTTATGACCCTGGCTCAGTGTGTCACCATACCGCCGCGGCGGGGGAAGGAAAACCAATGAAAATCGATTGTGTCATATTAAACTACAATGATGCAAAGACTGTGGAGCGGCTGGTCCGCCAGATAGAGCACTTTTGCTGTTTTCACCGGATTGTGCTGGTGGACAATGATTCCACGGACGATTCCTGGGAAAGGCTTAAAGCTCTTGACAGCCCCCGGATTGATTTGCTTCGGGCTAAGAAAAACGGAGGTTATGGGGCAGGCAACAACCTGGGAATCCGCTACGCGGTGGAACACAACAAAGCCACCCATGTGGTCATTGCCAATCCGGACGTGTCCTTTACGGAGGAATGTATCCGCGGTCTGGCCAGAGTTTTTGCCCGGTATCCCCAGGTGGGGGTTGCGGCGGCGGTCATGGAGGATCCTCAGTACAAGGGCCGGTATAACGGCTGGAAATGCCACGGCTTTGCGGGGCAGCTTCTGACCATGGGGCCGGTCAGCAGAAGGCTGTTTCACGGTCTGCTTGATTACCCGAAAAGGTTCTTTGCAGGGAAGAAGGCAGTCTGTGTGGACGCGGTTCACGGCTCCATGCTGATGGTGGACGGGGAGGCGTTTCTTGACTGCGGCGGCTATGATGAGGAGATCTTTTTGTACCAGGAGGAGATGGTGCTGGCCAGCCGGATGAAGGTGATGGGGCGCCGCAGCGTGCTGCTTCTCACAGAGGTGTACCGCCATGAACATTCGGCCTCCATCAGCAGGTCTGTCAAAAAAGAGCTGGATCGGCAGAGAATCCGGGAGGAGAGCACCCTTTACTATATGAAGCATTATCTTTTCATCAATGCCCTGCAGGAGCGGATTGCCAAGCTGTGGTTTGCTGGGATCCGTGCGGAGGTAAGGCTGTTTCGGGCCATACAGAGAAGGGTGGTTAAGAACTATTGCCATCGCAATCTGTTTGCGTTAAACCTTAAGTAGAGGTCGCCATGGTCCACGGATTCTTTCAAAAACACCGGTGACGGATAGATATCTTTTTCCATCCAATGTAGTATGTTCATTTTACTTCCTGGTATTATAGGTAGAATCAGAAAATGATCCTTATAGGAATGAATGATTGAGACACAAGATGCTTTCTGATACAATTACATTACTAAAAAGTGTGCGGATGCACGGAAAAAGGGAATGATGGCATGGAAATAAGACGGGATGGATACTTAAATAAGCTGGCAGCACGAAAAGATAATGGGATGGGAAATACTACATTTACCCGGACAGCCCGATGCATGTGAATTAGCTGTTCAGCAAAAGAGGAGACTTTTGAGAGCCTCCTCTTTTAGTATGTAAAAATATTTATCAGCAAAATGAGAGGCAGCGGTGTGTATCCGGATGCATTTCCCGGATTGGAGGATGCTGTATCATTCATCCACGGAATCTGCTTGTAAAGGATGATATACTTTGTATTCCTCCCTATATGACTATCTGTCTCTGATTATCCTGGGTGCGAGGGAGGCCTGAAAACAGGCCATTATGTGAATTTTAATGTTTCTTCGCAAAATTAGTTGTGAAATCCTGATGGTTTGGTATAATAAAAAAATAATGCTGCGCTTTCCGGTTTACACGAGGAGTTATAATCATGAATACACGGCAGATGGAATATATCATAACGATAGCAAGTGAACGAAACATGCAGCGTGCGGCTCAAAAAATGTTTGTTTCCCAGTCCACCCTCAGTCAGACATTGGGAAAACTGGAAAAGGAATTAAATTGCCAGCTGTTTACAAGAGATATCCGGGAAATGATTCCGACAAAAGCAGGGGAGGTCTATATCCGGGCCGCCAAGGAAATGCTGGAGATCAAAAAAGAGGCTTATGAGGAGATTGCCAGGATCGCAAATGTTTCTCAGAAAAAATATCGTATCGGCATTTCGTCCCAGGAAGGAATGGATCGGTTTCTTATTGCCTCCGGACATTTGCAGAAAGCATATAAGGACATTGATATTCATGCAATCGAAGACAACTTCGATGGACTTCTTGAAAAACTGATGCAGAAGAAATTAACCTTTGCGATTACCACTTGTGATTCCTTCCACCAGCTTTTGCTGCCTCACAAGGTGCTTAAGCGTGAGGAGATTAAGTTGGTTACACCGGAAAACTGGCACCCGAGAGGGTTGGAGTTCTGTCCCAATGAAGTGAGTTGGCAGCAGTTAGAGCAGGAACGGCTGATTCTTCCGCTTCCGAAATCAACCATAAGAACTATGGTTGACAAGGAATTAAAACAGTACGATGTCCGGCCAATTATTGCCATAGAGGTGGGAAGTGCGGAGTCTACCCTTCGGTTTGTCCGTCAGGGGAACGGAATCAGCTATCTGCCGGAGAGCCTTTTAAAAGATAAGACAGGGTACTTTTTTCTGTCCATGAAGCCGAAGCTGATTCGTCATTTGGTGGTGATTTATAATGAGGGGATCGATGAGGACCCGATTGTCCGGCGCTTCATGGAATTACTGATGAATGTGGAATAAATATAAGAGTTTGAGAGAGATTGCCATTGTGGCAGTCTCTCTTTTATTTTGAAAGTTTCATCGCCACAGGCGATTTAATTCAGGTATGCCAAATGCGCCCGCCAAATTTTCATCCCTTAGCGGTGCGTTCCTCACCGGGAGCATGAAGGTTTACTTTATCGGGTACGCACTATGCGCAAAGGAAGACAGCAATAAGTTTTTCTAATAGATCTTTGCTGGAATTATTAATTGCGATAAGTTTTTGTTATAATTCCCAATGATTATTAAGAATTGGCAAATAAATTTATATAGTATTATAATAAAGTCAGATTTGATACCACGGGTCCCAAGTTCAAAAATCCTCTTGCAAGTAAGCTTGCATCGGATTTTTTGACCTTTTGACCCTGGTATCATCAAACATATCCAAAGGATATGGGACAATATTTCAGGAGGAAAAGATGAAAAACAAAAAAGCTGTACAGGATTTGATGGAAGAAAAGCTGGTGGCGATTTTCAGGGGCGTGCCTACAGAAAAGGCAGCCGATGTGGCAAAGGCTCTCAAGGAGGGAGGGGTGAAATTTTTTGAGGTGTGTTTAAACCAGAGCAGTCAGGATATAAAGGGAGACTTCAAAAAGCAATTTGAAGCAGTAAAGCAGGCAGTGGGAGAGGAAGGATATGTGGGAGCCGGAACGGTTCTTACTGTGGAACAGGTGGATTTTGTAAAAGAGATGGGTGGAGAGATAATCGTATCCCCATGTACGGACAAGAATATAATCCAGAGAGCAAAGGAACTGGAAATGATCTGTATTCCCGGCGCCATGACACCTACAGAGATCCAGAATGCGTATGCGGCAGGAGCCGATGTGGTAAAAATGTATGTGGTGGAGGATCCTCATTATGTGCAGATGCTTAAAGGCCCTCTTGGGCATATTCCTCTTCAGATTACATGCAATGTAAGTACGGACACAATTCCTGAGTTTATGAAGGCGGGGGTCAAGGCCTTTGGAACAAAAGCAATGCTTCCGGACGCAATGGTAAATGCAGGAGATTATGCAGGAATCAGGGAAAAGGCCAGACAGTTTGTTGAGGCTATCCGAAAAGCATCATAAGGCCATAAAGGAGAAGATATATGATTTATTCGTCATTTCGTGCCAATGATAATCTGAAAAAATATCCGGAGGCAGTCAGAACAGCACTTGAGTATTTGAGAAACAGAGATTTTACGAATGTGGAGGCCGGAACCTATCCCATTCAGGGGAAGGAAATCTATGCTCTGGTCCAGGAGATTACAACCTGCCCTGCCGCTCAAAAACGGGCGGAGATACACAAACAGTATCTGGATATCCAGTATCTCTGCGCAGGGGAAGAGAAATATGGTGTTGCGCCCAATGTAGGGCAGGATATTATTTCAGAAGCAAAGGAGCAAAACGATATTTATTTTTTTGATTCTGTAAAAGAGGAAACATTTATTACTCTGAAAAGAGGCGACTATCTGATTCTGTTTCCGGAGGACATCCACAGGCCGGGATTGATGGTAGCTGCACCAATGCAGATAAAAAAGGTGGTTGTAAAGGTAAATATGGACTTAATCTGAATAATAAGGGGGATTATACAATGAAGAAAGTAAATAGAAAAACTTGCTTTGGCATGGCGGTGCTAACGGGAATACTGATGCTTACAGGATGCGGCTCAGGAATCTCCGGTCCATCTGGCAATGCTCAGACAGCCACAGAGCAGAAAACGGATACAGGTAAAGAACAGGCAGAGAACAGCATTTCCTCCGAAAAGCTGAATCTTGTAACCACTACCTCCCAGGTGACCGGCGGCTCCACCCAGCTGCTTCAGGAGGCGATTACCGCTGCCGCAGAAGGGAACGAAATGTTTGAGTTTACCCATTACGACAATTCCACCCTGTTTAAGTCAAGCGAGGAGTTTCAGGCATTGATGGATCATGACGTTGATATTGCATTTTTGCCAACATCCTATCTGTATGACAACGGCGCCCTCTGGTGCGATATGTATTCCATGACCTACCTGTTTAACAGTCCCCGGCAGATAGCAGAGTTTTTTGATCCCTACAGCGAGACAGGAAAAGCTTTTTCCCAGAAGGTGTATGACGAGTTCCACTTTTGGCCGATCACTTCTTTTGATTTGAGTACGCGAAATATTTGGCTGGCAAAGGACAGGGATGTTAAAACGCCAGATGACTTAAAGGGTGTGCTTTGTCGTGTTCCTAACGGAGCTTCCTGGGTGAAGATGGGACAGTCCATCGGTGTTTCGGCTACCAGTCTTGATTCCAATGAGGTTTATCTGGGTATGCAGACAGGAACGATTGAGGCTCAGGAAAATAATATGATCGTTTCCTATGCCAATGCTTTGCAGGAGGTTACAGAAACAATTGTTCTGACCGGACACCAGTATAACTTCAATCTTGTATGTGTGGCAGGAGATGTGTGGGATACTTTAAATGATGGCCAGAAGGAGGAGCTGACCAGGATCATTGTAAAGGCAGTGAGAGAAAATGATGCTGTAATTCAGGCGAAAGAGGCTGAGATCATAAAGGAATGTGAAGAGAAGGGAATCCGTATTCAGACACCGGATGTGGAGGCATTTAAAACCTATGCCCGCAACTTCTATCTTGCGTCTGAGGAAGCAAAGGATTGGGATATGGACACCTATAATGAGATTATTTCCGCAGGAGACTGACATTGGGCGTGAACAGTAACGAGAAAGGACAGTAAAATGTCAAAACTAGAAAATATAATTGACAAAATTCTGAATATTGTAGAGCTCTGTATTCCGATTTTGGCCTTTTCCATCCTGTTTATAACATTTTTCTGGGCAGTATTTTCCCGGTATATTCTTGGCAATCCGTGTCTGTGGAGCACAGACGTGGAACTGGCATGTTATATATGGACGGTTCTTTTTTCTGCATCTTATGTGATGAGAAAGGACAGGCATGTAAGGTTTACGATTGTGTATGATCTTTTGGGGCCGGTGGCGCAGTGGTGGATGCGGATAATCAGCAATCTGATGATCGCTGTTCCCTTTGCCCTTCTGATTCTGCCTGCCTGGCGGTATTTGGTAACTCTTCGGACCATCAGCACAGCGCTGAAGGTACCTTTAAAATACTATTACGCGCCGATGATCTGGTTTATTGTCAGTGTTATGCTTTATGCTATCAGAGACCTGTTAAAGGATATCCGGCTTTTAAGGGAGTCCGGCGGTTTTAAGGGACTGAAATACGAAAGAAAGGAGGAAAATTAAATGAGCGTCAGTTCAGGTGTACTTCTTTTCTTTGTTATGCTTGCTCTGGTCATGATTTTCAGACTTCCATTGGGGATAGGAATGATGTCCATGGGAATTATCTATATGCTGCATACGGGACAGAACCTAAAGCTGGTGGCAACGAATGTTCTTAGCATGTATTATAACAACTATATTCTGATTGCAGTTCCGCTGTTTCTCTTTACGGCCAATGTAATGAATGCGGGAAAGATCACGAGTAAGATCTTCGATTTCTGTGATGCGATTGTGGGACAGCACAAAGGCGGACTGGCCTATGTAAATGTAGTTGCCTCCCTGATTTTTGCCGGCATGTCCGGTTCCGCAACGGCGGACGCCTCGGGCCTGGGCAATATGGAGATTACGGAGATGAGGAAAAAGGGATATGATGGCGGATTTAGCTGTGCGGTTACTGCCGCGTCCGCTATCCTCAGTCCTATTTTTCCTCCCAGCATCACAATGCTTTTGTATTCTTCTCTGTCAGGAGCTCCGGTGGGAAAGCTTTTTATGGGCGGAATGATACCGGCAGTGATTATGGTATTGATTCTCTGCGGATATATTTTTGTCAATGCCAAAAAGAGAAACTTTCCCATGGGCAGAGTGCTTACGAAGCAGGAATTTATTTCCTACACCATCAGCGCGGTTCCGGCTTTGCTGACACCGGTTATTCTTCTGGGGTGTATTTATACAGGTGTTGTGACGCCCACAGAGGCAGGCGCGATTGCAGGGATTTATGCACTGATTGTGTCCTATCTGGTATATAGGGCCCTTTCCTTAAAAGATCTGATTCAGATTTTAAAAGATACTGTGATTGGAATCGGCACGGTTGTCATTACTGTTGGCTGTGCCTCCATGATCCAGTATATTGCCGGATATGAAAAGATACCGGTGTTGTTTTCCGGGTTTGTATTGAACTTTGCACCCAATAAGTTTGTGTTTTTGTTTATCATCAACATTATGTTTCTGATCATGGGAATGTTCCTGGAGACGAATACCATTACGTTGGTATTCCTTCCGATCATTCTTCCCCTGGTGAACCAGTTTGGAATTGATCTGGTGCATTTTGGAGTGATGTACTGTGTCAATGTTATGATTGGAATGGTGTCGCCGCCTTATGGACAGCTTCTGTTTGTCACATCTGCCGTCTCCGGCGTCAAGATTGCAGCGATTGTAAAAGAGCTGCTGCCCATGATCGGGTTGCTGATAATTTTTGTGTTTCTGGTGGCATTTATTCCGGGAATTGTCACATTCCTGCCAAATTTGCTTTTATAGAAGTGTCACTGCCAAGTCCGGTAAGTGAAGGCTTCCATGGACTGTTTTGAAAGACATTATTTCTGAATATGAAAAAAGCGGAGGATTAGATATGAGAGAGAACATTATTAAGAAAAAACTGGCAGAGGGGAAGACATTGTGCGGGATGGGAGTATTTTCCCAGAGCGCTGCTATCATTGAGATGATCGGCTACTGCGGATTTGATTTTATTTTTCTTGAGACGGAGCATACTCCGGTTCCGGTTGCATCGGAGCTGCGGGATTTGATCGCGATTGCAAATGAAGCCGGCCTTGGTGTTGTGTGCCGTGTAAAAGCAAATGATGAGGTTATGATCCGTCAGGCATTTGAGTTCGGGGCAGATGCAGTGGTAGTTCCTCACTGCCGCACTGCAGAGGACGTTCGTCAGATGGTCCGCGCGGCAAAATTCCCGCCTTACGGTGTGAGAGGCGCGTGCAGCGATGTAAGGGCGGCCCATTACGGATGTGATGAGGATTACAGCTACCAGGATTTCATCAAGTGGTCCAATGAAAATACTCTCTGTGTGGCATTGGCGGAGGATCCTGAATTTTTCGACAATATGGAAGAGATACTGTCTGTTCCGGGACTGGATATGGTCAACTTAGGGCCATCCGATCTGTCCCTGTCCCTTGGAAAGCCGGACTGCTATAATCTGGATATGCCGGAGGTGAAGACAAGATTTGAGAAGTTATATAAGGCAGCAAAGGAGCATGGGATTCCCCTGATGGGACCGGTTGCGCCGCCGACCTATGACAGAATAAAAGAAATGAAGGACAACGGCCTGAGAATGGCAATTTTGAGAAATGACATAACCAATTTCCGCAATACGCTCAAGGACATTTATAGTAATGTAGTGATTCCCAGCAGGGAAGATGATGAAAGAAAATAGAAGCACATCAAAGGGATGAGACTGTCAAAAAAGGGCATAAAAAAGGGAGGCAATGGCTTGTGTGAGCCATTGTCTCCTTTTCTTCTCTGCTTAATTTGTGCGCCTGTGGGGAGCACATTCTTATTTTAATATCCGAACTTAGCCAAAATACTGGCAGTAGCCTGAGCCTTTGCCTCCTCGGTCACATTGGGGTCTGTGGGATCCCAGGTCTGCTCAAAGGGAATCTCCTTCTCAATGGCAGGACGCTCATAGGGACCGGGAATGGGGCTGTTGTAAACCTCCACCGTGGTGCCCAAAGGACAGTGGTCATAGATCCACTTGGAGTCAGCCGTGGTCAGACGGATACATCCGGCCGATCGGGCGATACCCATGTGATTGTAGGTGCTGGCCCATACGGAGAAGGGATTGGGCGCATCGTAAATGATGGAATGCATCAGGATGGGCAGCCCGGATCCCAGGCGGGTGGCATACTGGGTATACAAATCGTGGATCATCAGCCGCCAGCGGTATTTTTCCGGAGTCTTGAAGGTTCCCAGAGGCGTGTCATCGCCGCAGGAGGTCAAGAAGGTCTTTAAGGGGATAATATAGCCGTTGGCTCCGTCCTGAACATAGACGGTCATACAGTTCATCTCTTTGTTGATGCGGATCAGGAAGGGGCCTTCGGCGCCGATAACCGGCTCCAGATCCGTGAGCAGCTTTCCGTCCTCGTCAAAGTAATACTTGTAGCCGTCAATATACTGCCATCCGGTAACCGGATAGGAATCATTGAAGTAATAGCGCTGTCCGCCGACCCATCCCCAACCGGTAAAGTTGGAGCCGTCTCCGTGGATGTAGCGCAGGCTTCCGTCTATGTACTGAATGCCGTCTGCATGGGCGGAAACCAGGGCGGAATCATCCACCGTGATGTTGGGGGCATCGTCCTTGCGGAAAAATGCCATGCGGAAACCAGCTAAGTAGGGTCCCTGATTCATGACCCCGGCGGAGAGGCCGTTTCGCGCCCATCCTGTCTCCCGTCCATCGCTGAGGCGGGTGGTGTAATAGAGGTCATAGTCATTGTTTACGGCGCCGCTGAAGCGGAGCTGAATGGCCTCAATGGGGGCGTGGTCCGCGGGAATGGGGGTCTGCTGTCCGTTCATAACCCACCTGGTCCAGCCGTTTGAGGAAGTGTAGGCCCGGTAATGGATATTGCCGATGATCTGCTCCACAAAGATTGAGATGGAGTAGAAGGGGCGGTCGTCCGCGCTGCACCACTGGTCATTGACAAAGGGCTGGGACCATGCTGCAGCGTCACAGGGAAGAACCGTGGCCTGAAGTCGGGGTTCTCTTTTGGGAACCGCCAGGGGATGTCCGTCCGGGAGAGCGCCTTCCGCATTTTCTCTGGCCTCCTCCTCTGTCACAGGCATCAGTCCGGGGTCTGCCTCCTGTCCGGATGTCTCGGAATCACCGGTCTCGGGCGGAGCCGCCTCCTGTCCGGTGGTCTCAGGGGCTGTTGGTGTGCCGGACCCATCGTCCGGGCGGACGGTCTGGCCGCCCTGGCTGGGAGCCGCGCCCTGGCTTGTCTCCCCCGGCCCTCCGGTCTGAGGCTGGCCTGCGGTAATGGTCTGAGAGCCTGCGCCGCCGGGGCCTCCGGTTTCGGCGGCCTGGGAGCTGCCGGCCTCGATTGTCCGGGAACCGCCGGCCACAACGGTCTGGGAGCCCTGCTCGCTTTCCGAGGAACTCATATGGGGAGCCTCTCCGGCGGAAGCCTGCTCGGTCTGTGAAATCTGAAAGGGAGAGATGGCCTCGCCTTGGGTTGCATGGGCAGCGAATGTCAGATTCGCAATAAGGATCCCGGAGAGAAAGAGAGTCCGCCGGAATTTTAAATGTCGGTTCATTGGTAGTAACCTCCTGTTGTCTGCTTTATAGGTAGCCAGATTAAGTCTGCTGGCAAAACCATATCTATAATCTACCACATTTAATCGAAAAATACCATATAGGATTTACAATTCCTGCCGGATATTGTAAAATGAAAGCTATTGGTAAGGAAAAAGTAATCTTTTGAGGAGACAGAATGGAGCTTGAAAAGCAAAAGGATATAGTGGTCAGCATCTGCTGCATCACCTACAATCAAGAGCCCTACATCCGGGATGCCTTAGACGGTTTTCTGGGCCAAAAAACCTCCTTTCCCTATGAGGTGCTGATTCACGATGACGCCTCCACAGACGGCACGGCAGAGATTATCCGGGAGTACGCAAAAGCGTATCCCCGCCGGATCCGCCCGATTCTCCAGACAGAGAATCAGTATGCAAAGGGTCTTTACAATGTCAGCGGCACCTACAATTTTCCCCGGGCCAGAGGGCGATATATTGCCATGTGTGAGGGAGACGACTGCTGGACAGATCCTCATAAGCTGCAGCGGCAGGTGGATTTTATGGAGAGGCATCCGGAGTGTTCTCTGGTGTTTCACAGCGCCCGGATTGACGTTCTGGGGCGGGCGCTTACGGAGCGGAAAATGCGGCCTTATAAAAGGAGCCGGAAGGTAATGCCGGAGGAGATCATAGACAAGACCTCCGGATATCCCACCGCATCGCTTTTGTTTCGGACGGACATGGTAAAGGAGCTGCCGGATTTTTACGTCAATGCTCCCTTAGCGGATATTCCCCTACAGCTGATGGCAGCCGCAAGAGGGTGGGCTTATTACATGGACCGCCCCATGTGCGTATACCGTCTGGGGGGCGCCTCCTCCTGGACAACTTTTATGAAGCAGGGGGATTATGAGAGGAAACAGGAGCAATACTATCATCAGATGAAGGAAATGTACAAAAGCTTTGACCGGGAGACAGATGGGCGCTTTCACAAGGCGGCGGCGCGGGCGGCGGCCCGAATCCGTTTTCTGACCCAGGTCAATACCAGACAGTACGGACAGGTGCTGGCGGCGAAAAACCGCCGGTTTTATAAGGAGCTGAATATCCGGACCCGGTTTTTTATCCGGTTTGAGACAATTGCGCCGGGACTTTACCATCTGGCGCTGCGGCTTTATCATCCAAGGAGTACATCGTGACTGAGAAAGAGATGAAAAGAAAGGTTGTCGGGGGGCTTTTCTGGAAGATTTTGGAAAATGGCGGAGCTCAGGGGATCCAGTTTGCCATTGCGGTGATCCTGGCCCGGCTTTTGACTCCGGCCGAGTATGGGGTGGTGGGGATTATCATGATTTTTATCACCATTGCCAATGTATTTGTACAGAGCGGGTTCGGCACAGCCCTGATCCAGAAAAAGCAGGCGGATGAGGTAGACTTCTCATCGGTCTGCTATTTTGAACTGGCCCTGGCTCTGGTGATGTACGCTTTTTTGTATCTTTTGGCCCCTGCCATTGCCTCCTACTATGAGATTGGGGAGCTTAAAGAGATTGTCCGGGTGCTGGCGGTTGTGCTTTTTCCGGGTGCGGTGATTTCCGTGCAGACAGCCTATGTGTCCCGGAAAATGGAATTTAAGGGACTGTTTTTTTCCACCCTGGCGGCCTCGGTGATTGCCGGTGGAATCAGCATCTGGATGGCCTGTGAGGGCTGCGGGGTGTGGGCCATGGTGGGCCAGCAGGTGATCTACTATTTTGCCCTGACTTTTATGCTGCTTCTGTTTGTGTCCTGGAGACCGTCTCTTGTCTGGTCCTTACAGAGGATAAGGGAGATGTTTGGCTTTGGCTGGAAGCTTTTGTGCGCCTCTCTTTTGGATACGGTTTTTAATAATCTCTACGGCCTTTTTATAGGGAAGATTTACAATGAAGAAATGCTGGGCAGTTACAGCAGGGGAGAGCAGTTTCCAAAGCTGATTGCCTCCAATCTGGGAGCGGCCATTCAGGCTGTGTTGCTGCCGGCCTTCTCCTCCAAGCAGGATGATGTGGCCCAGGTGCGGCAGATGGTGCGGCGGGCGATCCGCTTAAGCTCCTTTGTCACTCTGCCTATGCTGTTGGGGCTGTTTGCGGTGGCGGACACTCTGGTGCTGGCCCTTTTGGGGGAGAAGTGGATGATCTGCGTGCCCTTTCTTCGGATTATGTGCATTTCCTACTGCTTCTGGCCCATTCATATCACCAATCTCCAGGCAATCAATGCCATGGGCCGCAGCGATATTTTCCTGAAGCTGGAGCTGGTGAAGAAGGCCTTAAGTCTTTTGGCCCTGGCCATTGGCATGTGCTTTTCTGTGTATGGGATGGTGGCCATAAAGGCAGTGCAGGATTTTCTTTGCACCTTTGTCAACGGAGCTCCCAACCGGAAGCTTTTGGGATACAGTATTTGGAATCAGTGGATGGATGTGATGCCATCGGCTCTTCTTGCGGCCATTATGTGCGGAGGAGTCATGGGCTTTGGCTGCTTTTTGGGGGAGACGGGGCCTGTTATAAAGCTTCTCCTTCAGGTCTTTTGCGGCGTGGGGCTGTATGTGGTGCTTGCCTGGCTGGCAGGAATGGAGAGCTTTCGCTATCTGGAGACAATGGTAAAGGAAAGGCTTAAAGGGGGAACTCTTGGGAGGTAAAAGGATGAAAAAGACAGTGTTTGTGACGGCTATCGGCTCCTTTTCGGCGGCGGCAGTGATCGGGAGATACAAGGAGGAAGGGTATCGGGTTTTAGGCTGTGATATCTATCCGGCAGAGTGGATTGTGGCATCTGGGGAGGTGGATTGCTTTTATAGGGCGCCTATGGCCACGGATAAGCCGGCGTACCATGAGTTTTTGAGAAAGGTCTGTGAGGAAAATCAGGTGGATTTTGTGGTACCGCTGACCGATGTGGAGGTGGATGCTCTTCAGGAGTGGCGGCAGGAGGCGGAGAAGCTGGGAGTGACCCTTTGTATTTCCGGCAGGGACACCATTGGCCTTTGCAGGGACAAAGGAAGTCTGGAGCATTTTCTGGCCCCCCTTAAGGTGTGCCGGACGATTCCCGGGGAAAGCCTTTTGACGGTTATGGAGAGGGAGGCGGACAGCTCATATGAGCTTTTGCAGTATCCTCTGATCATAAAGCCCCGGGCAGGGAGAAGCAGCCAGGGACTTATGCGGATTAAGGACAGCTATCAGATGAGGTTTGCGGCGGAGTGGTGCCGGGACCGGGCGGCGGATTTTCTGGTTCAGCCGGAGATTTCCGGTATTGTGATTACCGTGGATGTGGTGAGGGATCCTAAGACGGAGACGGTGGTCAGCCTTCCAAGGAGGGAGTATTTAAGGACGCCTAACGGGGCGGGAACATCGGTGTACGTGTTTGAGGATAAAAGGCTTCAGGATCAGTGCAGTGACATTGCCCGGGCCCTTCAAATCTGTGGCTGCGTGAATTTTGAGTTTGTGGAAAAGGCGGAGGGCCAATGGTATTTTCTGGAGTGTAATCCCCGCTTTTCCGGCGGAGTGGCCTTCTCCTGTATGGCTGGCTACGATATGCCGGGCAATCACTTAAGGTGCTTTACCGGTCAGGAGATTGAGCCTTTGGGGAAGATCTCAGGACAGTATCTGGTGAAGCGCTATCAGGAGCATCGGATGGAGACGAGAGGGACCCGGACATGAGAGAAAAACTACAAAAACCGGTGGCAGTGACCCGATCCTCCCTGCCGCCCTTAGAAGAATATGTGGAAATGCTAAAGCCTTTGTGGGAGAGCGCCTGGCTGACCAATATGGGAGATTACCATGAGCGGTTTAAGGCCCAGGTGAAGGAGTATCTGGGGGCGGAGAATTTTGAGCTGTTTGTCAACGGACACATGGCCCTGGAGCTGGCTTTGCAGGCATTGGAGCTTCGGGGGGAGGTAATCACCACGCCCTTCAGCTTTGCCTCCACCACTCATGCCATTGTGAGAAACGGGTTAAAGCCGGTGTTTTGTGATATCAATCCTGAGGATTATACCCTGGACGCAGAACGGCTTGAGGAGAGAGTCACGGACAAAACCTCAGCCATCGTGCCGGTTCATGTGTACGGGAATTTCTGTGATGTGGAGAGGATTGAAGAGATTGCAAAAAGGCACGGATTGAAGGTGATATACGATGCGGCCCATGCCTTTGGAGAGACCTTAGACGGCAAAGGGGCGGCTCAGTTTGGCGATGTGTCCATGTTCAGCTTCCACGCAACCAAGGTGTTTAACAGCATTGAGGGAGGCGGTGTGGCCTTTAAGGACGAGAAGCTTTGCCGCCGGCTCTATGAGCTGAAAAATTTTGGCATCACCGGATATGAGACCGTAGAGTATGTGGGGGCCAACGGAAAAATGAATGAGTTTCAGGCAGCCATGGGTCTGTGCAATCTGCGCCATGTGGACGGGGAGATTGAGAAGAGAAAGCTGCTTGCCAGACAGTATGAAAAACGGCTTTCGGGTGTGGAGGGGATCCGCCTGTGCAGGGAGAATCCTCGGGTGCGCAAAAATTATGCCTATATGCCGGTGGTGTTTGACGGATATAAGAGAGATCGGGACTGGATTTTTGATGAGCTGGCCCGGTATAATATCCATGCCAGAAAATATTTCTATCCCTGCATCAACAGCTATGCCTGTTACCGGGACCAGTTTGACGAGAGGGAAACGCCGGTGGCGGCCCGGATATCCAGACAGGTATTGACGCTGCCTCTGTATGCGGATCTGGAGCCGGATGTGGTGGACATGATCTGTGACATTATCCTGGAGGGATGAGAGGGCTTAAAAAGGATGCGCCGTCCGGTCCCATGGCGGAGCAGGGAAGGCGGAGAGAAGAAATGAAGACATCCAAGGAGGGCGGACAGGAGACAGGCGATGGAAAATGAAGACAAGGTGCTGGTCATCATACCGGCATTTAATGAGGAGGCCAACATTGAGACTGTGGTGGAGGAGCTGGTGCAGGATTATCCGGAGTTAGACTATGTGGTGGTCAATGACGGCTCCACGGACCGGACAGCAGAGATCTGCAAAAGACGCGGATATCACATGATGGATCTGCCGGTGAATCTGGGGCTGGCTGGCTGCTTTCAGGCAGGCATGAAGTACGCCTATTACCGGGGATACGGCTGCGCGGTTCAGTTTGACGGGGACGGGCAGCACCGGCCCCAGTACATCATGCCCATGAAACAAAAAATGGACGAGGGATACGATATTGTCATCGGAAGCCGCTTTGTGGACAGGCCTAAGGATTTCTCCATACGGATGGTGGGAAGCCGCCTTTTGTCTGCAGCGGTGCGGCTGACAACCGGGGTCCGGGTGGCGGATCCCACCTCCGGGATGCGGATGTTCAACGGGAGGATGATCGGTGAATTTGCCTTAAAGCTTAATTACGGGCCGGAGCCCGACACGGTGTCCTATCTGATAAAGCAGGGGGCAAGGGTGGCGGAGATCCCGGTGGTGATCGGCGAGCGGTTAGGGGGGGAGAGCTATCTGAAGCCTGCAGTGGCGGCAAAGTATATGATGCGGATGCTCCTGTCTATCCTTCTGGTGCAGAATTTCCGCAGCCGGTCGGACATGCATGGCAATGATTTGGACAGGCTATAAACAAAACAGGTTTTTTACGGTCAGGAGACAGGATATGGGCATCATGGACAGATGGGCAGCCTTTCTTATGAAAACAGGCGCTAACAGGGAAAAACAGAATATTATCTGGAACATGGCGGGAAGCTTTTTCTATGCCTTTGCCAGTATGGTTCTCTCCTTTTTGGTTATGCGGATTGTGGGAAAGGACCAGGGCGGAGTCTTTGCCTTTGGATTCAGCACCTTCGGACAGCAGATGTTTATCCTTGCCTACTTTGGAATCCGGCCCTTTCAGGTGACGGACGGAGCCCGGGAATACCGGTTTGGAGATTACCGGCTTCACCGGTATCTGACCTGCGGCGCGGCTCTTTTGGGAGGAGCCGGATATCTGCTTTTCAGCGGATATTCCCCGGAGAAGGCCAGGATTATTTTTCTCCTGGTGTGCTATAAGGTCATAGACGGGCTGGCAGATGTGTACGAGTCGGAATTTCAGCGGGCCGGCCATCTCCACTTGACAGGAAAGTCCAACACCTTTCGCACTATTCTGTCTGTGGGAGTGTTTCTGGCGGCGCTGACAGGGGGATGCTCTCTGCTTATGGCTTGCAGGGCGGCGGTGGCGGCTCAGGCGGCCGGCGTGCTTGTATTTGATGTTCCGGTGCTGAGACGGCTTTCCGGGGTGGACATGGAAGGAAGCATGGCGCGGATGGCTCCCCTGACCGGGGCCACATTGCTGCTCTTTGTGTCTGTGTTTCTTGATTTTTATATTTTTTCCGCCGCCAAATATGCCATAGATGCCCGCATGGACGATGTGGCTTCGGGATATTTTAATGTGATCTTTATGCCCACATCCGTCATAAATCTGGCGGCCGGTTTTGTGATTCGTCCGGTTCTCACCTATCTGACCGATTACTGGAATCAGGCGCGGTACGGACGGTTTGTCCGGATGCTGGGAAGAATTTCGGCTCTGATTGGAGCCTTAAGCGTTCTGGCCGTGTCCTTGACCTGGATTCTGGGAGGGCCGGTTCTGGCAATCATGGAGAAGCTCTTGGGGGCGTCCTATGAAGGCAGTCTGATCCGGTATCATGGGCCCTTTGTGATCGTGGTGCTGGGTGGAGGATTTTATGCCATATTGAATCTCTATTACTATGTGCTGGTGATTCTCCGCAGACAGACGGTGATTTTTGGAATCTATGTGGTGATGACCGGGCTGGCTGCAGTGCTGGCCCCGGCCCTTGTGGAAAGTCAGGGCATCCGGGGAGCTTCCCTGGCCTATCTCATGCTCATGGCAGTGATGGCGGGAGGATTTGTGGCGGGAGCCTGGATCTTTTATTTTGCGGGGAAGAGATCCAGGAGAAAAGGATAGGGAGACAGCATAAAGAGTGGCAAAACCGGGAACGGGCCGGAGAAAATGGAGATGGCGACAGAATGATGGAAGAGATGAAAATAAGGAAAAAGCCGGTGGTGGATGTGATTATTCCGGTATACAAGCCGGATGAGAAATTTTACCTTCTGTTAAAAAGGCTGGGGCAGCAGACCCTGCCGGTAAATAAGGTCCTTGTTATCAACACGGAGGAGCGATACTGGAAAACAGGACCATGGGAGACGGATGTCAATCTGGAAGTGCATCATATAACCAGGGAGGAATTTGACCATGGAGCCACCAGAAATATGGGGGCAAGCCTTTCCCGGGCAGATGTTATGATCTTTATGACGGACGATGCGGTTCCCGGGGGAAAAGATCTGACAGAGCAGCTTATGAAGGCCTTGTCCTTAAAGGGACCCCAGGGGGAGACGGTGGCGATGGCCTATGCCAGGCAGCTGCCGGCAAAGGACTGTCTGCCGGTGGAGCGGTATATCCGCAGCTTTAATTATCCCAAAGAGAGCTGTGTAAAGACAAAAGCCGACCTTCCCAGGCTGGGAATCAAGACGTATTTTGCCTCCAACGTGTGCTGTGCTTATCGGAGGGAGATTTTTGAAAAGCTGGGGGGCTTTACCGAGAGAACCATTTTCAATGAAGATATGATTTTTGGAGCGGGAGTCATTGAGGCCGGGTATGCCATTGCCTATGGGGCCGGGGCAAAGGTGATTCATTCTCATAACCTGACGGCTGTCCAGCAGTTTAAACGGAATTTTGACCTGGCCGTGTCCCAGGCAGATCACCCGGAGGTGTTTCAGGGGCTTTCCTCTGAGGGGGAGGGAATCCGCATGATATTGACGGTTGCAAAGGGTCTGATTCGTCAGAAAAAGGCCGGGCAGCTTCCGGCGCTGGTGGTGGGAAGCGGCTGCAAGTATGCAGGCTACCGGATGGGAAAGGCCTACCGCCATATTCCCATGCCGCTGGTAAAAGGCTGTAGCATGAATGCCCTTTACTGGGAAAAGAAGGAGACCGGGCAGCCAGGCAGGTGAGGGAGTCCGTATGGGTGACAGGGTCGGGAAGGAGAAAACAGATTATGATGACCATGACATTGCGTATTTTATTGATTCTGGTGTCTGTGGCAACATTTTTACAGATGATGCGCAAGATTCGCCAGTCTAAGATTCAGATTGAAAGCGCGATTTTCTGGATTGTGCTGGCTCTGGTGCTGGTGGCGTTCAGTGTCTTTCCGTCCATAGCAGATTTTGCCGCTCACTGTCTCGGAATCTACTCTACGGCCAATTTTTTGTTTTTGTTTGCTATTTTTCTTTTGATTGTGAAGGTGTTTAACATGACTATCCACATCTCCCAGCTGGAGACAAGGATTAAGGAGCTGGTGCAGCAGATGGCGCTTGACGAGATGGACAGAAAGGATTTTGCCGGGCAGGAAAAAAGAGTCTCAGGCAGGGAGATATCCGGAGGGAAGAATGAAGAAGAGGGATAATAACTGGCTGATAGGGATTGGGATTCTGGCGCTGCTTGGCTGGTGGCACTTGGGAGATGTCCGGGCAGGGGCCCTGGAATGTGGAGATACCTGGCTGGTGGGAAATTACTGGATGCTTTTGGGGGCGGCTTTAGGGACAGGAGTCTTATGCGGATGGCTTTTTTGGGGAGGGCGGCTCCCCGGGAGAAAGAGAGAGGGCGGGGGGACGTGGAGGCCGGAGCGGATCTATCCGGTTGCCGGGCTTTTGCTGGGGCTTTTGTATCTGCTTGTGCTGCCGCCCTTGTCAGCGCCGGATGAGATCAGCCACTATATCAGCGCCTATCAGCTGTCTAGCCGTATGTTAGGCTGTCCCTCCAACAGCCGGGACGGTCACGTGCTTGTGCGGGCGCGAGACTGGTTTTTGGAGGATGTAAACGGCGATTATATCCGCGGGCAGGAGGACGGATATCTGGTCAAGGAAGGGACAAAGGACGGCACGGGAGAAGCC
This sequence comes from uncultured Lachnospiraceae bacterium, assembly GCA_910586255.1. GTDB lineage: Bacteria > Bacillota > Clostridia > Lachnospirales > Lachnospiraceae > Brotaphodocola. Next base: position 6,420 of record CAJUHR010000007.1, on the reverse strand, counting down.
GCCGTGCTGGGACAGCCTCTTGTGGAGAAAACGTACCGGGTGATTCATGATACCTTTCGCTTGGGACGGGAGGATGAGGGTCAGCAGAGCTATGCCGTGTCTTCCTATCCGCCGGTGGTGACCACGCCGGCTGCCTATGTGCCCCAGGCTGCGGGAATCTGCCTGGCCAGGCTTTTGGGGCTTTCCGGTCTGTGGCTGGTTTATCTGGGACGTCTGGGAAATCTGTTGTTTTTTGTGGCGGTCACATGGCTTGCCATGAGGCGGCTGCCCTTTGGCCGGGAGGTGCTCTTTGGCGTGGCGCTTCTTCCTATGACTCTTCACCTTTCTGCATCCTTTTCCTATGATGTGTGGATCATGGCCGGGATCTTTTGGTTTACGGCCTGCTGTCTTAATCTGGCTTTTGCTGCCGAATGGGTGAGGGCAACGGATGTGGCGGTTCTTGGCCTGGTGATGGCTCTTGTGGGCCCCTGTAAGATGGTGTATGCAGTCTTTATGGGACTGTGTCTTCTGATTCCTGTAAGGAAGTTTGGCGGCTGGGGGAGATGGGGTTTGTCCGCCGCGGCGGTGTTTGGGGCATGGGCGGCGGTTATGGTGCTGGTCAACGGACAGACCGTCACCATGTATGTGGCGCCGGAGACCGAGAACTATGTGGGATGGGCTCAGGAGACAGGATACACTTTGGGGATGCTGCTTCATCAGCCGGGGAAATGTCTGAAGCTGTTTTTTAACACGGCAGCCTGGCAGGCCCAGCAGTACCATTTGACCATGATAGGGGCTTATCTGGGTAATCTGGATCCGGTGCTGGATGTTCCCTATATTTTAGTGGTGGCGCTGACCGGCTGCCTGCTATGCCTGGCCTTTAGAAAGCCGGGGGAGCAGCTGGTTCTGACCGGGGGAAAAAGGCTGTGGATCTGGATGCTCTGCTTTGGTTGCGTGACGGCGACTATGTTTTCCATGCTTTTGGCGTGGACTCCGGTAGGGTCTCAGGTTATAAGCGGGGTTCAGGGGAGATATTTTCTGCCTTTTTTGCCGGTTTTTTTGATGTCTCTTAAAAATGACCGGATTGTTCTTACCGGGGATGGGAATCGGGGGATACTTTATGCTATGTGCTGCGTTAATGTGTATGTGGTTTTGCGGATTTATAGTGTGGTCAGTATGAGACTTTGAGGGGCGCGGGTTCTCGTTTGCCGGGTTCCGAGGGGGACGCAGCCTTGAGGAAGGGATTCAGGGAGTGTCAGGAGATGAGGACAGGCTGCTGGGTTTTTCGGTTTTGACAAAGGGGTGGGGACGTAGTATAGTATAGTATAGTATATTGCATAACCGTTTAAAGGGAAAAGAATGAACAGATGGTGGTAATGGAGTTTTAAAATAAAAATACCGGAAAAGAGGTTGAAGAGAGATGGGAAAGATTCAAGTGACTGCCTGTGAGATTGAGGGATTGTATGTGATTGAGCCGACTGTTTTTAAGGACGAGCGGGGATATTTTGTGGAGACTTATAATCAGAATGATTTTCGTGAGGCCGGCCTTGATATGGTGTTTGTGCAGGATAATCAGTCCATGTCCGTGCGGGGCGTGCTTAGGGGGCTTCATTATCAGAAACGGTTTCCCCAGGGGAAGCTGGTGCGGGTGGTGCGGGGGGAGGTCTTTGATGTGGCGGTGGATCTTCGCTCCGATTCCAAGACCTTTGGAAAATGGTTTGGGGTCAGGCTTTCGGCGGAAAATAAGAAGATGTTCTATATTCCCAAGGGCTTTGCCCATGGATTTTTGGTTCTGTCAAAGGAGGCGGAATTTGCTTACAAATGTACGGATTTTTATCATCCGGGGGATGAGGGAGGCATGATGTGGAATGATCCTCAGATCGGTATTCAGTGGCCTTTGCAGGACGGGGTGGAGTTGATTATTTCTGAAAAGGATAAAAGGTGGGGCGGGTTGGCGGAGACATTCCGTTTTTAACACCAAAGAAGGGGAGGCTGTCTGGACAGGCGGCTTTTAGATGAGATAAGAGAGGATCGGAAATAATGACATATGTGGCTTCATTGCTGAGGGAGATTATCAGAAAACGGCGTCTGATATGGGATTTGTCTAAGGCCGATTTCAGAAAACGGTTTGTGGGCTCTTATTTTGGTATCATCTGGATGTTTGTGCAGCCAATGGTGACCGTGCTGATCTATTTTCTGGTTTTCCAGGTTGGATTTAAAAGCAGTCCTCCGGTGCCCGGGGCGCCCTATGTTCTCTGGCTGGTGCCTGGTATCGTGCCCTGGTTTTTTTTCAGCGAGACCTTAAATTGTGTGACTGGCTGTCTGCAGGAATATCATTATCTTGTAAAGAAGGTGGTGTTCCAGGTGGAAATTCTTCCGATTATCAAGCTGTTTTCCTGCTTGCTGGTTCATGGCTTTTTTATATTAATCATGTTTGTCATGTTTGGAGTATACCGGTGGACCCCGTTTCTCACATGGATTCAGGTGCTGTACTACTCCTTCGCCGCATCCATGCTGGCCCTGGGCGTGGGATATTTTACCTGTGCGGTCAATGTGTTTTTCAAGGATATGGCTCAGATTGTCAGTATCTGCCTTCAATTTGGCATGTGGCTGACTCCCATAATGTATCATGAAAGCATGTTTGCCGATAAGGCTCCCTGGGCGGTTGCGCTTTTGAAGCTGAACCCTTTTTACTATGTGTCGGCCGGCTACCGGGACAGTATGCTGACCGGGGAATGGTTTTGGCAAAGGCCAAAACTTACCATTTATTTCTGGTCAGTGACTCTGGTGCTGGGGCTTTTGGGGCTCAAGGTGTTTAAGAGGCTGAGACCTCATTTTTCAGATGTATTGTAGAAAATGTTCAGGCAAAGAAGTATTCAGCTATGGAAAAAAGAGAGGAGGGCAGCCGGCAATGTCATTAAGAAAGGGAAAAATTACAATAAAATAGGGCGTTTTTTTACTTAATAGATTTTGGAGGGCTTTGTAGTGTTAAGTTATAGAGGGAAAATGTGAACTTTTTGTGAAATAAGAGTCCGTGACTTGAAAAAAAGGATTTTATAGACTATAATTATAGCAATCGTTGTGACGAACGGTTTGCGTAGGAGTGAGAAGTCAGACATTTTGGAAGTATGAATTAAGTTAATAGTCAGAAGTTTAAATATGTAGAAGTTAAAGATATACAAAATACTAAGAAGTCAAAAGTACATAATAATAGCGAACAAGAACGTCAATCATATACCCAATCATGGGTTTGTTTTTGGCGTTCTTTTTTCGTCCGGCGGTTGAATAATCAAAGGCAGGAAAAAACATTATGTGCATAAAAAAGAAACTTTGTAATGTAATCAATCGTGTAGCAGAAACGTATAGAAAAGAGCAATCTTTCCGAAAGAGTAAACTTTCAATCAGGGATACCATTCAAATGATTATCGGAGCAGAGGGCGGCTCCCTTGCCAAAGAACTCCATAGGGCAGGGTATGACGTGTCAGCCTCCGCCCTAACGCAACGCAGGGCGCAAATTCCGGCCAATGTGTTCCGTGATATTTTCATGGGGTTCAATGAGGAGTGCGTTGACAGTGAGACCTTCCACGGATTCCGGCTTTTGGCAGTGGACGGAACAGCGGTTTCTATCCCACGCAACCCAAAGTCAGACAGTTTTGTGGTTCATTCCGGTGCGCCTAACGGATATAATCAGCTCCATTTGACGCCGCTGTATGATATACTGAATAAAGTATATCTGGAAGCGGTGATACAGCCAGAACCGCAGAAAGACGAAATCGGCGCATTGATTGAACTTGTGAGGCGTAACACGTTCAGGGAAAAGGCTATCGTCATTGGAGACAGAGGTTATGAGTCCTATAACCTCTTGGCCCATCTTGCGGAAAAGGAAAATACGGATTTTTTAATCCGTATAAAGAATAACCGTTCCGCAATGAGGGAAGTGGCACGTCTCCCTATGTTGGAACTTGATACCGTTATCCGTTTTACCGTCAGCACCACGCAGACGAAAGAGGATAAACGGAAGAAACATATCTTCCTTCAAGTGCCGAAAAACAGCAAAGAAGGGAGCAAAACACGCCGGGGACGTTGGGATTTTCCCAGTCCGTATCCCATGTGTCTGAGGATTGTCCGGTTCCAACTGGACAGTGGTGTGTTTGAGACGATAGCCACATCTCTTCCAAATACGTTTACTCTGGAGGATATCCGGGAGCTGTACCATTTACGCTGGGGGATTGAATCCAGTTTCCGGGATTTGAAATATACCATGGGGCTTGTAAATCTGCACGGCAAAAGCGACTGTTTTGCGGAGCAGGAAGTGTATGCGGCAATGACCATGTTTAACTTTACAAGCCGTATAGCCCGTGAAGCGGTTATACGGCAGCCGGAAGAAGGGAGTCATGCGTACCGTGTTAATTTTAAGATGGCAGCGGCATTGTGCCGGGAATATTTCAGGACGGAAGGTGCGGACTATGAGAAGCTGTTAGAGGAAATCGGACGGCATACCGTGCCGGTCAGACCAGACAGACAAAACAAACGGAACTTGAAAGCCAAGGGCTTTGCGGGCTTTACATACCGGGTGTCATCATAACCTGGAGGGAAGGAAGATTTAAGTCTTTCCTTCCCTTTTCATAACTTAACGCCCATACTGAATGGGGGACGCATAGAAATTATATAACATGTTCTGCGAATATAACCCAAAATTCCTTTGTTTACAAAGGTCAGGCAATAGGAAAGTAGAAAATCGCTATATAACAAGTACGCTCTTATATAGCGATTTTAGGGAGAAATCTATGGAAAATTGAGAATCTCTAAATTTCCACGTCCTATTTTTATGCTGTTGACCATAAAAAGAACGTAAAATTCCATAATCTCCCCTATAATTGTAACTGTTGTTTATGATAGGGAGACGATGTTTTCCATGGTTTTCTCTGGCATAAGCCGGAAAACCATGGAAAAACAACGAGAAAAAGCCACTCCCAATACCGACAAACCGATTTTTAGGAAAATTTGCCAATCCCATTCCTGAACAATTCAGTGTTTTTTCTGAATCGTTCAGGAATGGGATTGGGAATAAACAAATCGGTGTTTGTGAGAATAATTCGAGGGATTGGCAGGAGGGGCGATATGAAATGGCAACTACGATTGAGAAGTCGTTGGAACGATAACAAATGTGGGGTGCGGCGGTTGTTACGCCTTGTATTTTATGGTTGAAAACAGAGGGTAAGAGTGGTATAACTAAAACGTGAAAGATATAGACAAAGTGATTTGCCGAAAAATTCTAGCAGTGATTTATCGGAGGGTATGTATATGAACAGATGTAAAAAGATAGTAATATTGGTATGCGTTTTTCTGACAGCATTAAATGTTGTTGCTTGTGGACAAGCAACAGGAGATGAAGTTGTGAATACGGATGAATCTTCTGTAAATCAGCAAGAAAGCAGTGTGCTGACAGTTGAAGCTACAGATTTGGAAATAAAAGAAGATGAAACTGTAAATGCAGATGAATCTTCTGTAAATCAGCAAGAAAGCAGCATGCAGACAGTTGAAAGTATGAATTTAGAAACGGAAGAAGACAAAACTATTGGTGTAGAAAAATCCAATGTAGAAACGAGTGAAAATATAGACACAGAAATGACAACAGAAGAATTACTAGATTTGTTTATCAACGGCTCAATAAGTGCAATCAGTTCCGAGGATTCGGCATTCTATATTACCGATTTAGATATGGATTCTGGTGAATGGGATTCCTATTCCATTGGTGAAAGGGTCGATCTTGACAATGATGGAGAAAATGAACTGATTATTTGCGGACCTTATGGTGGCATATACCTTGATGTACGCAATAATAAGGTCTATGAATTTGCTGTGGGAGAGGGTGATTCTCTTGTGCTTTCTTATGTTTTTTATAATGGCTCCACATGGATTATGTACAGCAACAGAATGTATGCAGGATATGAAGCATACCATATGGAAAAATTTGAAGGGGCAGATAATTTAGTTTCAGAAATCAATTTTCATGAAGAACTTGTTGATGAAGATAATGTGGAGGGTAAAGAAAAATATACATTGAACGGAACGGAAATATCTTATGATGAATATTTTCAATTATGTAGCAAGATTTTTGCAACTGAAGTAACTACAACTAAATGACAACTTTCATATTTGTTATTAGGGTAGTGGCAAATTGATATATTCCTTGTTAATGTTCTTTTATACATGGTGCTAGCACCATGTAATCTAAGGACAATTAAAGAAAAAATTAGCGTTTGGCTTATAGTTTGTGTTTGTTACGCTTTAACTCTTTTGAAATTCTTATTTTGCAAGGAATTTTAGAATCAAAAATGGAAATCTATGAAAGCATGGAAAAAAGTCCACCTGTTTGTTTTGTATTAGGTAGGTGGGCTTTTTTCTTAGTCATAAAAACGATTATCTTAATGACATTGG
>CAJUHR010000006.1 GCA_910586255.1 uncultured Lachnospiraceae bacterium | reverse complement strand
TGATCATGTTCTTAACGTAGTCAGCATGTCCTGGGCAGTCAACGTGTGCATAGTGTCTGTTATCTGTCTCGTACTCAACGTGAGCGGTGGAGATGGTGATACCACGCTCTCTCTCTTCCGGAGCCTTATCAATGTTTTCAAATGCCACAGCCTCACCGGTTCCCTTTCTCTCATGCAGGGTCTTGGTAATAGCAGCGGTCAGTGTGGTCTTACCATGGTCAACGTGGCCGATGGTACCGATGTTACAATGCGGTTTGGTTCTCTCAAATTTTGCTTTTGCCATTTTAAAACGTCCTCCTTAATTTGGCCACAATGGGCTGTCCTTTATATATAGGCTGTCCTTATTATATGCGATTTGCGCAAGTTTTTCAAGCCTATTTTCCATATCAATATGCTACTGTTCACGGGGGGCATCTTCTTGTCCGGCTCTGCCGAACAAGAAGATGCCGCCTTTTTGCTGCCTTTGCAGCCTGTCGCTTGCTCTTAATGCTTGTGCTCGGAAATGATCTTCTCCTGCACGGATTTGGGAACCGGCTCATATTTCTCAAAGAACATGGAATAATTGCCGCGGCCCTGAGTTTTGGAACGCAGGTCTGTGGAGTATCCAAACATCTCGGAAAGGGGTACATACGCCCGTACAATCTTTCCGCCGCCCAGATCATCCATACCCTCAATCCGGCCTCGCCGGGAGTTGATATCACCGATTACATCTCCCATATAGTCCTCGGGCATTGTCACTTCCACCTTCATGATGGGTTCAAGAAGGATGGAACCAGCCTTCTGCATGGCATCTTTAAATGCCATGGATCCGGCAATCTTAAAGGCCATCTCACTGGAGTCAACCTCATGGTAAGAACCGTCAAACACGGTAGCCTTCACACCCAGAACCGGGAACCCTGCAAGAACACCGCTCTTGGCAGCCTCCTCAATTCCCTCGCCCACAGCCGGGATATACTCCTTCGGAATCGCGCCGCCCACTACGGCAGACTCGAACTTAAAGGTCTCCTCCGCATTGGCATCCATAGGCTCAAAGTGCACCTTACAGTGGCCGTACTGACCACGTCCGCCGGACTGCTTGGCATACTTGCTGTCCACATCCACGGCCTTGGTAAAGGTCTCCTTGTAGGCAACCTGAGGAGCGCCCACATTAGCCTCCACATTAAACTCACGAAGCAGGCGGTCCACAATGATCTCCAAATGCAGCTCACCCATACCGGAGATAATGGTTTGCCCTGTCTCCTGATCGGTCCGGGCGCGGAAGGTGGGATCCTCCTCGGCAAGCTTTGCCAATGCCTCACCCATCTTCCCCTGACCGGCCTTGGTCTTGGGCTCAATAGCAATATCAATAACCGGCTCCGGGAACTCCATGGACTCTAAGATAACCGGATGCTGCTCATCGCAGATGGTATCGCCGGTGGTGGTCAGCTTAAATCCCACGGCAGCCGCGATATCGCCGGAATACACCTTATCCAGCTCCTGCCGCTTGTTTGCATGCATCTGCAGGATACGGCCCACTCTCTCCTTCTTGTTCTTGGTGGCATTGAGCACATAAGAACCGGAGTTGAGAGTTCCGGAATACACGCGGAAGAAAGCCAGCTTTCCTACAAAGGGATCGGTCATAATCTTAAATGCCAGAGCAGAGAAAGGCTCGTCATCAGAAGAGTGACGCTCTATCTCATTGCCGTCTATATCCACACCCTTGATAGAGGGGATATCAGTAGGCGCCGGCATATACTCAAGGATTGCATCCAGAAGCTTCTGAACACCTCTGTTCCGGTAAGCACTTCCGCAACACACGGGAACCGCCGTGCACTCGCAGGTGGCCTTTCTCAAAACACGCTTCATATCCTCCACGGACGGTTCTTCCCCTTCCAGATACTGCATGGTCAGGTCATCATCCAGCTCGCAGATCTTCTCAATCATCTCACCGCGGTACAGCTCAGCCTCATCCTTCATATCCTCCGGCACATCGACAATAGAGACATCCTCGCCCTTATCATCATTATAAATATATGCCTTCATCTCAAACAGGTCGATGATTCCCTTGAACTCATCCTCCTTGCCAATGGGAAGCTGTAAGCAGATGGCATTCTTGCCTAACCGCTCACGGATCTGATCCACAGCGCCAAAGAAATTGGCGCCTAAGATATCCATCTTGTTGATAAACGCCATACGGGGAACATTGTAGGTATCCGCCTGACGCCATACGTTCTCAGACTGGGGCTCCACACCACCCTTGGCGCAGAACACGCCCACAGCGCCGTCCAACACGCGCAGGGAACGCTCCACCTCAACCGTAAAGTCCACGTGTCCGGGAGTATCAATGATATTGATCCTGTGCTCTAGGGCACCCTTTTTCGGCCGGCAGTTTTCCTGCATGGTCCAATGGCAGGTAGTAGCCGCTGAAGTGATGGTAATACCACGCTCCTGCTCCTGGGCCATCCAGTCCATGGTAGCAGTACCTTCGTGAGTATCACCGATTTTGTAGTTTACACCAGTGTAATACAAAATACGCTCGGTCAATGTAGTCTTGCCTGCATCGATATGAGCCATGATTCCGATATTTCTGGTTCTCTCTAACGGATATTCTCTTCCAGCCAAAGCTTTGTCCTCCTATTAGAATCTAAAATGGGAGAAGGCCTTATTCGCCTCTGCCATCTTATGCATATCTTCTTTACGCTTCACAGACGCGCCTGTATTGTTGGCCGCATCCATGATCTCATTGGCCAGACGCTCTTCCTGGGTCTTCTCGTTTCTCTTGCGGGAGAACATGGTGATCCAGCGAAGCGCCAGGGTCTGACGTCTCTCGGGCTTAACCTCAATCGGTACCTGATAGGTGGCGCCGCCGATTCTCTTTGCCTTAACCTCAAGTACGGGCATGATGTTATTCATGGCCTCCTCGAAAACCTCCACTGCAGGTTTTCCGGTCTTGTCCTCCACACGGGCAAATGCACCGTATACAATCTTCTGGGCAACTCCTCTTTTACCATCCAGCATGATGTTGTTGATCAGCTTGGTCACAACCTTATTGTTGTATAAAGGATCTGCCAATACATCTCTTTTCTGAATATGTCCTTTACGTGGCACGTTACTTCCCTCCTTAATCATTCAATGGATTAATTCATCGGTACTCACATGTTTCCATAAAATGTGTTCGTGCTCGGTCTTTCCAATCTATTTCCTGCAACCCACAGGTCAATATCACCGGCACTACAGTCACTTTACTGCCGTTAGTGGTACTTCTATTTTCTGCTTTTATGCCGCCTTACTTCTTAGCAGCTTTCGGCCGCTTCGCGCCATATTTTGAACGGGCTTTCTTCCGGTTGGCCACGCCTGCAGTATCCAGAGTTCCCCGAATGATGTGGTATCTGGTACCTGGCAGATCCTTAACTCTTCCTCCGCGGATCAGCACCACGCTGTGCTCCTGCAGATTGTGTCCCTCTCCAGGAATGTAGCTGGTAACCTCGATTCCGTTGGAAAGACGTACTCTGGCGATCTTACGAAGCGCAGAGTTGGGCTTCTTCGGAGTAGCGGTCTTAACCGCGGTGCAGACGCCTCTCTTCTGTGGGGAGGAGATATCGGTAGCACGCTTTCTCAAAGAGTTGTAGCCTCTCTGCAGAGCCGGTGCCGTGGACTTTTTCACCGATGTCTGTCTTCCCTTTCTCACTAACTGGTTAAATGTTGGCATTCCTTTTCACCTCCTGTGATATTGTCTGTTGGTTGCTGTAAATCTTCAGCTTTTTGCACACAAAAAAATACAACGTGTTTTTGCACGCCCCACCATTATATCTACATTATAAAATGCTGTCAAGGGAATTTTTTCAAATTCATCAGAATAAAATGGAACAAACCTGTAAAAAAGAGGATTTCTTATGAATGTTTCTGGCTCAAAAGTACTTTTGCGTTCTTTGCTGGCCTCCTATCTGCTGTCAGGCGTACTCCTGCTAATTCTTTCCTTTGCCCTCTATCGGCTGAAGCTGGGAGAAGAACAGGTCAATGCGGCGGTGTACGGAGTCTATGTAATTGCCTGCCTGTTCGGCGGCTTTCTGGCCGGCAAAGCCGCCTTGTCCCGCAGATTTTTTTGGGGAATGCTCACCGGCATTTTGTACTTTGCCATACTGTTTGCTATTTCCTGGCTGATGAACCGGGAAACCATGCCAGTGCCAGATCTCACTCAGGCAGCCACCGTGCTGGCCTGCTGCGCTGTAGGCGGAACCGCAGGCGGGATGTTCAGCTGAACATCCCGCCCTGTTTTCCTGTTTTAATCCATTTATCTTCAGGATGCCTGACTCTCCGACTCATCCGGTTCTGCTTTCCCCAAATTCTCTTTCCCGTCTTTGTCGTCTGTCTCCCCTGTTTCCCTCTCCTCATCGCTTAAAATATACAGATGAATCTTTTCGATCCGGTTCTTCTCCACCCTGTCCACCACCAGCCGTAACCCCTCATGGTTCACCTCTTCACCTGCCTCGGGAAGATGGTCCAAAAGGCCAATCACCAGCCCGCCAATGGAATCATAGTCCTCAGATTCCAGTTTCAGATCCAACCAGCTGTTTAAGTCGTCTAGCTTGGTGGAACCGCTGATCACGTACTCATCGGCGGCAATCATTTTGACTGCATCCTCCTCATCCTCATCATACTCATCCCGGATTTCTCCCACAATCTCCTCTAACATATCCTCCAGTGTGACCATTCCGGCCGTAGCCCCGTACTCATCCAGCACGATAATAATATTATTGAAAGTTTTCCGAAGCTCCACCATAAGCTCTGCCGTGTTTTTATATTCATAGGTGTAGAGAGGCTGACGCAAAAAATCACGTATGGCAAAGGGCTTTTCCTCTGTCTTGTGTTCAGCCAGAAGAATATCCTTCACATTGATAATGCCGATCACATTGTCCGTGGTGTCCTCGTATACCGGGAAGCGGGTAAATTTTTCCCGGCGGAAGGTCTCCATCAACTCCTCAAAAGTAGTATTCACATCCACCATCACCATGTCAATCCGGGGCACCATCACATCCTTTGCCACCGAATCTCCAAAGTCGAACACATTGTTGATCATCTTCTTTTCTTCTGTCTCAATCACGCCTTCTTCATGGCTCACCTCCACAATGGTGCGCAGCTCATCCTCTGTGATGGCCTCCTGCTTCTTGTTGGGATCCACCCGCAAAAGAAAAAGAAATCCCAGGGAAAGCTGATTGATACAAAAAATCACCGGAGTAAGCAGGGTCATCATCACCCGGATCGTCCCTGCATACCGAAGAGCCAATCGCTCCGAATGGATTGTAGCTAAGGTTTTGGGAGAAATCTCTCCAAAAACCAAAATTAACAGTGTCAGGATACCGGTTGCCACTCCCACTGCCTTGTTGCCGAACATCTGCATGGTCAGAGTCGTCATCAGGGAGGATGCCGACAGGTTCACAATATTGTTTCCCACCAGAATGGTGCTCAGCATTTTCCCCGGTTCTTCAATCACCTTTGTCAGGGTGATTGCCCGTTTGTCCCCTGCCTCCGCCAGAGTCCGCACCCGCATGCGGTTTACCGTAGTGAGAGCCGTCTCCGCCGAAGAAAAAAAGGCGGAAAGGCAAAGCAGCACAACAACCGTACAGATCTGTATGCCTGTACTGTCTCCTGAGTCTAACATAGAATTACATTAATCTCCTTTCGATTTTGTTTTTATCCTTATTGGTTTTGCCTTATGTTACACTACTTCCCGTTTCTTGTCAATTGATATTTCCCTGTTTTTACTTCCTGATTCCAATGGTTCCCTAACTGTACCGGCTCATAACTAATCAGCTGAGTGATTCGTCATGGAGTGGACAGTACCCCCGAATGAACAAAAAACATGCAGGCCGGAGCCCAGGAAAATGCTGATATCCCCCAGATTGAACACAACCTCCTTTAAGGGACCGAAGCGCAGGCTGAAATAATCAACCACATATCCTCTCACATACCGGTCATACAGATTGCTTAAGGAACCGCCGATGATCAGGGACATGGCCAGCTTTTCCAGCTTTCTCCCTTTGCTCTTCATCATCTCCATGAGACTTCCGGTCAGCAGGGAAGTCAGAGTCAGGGGAATCAGGCGCACCAGCTCCTCATGTTTTTCCATAAAGCCGAAGGGGAATCCGCCATTGTGGTTGCGATAAACCCAGATCCTGTCCTTTGTCCCCGCAAGGGGCCTTGGAAAGCTTTCCGGATCCTGCTTCTCCACCCTGTGCTTCATCCACTGATCACCTGTGGCCACCGCCGTAATGAGTCCCACAAAAATCAATGTCCTTATGGCAATCCATTTCTCTTCTCTCTCCATACATAATACCCCGTTTCCTGTAAATTGTCATTTTATTTTATATCCTGTCCCTTCATTATACTATTTTAAGAGACAATGGTCAAATACAGTTACTGTTCAGATAGGTCTGCGCATTTACTGAGCTGACCGTATGGTAAACTGGGCCAGAAAGCAAAAATCCCATCGCCGAAGGCGATTTTCATGGATTTTTGCAGGTTGCTGTGAACAGTAACCAAATACATCCATCCTGTCATATTCTGCTTATAAAAGATAAAAACGGAGGCCCTATGCCTTCCTGCCAATATCCCCCCTCCTCTGAGGACTACATGGATTTTATCCTGCACTATTCCCCCCGCTCCCTTGAATCCTTCTACGATCTGGCCAAAACTCAGTGTGTCAATTTTGTCAGCCGTAGCTTTGCAGTCATCTACGCGCTTCGGGACAATGCAGCTCCCTTAAGTTTTTCCCGATACCCCTACAGCAGTATTCCCAAGCTTTTTGGTCTTTTAGACACTTCCGTTGTGGAAAGCAGCGGCATCCTTCCTGTCTTTGACCAGCCGGCTCTTCAGGCCGATGGGCGAGGTGTGCTTCTGGGAATCATTGACACTGGAATCGATTACACAAACCCCTTATTTCTAAATCCGGATGGCACCAGCCGTATCTTAAGCATCTGGGATCAGTCCATTGTCTCAGAGGAATTTCCCCCGGAAATAAACGGCTTCCAGCCATTTTTCGGGACTGTCTATTTCCAGGAGCAGATCAATGAAGCATTAAATTCCACGGATCCTTATCAGCTGGTCCCCAGCCGGGACACAGACGGCCACGGTACCTTCATGGCCGGGGTTGCCGCCGGCAACCGAATCGACCGGCCAGTTGCCTTTTCCGGAGCTGCCCCCAATGCTTCCCTGGCTGTAGTCAAGCTAAAACCGGCAAAGCAGTATTTGCGGGATTTCTTTCTGGTAGATACAAAGGAATCTGTTTTTCAGGAAAATGATATCATGGCAGCTGTCAGCTTTCTTTTAAGCCTGGCAGGACAAAAGCAGATCCCGCTGGTAATCTATCTGGGGGTAGGCACCAACCAGGGAAGTCATGAAGGGAAAGGCCCTCTCAGCCAGCAATTAGAAAATCTCAATGGATATCTGGGTCTTTCCGTGGTGGCCGGAGCCGGAAACGAGGTGGGCTATCACCATCACTTTATGGGAAGCATGTCTCCGGAACAGGAATTTGAAGATATTGAGCTGCGGGTAGGCGCCGATGAAACCGGCTTCTGTATGGAGCTGTGGGCCCGGGAACCAGAGCTTTATACAATCGGTGTGGTATCTCCCTCCGGCGAAGTGATCGATCGGCTCTCCTTAAACTTAAACGCGGAGACCGTCATTTCCTTCCGCTTAGACTCCACAGTGCTGACTGTCAGTTACCAGAATTATGAGAGCGATTCCGGAAGCCAGCTAATTTTTATGCGTTTTCAGACCCCCGCTCCCGGGATCTGGCGGGTTCGGGTGTATCCTACTGTATTTATTTCCGGACGCTTCCATGTATGGCTTCCCATGCATGGCTTTTTGTCTGACCAAACAATCTTTCTCCGCCCTGACCCGGGCACCACTGTCATGGATCCCGGAAATGCCGACATGCCCTTTACGGTAGCTGCCTATAATCACGGAAACAACAGCATCTATATTCACAGCAGCCGCGGCTATACCCCTGGCGGACGCGTCAAGCCGGATCTGACCGCCCCCGGGGTGGATGTCCAGGGACCTTCCCTTGGAACAGAGCTTTCCTTCACCCACCGCTCCGGCACCTCGGTGGCGGCGGCTGTGACGGCAGGGGCTGTGGCTGACCTGTTCACCTGGGGCTTTACCAATGGCAATGATCTGGGATTAAGCAACACCGCCATTACCTCCATGTTGATCCGGGGGGCAGACCGCAATCCGTCTTTTACCTACCCCAACCCCATATGGGGCTATGGCACGCTGAATCTCTATCAGAGCTTTCTGCGGGACCGGGGATGAGCCTACCCCCGCATCTGAATGAGAGGACCTCCGCGTTTCTCCAAATATGGCCGGGTCACCACCACAGATCCGATATTGGGATCCTTCGGGATCTCATACATAATATCCAGCATATATTCCTCTAAAATTGCCCGCAGAGCCCGGGCTCCCGTGTCGCGCGTCAGAGCCTCCTGGGCAATCCATTCCAGAGCTTCATCCTCAAAAACCAGCTTCACCTCATCCATCTCCAGAAGCCTGACGTACTGTTTCAGTATAGCGTTTCTCGGCTCCTTTAATATCTGCACCAGCAAATTTTTCGTCAGCTTTTCCAAAGTGACCGTTACCGGAAGCCGTCCCAAAAATTCCGGAATCATGCCAAATTCCCTTAAATCCTTGTTGGTCACATGACTTAAGATATTGGGATCCTCCTGATATTTATCCTTAAGCTCCGCTCCAAATCCGATAGAGGAGGCTTTATTAAGCCGCTCCCGTATAATCCGCTCCAAATCAGGAAAGGCTCCGCCGCAGATAAAAAGAATATGGTCCGTGTTGACTGTTTTAAGAGGGGTCAGGGCATTTTTCTGGTTGGATCCTACGGGAACCTCCACCCGGCTGCCTTCCAACAGCTTTAAAAGCTCCTGTTGAACCGATTCCCCGCTTACATCCCGGGTGTTGGTCTCTCTCTTTTTCGCTATCTTGTCAATCTCATCAATAAAAATAATCCCGTGCTCCGCCCGGTCAACATCATTGCCGGCTGCTGCCAAAAGCTTGGATACCACACTCTCAATATCATCTCCGATATACCCTGCTTCTGTCAGGGAAGTAGCGTCTGCAATCGCCAACGGCACATCCAAGAGCCTGGCCAAAGTCCGCACCAGATAGGTTTTCCCGCTTCCTGTAGGACCAATCATAAGAATATTGGATTTCTCTATGGTCACATCCTCCGCTTTATCATCCGCCTTCTTTCCGGCCTTTTTCATACCCTCTGAGTACACTCTCTTATAATGGTTGTACACAGCCACAGAGACCACCTTCTTGGCCCGCTCCTGACCGATTACATACTTATCTAAACGGCGTTTGATCTCATGAGGAGCCGGAATATCTTTTAGCTCAAATCCCGGCCCGGCATCTGCCTTTCTCTTCTTCACCTTCTGGCTTTTTGGAATCTGCATGGAAGGCGGCTCTCCTTCTCCCCTCTGGGGAGGAACAAAATTCATATTCATAAAAGGCATTCCGGAAAGCTGAGAAAAATCGATCTTGGACAGATCCATATTCCCCCCTATAACCGAATCAAAGGCCTTTTGCATGCAATCGTGACACAGGCACATATTGCCGGGCATAACAATCATATTTCCTGCCTTACTCTCCGGCCGGCGGCAGATATAGCAGATTTTTTCATACTCCTGCTCATCTTTTGTATCCCCGTCTTCCCTCCCTGACTGCAGCTCTTGTTGGTTTTCTCTGTCCTTTTCTTCCACTTTTAAAATCCTCTCTCTTTCCGCATACCTGCACAAATACTCAGAGCATCTTAAAAGGTGCTCTGAGTATTTGTATCCGCTTCTGTATCTACTATATTTCTATTTTCCCAAAAAAGCAAGCTTTAATTGGTCTCAGCTGCTGGTTTGTAGCCCAAAGTGATCTCCACGGTTCTCTCCACATACTCGCCGTTTTCCAAAGACTGCACCGTGAGATTCACCCTGCTTCCTCCCTCATAGTAGGTAAGCATCTTCTGCAAATCCTCCATAGACCGGACTGTCTGTCCGTCAAATTTGGTGATGATGTCCTTCTCCCGCAGATCGGAGGCTGCGGCCGCGCCGTCCTCGATGATCTTATACACATAGATTCCTCTGGGCATACCGTATGTGGCGGCTGCCATGTCGTCAATGTTGGTTCCCTGGATGCCTATATAGCCCCTCTTTCCTTCTTCCACCTCCACCCGGGTCTTCCGGTTCATCAGCTCATTGATAATATCCTGGGCCTTGGAAATGGGAATGGCGTATCCCATCCCTTCCACCTCTGTGGAGGAATACTTGGCCGCGTTGATTCCCACAACCTCTCCCCTCATATTTAGCAGGGCGCCGCCGCTGTTGCCGGGGTTGATGGCCGCGTCAGTCTGAAGAAGATTTCTGCTGACCGAATCCTGAGATCTTACCTCCCGGTTCAGCGCGCTTACATATCCTACGGTCACCGACTGTCCATAGCCAAGGGCATTGCCGATGGCAATCACTCCCTGCCCCACCTTCAGTCCATCGGAATCTCCGATGGTGGCTACCTTGATACTGTCCATGGTCTCTTCCTTAATGGTTGAGAGGGGTACTGCAATCACTGCCAGATCGCTCTCCGAATCCGTGCCCTTAATAGCCGCTGTCACCGACTCCTCATCGATAAAGGTCACTGTCAGCTCCTTTGAGCCTTCCACCACGTGATTGTTGGTGACAATCAAAAGCTCATCATCATTCTGCCCCACAATAATACCCGATCCGCTGCTGGGAATCTCATATTTCTGACTGCCTCCGAACCAGGTTCGCTGCTCTAACACCATGGTGTTGGTGATGGCTACCACCGATGGCATGGATGCCTCCACAATAGCAGACACATCCGTCTGCAGCGCCGGTGTTACATCAGCCGCCTGGGCCTGAGCCTCGAAAGCCTTCTGTGTCTCCACGGTTGCTAAGCTGGCATGGCTCTCCGCTTTAGGTCCATACTGCTTTCTCAAATATTCCCCGGCCGTGTTAACGCCAAACATGGTGCCGCCGGCCACGGTTCCAAACAGCAGGGCAGCCGCCGTAATACCTGCCACCTTTCCCGCTATGGAGCCCTTCTTTTTATCTCCCTTTGCCGGTTCCTCCGGAATGTGGGACATATTCATCCGGTTATATTGGGTTCCATAATAATAATCCGTGCTGTACTGCTCCCGGGGCCTTGCCTGTGAATCCTCAATTCCTCCGCTGATCTCTTCTGTATGCTCTTCCCTGAAATCTCTCTCATCCTCGTACATAATCACAATCTCCTTTTTTATTTCTCTATAAATCATTTGCCGGATTTCTTTTTGTTTATAGCTACAATATACCCGCCAATTGTGATGAAATTGTGATAGAATTATAATTTAAATGTGAACGAAAAAAATATGCGGCTGCCGGGAAGCTTCCCGAAACCGCATATTTTCTCTTCCTTTATTGTCCTGGTCCTGTGACCACGCCGCTTCCGTTCTGGCTGCCGGCTCCCGGGCTCTGAGCGCCGATATCCATGGGGGAGCCCCCGCCTCCTCCAGGCGAGGAAACTCCCGGGAAGTTTTGGCCTCCTCCCGGACCGTTACTGTTATCCGCAGCCGTGGGGGACGCCGGATTGGTGCTGCCTCCCGGTGACGGCTGCGGTGTGGGATTGACTGCCTGGGTGCTTCTGGTAGGATCCGTGCTCACGGAGCTTCCCGGACCCTCTAAGGCTCCCCGGGACGGCTCTGTGCCGATTGGCCGCCCGGATGGATCCGTCTGCCCGGTGGTGGGATAAAGACCCGGCGGCTGAGAATCTGTCCCCTCAGTGGGACGGGGATTTGGCCTGGCGGGATTGGTCCCAGGGGCGCTCTCTCCCGGACGGGTAATATTTTCTTCCGGCTGGATCGGGTCGCCGTTCTCATCTGTCTCCGCCTCTGTGGGACGTCCGCCCGGCCTGTCAGACACAGTGGGCTCCAGAGGATCTCTGCCGTTTGTAGTGCTTCTTCTGCGGACCAGCTCTCCATCCTCATCTAAGGCCCAGCCTGTGGCGATCCCGTCCTCATCGGTCTCCTGCTCCACGTAATCTCCGTCCGCGTCCGTCTCCCGAGGTACCCTTTTCTTCACCTTTTTCCCGTTGGAATTGAGTACGTAAATATACTCATACCGGTCGTCATCCTCCGCCTCGGTTGTCTTGGCCGTCTCCGGCGCCGCGGTCGTCTTGGGAGGCTGAATCACACCGCCGTCCGTGTTCACACTCTTGACATAATTGCCTTCCTTGTACATTCCCGAATCGGCTGCAATCCTTTTGCTGATACTCTGTACCGTCTCAGAGGGGGCATAGTCCTCCGTGTCAAAGAGAAACTGATGAAGCTTTATCACATTGGTCTCAAGGGTCTGCGGAATCACGCAGGCGCCCTTCTTACCCATCTTCGCATCGCCCCGGGCCTCCGGAAATCCCATGGTCTCCCCCAGGTGATATTTACTGATATTTTTCAGGGTAATATAAATGTCATCCACCCACAAGCTTGTGGATATCTGAGGAAATACGGTGCCCAGCACCCGGTTAAGAGTTTCAAAGTCCGCTGTTTTCGCCTTTTCAAAGGCCAGCTTTATCACCTTTCTCTGCCGCTCCGTCCTGGCAAAATCCGTATCCATCAGACGCAGCCGCCCGTAGGCCACCGCCTGAACCCCGTCTAAATGGTTCATGCCTGCATGGCTTAACTGGGTGGACCCGATTCCGGTGGCCTTCACGGTCTCCGTGATGAAGGAATTAATGTAATAAAATTCCGCCTTGCTCAGCTCCACATCCACACCGCCCAAAATATTGATGGCATCGGCCACTGCCTTCCAGTTAAAGGTCACATAGTCCGTGATGTTTAAGTCCAGATTGCGATTTAAGGCCGACATTGCCTGTTCCGGCCCTCCCACAAAATATGCCTGATTAAACTTATTGTAGGAGCCTTCCTTGGATATATTCAGGTAGGTATCCCTAAAGAGAGATACCAGCTTAATCTCTCCGGTTTCCAGATTAATGTTGCAGATAATATTTACGTCCGAATTGGTATCCTTCTCTATGGTCGTCTTGTCCCGGGCATCCACGCCGAAAACCGCAATGGTCCAATACCCCTTTAGCTTTTCCTTGGTGACCACATCCAGGTTCTGATTTTCCACCTGTTCCATATCAATCACCGGGCGCTTCACCTGATTCATAAGCCGGATCACGTAGCCGTAGCCGAAAATAAATATCAGAGCAAAACATTCCGCTATGATCATACCGATGATTCTGCGGCGCCTTCTCCTCCTGGCATTGTCCTTTTCTCTCTGCTGAAAGCTTCCCCCCGCGCGGCCGCTGCCTGTGGCTGTCCGGGTCCGTCCTCCGCCGGCCTGACTGCCTGCCGCCGTCTGCAGCGATGCCACATGGCGTCCGGAGGCGGACGTTCTCTCCCTGTTTCTTCCTCCCACAGGATGAATGGCGGCATCATTCATCACCTTCAGCCCGCCTGACCGTCCGGCTCTCCCGGAAGATGACTGCCGGGCCATACCTGGCTGTCTCTCTGCTGCCGCCTGTCTCGCCGCTTTGGGATTTCTGCGGCTTTTGCGCTCCAGGCGCCTCAGTTCCTCATCATATTCTTGACTCATGCACCATACCTCATCTCAATCATTGACCCCGGCCTTCTGTAGCATAAAATAAAAAATCCGGGGCGCGGTGAATGCGCAGACCTATCTGACCTGTTGCTCTCCGGTCAATAAGCATTCTTGTTAATAAAACCTTTAAAAACCGTCAGAAACAAAATCTTGAAATCCAATCCCAATGTCCAGTTCTCAATATAATACAGATCATGCTCTATTCTCTTCTCAATGGACGTGTCCCCCCGGTATCCGTTGATCTGGGCCCACCCGGTCATGCCGGGCCGCACCTGATGCTTAATCATATAGCGGGGGATCTCCTCCTTAAACCGCTCCACAAAAAACGGCCGCTCTGGACGGGGTCCCACCAGGCTCATGCTTCCCACCAGCACATTAAAAAGCTGAGGGAGTTCATCGATGCTGGTTTTGCGGATGAATTTTCCCACCGGTGTCACCCGCGGGTCATTGGGCGTGGTCCACTTTCCCCGCTCCTGGTTAGGGGACTGAACTTCCATAGAACGAAACTTATACATTTTAAAGGGACGGTTGTGAAGTCCCACTCGCTCCTGGCTGTAGATCACCGGCCCCGGCGAGGTCAGCTTAATGAGGAGCACAGTCACCGCCATAACCGGCGAAAATAAAATCAAGGCTGCAATTGCCCCGAAAAAGTCCATAACACGCTTGATTGTTGCATTTAAAAGGTCGTTTAAGGGCACATGGCGGATGTTAATCACCGGCAGTCCCTGCAGATCCTCCGTGTAAGGCCTGGTGGGAATAAAACGATTGTAATCCGGGATAAATTTGGTGTGAACCCCGGATTTCTCACATTCGGCCACCATCTTCTCTAATCCGCCGTAATCCTTAATGCTTAAGGTGATGGCAATCTCATCCAGAAGATTCA
This sequence comes from uncultured Lachnospiraceae bacterium, assembly GCA_910586255.1. Taxonomy (GTDB): domain Bacteria; phylum Bacillota; class Clostridia; order Lachnospirales; family Lachnospiraceae; genus Brotaphodocola. The sequence goes on along the minus strand of CAJUHR010000006.1, from coordinate 117,859 downwards.
TGTCAAGGATCGTCTTTAAATTCTCCGTGGCGCCTATCACCCGGACTCCCCGGTACTCATCCCCCCAGGACTTATGGTCATCCAAAATGCCCCGGATCTGATATCCCCACTCCGGATTGGCTCTCACCCGGTCAATATAGCTCTCCGCCGCCTTGCTGTAGCCAATCAAAAGCACATGCTTCTGGTTGTATCCCTTAGAGCGAAAGAAACGGAGAACCGTGCGGATCAGATTTCTCTCCAAAGTCTCCGCGATAATATTGGTCACAAAGAAAAAAATCACCAGACGGATGGAAAAATGGTAGGCGTAGGGATTCTTCCTTCCCAGATACAGCACCATGCCAAACAATAAAAGCCCGATTATATTGGCCTTTAAAATGTTGGCCAGCTCCTGTCTGCGCCCCTGTACCCGCTTGGGAGCAAACAAATGAAAAACCGTATATAACAGCAGATAAACCGGCACAATGATTACGAGCGCCCCCAGATAGACCTCCGGGCGCAGCACCTCATTGGCGGCGCTGAACCATCCGCTCCTGATGGTCACATACCAGCTCAGAATATAGGCCAGCGCAACCACCGCCCCGTCAATCAGGACATGGAGACGGTTCAATCTCTTTTGGTTATCTTTTATCATGATGTCAACCTTTATACAAATCTGTACCCTGAAAAGCCCTTAGTTCATAGTAACAGTTCAGGCGGGTATCTTCTTGTCCGTCTGCGCTCTTACGTTCCATAAGGTGCCTCTGACGGTAACGATTATACACGAATTTTTCTTATTGTACTATTAAATTTCTCTTAAATCTCCGGCTTTTCCAGCTTTTTCCGAATCTGACGCCGGGAAAACTCACAGATATAGAGGGCCAGACCATAAATCAGCTCCCACTGGATTGCCAGATAATTGGTGAGATTTTCCCGCCGGTACGGCACCTTTTTTGTCCTGTTACAGGTGGTAAGTCCTTCCCACACTCCGGATAAATACTCCCGTCCAAAGCCGATTTTTCTGAAAAATCCATACTTTCCCACTATCCCCGCAAAGATGAAAGGACTGTTGACCAAAAGCTGCAAAGGGGGCATGTTCTTATAATTCAGATAAACATTGTTGCGGGCCGCTAAGCGCACCTTAAAGGAATTGTATTTGGATCCGCTGGTGCCGCTTCCCACATGGTATACCACCGCTTTGGGACAGTATCGATTATAGTATCCCGCAATTTTCGCCCGGTATCCCACATCGATGTCCTCCAGATAGGCAAAATGCATCTCGTCAAAATATCCGATCTCCTCAAATACCTCTCTCCGGTAGATAGCCGCCCCGGCACAGGCTGAGAACACATGGCAGGGCCGGTTATAACGCCCGGTCTCCTGACCTACCCCCCGCTGATAGGCCCAGCCGATTATGCTGTACATGTCTCCGGCGTCATCCATCAGGCCCGGATGGTACATCTGAATCATTTTGGGGCTGACGGAAAAGATTTTCGGCGAGGCCTCAATGGCCTTTAAAAGATTCTCCACATAAGCCGGATCTGCCTTCGTGTCATTGTTGAGAAGGATCACGTAGGGTGTCCGGGCCGCCCGGATTCCCACATTCACCGCCCCGGAAAAGCCTGTGTTCTCAGGAAGCAGGATGGCAGGCACCTGACTCTCCTTTAGCCACTCCCCGCTGCCGTCTTCGGATCCGTTGTCAACCACCAGGATCTCAAAATCCTTCACTGTCTGGGCTTTCAGCCCGTCCAGACAGTCGGGAAGAAACCTAAGCCCGTTATAATTTGGAATAATCACTGTCACCTTTTTCATAAATCCGGACACCTTCCTTTTCTCACAGATCGATTTCCAGCCTATAGGGCTCCCCGATCTTCTCCTTCAAGAGATCCCGAAGTGCAAAATTGGACTTGCGCAGGGTCAGATTGGGATTGTAATAAGGATCTCCCTTGGCCAGAATATCCGGCCACCGGCGTGCAAAAATCCCGATCTCCCTGTTAAACCGGGCCACCTTCTCCGGCGTGTCCTCCAGTCCCCGGGACTTGGATTCATAGTGATACATCAGGGCATAGGGAGCGTAGACAACCAAAAGCCCCTGAGCCCGCGCCTTCATACAGTAGTCAATATCATTGAAAGCCACTGCCAGCTCCTCTGTAAAGCCACCTGTCTGAACAAACACCTTTGCCTTTGTCATCATGCAGGCAGCCGTCACCGCGCTGTAATCCTGAGCGCACATGGCCCGGTGGAAATAACTGTTTTCTGCCTGATGAAGGCCGATAAAGGTATGGCCGGCAATCCCGCCAAAGCCCACCACCACACCGGCGTGCTGGATGGTGTCATCCTGGTACAAAAGCCTTGCGCCCGCCACGCCCACATCCTCCCTCTGGCAAAAGCCCAACAGCTCCTCAATCAGGCGGGGCTCTATAAGCTCCGTGTCATTGTTCAAAAAGAGCAGATATTCTCCCCTTGCCTGGGAGGCTCCGAAATTATTGATGGCAGAGTAGTTAAATTCCCTCTTCCAGGTGACCACCCGAATCTGGGGAAACTCCTTTTTAATTGCCTCATAATAGGCAAAGGTCTTCTTCTCCCGGCTGTTGTTCTCAATAATGACAAATTCCAGATTCCGGTAGGTGGCCTTTGTGAGAATCGACCGGATGCATAGATCCAAATCCTCCGTGTGATCCTTGTTGGGAATTATCACCGATACCAGAGGCTCCCCCTTTATCCGGAAGGCGGTATGGTAGATCCCGTAATCCACGCCCTTTTCCACCTTCTCCGCCATGATCCCGCAGCGCTCATAATGAGCCATGATGGCCCGGGCGCCGGCCTCAAAGGCATAGAGCTTGCTCTCCGGATTGCTGGCTGTGGAGCCCTGATGGCAACGCCAGTGATAGAGCACCTTGGGAATATGGTAAATCCCCTTTGCCGCCTCGCTGCACCGGAAAATAAAATCATAATCCTGAGCCCCGTCAAACTCATGGCGAAAGCCCCCCACCTGCTCCAAAAGCTCTCTCTTCACTGTCAGAAGATGACAGATATAATTGACGCTGGTCAAAAGATCCGGATTGAAATCCGGCTTGAAATGAGGGTCAAAAAGGGCTCCCCCGTCCATGTCCAGCTTGTCCTCGTCAGAATAGATCATATCGCACTCCGGGTGGGAGGCAATGGCCGCCGCCACCTCATAGAGAGCATGCTCCGGCAGGGTGTCATCGTGGTCCGCCAGAATAATATAGTCCCCCTTTGCCATCTGCAGAGCCGCGTTGGTATTGCCTGCAATCCCCCGGTTCTCCCCCAGGTTCTGACAACGGAAGCGTTTGTCCCGCTTTTCATACCAGCCCATTACCTTCTCAACCGTCCCCCCTTCTCCCGCCGGGCTTCCGTTGGCCACACAGACCTCCCAGTTGTCGTAGGTCTGGGCCAAAATGGAATCCATCATCTCCCGAAGATATTTCTCCGGAGTTTTCCAGGCAGGAATAACAATGGAGAGAAGAGGGCGCCCGGGAAGCTTTTCCTCCCTCTGCCTCTTTAGCTCCTCCTCATCGGGCTTTGTAAGGTCATACCACTCCTTATAATCATAATCATTATCCAATCCCTGAATTTTATGTTTTGATTTTAACAGCAATGCCCGGATTCCGTGCTTTTTTCCAAACTCCACAGCCACCCGGACGGTCTCCATGTTCATCAGGTCGCGGATCTTTTCCATGCGCTTATAAGCCACGCTGGAACGTCTGGCAATCAGCTCCTCATTAAATTTAACCCGGACCACCCGATTGTCGCAGCGGATCAGCAGCCAATAGCTGCGGCCCCGCTCATAGGGAAACTGAATATCAAAGCCAAAGTCCCTGTCATAGGTTTTCTTATAATAAATCTGGCTCACATCGTCCCGGCGGGTGGCCACATACCGGAATCTCACCGGCTTTTTCTCCTGATTAAGCACCCGGAAGGCAGCTTTAGAGTCCGGCGTCCTTCCCACCACCCAGCCGTTTAAGGTTATGGAGTTTTCGCGAATTCGCACCACATCAATTTTATACTTCATCTGTCCCGGCTTCCTTTTCAAAATTCAGTCGCTCCTCCTCAATCACCAGCGGACGCTTCATTACCCGCTGATTAATGGAGAGCACATATTCTCCTACCATGCCGATAAAAAATATCTGCACAGACCCTAAAAATAACATTCCCAAAAGCATCGGCGCCATACCTGCCGGGAAACGGTCCCACCATACCAGCTTCATGATCAGATAGGCAAAAGCCACCAGCAGGCTCACCGCGCAGCTGAGAGCCCCTAAAAAGGTTGCCAGCCGCAGCCCTGCCTTTGTGTAGGAGGTGACGCTTAACATGGCCGCATCGTAGAGCCGGTAAAAGTTGTTGTGGGTTTTTCCGGCCCGGCGCTTTGGCTGCTCATAGGGGATCTCCTTGCGCTTGTAGCCCAACTCCGCCACGATTCCCCGCAAAAAGGGCGTGGGATCATCCAGCCTGCGCAGCACCTCGATAAACTCCCGGTCATAGAGCCCGGAGCCGGTAAAGTGCTCAATCTGGTCCACCTCCGACAGCTTGCGGATCACCTTATAATAGCAGCTGCGCAGCCAATACATAAGCGGGTTCTCCTTGCTGCTGGTCTTGATGCCAATGACAATTTTGTAGCCCTCCTCCCAGGCCTTTACATATTTGGGAATCAGCTCCACCGGATCCTGGAAATCCGCCACCATGGCAATCACACAGTCGCCTGTCACCTGCAAAAGCCCGTGATAGGGGGAGTTAAACTGGCCGAAATTCCTGGCATTGAAGATGGCCTTGATCTTGGAATTCTCACGACACAGCCGCCGCAGAATCGGGCGGGTATTGTCCTGGGAATCATTGTCAATAAAAACAAGCTCATAGTCATAATCAGACAGCTCCCGGCTCAGAATATCAATCACGGCCCGGGCAATGGGCTCCACATTTTCTTCTTCATTATAACAAGGTATCAGTACACTGATTGTTTTCATTTCATCCTCCCGCTTTATCCCTCATCCAGCAGCTTTCCTATTCCCCGGGCAAAGGATACCTGCTCTATCCAGGTACCATCGGTCAGCTCCCTTAGCACATCCACTGTGGGACAGATGGACAAAGCGCCCTCCCTGGCCTGGACAAAGGTTCCGTACTCTAAGTGTCCCCGGTTTTTACACAGTCTGTGGATCTCCTCCACAAAATCTCTTAAAGGCCGGGTATCCTCACTGGCCACATTGACAATCCGGATGCAGCCGGCTCTTTGGTCGCTGTGCCGATACAGCTCCACCACCGCCCTGGCAGCATCGGAAATCTCCATAAAATTCCACCGGTGGCGGCAGGCGCTTAAAGCCACGGTCTCCCCCCGGGGCAGTTTATGAACCAGAGTGGAGATAATGGACCAGGGGTGATCCCCCCTGCCATACACGCTGAAAAACCGCAGATGATAAAAGGTCATGCCCCGCTCTTTGCAGAGCGCTCTGGCCCGATGGTAAAATTCCAGCTTGGCCTTGCCGTATTCATTGACCGGATGGCACTGCCTGCTCTCCTCCATAATGCCGTCCTCCATGATCCCGTACTCCACCCGGGAGCCTGCATCCATGAAAATGCCGCACCCCAGTTTCTCTGCCGCCCTCACGCATGCCAGGGAAGCATCCACATTGGCCGCCTGAACGGAGGGAGAATCAATCTCCTCCCGGTTCACCCCTGCCCAGGCAAAATGCAAAAAGCCGTCCGCCGGCCCTGCCGCCTCCAGGCAGGTTTCTGCCTCTGTCAGAGAGCCGTACACAGCATGCATATTCTCATGAACCGGAAGCCGGCCTTTATTGTCCGAGGAGGGCCGCACCAGGCCATAGACCTCTGCCCCCTCCTCCAGCAAAAGCCGCGCCACATGACTGCCAATAAACCCGGTAACTCCGGTCATCACAATCCGCTTTCCCTTTAATTCCATCCATCTCTCCTCTTCTGCCATAGCCGTTATGCCCACAGTCACCCGGTACTGCCACTCTTTTTTAGAAGCCGTCTCTTATTCCGCCGTCATTACCTCCAGGCGGCTGGTACGAAAGGCGAGAATCTTCACCTCCTGGCCAAACCGCTGCCTTATAATCCCGGCAATCTCATCCGTATATCCGGGCGCCACAATCAGTATCTCGTCCACCGGCTCCGCAAAAAAGTGATCCGGCTCCACAATGGGCAGATGGGACGCGGGGGCAAACCGTCCCTGCTTAAAGGGGGCCGAGTCAATCATATACCGGGCCGTCCTGCCCAGACAGGTAGTGGACGCCAGCGTAAAGCCCTGGTGGCTGGCTCCCCACACGGCCAGCGTCCGGCCCTCCCTCAAAAGCCGCCCGGCAAGCTCCTCAAGCTCCCCTAAGGTTATCTCGTATCCCCTTAAGAGAGAATCAGAAAATGCCGCAGGCGCCATCTCCCCTTCCGGCATTTTTTCCCCTTCCGGCGCTTTTTTCACAATCATGGAGATGGTATCCCGGTTCACCATTTCCTCCTCCAGCACCAAAAATCCGTTCCTCTCCAAAAGTCTCCTTAAGGTCCTAAAGGAATAGTAGGCGATATGATCTCTCAAAAGCTCATAGTAGCTTCCCTGCTCCAAAATATATTCCAGAGCGGGCACGGTTATAAGCCCCATGCCGCCCTCTGTCAGATTGTTCCGGATAGCCTTTAGCATCGTATCCGGCTCTGGCTGATGCTCCAGAAAATTAAAGGAGAGAAACACATCAAAGGGACCTGACACATCCGGGGGCACATCCTCCCCCTTTCCAAAGACCTGATCCGGCTCTCCTGCAAACTCCTGCCATACCGTAAGCCCGGCCTTTCTGGCCTTTGAGACCAGCTCCGTCCTGTGCTCCATACCGTAAGCCTTCACGGGAAATTCCCCGAGCATTGAAAGAAACTCTCCCTGACCGCACCCCACCTCAAGAAAGCGTTTTCCCTCCAGGTGATAGGTCTCAATCAAATGGCTGTACTGGCGGCGGCGCAGCTCCTTCATTGTGGTGGTAAATCCCCCGGCCCGAATCACATCCCGGTAATAGGAAACCGGCTCGCAGTCAAACTGCACCAGACCGCAATGGCTGCACTGATACAGTTTTAGGTCCATTCCTCTGTCCTTAAGGACCTCACTCTCATGGGGAATATTCTGGGCCGAAGCCGGGGCATTCCTTAACAAAAATACTGGTTTAGCCGGAAGCTGCCTCCGGCAGGCAATGCAATGTCTCATGGATTCCCTCCGCAAACGGTGTTTCCGGTCTCCAGCCGGTCTCCCCGCAGATTTTCTTAATATCCGGCAGCAGATCCGCCGGCCCCTCTGCATTGTCAGGTCTTTTCCCGAAGGTGTAGCTTCCCCTGCCTCCGCATAAGGCGTGCATTTCTCTCACAAACTCCCGCAGCCTTCTGGTGTCGCTGCCGGCCACATTGTAGCACCCGGCCCGGCCTTCTTCGAGAAGGCTCACCAAAGCCCGGGACGCATCCTCTATATACAAAAAATTCCACCACTGAGTACACTCTCCCAGCTCCATCCTGCCTCCCTGCTGCCAGGTCCGCAAACAGGACTGAACCAGAGTCCAGGGATGATCCCCCGGCCCGTAGATGCTAAATATCCTTGTGTGAATGTACTCCATCTCCAAATCCCTGCAAAGCTTTTCTGCCTGGAGGGAAAAATCCACCTTCGCCTTTCCGTATTCCGACACGGGACGGCAGGGAGCTGTTTCCGAAACCGGCTCATGACAGACCCCGTATTCTGCCTGAGAGCCGGTAAAGAGAAACCTTTTACATCCCATCCCCGCAGCCGCCCTCACGGCGGCCAGGGAGCAGGCCACATTGGCCTGCTGCACATCCCTCAAAGCACGGTTATGACTTCCCGCGCCCTCCCAGCAGGTGTGGATCCAGGCGTCTGCCGGCCCACCTGTCTGCTGACTGACTTTTTCTATCTCCTCCATGGCCACCTCAGCCACTGTCAGACTTTTCCGGAGCTTTTCGGGCACATGGTCCCACAGATTCTTCATATTCCGGGAGCCGGGCCGCGCCACCGCGCAGACCTCATGGCCCTTCCGCAAAAGCTGTCCTGTTGTCACCGCTCCGATAAAGCTGGTGGCCCCTGTCACCACTACTCTCATATATTCACTCCGTTCCCTTCAGTCTTGGAATGATCATCATGGCATCCATCTCCTCCTCTGAAAGGAAGGGGGACAGATCCTCTAAGGGCGGGGAGATCAGAGTTCCGTCCTCCAGGCGCTTTGCCGATGACTTTGGCTCAAAATTCTGATCCATGGTCACAAAAACCTCGCAGATCACGGGGCCGTCAGCTGCCAGGGTTTTCTCTATGGCAGGCGCCAGCTCCTCATTGTGGCGGGCTGCCACGTAAGGGTATCCATAGGCTGCTGCCAGCCTTTCCATATCCGGAAAGCTCAGATCATGGCTGTCCACCCCGATTCCCACCAACGGCTCCCCGAAAAAGTTCTTCTGAGTCTGGCGGATGGAATGATATCCTCCGTTATTGATCAAAAAAATCTTAATCGGCATCCGATGGTGAATAATGGTCTGCAGCTCTTGAAGATTCATCTGAATGCTGCCGTCCCCGGTCAGCAAAATAATCTCTCTCTCGTAGATTTCCCGGGCATCCGCCCCTTCTTCTCGGTATACGGCTTCCTTTTGCCTGTCGTCCTGATTAGAAACCGCCATGCACACGCCGATGGCCGCCGGCAGATCATAGCCCATGGCAGCAATAGCCGAATTGCTGATAAAGCGCTGTCCCTTCTTAATCACATAGGAATGTCCCCCCGCCACACAGGCCGAGCCGTTGCCCACCACAGTGATCTGATTCTCCTTAAGCCGGCTGCTTAACTCCCCCACCAGTGCATAGACATTGGCCGGTTTTGTGCTGTCTGGCCTTTTGTGTTCCGGACGAATCACCGGATACCTGTCCCTCCACATGAGGCAGGTCTGCCGCCAGTCCATACCGGCAAGACCTTTTCCTCCCCCGAACACAGGAAGGCCCTTCCCGTCTGCCGTCCCGTACTCCTCCTGCAGCACCTTACACATGGCAGTCAAAAGCTCCTTTGCATCTGCATGAACCCGCATATCCGCGTGAACACTGGGCTTTTTCAGCTCCTCCGGGTCTACGTCACAGTAAATCACATAAGCCTCCCTGGCCCATGTCTGATAATTATACCCCACCTGTCGAATACTCAAACGGCTTCCCACAGAAAACAGCAGATCGCTGTTCTGGACAGCAAAATTCCCGGGCCTGTCCCCCATATTTCCCGCCCGTCCCACATACAAGGGATGATCGTCCCAGATACAGTCCTGGCTGTTCCATCCGGTCACCACCGGGATCCCCAGCCCCTCAGCCACCTCCATAAATTCCCTGTGGGCGCCGGCTATGCGGATTCCGTTGCCGGCATTTAACACAGGTCTCTCGGCCTGGACAATCTTTTCGATAATGGACCTGGCCAGCTCTCTTGTCACCTCAGGCGGCAGTACCTGCCGGCGCTCCCCCTTCCCTGCATAATCCTCCGGTATGGCATGGGGCGGCTCCTCCACCATCAGAGGCTTCACGCCACGGCTCCCCGCTAGCACCGCCGCCTTTAAGCTGCTTTCCTCCGCGGCCACCACCACCGGAGTCCCTAAGGTATGATCCACCCCCACTGCATGAACTGCCCATCCAGTACCTCCTGCCTCATAATCCGCCGCGTCAAAGCCGGCTAACTGCTCCGTGTCCACATAGGCGCCCTGCACATCCAGGGGAATATCCAGCCAGGAGGGACCCGGCCGTCCCGAATAAGCCAGATATAAAGCCTTTTCCAGGCAGTACCGGATCCGCAGAGGATCTGTAACCATCTCACTGTACTTGGTCATACAGGCAACGGATTTCACAATATCAAACTCCTGGTCTCCCATAGCCCGTATCCCCACCCCCGACCAGCGGGCCGTGGTGTCGTAGCGCACCTGGCCTGACAAAACCAGCATGGGAATGGAATCCAGCCATCCCCCCACCACACCGGTGATGGCATTGGTTCCTCCCGGTCCTGTGGTCACACACAATAATCCGATCCGGTTGTGAATCCGGGCATAGGCCTCCGCGGCAATGGCGCATGCCTGCTCATGATGCTGGTACAAAGACCGAAGTCCCGGCTGATGTCCCAGGGCGTCATTTAAATGCATGGCACCGCCCCCTGTAACGGTGAACACCTGGCGGATCCCTGATTCCACCAGCTTCTGAGCAATATAATTTGACACCTTTATTTTCATTATCTGAAGCTCCTCTCATTCCCGGAAGGGAGTTTTTTATGATTATAGCATATCCCGGAAGAAAATCCTACTCCCCAAATCTTACGCTTTTAGAACCCCTCCCCCATTTAGCCGTTGAGCGCAAGACATCCGTTCCGTTACCGTTCACGCCATATCTGCTCATTTTGCTCCACTGCCTTCCAGCTTTGCCATTAACCTTCACTTTTCAGAATCAAAAACATCGGCTATAATCGCAGAGTAATGCAAATATGGATTTTCGGCCATCAACCAACACCGGGACAGACAAGTCCCGACACGCAAAAAAGGAGAGTATTTAATCTATGAAAAAACAAGTTTCGTTTCTGGCTGTATTATCCGCCGCGGCAGTGATGACCGCGGTAACCCCTGAGTTATTTGCCACAATGCCCGGCATTGCACAGTCTGCATTTGCAGCCTCCAAAGCCGGCTGGGTCGAGGAGGACGGAAGCCTTCGCTATCTGGACGGCGATGGATATCCTCTCACTGACGAGTGGAAGAAAAAAGATAACAACTGGTACTATCTGGATGAAGACGGTTATATTGCCCGCTCCACCATGGTCGATGAATACTATGTAGATGAAAACGGCATCCGTGTATATAATCAGTGGGTCAGGGAAGACAATGACGACTGGGATGATGAGGAGTCCGATACCAACTGGTACTACTTTGGAAGCGATGGAAAATACGCCGTCTCCCAGTGGCAGGTCATCGATGGAAAGTCCTACTACTTTAACGGGGACGGTCACATGGAAACCGGCAAGCTGGAATTGGACGGATTCACCTACTATTTAGGCGGTCACGGAGACGGAGCCATGAAAACAGGATGGATTCAGCTGGAAAATGAGGACGATACCCTGGATGCTGATTTCATCTGGCACTATTTTGACAGCAAGGGCAGAATGGTAGTGGATGAGGTGGACCGCAAGATCGGCGGCTATTACTACACCTTTGAAAACGGCATTATGCAGACCGGATGGGTTCTGATTCCCTCCGCTCCCGTATCCAACGAGAATCAGGAGGCTTCTCAGTCAAACGCAGAAGAAGCCAATGAGGAAAACGCCTCCGCCAAGCCGGTGACCATCGATTCCTACCAGTATTACGAGGAAGATGGCAAGCGGGCTGAGGGATGGTACCAGATCGAGGGCGCCCCGGATATCAGCGAGGAGGGAGAAATCTTTACCTTCTACTTTAAAAAAGGCCGCCCCTACCATGCCGCCACGGGCATTCAGACCTTTAACATCAACTCCAAGCGCTATGGCTTCAACACAAGAGGCGAGATGGAAACCGGTCTTCAGCTTGTAACCACTGAGGACGGAAGAACTGCCAACTACTACTTTGGCGATGACGGCGTCATGAGAACCGGCAAGCAGACTATCTACGATGAGGATCTGGACGAAAATCAGACCTGGTTCTTCCTGACAGACGGCGGCAATAAGGGACAGGGCTTCCACGGCATCCGAGACAACAATGTGTACCGTCAGGGCCTGCGGCTGGACGCCGACCGGGATCTGCGCTACGCTCCGGTTGAATTGGACGGAGTCCTCTATTTGGTAAATCCCTCCGGCTCCATCCAGAAGGCATCCTCTTCCTCCAAGTCTGACCAGAGAGAATACTTAGGAAAAGGCTTCAAGGATTTTAAGGATTCCAATGACAAGATCTGGACCGTGGACGTAAACGGAATTATCCAGCAGTGATCCTTGGTCTCATAGGTGTACCGATTCATAACTGCTTCACCTTAAATGACAAAAGATAAAGCATCCGTTCAAATGCAAAGTATTTTTGTAACACAAAAACAGACAGGAAGGAGAGTCAACCCCTCTCCCTCCTGTCTGTTTTTTCAGCTGCAAAAAAGAACTCCCGAATACGGAGGAAGCCGCAGCACCAGCTTTCCGTCCTTCACCAAATATTCCTTCTCCCCGGCATTGTATCCGTCCTTATGGGTCATCATAAGCTGCCTGACTGTGCATCCGTCCAAAATCCCCAACTCCCACACCGGGATTTCCACCTGCCGTTCGTTTTCATCATTATTCACAGCCACCACACAGTTACCGGAGCCGGACATTCGGCCATAGACAATCAAATTCCGTCCCTCCAAAAGCTGCTTGACAGATCCTCTCCGCAGGGCCGGCAGCTTTTTGTGAAGAAGAATCATATATCGGTGGAATTCAATCAGCTCATAGTCCTCATTTCCCCAGGGATAGGTCCTGCGGCTGTCCGGATCCGTCCATCCGCACACGCCCGCCTCATCCCCGTAATACAGAGTGGGCGCTCCCGGCCAGGTCATCTGAATCAGCACCGCTTCCCGCAGCACTTCCTTTTTGATACCCACGCCGGCCATATCCGCCCCTATGGTCCCGATCCGTCCCACAGTTTGGTTTGTCCGCGTCAAAAAGCGGCTGTGATCATGATTGGACAGCTGATTCATTGCCACTGACAAAGACGGCGTCTGCATTCGGCTCATGTGGTAGCGCATATTTCTGAAAAAGGCGGCTCCGTCTCCCAGCAAATCTCCATTGTACTCATCACTGTGCTTTTCCATCCCTGTCAAAAACCATGTAACCGGCTCCATAAAGGCATCATAATTCATCACCGAATCCCACTGATCCCCCTCAAGCCAGCTGCTCGGATCCCCGTAGTGCTCTGCCAGAATCAGAGCATTGGGATTGGCCTCCTTGACGGCTTTGCGGAAATCATGCCAGAACTTATGGTTAAACTCGCTGCTGTGTCCCAGATCCGCCGCCACATCCAGACGCCATCCGTCCACACAGTAGGGAGGCGACACCCATTTGCGTGCAATCTCCATAATATATTCACAAAGCTTGGGGGATTCCTCATAATTAAGCTTGGGAAGTGTGTCATGTCCCCACCAGCCATCATAGTTATTGTTGCAGGGCCAGGCGTCCTCCTTATAAAACTTGAAAAAGGTCCGGTAAGGGCTGTCTGCCGACTGGTATGCTCCCAGCTCGTATTTCCCCTGACGGGCATAGAGCTGTTCCCGATCCAGCCATTTGTTGAAGGAACCGCAGTGATTAAAGACCCCGTCAATAATCACCTTCATCCCCCGTCTGTGAACCTCCTCCACAAACCGGGCAAAAAACTGGTCGCTGGCCTCCAGATTCTCAAAAGACGCCGTGCGGATTTGATAGCGGGTGGCATGCTCATTGTCCGTGGCATCCTCCGCCACCAGCTCTCCTCCGTCCTTGACAATCACCCCGTAATGAGGATCTATGTGGTCGTAATCCTGGGTATCATACTTGTGATTGGAGGGAGATACAAAAAGAGGATTAAAGTAAATCACCTCCACCCCCAGATATTGAAGATAATCCAGCTTATCCCAGACTCCCTGCAAATCGCCTCCGTAGAAGCACCCTACATCCATGGTGGAAGGATTTCTCCCCCAGTCCTCCACCCGGTGAACCGGCCTTCCGATATATACATACTCGCGGGAAAGCACATCATTATCCTTGTCCCCCCGGCAAAAACGGTCCACAAAAATCTGGTACATCACCGCTCCCTTGGCCCATTCAGGCGTGTGAAACCCCGGTGTGATCCGAAAGTCACTGCCCTCCCCGTACTCTGCAGACGGGCCCAGCCGATTATAATAGCAGATCTCATTTCCCTTTACAATCTTAAAATAGTAATATCTCGGCGCCTTCCCCGCCACAATCACATACTTATAATAATCAAATAACCGGTTGGAGGATACTTTTATCATCCGGGCTTCCAGATTGCGCTCCTTTTCCACATAAAATACCGCATCCGCATCATTCTTCCCTGTACGGAAGCGAAGCACTACCCGATCCCCTGCATCCGGCTCCTCCGGCCTCCGGTAATCGGAGGTCTCATCCGTAAACAACGCCCTCTGATTCAATCCCATGTCTCTCTCACCATTCACTCCTCTAAATTGTGTCCTCTCATTTGTCAGTATTCCTATTTTAATCAATTCTTTTCCAAGATACAACCGGTTTTTTCAATTTCTTTTAAAATTTTCCATGTCTGAATAAAGTGAAAGAGCCAACGGGGTAGTTGGCTCTTTCAGGAGAAGGTATTTCGTTTCTTATGGGGTGTAGCAAAAACTATATAATGTATTGGGGGGTTACGTCTATTATAATAGCATAAACCGGGAAACAAGTGTGCACAAACATAAAAAAATTCCAAATATTTTTTTGTGCATCTTTACCTCTATGAGGTTCTGCCCCTATATCCCCTGAGGTTCTGCCTCAAACAATGCCTCAAATTCAGACTGTCCGATCTTTTCCTTCTCCACCAGGAGCTCACAGCATCTCTCCAGCACGCTCTGATGTCTCAGAATAATCTCTTTCGCCTTCCCATAGCACTCATCAATGATTCGTTTGACCTCTCCGTCAATGGCTCCGGCCACCGCCTCGCCATAGCTTCTGGCATGAGCAAGGTCGCGCCCGATAAACACCTCATCCTCATCACTGCCATAATCAATCATGCCTACCGCCTCCGACATCCCGTACTTGGTCACCATGGCGCGGGCAATCTTGCTGGCATGCTTAATATCCTGAGAGGCCCCGGTAGTCACATCCTCAAAAATAATCTCCTCCGCAATCCGTCCTCCTAAAGACACCATAATATCCTGAAGCATCTTTCCCTTGGTGTTGAACATCTCATCCTCGCTGGGCAGCGGCATGGTATACCCGGCAGCCCCGATACCTGTGGGAATGATGGAAACTGTATGAACCGGCCCTACATCCGGCAGCACATGAAACAGGATGGCATGGCCTGCCTCATGGTAAGCCGTAATCCGCTTCTCCTTCTCTGAGATCACCCTGCTCTTCTTTTCCGCACCGATCCCAACCTTCACAAAGGAGCGGTCAATATCCGCCTGCAAAATAAAGGAGCGGTTATTCTTCGCCGCATTAATCGCCGCCTCGTTCATCAGATTTTCCAGATCGGCCCCGGTAAAACCGGACGTTGTCCGGGCCACCCGGGCCAGATCCACATCATCGGACAGAGGCTTTAGCTGGGAATGAACCTTCAAGATCTCCTCCCGGCCCTTTACATCCGGCCGTCCCACGGCTACCTTCCGGTCAAAACGCCCCGGACGGAGAATGGCCGGATCCAAAATGTCCACCCGGTTGGTGGCTGCCATGACAATGATCCCTTCATTGACGCCAAAGCCATCCATCTCCACCAAAAGCTGATTTAAGGTCTGCTCCCGCTCATCGTGGCCGCCTCCCATCCCTGTACCTCTGCGGCGGGCCACTGCATCAATCTCATCAATGAACACGATGCAGGGAGCATTTTTCTTTGCGTCCTCAAACAAATCCCGGACTCTGGATGCTCCCACACCCACAAACATCTCCACAAAATCCGACCCGGAAATGCTGAAAAAGGGCACCCCCGCCTCACCGGCCACTGCCTTGGCCAGCATGGTCTTACCGGTTCCGGGAGGTCCCACCAGAATCACTCCCTTGGGAATCCTGGCACCCACACTGGTATACTTGTGGGGATTGCGCAGGAAATCCACCATCTCCTCCAAGTCCTCCTTCTCCTCCTGAAGGCCTGCCACACTCTTAAAATTCACCTGGCTTGTGTGGGTCATCCGGGCACGGCTCTTTCCGAAATTCATCATCCTGGAATTGGCCCCGCCCCCGGCGCTGGCGCGCATGTTCATCATAATAATCAGAACCACCGCCATGGCCACCGAGATTCCTACCGGTAGAATCACACTGATCCAGTAATTGCTCTGAGGGACATTGTTCATGAGATAATCAATATCCCTGTCCTCCAAAAGCTTCTTCGCGTCATTGACATCCGACACATAGGCAGTATACTCCTGATCCCGGATCAAAAACACCACCTCACCGGTAGGCGCCTGTTCATTCTGATTGATCATAACCTGGGTGACGGCCCCTTCATCCAGAGCCTGCAAAAAAGCCTGATGGGTCAGGCGCTGCTGACCCCCTCCCTGTAATGCCTGGGTAAACCACAGCATTGCCACCAAAAGCAATGCCAGAAGCAAAACCCCGGTCCCTCTAAACGACTGTTGTCTCACTTAATGTTGCCTCCTTGTCAACTGCCCCTTTCCGCTGACGGCAGTATATTTGTTGCTCCATGATAACCGTTCAGGCAGGTCCTTGCCCCGGCCGCGCTGACCTTAAAGCCCCTGCTGCGGCTCTACCACTCCGATAAAGGGCAAATTACGGTACTTCTGAGCATAATCAAGCCCATACCCTACCACAAACTCATCCGGGATCCGAAAACAGGTATAGTCCACCTTCACCTGCTTTTTCACCCGGCGCTCCGGTTTATCCAGAAGAGTACACAGACGAATACTGGCAGGCTCCCGCTGTTTTAAAACCTCAATCAGGTAGGACAGAGTGCGGCCGGAATCAATAATATCCTCCACAATCATCACGTCCTTACCCTTCAGCGACTCGTCCAGATCCTTGACGATCCGGACCACCCCGCTGGACTTGGTGTCATCTCCATAGCTGGATACGGACATAAAATCCAGGCTGACCGGCACTGTAAGCCTTTTGGCCAGCTCACAGGTAAAAAACACACCGCCCTTTAAAATACAGATCAGGTGAATAGACTTTCCTTCATAATCCCTGCTGATCTGCTCTGCAATCTCACTGATCTTCTGATTCACTTCTTTTTCTGACAATAGTACCCGGATCCGGTCCTCCATATGCTTTTCCTCCGTAAAATTTTGCCTGCAGTATTGTATGCGTCTCTTCCACAATTTTATAATATTCACTGATCCGGTATCCGACTACCCAGAGTATATGATTCCCCTCCGCCAGCAAAGGGATTCTTCCCCGAAGCTCCTTTGGAACCTTCTCATCAATCAGAAACCTTCGCAATGTCTTGCGCTTTCCTCCCGGCAATGTCAAAAAATCTCCTGGCTGCCGGTATCGGACAGATAGCGTATCTTTTATTTTATCATAGTCAAACCATTTCGTATACTCTTTTTTTTGAATTTCTGTCCCTTTCTCCCGGGAAAATACCTGAAATTCCATGTTTTCCACCTTAAGCGGCTGCCCTCCCAAAGCCGGAAGCACTATCGTCACCGGACTTTGCTCTCTCTTATGGGACTGGCTCTCGCAAAAGCTCTCGTTCAAGTTGCTCCCTGTCCCAACGACAATCTCCCCGTAAGTCTTTACGGCCCTCACGCCTCCGGGAAGATTGCAGCTGCCTCCGACCCTTCCCCGGGCCAGACGGTCTATCTGTTCAAAATGCCCGGATGTGATATCCCTCTGCCCGGGAGCCGCCATATCTAACATGTGGCGGATAAGATAGGCACGGATAACCGGCTCCTGCCTGCAAAAGGCTTCCGCTCCCATAGATGCCAGAACAGCCGTCCCCTCTCTTAACTCATATCCAAACTGCTCCCAGACCCTTTTTGCCTGATCTGCCAGATATTGATCCGCCTGTGCGAAAATCTCCCCGGCTCGCAGCACATTATCCACTGCCTGCCGGTTAATTCTGCCGGTTATATAAGGAATCAATTCTCTGCGAATCCGGTTGCGGGTATAATCCTTTGATTCATTGGTAGAATCCTCACACCACTTCCCCCCTTTTGCCTGCAGATATTCCAATATTTCCTGCTTTCCCACCCCCAAAAGAGGACGGATCCGATTCCCCTGAACCGGTCGGATCCCTCCCAACCCTCTAAGGCCGCTGCCGCGGAAAAGATGGTGAAGAATCGTCTCCACACTGTCATCCCTGTGATGAGCCAGAGCAATCCACACAGACCGCCTTCTCTTATCCCCTTCTTTCCGCTCTTTTTCCCCCCTCTCCCCCTTTAACCGCTCTTCTCTCCGATCTTCTTCTCCACCTTCTCCCCTCTCCCATTCCCGCGCCACATTCTCCAGAGCCTCATACCGAAGCATTCTTCCCGCCTCCTCCAGCGAAAGGCCGTATTTTTCCCCAAATCCCGGCACATCCCGGTACACCACCTCCAGAGGCACTCCCATTCTCCCACAAAGCCCCCGGACAAAGTCCGCGTCCCGGTCCGCCTCATTCCCTCGGATCCCATGATGCACATGAACCGCCCGCAGCCTCAGACCCATCCGGTTCTCCCGCAGCACCGTCAAAAGGCAGACCGAATCCGCCCCGCCCGACAAAGCCACCACCACCCGGTCCCCAGGCTTTAACATTTCCTTTTCTCTCACAAACCCCCAAACCCTGTCCTCAAACCCCATATGCCCTCCACCACCTTTCTCCTCACTCTTTCCATCCATTCTCCCACCAACCTCCATCCACATATCCCTCTGCTTAATAACTATACCCGCATTTTTCCAACCTTGCAACTCATTTCCCCCCCCCCCACGGTAAACTCACTCTCTTTTGCAATCTGAGAGGCACGCCTTGGAAGAGGGGCGGAAAGCTTGCCTCACCAATCTGCCCTACCAATCCATCCCCTCCTGCATCCATTGCTCCCGGGAAAGAGCAGCACAACCGGAATTGGGGACCCTCCGCAAACAAAAAAAGCACCCCCATGCAGGACCCTCTCCTCCTGCATGGCGGCCACTCTCACCTTTTCCAGATTCCTCCCACCAGCACCATCATATCATCCCGTGGTATCTCCTTCTCACAGTGGCTGGCGGCAAACTCCAATATCTCATCCGCCATTTTCTGCACGCTTCCCACATTCATACTCTCTATATACTCCCCAAGGCTCCCCTCTT
Organism: uncultured Lachnospiraceae bacterium; assembly: GCA_910586255.1. Taxonomy (GTDB): domain Bacteria; phylum Bacillota; class Clostridia; order Lachnospirales; family Lachnospiraceae; genus Brotaphodocola. The sequence goes on along the minus strand of CAJUHR010000006.1, from coordinate 98,957 downwards.
TATTTTCACCCGGGCAGGCCTCCAGCACACCGTCTGTCACCATGATAATCCGGTCCCCGTCCCACAGCTTTTTTGACAGAAGCACCGGCTCCACATCTCCCAGAACACCGGCAGGAACCTCCCCGGCCTCCAAAACCTCCACCCCTTTGCCGTTTAACACAAAGGTGGCCACAGCTCCCAGCTTCATGGCCTCCAGCACGCCTGTGTGAAGATCCACACAGCACAGATCCAGAGTGGCCGGATGCTGCTCCTCCCCGGTCAGCATCAAAACCGTATTGACCATCTTAAGGGCCGCTCGGGCGGAAAATCCCGTTTCTAAAAGCTGTTCGGCCAGCTCCACCACCCGCCGGCTCTCTGTAAAGGCCTGTTCTCCGCTTCCCATGCCATCCGACACACTCATGATCACCTGGCCCGGTATTTCCTCTGAATATGTATAATTATCCCCGGACAAAACCTCCCCCTCCCGGGGCAAATGAGCCATGCCATACATCATCCGGTATCGTCCCGCCTCGGAAAAATGTATGGTGGCTGTCTGCCTTGTCACTAACGCCCTGGTGTCCCTGGGGGCATACCATTCCTTATTTCCCATGGCATGTCCCAAAAGCTCCGCCGCTTCCCGGGCCGTCACGCACCGCCCGTTGACGGTGCGAACGGTCAGATATGCCTCCCTCTGCCGGTTCTCATGCTCTAAAAGCAAAAGATTCTCCACCACCATATGATGTTGGCGGAATACGCGCTTTACGGCTTCCCCTTTGGACTCCGTAATGTCCGATGCCTGTTCCATCTGATGGGCAAACTCTTCCAGAATCACAGCCAGCTCCCGAAACTGCACCATCACCGTATCCCGGCTTTCCAAAAAGCGATTCTTCCATTCCAGATTCATGGTGGCACGCCCCAAATTCCGGTTCAGCTGAGCCACATAGTCCTCCCGTCTTCTGCAGGTCTCCAGAAAGAACCGGGGCATGTCCTCAAACTCCACCCTCCCCTTCTGTTCAAATGCTCTTAAAAGGTAATACAGATAATAACTGTCTTCCTTTTTGCTGTCGCTGTATAAGTTGCACCGGCTGCAGTCGCCGCACACCATGGCCGCCGACATCTGCATGGCTGCCAGGGCATCCTCTCTGGTCAGCCCCGGATTGCTGTCCATATTGTCCTGGCAGGACCTTGCCAGAATTCCCAGAGAGCGGGCCATCTCGCCCAGACGGCTGGCCGTATATACATTCACATCCGCCATATCCCGGCGCTTTGTTCGTCTCCACACAAAAATCCCCTCCTAAGCCACATTATATGCGGCAGGAGAGGATTGTATGCCCTGCAATTTTAATTTCCGGCGCCAAAATTCCCTGCTATTTCGGAGACGGCTTTAGTAAAATCTCATCCGGCTTTACCAGCCCCAGCTTCTGCTTTGCCACCTCTTCTATATACTGCTTAGTCTGTACATATACCTCATAATCCTTTAAGTCCTCCGCCCGGTTAAGCTCCCGGTCATACTGCTGCTGCAAGAGCGCCTCCCGCTCCTGATACTCCTGATCCTTTTTTTCCATGGATGCGATTCTGACATTGACCACCACTCCCAAACAGAACACGACCAGTGTGATCCCCACGATTGCAATCCGGTTGCCCCAACGGTCCTTTTTCTTCTTTTTTGCTGTCTTTTTTGTATTGCCAGTCATTCTCATAAACCCACCTGTCAAAGTTCCCTGTTCTTCTGCCACTTATCTTCGGTTCCGTTTTGATAACCTTATTCTAAAGCATCTGCTGATCTTTTTCAACACTTTTCGGAAAAACCCGCTACACAGTCGGTCGTATACAACCATGGACAGCAGCACGGTTCCTATGACGTAAAGCCGCAGAGCCCCGTCATTTTCACGATACAGGAGGTAAAACACCGTAAAACCCGCAAAAATCCAGTAAACCAGATCTTCTACCCCCACCCACAGCCACCCATGGCGGACCACTGCCCGAAATCCCCTTAAAACATCATAAAGAGCCATGAGCAGAGCGCCTGTGGCCATACCCATCACCAAAAGCCTTGCCTCAAAATGAATACCGGGACTCATTCTTATGCCCCTTCCCTATCGGAACAGCCGGACGAAAAATGACTGTCCTGCCTTGCGGTACGCCTCATTGGAGGAATAGACCATGCTGTCCACTGTGCCTGTCACATCCACCTCTCCCTTTTCCACCGAGAGGCGGCTCACATGGAGATCCTTCCCCTTCAGGGTCAAAAGCCCCAGATCCGTGTCCATAACCACCTGGTTCTCATCAAACGACACTACCTCCCGCACCCCTGTCAGATTCGCTGCAGCACGGTTCTGCAGAAAACAGGCGTGGGGACGGTTTCCCGATTTTTCCTCCATGCAAAAAGACCTCCTGCTATACGAAACACCTGGTTTCAATATATGAGGAGATCTCTTTTATTATTCCTCTCTCAACCGCCCGGTCAGTCTTAAGCTGCTGTCCTCACTGCTTCATTTTGCCTACAGATACCGGTACAGCTCCTTGGCGTCATCCTTGCGGACGGTCTCCTGAACATCCAGCACCTCCACCTTGACGGAGCTGGTGCCAAACTGTATCTCTATAATATCTCCCGCCTTGACACTCACCGATGCCCTGGCAGCCTTTCCATTCACCAAGACCCGCCCTGCGTCACAGGCCTCATTGGCCACTGTTCGGCGCTTTATCAGGCGAGACACTTTTAAATATTTATCCAGTCTCATTGATTATTCGTTAACCATATCCTTTAATGCTTTACCCGGTTTGAACTTGGGGCTCTTGCAGGCCTCAATCGGCATGGTCTCGCCGGTCCGGGGATTTCTTCCCTCTCTGGCCGCTCTCTCAGAAACCTCAAATGTACCAAACCCAACCAACTGTACTTTATCACCATCCTTTAAAGCTGCAGACACAACATCCGTAAAAGCTTTCAGCGCTGCTTCCGCATCCTTTCTGGAGATTTCTGCCTGCTCTGCAATTGCTGCTATCAATTCAGTCTTATTCATGTTTATTCCTCCTAAAAATCATCCGGTACCGCTCTTGCCGCTACCTTGAAATAGTATACTCTACAATTTATATCTGTTTTGCTACTGTTTGTCAAGGTTTTTTGTTTTTTTCCTGCTTTTTAATCTCATTCCACAAATTCAGGCTTTCCTCCGGGGAAAGAGCCTTCCTGTCCCCGAACACATGGGGATGGCGGCGGATCATTTTCTCGCATACGGTGTCCACCACATCCTCCAGCCCAAAGTACCCCTGCTCCTTGGCAATCTGGCTGTACATCACCACATGAAACAAAAGATCCCCCAGCTCCTCGCGCAAATTCTCCATATCCTTATGGTCTATGGCCTCCACAACCTCACCGGTCTCCTCCTTAAGACAGGGCTTTAAGCTCTCAAAGGTCTGCTTTCTGTCCCATGAACAGCCCTTCTCTGAGCGCAGGGTCTCCACTACTGATACAAACTCCTCAAATGTGTGCATCCGTCTCCTCCTTTGTCTCCGGCACATTCTCCCTCTGTCCCGTGGCCACTTTCGGATCGTCTGCCGGCTTTTTTATTACCTTCGCCTTTTCCCTCATCTTTTTCCCAATCAGCACGAGGATAGTCCTGGACGGCACCATAATCTGCCTCTGGTCGGCAGTCTCCGGCTCCTGCCCCGGCTCGGCATATCCGTTATCCTTTATATTTCCCGTATCAAAGGCCACGTGCCATCCCATCCCCCCCGGCAGGTGAGGCAGGGCAAAGGAATGGGGCTCCCAATGCATGTTATATGCCACAAAAAAATTGTCGTCTTTTGTCCCATCGGATTTTGTCCCATACTGGCCCCAGTATAAAATCCCAAGCTGGCGCCGGAAGCTGTCAAATTCCGGAACCCAGGCCCGCACGCCATGGTAGGACACATCCGGATAGCCGCAAGCCTTATAATCCATCATACGGGGCTGTGTGCTTCCGTGAAATACCGGATGAGCCTTTCTAAAGGCAATCACATATTTTACGAACTCAAACAGGTCCTTATTCTTTTTTAAAAGTCCCCAATTAAGCCAGGAAATTGCATTGTCCTGACAGTAGGCATTGTTGTTTCCATTCTGGGAATTGCCAAACTCGTCTCCGGCCATCAAAAGGGGTGTTCCCTGACTGAGAAACAGAAGGAGAAGCCCGTTATATAGCTGCTGCTTTCTCAGCTCCAGAATCTTCTTTTTGCGGACCGGCCCCTCCGCCCCGCAGTTCCAGCTGTAATTATAGCTGGTGCCGTCCTGGTTCTGTTCTCCATTGTCCTCATTGTGCTTCTGATCATAGCTGACCAGATCCATCAGGGTAAAGCCATTGGTGCCCGCCAGATAATTGATCACGCCCCAGCCCTCAGGATTGCGCCTGGAGCGCAGCGCCAGCTGGCTCATCTGGCCCTCATCCCCTTTGAGAACCCGGCGCATGTCTATGAGAAATCCGTCATTGTATTCGCCGAGGGTTCTGACCCTTGCCGCTTTCCCTTTATCCTCCCAGGAGGACGCCCACAGCTTTGTTCCCGCCAGGTAAGAATCCTGAGCCAAAAGCTCCATTGGCGCCGTTCCCACCAGATGAATACCGTCCAGATGGTATTCGCGCACCCAGCGGCGCGCCATATCCAGCACATACGCCGGAGACTCCTCCCCGGTAAAGTAAAGCTCCGCCACCAACTCGATTCCGGCCTTGTGGAGAGCCTTCACCAGGCTTTTAAACTCCACATCCGGCCTGCGCTTTTTTCCGCTGTAGGATGCCTTGGGCGCGCCGTTCATGGCCGGGCCGTACCCCCAGTAATTAAGCTTTCCGGTGGCCTCCGTTTTCTGTCTGGGACCTCCCCTTAACTCGGCTGTCATCACTTCCTGAAACTCTGCCACCGGCATCAGCTCCAGGGTGGTAATTCCCAGCTCCTTCATGTAGGGAATCTTCTCCGCAATGCCCCGGAAGGTTCCCTTATCCTTCACACCGGACGAGGCATGTCTGGTGAATCCCCTGACATGAGCCCGGTAGACAATACACTCCTCATAGGGAATTCTAAGAGGCCTGTCTCCCTCCCAGTCAAACTCCTCCTGATGCACAGGACACCGCAAAAGGGAATGGATCTGTTCCGTTTTCCCCCACTCCTCCTGCCCCGTAAAAACACGTCCGTAGGGATCGCTAAACAGTCTTTTGTCTGCCTCAAAGGCATATTCCAGACGATCCAGATTCTTTCCCAGAACCGTCATCTCCCACACATTTCCCACCCGGCTCTCTTTTGGAAAAGGAATCTTTAAAAAAATCGGTTGCTCCTTTTCCTGATTCTCCGGCTCCCCGTCCATAATATGTGATGCTGATGGCGTAAACAAAACCAGACTACAGCTCTCTGCCTCCGCTGCCACGGAGACATGAATCCCCCCATCTACACTTGTGAGCCCAAACGGATATGCTTTTTGATCCTTGTTGTCAATACTATACTGCCGCATTCTCCAGCCACCTTTCTTCTGCTGTGAACAGTAACCCTTCTGTCAGCCACTCTTTATTCGGTTGTCTTTTTCCTTCTCCGTTTTCAATCTTAGTGATATAATTTCTCCTTATACACGCCGCGCGCCACCAGCTCCCGGATGGCCGCCGCCACGGCCGCCTTATCCTCCTGATAAGTCACGCCAAACCACCGGTCCTTCGTCTCCAGTACCCTGACCCGGGCCTTTCCCTCCCGAATCAGCCGGTCAATTATCTTCGGAAGAAGATACTCTGCCTTCAGATTCCCGGCCGCGCTGTCCAAGAACTCCGGAAACTGTCTTTCCAGCTCTCCCAAAAAGGATACCGGCAGGCCCCACATATTCATAGATACATATTGATTGGGGCTCACAAGCACCGGATTGCCCTCCTCATCATTGGCAAAAAGTCCGTTTCCCGTCCGCTCGATATCATAAGTCTCCGTCACCTGCCCCAATGTGCCGTCCTCATTCAGGCGGCAGACGCCTCTGGTCACAGTGCCGTTTTCGCTGAGAGTGTTGGACAGAATAAAGCCGGCCATACACATATCATACACCGCCGCCTCCGTATCCATCTCCTCTGCCATGTACCGATGAATTTTTTGGAATGCCTCCTTCCCATAATAGTCATCCGCATTGATAACCACAAAGGGCTCATGGACAATCCCCTTTACAGACAGGACGGCCTGGCCTGTTCCCCAGGGCTTTATCCTTCCCTCCGGCACCGTATACCCCTCTGGCAGCCCGGTCAGCTCCTGATAAGCATAGGCCACATCCGCCACCTTCTCAATCCGGTTACCGATAATCCTCTTAAAGTCCTCCTCCAGATCCCGGCGAATGATAAACACAACCCTGTTAAACCCTGCCTCCAGGGCATCATGAATCGAATAATCCATAATGATCTCCCCGTTTGGCCCCACCGGCTCCAGCTGCTTGATGCCACTTCCAAACCGGCTTCCAAGTCCTGCTGCCATAATCACCAATGCAGTATTTTTCATTACACTTTATCCTCCCTCTCAGGCTGCCCATATCCTTTTATCACCGACATGTAACACCCTTTTTCCAGCAGCTCCCATGTCCGATCTGCCGTAGTTTTTCTGCTTTTCAATATATCATATAATATACGAAATAGCAACAAATTAAAGAAGGCTGTCTCTCTGACAGCCCCTAAAAGTTACTTGATTCTTCCCAGCCCCGGATAATACCGGAAAAGCACCTTTGCCACAATTTTTTCTTTTTTCACATAGGTATTCTCCCAGAACCTGGCGTCCTTTGAATAGTTGCGGTTGTCGCCCAGCATGAAATAACAATCCTCCGGCACCTCATAGCGGACAGGCTCCTCCGGTATCATAGGCTCCCGGATATAATCCTCTTTAAGAGGCACATCCGACCCATTGAGATACACATGGCCGTCATGAATATCCACAGTATCTCCCGGAAGCCCGATCACCCGCTTTACAAAGTAAATTTTCTCATCATCCGGATAGTGAAAAATAACAATATCCCCCCGCTCCGGCTCCGCAAACAGATAGGACAAACGAAAGCCGATCACACGGTCATTGGTCATGATGGTATTTTCCATGGAACCGCTGGGCACCTTGCTGTTGGCAATAATAAAGGTGTTTAGCACCAGGGCAATCACTGCCGCTGACACAATGATCTTTATCCACTCCCACAGCTCCTTCTTCCAGTTGATCCTCTCCTTTTTGGGAATCTGCCAGCCCTCACTGCCAGACTCCTCTGTGCTTCTGTCCGCTGAGTCTTCCTCCGGCTCCCGATAATTTCTGTTTTCACTCATTGCGCTCTGTCCTCTATATTTCCTCTTTCTGAGTATTTACCCATTGCCCTTGTCGCTTCGATATTTGTCCAGAAGCTTGTTGATCCTCTTTGTCGGATTCAAAAGCTCACTGAGAGAATCGTCATGATTGAGATTATCAATAATCAAAGCAATGTACTTGCTCATATCCACATTGATATAGTAGGGGCGGGATAAAAGCTCCGGAGTCTGATAAACTAAGTTGGTAGTCAAAATCCGGTCAATCATCCCATTGGCATAATACTCGTCAAACTTGGCAAGTCCGTTGGTAAACAGACCGAAGGTGGCGCAGACAAATACCTTTCTGGCCTTCCGCCGCTTCAGCTCCTTGGCCACATCCAGCATGCTCTCCCCCGATGAAATCATGTCATCAATGATCAGCACATCCTTTCCCTCCACGCTGGATCCCAAAAACTCATGGGCCACGATCGGATTCCTACCATTGACAATGCGGGTGTAATCCCTCCGCTTATAAAACATCCCCATATCCAGCCCCAGTACATTGGCAAAATAAACGGCACGGCTCATACCGCCCTCGTCCGGGCTGATCACCATCATGTGATCGCTGTCAATGTCCAGCTGCCGTTCCTCCTTAAGAAGGTACTTAATAAACTGATATATGGGCTGTACCGTCTCAAAGCCCTTTAAGGGAATGGCATTCTGAACCCGGGGATCATGGGCATCAAAGGTGATAATATTCTCCACGCCCATATTGGTCAGCTCCTGCAAAGCCAACGCGCAGTCAAGGGACTCCCTGCTGGACCTGCGGTGCTGACGGCTCTCATACAAAAACGGCATAATCACATTGATCCGGCGGGCCTTGCCTGCCGCCGCGGCGATTACCCTTTTCAGATCCTGAAAATGATCATCCGGCGACATGCGGTTGGTCATGCCGCACAGGGAATAAGTCAGATTGTAGTTGCACACGTCAACCATAATGTACAAATCATCTCCCCGGACCGACTCCTCAATGGTTCCCTTTCCTTCCCCTGAACCAAAACGCGGCGTCTTGGCCTCCACAATGTAAGAATCCCTCTGATAGCCGGCAAAAGCAATCGTTGATTTATGTTCGCTTTCGCGCTCCTTTCTCCACGCTACCAGCCAGTCATTTACCCTGGCTCCCAGCTCGGCGCAGCTTTTCAGCGGGATCAGTCCCAACGGCCCTACCGGAATCGTCTCAATCGTCTTCTCTTCGTAGATCATGCTTTTCCTCCATGTATGATTGTGGTAAATCCGTAGTAACAGTTCAAGGGGTATCTGAACCGTTACAATCCGTATGCTTCTGATGTGTTTCTTTTATATCATTATGCTACGTTCAAGTCAAGATAATCCCCGAAAGTTTCTCTTTTTCATGCGGATATCCCCTCCGTACAGGGGAATGGTGGCATAATTGCTCATAAGCCGGGATGTAACCCGATCCGAGTATGTGTCGCGGAGCATTCCCATAGACAAATTGGTGGAAATGATGGTTCCCTTCTGCCGGTTAATCCGCTCATTGACACAGTAAAACAGCTGGGAGGACACAAAGGTATTGTTGACCTCTGTCCCCAGGTCGTCAATAATCAACATCTCACATTCCAGAATATGACGGCAGCTCTCCTCCACATCCTCCAAAGTCTCCCTGCCAAACTTGTAGCGGGACAAAAGCTCAAACAAATCCTGGGAGGTCAGATAAATAACGGAAATGTACCGGTCAATCAGAGCCTTTGCAATACAGTTGGTGAGAAATGTCTTTCCCACCCCGGTGCTTCCGGTAAACAGAAGATTTCTCCCCTTTTCGGGAAAGCCCGCAGCAAACTCCCGGCAGCTTTTCACCACCATCCTCATATAGGCTGCCTCCGTCATGCCCAGATGGTCCAGACGGGCAGTGTCATCATACCACTCGTAGGATAAGGTGTCAAAATTCTCCTGGTTGAGCACCTGGCGGATATTGGACTGGGCATAGAGGATCCGGGTCCTTGCCTGCTCGAAGCAATGGCACCGCCTCCCTTTCGCGTAGCCCGTATCCTGGCAATCCGAACAGCGAAAGCGCGGCTCCATATAATCGTTTGGATAACCGGCCTCCCTCAAAAGACTTCGTTTCTCTTTTCTCAGCTCCTCAAGCTTTTTCTTAAACCGCTCCTTAGCACCGTCATCCCCGGCTAATACCTGCCGGGCCGAGTCTGCTCCCCGGGAGCGTATCTCTTCATCCAGCTGCCTAATTCGTGGCACCTGCCTGTAGACCTCCTCCACCCGGCGCTGCCTGTCATAACGATTCTTAAGCTGCTGCTTTTCGTAATCCCTCATCACCTCATTATATTGAGAATTGCTAAGTGCCATGACTCCCTCACTCTCTGTCCGTTGCCCAAAATCTGTCCGGTCTGCCTCTGTGGCAGCTGTGACCACCCGGCTGCCGTCTCTGCATCCTGCCTGTCTACGCCTGTCCTATCCAGCTCTTTACCTGGTCCAAAACCATGGCGTCATAGTCCGTTGCGCGCTGTTCAAAATTGTGGAACTGGTTGGCGGCCTTCTTTCCCGGACCGCTCCGCTTTCTTCCCTGCCGCTTTTCATCCAGAACGGCCACATCCCGGACCGTCCTCACTCCCGCTTTTCTCCACTCGCCTAATATTTTGTCCGCGTACTGGAAGCTGGGAGTGTGAGTGGCAGCCATGGTCCGGTTGCAGGCCTCCAAAACCAGCTCCCGGGAAAAACCATAGGTGGAAAACCATTTCTCAAGCATCTGCTTCTCACCATCTCCGGGCTTACGTCCCGTAAGGCCGAAGCAGCGCATGACTGCAAAGGAATCCTTTGTAAAGCCGCTGGCATAGGCCCTTGCCGCCTCCACCGTATTAAGTCCCCGCTCATGCCAGCTGAGTCCCACGGTCTCTATATAACGGATGCTGGTGTGACCGCCCTGAACACAATATTCCACCAGATATTCCAAAAGCTCTGTGGTCATATGAAGGCCGTCATACAAATAGGCAAACACTTCACACTCACGGGAGGTAAAAACCTTGTTCATATACTTCTGAGCTATGTATAAAAGCTGAGTAAAGTCTTCGTCCTCGGCCAGACGGTTTACCTGTTCCTGGCTGTACACCGGCCTAATAGTCGCCGGCCCCTTCCCAACGGCCTCCGCCAGGACTGCCGGTTCTTTAGGGCTCTCCCCGCTCTCGCCGCAAATCACCAGGGTCTCCTCTTTTTGGGATTGGTTCTCCACCTGGTCGCCTTCCGTTTTCTTCCCGCTTTCCTTCTCTTCCTCTCTCATCCGGAGCACACCCAGCTTCTCCCAGTAGGCCAGAGCTCTCTTCACATCCGACTCCGTATGGTTTAAGGCATCGGCAATCCGGTCAATATCCACCGGTTCCCTCTGGTGCCGCAGCAGATACAGATACACCTTCACATATTCTCCGTTAGCCGCTGCCATATACCGGTCAACAAACTCATTGGCCACCAGGGTCGCTTCCATTTGAAAACTGCAGATCATATCCATCATTTCTCACCCTCTCTACTGTATTTCTATTCTAGCACATCCTTTTTCAAAAGAAAATAGCCCCGTTTATCCACCGGATGAATTGTGGATAATGTGGATAAAGTGGATAATCCAGATGAAAGTTCTTGTCAGTCCCTGTCAAAACCGGTCGTCTTTTGCCGGAATCCGGGATTTTTGAGAAATCGTGGCTTCATTCCCAGAGAAAGAAAGAATCCACATAGCCTTCTGCCATAAAAAGTGGAAAACTATGTGGATAATGTGGATAACTATTGGCCAAGAAGTCTTTCCCCAACTTTTACAATATCTCCGGCCCCCATAGTTATCAACAAATCGCCTGGGGAACAATTTTTTAAAATAAATGTTTCGATTTCGTCAAACGTGGAAAAACATTCTGCAGGAGTGCCCAGCTTTTCGATCCTCATGCCTATATCCCTTGAGCTGACTCCCAGAGTGTCCGTCTCCCTGGCCGGATAAATCTCTGCAAGGACCACCTGGTCCGCCGCTGCCAGCTCCCTGGCAAAATCATCCAAAAGAGCCTTTGTCCGCGAGTAGGTGTGAGGCTGAAACACACACCACAGCTTCTTGTGGGGATAATTCTTCGCCGCCCTTAAGGTGGCCGCAATCTCCTGAGGATGGTGGGCATAATCATCAATAATGGTCACGCCTCCCACCTTTCCCTTCTTCTCAAACCTCCGCTCTGTGCCTTCAAAGCCTGCCAGCCCCCGGACGATAGCCTCCATGGGAACACCTAAGGCCTCCGCTGCCGCCACTGCCGCCAGAGCATTGTACACATTGTGCTCCCCGGGCACTCCCAGGCGGATTCTTCCTGCGGGAACCCCCTTTTTCATCAGGGTAAAGGAGGCGCGGGCCAGCTCATCGTAGGAGATATCCGCCACGCCGTAATCTCCCGCGGTTCCGTGGCCCACCGTCACCACCCTGCATTCTAACCCCCTGGTAATCTCCTCCTGATTGTCTATGGCTCCGTCCAGAATCAAAAGCCCTTCCTTTGGCAGCCTTTTTGCAAATTTCCGGAAGGATTGGCGGATATCATCCAGATCCTTAAAAAAGTCCAGATGATCTGCCTCAATGTTGAGAATCACCTCTATGGTGGGGAAAAATTCCAGAAAGCTGTTTGTGTATTCACAGGCCTCCGTGACAAAAAGCTCCTGGCCGCCTACCCGGATATTGCCTCCGATGGAGTGAAGAATTCCCCCCACGGACACGGTGGGATCCATGTGAGACGCCAAAAGAATTTCCGTCACCATGGAGGTGGTGGTGGTCTTTCCGTGGGTTCCCGCAACAGCCAGAGCGTGTCGGTAGTTTCTCATCATCTGACCCAGAAGCTCTGCCCGGCTCAGCATGGGAATTCCCCTCCGCTTTACCTCCTGATATTCCGGATTGTCCGGATGGATGGCCGCCGTATACACGGCTAAGTCGATGTCATCCCCAATATTTTCCGCCCGCTGCCCGTAGAAAATCCTTGCCCCGCGGCTCTCTAGATGGTCGGTCAGGCCGCTCTCGTGAGCGTCCGATCCGCTGACTGAAAAACCCTCCCGCAGGAGAATTTCCGCCAGGCCGCTCATGCTGATTCCGCCGATTCCTATAAAATAAACTGTCAATGGCTTCCCAAAATCAATCTGATACATAATCCCTGTCCCTTTCTGCTTATCCGGCATCCCCAGGCTTCTTTTCTCCCTCTTTCTCTGGCCATCCGGATGATTTCTCTTCCACAATCCCTTTACTTTTACTTCTTTTTCCCCTGAAAGTCAATATTTTCTTCCTATTTTGATGGTTTTCCCACACTTTTTTACTACCCCTTTTTCCTGTTTTGTATTATACTATCCTGGTAAGAAACCAGTAATGCTAAAAAAGGACCTTTAAATACCATGAAAATTATCAAAACGATTCTGACCTGCATTGCCAGCTTTTTTATAACTCTCTTCGGTATCCTGTGCTGGCTTTTGCAGAGTATTTTACAGCTTCTCGCCGTAACCCTGATCCTGTCTTTGGTAGCCGTTCTTCTGGTCTACGCCAGGGTAAAGCCTGACTTAGACCATTGCCGTCAGGTGGCCTACAACAAGCTGGCCCAGATGGAACGGCAGGATTTCCGGATGCTCTCTGACACAGAAATCTATGACAAGGACGGCAACCTGGCCGGCCTTATAAACGCGGGCCATTATGAGTATGTACCCATTAACCAGATCAGCTTAAACATTCAAAATGCATACATAGCACAGGAGGATCGCCGGTTCAAAAGCCATACCGGCGTGGACTGGATAGCCACCACCCGGGCGGCGCTGGCCCTGGTAAAAAACAGGGGCGTCATCACCCAGGGCGGCAGCACTATCACTCAGCAGGTGATCAAAAACACCTACTTAACTCAGGAGAAAAGCTTCACCCGCAAGGTTGTGGAGATTCTCCTGGCGCCGGAGATCGAAAAGGAATATTCCAAAGCGGACATTATGGAATTTTACTGCAACACCAACTTTTACGGGAATCACTGCTACGGCGTTCAGGCGGCCAGCCGGTATTATTTCGGCAAGGACGCCTCTGAGCTGAGCGCCGGTGAGGCGGCGGTGCTTGCGGGAATCAGCAACAGCCCCTCTGCCTATGACCCGGTGAAAAATCCCGAGGCCTCCCTGGAAAAACGCAATGATGTTCTGGAAAGCATGTACAAGGTAGGCTATCTCACCAGGGATGAATATGATTTTTTTCTCTCCCAGCCCTTGCGGATTGTCCAGGAGGAGGCTGAGGGCACCGATGAAAATTACATAAGCAGCTATGCCATCCACTGTGCCACCTTGGAATTAATGAAGTTAGACGGCTTTCCTTTTCGCTACACCTATGAGAACAAGGAGGACTATACCTCCTACATGGAAAAATATCAGACCCTCTACAATGAAAAAAACGACCGGATCCGGGCCGGAGGCTTCCGCATTTACACCTCCCTGGATCCTTCTTTCCAGGGACTTTTGCAGGCACGGATTGATGAGGGGCTCTCCTCCTATACCGAGCTGCAGGAAAACGGCAAATATGCCCTTCAGGGAGCCGGGGTCATTGTGGACAACCAGACCAACTATGTGGTGGCAATCGTGGGCGGCCGGGGGGAGGAGGATCCCTTTAACCGGGCCTACCTAAGCGCCCGCCAGCCTGGCAGCACCATAAAGCCTCTCATTGACTATGCCCCTGCCTTTGACACCGGAGAATACTACCCCGCCCGGCTGGTGGACGACCACAAATGGGAGGACGGGCCCTCCAACAGCGGCGGCTCCTATCACGGGGAGGTAACGGTTCGGGAGGCCCTAAACCGCAGCTTAAACACCGTGGCCTGGCAGATTTTAGAGGATATCGGCGTTAATTTCGGACTGGAATATCTGGGGAAAATGAATTTCCACAAAATTACATATATTGACAACAACATTCCCTCCCTGAGCATCGGCGGCTTCACCAATGGCTTGCGGGTGGTGGATATGGCCAAAGGCTACAGCACTCTGGCCAACAGCGGTGTTTACAATGACCGGACCTGTATTCTGCGCATTGAGCATGAGCAGGAGGGCAATCTGACCAGGGACAGAAAGCCCCAGGCCCAGCAGGTCTATGAAGAGGACACGGCCTACATGATCACAGATATTTTAAAGGGGACCCTCACAGAGCCCTTTGGTACCGGCCACGGCCTTGCCCTGTCCGGGGGAATGCCTGCCGCCGGCAAGACAGGGACTACCAACAGCAGTAAGGACACCTGGTTCTGCGGCTACACCCGCTATTACACCACGGCCATCTGGGTGGGCTATGACATTCCCCGGGCCATGCCAGGTATCTTCGGAAGCACCTATGCGGGACGCATCTGGAAAAAGGTTATGGACGAGCTTCACACAGGAAAGGAGCCCTGGGACTGGGAACAGCCCTCCACCGTGGCCCTTGAGGCGGATCCCAAAACCGGCATCACGGATTTAGTAAGCACCACCGCCCGGCTGAGAGCCGAGCAAAGCCTTCATGACAAAGAACAGCGCCGGCTGGAGACAGAGCTTGCATCTGGTGTGGAAGCCTTTGAAAAAAAGACCATTGAGACCGTGGAGGACGTGTATTGGGTAAAGGAACAATACCAGAAAATGGTCAGTCAGCTGAATCTGATGGACGAGGGAATTCTGCGGGGAGAATTGCTGAACCGTCTCGCAGCCCGCTATGAGACATTTTCCGTCACCATCAACGAGATGGAAGAGACCATCGCCCTGTATGAGATCCAGAAAGCCAGAGAAGAGGCCCTGGCCCAAAAAAAGGCAGAGGATGAGGCCGTCAAGCGCCGGGAAATCTTAGAGATCGAGACCCGCAAAAATGAATTTCTCACCGCCCTCCAGGATGTGGAGGCCCTGGAATACCAGGCCCCCAATGCTCAGGAGCTGGTCACCGCTGCCATAGGAAAGCTTCCCCTGATCGCCGACTATCAGGAGGCTGAATCCTACACCCAGCGGCTGAATGCCGCCATCACCCGCATTTCCACACTGCCTACAGCAGAGGAATGGCAGAAAACCGAGGCGGCCCGACAGGCCGCCAAGGCCCAGGAGCAGCAAGCCTTACAGCAGCAGATCTCTCTGCAGCAGCAGCGGCTTGAGGCCACCTTAAACCGGGAACAGCTAAAATGGAACACCGGCGCCGGAAATGCCAATGGCCCCAGCGCCGTAATCACAGCCGGAAAGGAGGATTAACCCACCATGGATCAGAAAGAGCTTTCCTCTGCCGCCGAAGAGACAGCCAACATTCAAAAGGCCATAGAAAAAATAGCAGACAATGAGAGGGCTGAGCTTGCAGATGATTCCTCCATGCCGGTTACTTTGCAGGAGGAAAAGGCGAAAGAGCCCTCCCTCCCTGCAAACGCTGCCGGTTCCTCCGACACGAAGGTTCTTCCGGAGCTTTCCTCTGCCCCCGAGGCAAGCATTCCGCCAACCATGGCCCCTTCCGAAAATGACACCCCGGTTCACCGGTGGTTCTTTACCTTTATGTGTATGAATATTCCCATCATCGGATGGATTTACCTGCTTTTTCTGGCTTTCAGCAAAAAATATCCCGAGCGAAAAAGCTTTGCCCGGGCGTATCTCTTTTATAAACTGATTTTTTTGATTGTAAGTGTCCTGATTCTGGGAGTTCTCATATATATCGGCCTGGATCTGCTGGATCAGCTGCTGGCCTATATGGAGATGCTGTGAACCACAGCATCTCCCTTATTGTTACACCTCAAAAATCAAATCTCCATAGCTGGGGAAGGGCCACAGCTCCTTATCCACAATCATTTCCAGCCGGTCTGCCGGAGCTCTTAAGGCCTCCATAGCCGGCACCACCTGGTCATGATAGGCATGGGCCTGGGCCATGCCGGCCTCCATGGCCCCGCATTTTTCTGTAATATCCATGAGAGCTGCCAATGCCACCTTCATATCAGACAGCATGGCTGAGGTCTCCACCAAAAGCTCTGCCTGCACGCTGGTATCTGCCTCCGGGCAGGCAGAGCATACCGCGTTTAGGGAGGCGGCCAGATGGGCGGTATAGCGGATGGCTGCCGGAATGATCTGCTTACTTGCCATATCAATCATGGTTCGGGCCTCAATATTGATCACCTTGGAGTAGGCCTCATACTCCACCTCTGCCCGGGATTTCAGCTCTGCTCTTGTAAATACCCCAAATTCCTCATAGAGCTTTATGGCCTTCTCTGTTGTCAGGGCCGGGATGGCCTCCACCATGGAGCGGATATTAGGCAGGCCTCTTCTCCCGGCCTCCTCCACCCAGGCATCGGAATACCCGTTTCCGTTGAAAATGATTCTCTTGTGCTCCTTCAAAAGACGCTTTATCAGATCATGAACCGCGGTGTCAAAATCCTCCGCTGCCTCCAGCTCATCGGCAGCTTCCTTAAACGCCTCCGCCACAATAGTATTAAGCACCACATTGGGCGGCGCGATGGAATCCGAGGAGCCCACCATTCGGAACTCAAATTTATTTCCCGTAAAGGCAAAAGGTGATGTCCTGTTCCGATCCGTGGCATCCTGATCCAGATCCGGCAGAGTGGCCACACCGGTCTTTAAGGTGCCGCCCTTCTTGGAGTGGGTAGCTTCCCCGGTGCTGCAAAGCTGATCGATCACATCCTCCAACTGCTCTCCCAAGAATACAGAGATAATGGCCGGCGGAGCCTCGTTGGCTCCCAGACGGTGATCATTTCCCACATCTGCCGCTGACTCCCGCAGCAGATCCGCATGGACATCCACAGCCTTCAAAATGCATCCCAAAACCAGAAGAAACTGGATATTCTCATGGGGAGTCTCCCCGGGGCTTAAAAGATTCACCCCATCATCCGAGGTCAGAGACCAGTTGTTGTGCTTGCCGGAGCCGTTGACCCCTGCAAAGGGCTTCTCGTGAAGCAGACAGGTCAGTCCATGGCGCCCTGCCACCTTCTTCAAGGTCTCCATAACCATCTGGTTGTGATCCACTGCCAGATTGGCCTGATCGTAAATGGGAGCCAGCTCATGCTGGGCTGGAGCCACCTCATTGTGCTGGGTCTTGGCAGTCACTCCCAGCTTCCACAGCTCCTCATTGACCTCCTTCATATAAGAGCCGATCCGCTCCCGGATAGCGCCAAAATAGTGATCCTCCAGCTCCTGCCCCTTAGGCGGCATTGCGCCGAACAAGGTGCGGCCCGCGTAGATCAGATCCTTTCTCTGTAGATATTTGGCGCGGTCCACCAAAAAATACTCCTGCTCCGGTCCCACGGAGGGGCACACCCTCTTTGCCGTAGTGTTGCCAAACAGCCGCAGAATCCGAAGAGCCTGCCCGTCAATGGCCTGCATGGAACGCAGAAGGGGGGTTTTCTGATCCAGGGCCTCTCCCTTGTAGGAACAAAAGGCAGTGGGAATACAAAGGGTCACACCGATGGCATCCTCCCTGAGAAAGGCCGGGGAGGTACAGTCCCAGGCAGTGTAGCCTCTGGCCTCAAAGGTCGCCCGCAGCCCGCCGGAGGGAAACGAGGAGGCATCCGGCTCTCCCTTTATCAGCTCCTTGCCGGAAAACTCCATGATCACCCGGCCTTCCGTGTCCGGCGCGGAAATAAAGGAATCGTGCTTCTCCGCCGTCACGCCGGTCAGGGGCTGAAACCAGTGTGTGTAGTGGGTTGCCCCCCGCTCAATTGCCCACTCCTTCATGGCATGGGCCACCACATCTGCAATCGATGGGTCTAACTCCACTCCATCCTCCATGGTTTTCTTCATTTTCTTAAAAACACTCTTGGGAAGGCGCTCCTTCATCACTGCTTCATTAAAAACATTTTTGCCAAAAATCTCCGATATCTTTACGATCTCGCTCATAAATTTTCTTTCCTCTCCTCAAAATCTTTGTTCCGATTCCCCAAAGCAGCAGGAAATCCAAAACATCTGTCCTGCGGGGCATGCCGTCCGCAACAACAGAAAAGGTGTCCTCCCTCATCCATAAGGAAGAACACCTTTGTTCCCTATTAAAATAAACCATCTGCCTCAAAAATGCAAGCACTTTTTTGGATTTTCTTCAAAAATCACGCCTTGCCCACAGAACCAAACAGCTCCATCTTCTCCTTCACGGTCTCCTTGATGGCAGCCGCGCCGGGAGCCAGCAGCTTTCTGGGATCAAAGCCCTTGCCCTGCTGATCCTTGCCAGCCTCAATATACTCGCGGGTGGCAGCCGCAAAGGACAGCTGGCACTCAGTATTTACGTTGATCTTAGCAACGCCTAAGTCAATGGCCTTCTTAATCATGTCAGCCGGAATACCAGTGCCGCCGTGAAGCACCAGAGGCATCTCGCCGGTTTTCTCCTGAATGGCAGCCAGCGTGTCAAAGCTTAAGCCCTGCCAGTTCTCCGGATATTTGCCATGGATATTGCCGATGCCTGCTGCCAAAAAGTCAATTCCCAGATCTGCAATGGCCTTGCACTCATTGGGATCCGCACATTCGCCCATACCCACAACACCATCCTCCTCACCCCCAATGGAGCCAACCTCAGCCTCAATAGACAGGCCCATGGCGTGAGCAACCTTCACTAACTCCTTGGTTTTCTCCACATTCTCCTCAATGGGATAATGAGAGCCGTCAAACATAATGGAGGAAAATCCCGCCTTAATGCACTTGTAGCATCCCTCATAGCTGCCGTGATCCAGATGCAGCGCAACCGGAACCGTAATATTCATCTCATCGATCATAGCCTTCACCATATCAGCCACGGTCTTAAAGCCTGTCATATACTTGCCGGCGCCCTCAGACACACCAAGAATAACCGGGGAATTGAGTTCCTGAGCAGTTGCCAGAATCGACTTGGTCCACTCTAAGTTATTGATGTTGAACTGTCCCACTGCATAATGTCCCGCTTTGGCCTTTTTCAGCATTTCTGTTGCAGATACTAACATTTCATAATCCTCCATTTCGTCATTTATACTCCCACTCGCCCTCCTTGTGGGGAAGCACAGGCCCGAGCCCGTACTATTCTGCACTATTATAACCCATTTTTGCCTGTTTGAATAGTGTAACTTTTCACAATCTTTTCCGTCAGATGTTGTCTGTTGTAACAGTTCAGGCAGGGCGGGTTCTGCCGTGCCGGCTTCAAAAACCGCCGCCCTGCCAAAAGATCTGCCTCACGTAAGCTACAGGCCAAGAATCTCTGCCACCGCATCCTCCATGGTGTCCACATCACACTCTCTTTTGTGGCGGATCGGAGCATTGCGAATCTCCTCCACCGCTCGGGGTATAGCCACCCCGGATGCCTTGCAGAGCTCATCGATAATGGCAAACTCATCTCTATCTCCCTGGTCGCCGGCCACGGCCGCCATCACACTGTGGGAGAACTTGTAGGGACTGGCAGTGGAAGCGATCACCGTGGGAGTTATATCCCCGGTCTCCGCCACATATTTGTGGTACACACAGGATGCCACCCCGGTGTGGGTATCGATAATATATCCGGTCTTGTCAGATAACCGTTTGATCTCTGCCTGGTTCTCCGCCTCCGTGGCATATCCGCCCCAAAAGTCTGCCATTCTGGCCCGCATTTCATCAGTCACCTGGTAAGCGCCGGTTCGGGCAAGCTCCTCCATCAACGCCCTGTTGGCCCCGGCGTCACAGCCTGTGCTCAGATAGATCAGGCGTTCTAAGTTGCTGGAGACGAGAATGTCCATGGATGGAGAACTGGTCAGGACAAATTCTCTCTTTTTGTCATAAATCCCTGTCCGAAAGAAATCATACAGCACCTTATTGTCATTGGAAGCGCAGAGAAGCAGCTTCACCGGAAGCCCCATCTGCTTTGCAAAATAAGCTGCCAGAATATTGCCAAAATTGCCTGTGGGAACGGTGATGTTGATCTCATCTCCCTCCCTGATTGTTCCGTTTTTAACCAAACGGGCATAGGCATACACATAGTATACCACCTGGGGCACCAGTCTCCCGATATTGATGGAATTGGCCGAGGACAGCTGAAATTCCTTCTCTGCCAGCTTTTTTGCGAATTCCTGATCCCCAAAGATCTTTTTCACCCCGGTCTGGGCATCGTCAAAATTGCCATGGATCGCCACCACGGCAGTATTGTCTCCCTTCTGGGTCACCATCTGCAGCTCCTGAATCCGGCTCACCCCGCCCTTGGGATAAAACACAATAATTCGGGTACCCGGCACATCCGCAAAGCCGGCCATGGCCGCTTTTCCCGTATCTCCGGAGGTGGCGGTGAGGATCACAATCTCGTTTTCCACGTGATTCTTCTTTGCCGCCGTGGTCATCAGATAGGGCAGAATCGACAAAGCCATATCCTTAAAGGCAATGGTGCTGCCGTGAAACAGCTCCAGATAGTAAGCTCCGTCCGCCTCCCGCAGGGGCGCTATCTCCTCTGTGTCAAACTTGCTGTCATAGGCGGAGCGGATGCAGTATTTTAACTCCTCCTCCGTGTAATCCGTCAAAAACAGCCGCATCACCTGGTAGGCTGTCTCCTGGTAGGACATGCCTGCAAGCTCCCCTAAGGGGATCTCCAGCTTGGGAAGCCCGGACGGCATGTACAGCCCTCCGTCCTCTGCCAGGCCTTTTAAAATGGCTTGGGAAGCCGTCAGGCCCTTCTCCCCGCCCCGGGTGCTCTGATAAGATAAATTTGCCATGCTCATTGATTCCTCTCAATCCTCATTGTACTTTCATGCTGCCTCTTTTTCCCGTAAATTGTAGCATATTTTCGTATCTGGCGCAAGACTTGTACAAAATAAGAAAGTATATGAGCAATCCATTTGGACAAAGAATGAAGCCCCGAACCCTGTGCCAGCACAGTTCGGGGCTTCTTCTTTTCTTTTTACGGCGGCAAACCACGCCGCCCACAACAGTAACTACTTACAGCAGCTTATTGACAACCGCCATCAGCGCCTCGCCAAGTGCTGCGGACTTGGCATCCGCATCCTCCAAGGAACCGCCCTTCACCCCATAGTAGAACTTGATCTTTGGCTCTGTGCCGGAAGGACGGATGCACAGCCATGCGTTGTCATTCATATCATAGTACAGCACATTGGAGGAAGGAAGTCCTGTGGGCTTTACCTCTCCCGTGGCCATATCCTTCACGGTATCCAGCTTATAGTCCCGGGCAGACAATACCTTATAGTCGCCAAAGCCGGTGGGAGTCTCATTCCGGAAGGTTTCCATAATGGACTGAATCTTGGCCAGTCCCTCGATTCCTGACAGGCCGATGGACTTGACCGCATCCTTGTAATAGCCATATTTCTCATACATGGCCACCATGGCATCCCACAGGGTCATATCCTTGGTCTTATAGTAGGCCGCCGCCTCGCACAGGGCCACGCTGGCAGACACCGCGTCCTTGTCCCGGGCATAGGTGCCGATCAGGCAGCCGTAGCTCTCCTCCATGCCAAACATGTAATGTCCCACACCGGTATTCTCCTCCTTGAGAATCTGCTGTCCAATCCACTTAAAGCCTGTCAGGCATTCCACCAGCTTACAGTTGTAGGAGGCAGCCACCGCATCGATCAGGTTTGTGCTCACAATCGACTTGACCACTTCGCCATCTGCCGGGATGGCATTTTGGGCCGCCTTCTGACTCAGCACATACTCGCAAAGCAGAGAGCCGGACATATTGCCCGTAAGGGAAATATATTCCCCTGACTTTTTATCCTTCACATACACTCCCAGGCGGTCTGCGTCCGGATCCGTTGCAAGCACCAGATCCGCATCGATCTCCTTTGCCATCTTAAGTCCTAAGGCAAAGGCCTCCGCCGCCTCCGGGTTGGGATAGCTGACCGTGGGGAACTCGCCGTCCGGCAGCTCCTGCTCAGGAACCACATAGACATGAGTAAAGCCGATCTCCTTTAACACCCGGCGCACCGGAATGTTGCCTGTACCGTGAAGGGGGGTGTAGATGATCTTTATGTTGTCCTGCATCTTGTCAATGGCATCCTGGTTCACCACCTGGGCCTTAACGTTTGCAATATATTTATTGTCAATCTCCGCTCCGATCACATCATAAAGCCCGGCTGCCTTGGCATCGGACGCGCTCATGGTCTTAACGGTGGAAAGATCCTCAATCGCCAGCACCTCCTCCGTCACACCCTTGTCATGGGGCGGGGTAAACTGAGCGCCATCCTCCCAATACACCTTGTACCCGTTGTACTCTGGCGGATTGTGGCTTGCGGTCACATTGATTCCGGCGATACACCCCAGCTCCCGGACCGCAAAGGACAGCTCCGGCGTGGGACGAAGAGACTCAAACTTGTAAGCCTTGATCCCGTTGGCAGCCAGAGTGCGGGCCGCCTCATCGGCAAACTCCGGCGACATGCGGCGGGAGTCATAGGCAATGGCAACTCCCTTTGAGGCCCCTCCCTGTTTGATAATATAATTGGCAAGACCCTGGGTCGCCCGGCGAACCACATAGATGTTCATCCGGTTGATGCCAGCTCCGATAATTCCTCTCAGACCGGCTGTGCCGAACTCCAGATCCATGTAGAATCTTTCCTTAATCTCATTCTCATCGCCTGCAATCGCCCGCAGCTCTGCCTTGGTATCCTCATCAAAATACGGATTGGCCAGCCATTCTTCATAAATCTTCATGTAGTCCTTCATAACTAAATACTCCCTCCTGTATTTTCCCCGCCAGGCTCCCCCCGGCAGAATTACTGATGAAAGCCATATAGCAGCTCCCAATTGTCTCTATTATATAATAAGATGTTTCCCCCGTCAAAAGGTTTCTGTGGCAAAATCACCAGTAAATTCAGCCCCTTATTCTCTCCAGAAACCGCCCCCTGGCCTCCTGCTGGCTCTTTATGCTTCTCAGCTTTTCCACATTCTTTGCCGGCGTCCATGCCTTGTTGGCATTATAATAATAATTCAGCTGCTTCCAGTATTTTTCCGGATACAAAAACAGATAATAAAGACAGGCCCGATCCTGCTCATCCATCGGCAGTATCTTGTCATAGCTCTCCGTCATAGCCAGACCCAGCCGCTCATCCCACCCGTGCTTTTCCATAACCTTCCGCATAAAATGATAGAGATCCGCCATCTGCTTTCCCCGGTGCATCTGATTGAACTCGATCACAGCAACCTCCCCGGTGCCCATAAGAAGATGGTGCTGGTTCAGATCCCCATGGCACAAAAATAGGCGATTCTCATCCTGGCCCTCCTCCAGGGCGTCCAGACCTTCCTGAGCCCTTAAAGCCTGCTCATAGAATTCTGTAAAATTTTCCATGACACACAGCTCAAACTGGCTTTTTTTCCGCTTGCTGCTGACAAACGCGCGCACCCTCTTCATCTCCCGGGTATGGCGTTTCATCTCTGCACTGAGTCCCGGAGGAATCATGGATCCCAAATCCCACTCCGGCCGCCAGGTAATCTCCCGAAAGGCCCGGTGAAGCCGGGCAATCCAGGTCACAGCCATCAAAATCTCCCTGCTGTCCTTAAGATTGCACTCCCGGCTTAAAAACCAGTCCTTAAAAATATACTTTGTCCCGTCCTCCCCGGAGGTGATCAGCTCCCCGTCCCGGTTCCTTATGTATTGATCCACCAGACAAATGCCCTGGCGTTTCAATTCTCCCAGGACTGCCTCCTCAAACTCCAACCTTTTCAGACTGCCCCGGTACTCCTTCAAAAGCTTTACCCCGTCCGGGCGCTCGCAAATCCATGCACCCCGTCCCCGGCGAACTTCAAGAGTTTCCCCGTCATACTGCTGTATTACATCCAGATAATTGTCATTCAAGCCTACCCCTCCACTCATTTACCGTTACAGTCCAGCCATTTGCTAACCGGCTACTTCCAAAGTATGAGCGAAAGGTCCAAAATATACGTGGCAGTTTCCTGCCTGCGGACATGAAATTTAAGGGCGGAACTTGTAATAAGACTGGCCGGGCGTCATACCGCCCCGGTAGGACGCCAGCTCGCTGACCGTCACCAGCTGATATCCCCGGCGAATCAGCTCGGGAATAATCACCTCGCTGGCCTGCGCCGCCGTCTCATACAGATCATGCATCAAAATAATATCCCCGTCCTTCACATGATCCAAAACAGCCGACACCGTGGCATCCGCATCCCTGGTTTTCCAGTCAAGCGTATCAATGGACCACAAAATTGCCGGCATGGAGATAGCCCCTGCCACCCCCATCCCCGCATCATTGGTAGCTCCTCCGCAGGGCCTCATTAACACTGGCGTAACCCCGCCGGCATTTGCCACCACCTGATTTGTCAGCTCCAGCTGCCTCTCTAGCTCCGCAGGATCCACCTTGGTCATCAGTGTGTGGTCATAGGTGTGATTTGCCACCTCGCAGCCCTGGGCAACCATCTGCCGGACGGTTTCCTGAAATTTGGCCGCCCGGCTTCCCACCATAAAAAAGGTCGCCTTTCCTCCGTTTTCCTCAAGAGTCTTAAGAATCCTCCTTGTGGACTCCTTTGACGGCCCGTCATCGTAGGTCAGAGCCACCATAGGCTTTAACGGGTCGATCTCCCCGGCATAGGAAATGCCTCCCTCCTGCCGTCTGGCCACGGACATCCTAAGGCCGTCCACCCGCAAGCCCACTCCGGATTGTCCTGCCTCCTCCCCGTTTTTTACCCAGTCTGTCCACACATTATTTTGGAGAACACTGTACAGCACGTCATAATATTCTGCCAGCTCTCCTGTGAGGCGTATACACACCGCCTCCAGAGGCATCTCTCCCTCAACTCCCCCTGCCTCATGGGCATTTGACTGCCAGTCCAGCCAGCCGCTTCCGCTTAAATTCACCTTATATTCAATGGTGCCGGACATTCCCTCCGGCTGATTATGTAATGTGGCCTGGACCGCGGTGATATATCCTCCTGCCGGAGCCATCCCGTAGGAATTATCTGCAAAATAATGGCTCCAGCCCTTTCCCTGAACATGAATTTTGTAGAGCGCCCCCATCTCCGGAAGATCCACCAAAGGTCTTTTTACCTCCGCGGTCCGGCGCTCCTCATCCTCAGGAAGAATTACTCCTGCCCTGACCGCTCCCTTCCCTCTATTTCCCTCCGAAGCCTTCTCTTTGTTCTTTACCATCAAATCCGATGCCAGTACAACGGTTCCCACACACACAACCACCATACAAAGGCACAGCATCCCCCGCGCCAGCCGCACTCTGAAAAGGCGCTCCCTCTCCCGTTGTTTTTTCCGGATTTTTCTCCTCTCCTCATACCGGTTTTCCAGCTCTTCATATTCCGCTGCTTTTCTCTCCCCTGTCATCCTGCTTCTCACTTTCCTCTGATCTATATAAAAATATCCTGCATCTTAGCTGTCTCTATTGTAATATGGCAAAATTCCCACCGTCAACCGGAATTTGATTCCTTTATGATACACTCTGACTGTAAAAAAGTTGTATCATATATGCCTGTCATGCCAAAAAAACCGTCACAGCCTTCTGCCATGACGGTCCCCTTCCTTCCTAATTAGCGGCAATGTCCCTTTTTTCCTCGTCCCGGACAACCTAAGCAACCGCAGCCACAGCCGCTCTTTCCCGCTTTCATATCCTTAACCTTCTTCCACACAATCGCCGCCACCGCGCCTGCGACTCCCACAAGAATCACCAGATCTGCCATCTGTTTGTACCTCTCTTTCTATATATCACAATATTTCTGTCTCTTTGTTTCTTTATCTCTCTGCCTCTTTACCTTCCCGCCTGTTCCCCAATTATACCTCTCTTATCATGCCTTGTCAATGATTTTGAAAATCATTTTCATATAATTATTCTCTGCATGTTTCTGCTCAGACAGCAATGTCATGACATTGGTTAATGCAGGTCTGCGCGTATACCGCGCTGACCGTGTGGTAAATCGGACTGCCTGAACCATTGCGCTGTATTCACTGAAAAATTACAGGATTCTCCAGATATTCCGTCTGAACCACAATATAGGGATACGATTTTTCCACTCCCACAGTCTCCCCCTTCTCCGGTCCTTTAAGCTCTGTGTCAATCACAATGGAATTTTCTGTCAGATACAGCTCCTCCACCGAAATACTGTATCCTCCTGTGGCCTGCTCCCCGTATCCCAATGCTATGTAAAGTCCCTGGTCGTTGCTGTATGTAAGCTTAAAAGGCGCTGCCTTCTTCTCCTCCACCAGATTTTTAAGCTCCTCCGGCAGATCTGCCTCCCCCACCACGGTAAATTCCAGATCACGCACCTTATCCTGGTTCTCCTTCTCCACGCTGCAGCCAGTCAGGAAACGCACCATCAATACCCAAAACAGCAAAAAAACCGCCCAAATCATTTTTCCATTGATTCTTCTGCCCATAACAACCTCCATAAAATTTGACTACTACCAATTTATTCCGCAGGCGTTCGTTCTATGCTTTCAAACATTAATTTACCGCAATTTTTTTTATATTTTCTTGTCAAACATCCCTGAATATCATAAAATGAAACAAGCATCAAAGGGTCAGAGATTGCAATCCCTATCATAAGAAGCGGCGAAAGGACAAATTCCATATGAACATTATAAAAAATGCTATTGCCGCAGCTTCCAGGCCGCCTTCTGTCTGGCGCTGCCGTTTCTCCCATACCGTACCCCCGGCTTGTATCCGGTGTCTCCGGGCTGCCGGATATTTTGAAAGAGCACGGCTGCAGCCGGGTTCTCATTGTCACGGACCCGGACATTCATCGTCTCGGCCTGACCTGCACATTGGAAAACGCCTTGACAGAAAGTAAAATCCCCTTTCTTCTCTATGACAGGACAGCAGCCAACCCCACCTCCGATAATGTGGAGGCGGTCCGGACTCTTTGTCTGAAGCATCACTGTGACGCCATCATCGGCTTTGGAGGCGGCTCCAGCATGGACTGTGCCAAAGCAGCCGGCGCCCGTATTGCAAGGCCCGGCGTTCCCTAAAAAAGATGGAGGGGATTCTAAAAGTCCGCAAAAGGCTTCCTCTTCTCATTGCCGTGCCCACCACTGCCGGAACCGGAAGCGAGGCTACCATAGCTGCCGGCCTTGCCAGCCGGGATACCCCGCCCGATAAAGCCGCCGACCGGTTTATAACCGCAATCCAGGATATGAAAACACGCTTTCAAATCGGGGACACAATTCCGGGAATAAAGAAAGAGGATATCCAAAGGCTGGCACAATACGCAGACAGGGAAGCCAATCCCCTCTACCCGGTTCCTGTGCTGATGGATGCCGGACAGCTAGAACATTTTTATTATCTGCTGATGGAGGAAAAGGGTGAAAGAAAAACATTTCACCCATACCTGTTTGTGCTGTAAAGAGTGCACAGAATGGAGGAAAGAATGAATGACCAACAAATAAAACAGCTGGCCGAAAAACAGCGGGCCTGTTTTCTCACCGGCGCCACATTAAAGCTCGAACACCGTATCCAGGCCCTCTATAAGCTAAAGTCCTGCATCCTGGAGCATGAAAAAGAGATCCACGAAGCTCTTTTAAAGGATCTGGGAAAAAGCTCCTTTGAAAGCTACATGTGCGAGACCGGTCTGGTCTTAAGCGAGATCACCTACATGCTTCGGCACATCCGCCGCTTTGCCAAAGAGCAGACCGTCCCCACCCCTCTTGCCCAGTTCTGCTCCCGAAGCTTTAAAAAGCCCTCCCCCTACGGAGTGGTGCTGATCATGAGCCCCTGGAACTACCCCTTTTTATTGACCATAGACCCCTTAGTGGATGCCATTGCGGCCGGCAATACGGTGATCCTAAAGCCCAGCGCCTACTCTCCAAACACCAGCCAGGTTATCCGCTCCATGCTTGGCAAATGCTTTGACGAACGGTTCGTTGCCGTGGTAACCGGAGGAAGGGCGGAAAATACAGCCCTGCTCTCCCAGCATTTTGACTATATTTTCTTTACGGGAAGCCAGGCTGTGGGAAAAGAGGTCATGAAGCAGGCCTCCGCTCATCTTACTCCGGTGACCTTAGAGCTGGGAGGTAAAAGTCCCTGCATAGTGGACCGGACTGCCAATCTTAAGCTGGCTGCCCGGCGCATCGTATTCGGAAAGTTTCTTAACTGCGGCCAGACCTGTGTGGCCCCGGACTATATCTACTGTGACAAAGCCATAAAGGACCGGCTGATAAAAGAGATAAAAGGGCAGATTGCCCGTCAGCTGGGCAGACATCCCCTAAGCAACAAAAATTATGGAAAAATCATCAATGAAAAGCACTTTAGCCGTTTGACCGCTCTGATAGATGAGGACAAGATTGTGGCCGGCGGCGGCCGGGACCCGAAGACCTTACGCATCGAACCTACGGTCATGGATTTTGTAACCTTTTCCGATCCGGTTATGCAGGAGGAAATCTTCGGTCCCATTCTTCCCGTGCTGACCTATGAAACATTGGATGAGGCCATTCATAAGATCAATTCTCAGCCTCATCCTCTGGCTCTCTATATCTTTACAGAAAACAAATCCATCGCCCGAAAGGTCATGGCCCGCTGCGGCTTCGGCGGCGGGTGCATCAATGACACCATCATCCACTTAGCCACCAGCCAGATGGGCTTTGGCGGCTTCGGCGAAAGCGGCATGGGTTCCTATCACGGAAAGGAAGGCTTTGACACCTTTTCTCATAAGAAGAGCATTGTGGATAAAAAGACCTGGCTGGATCTTCCCATGCGGTATCAGCCCTATCGGTGGATCTATGATAAGCTGATTCACCTGTTCTTAAAATAATAAGAAGAGTGGCTCCGGTTTCCAAAGCAATAATGGAAAAGAGCCACTCTCTCCGAATGGCTCTCCGAAAATTCTGTTAATCCTCCTGCTTACTGCAGATGGCCAGCCGATGCTGATACTTCTCCCTGGTAGCCAGCCCTCCGCGGATGTGACGCTCCGACTTGTTCACATCCAGCACCACCCGGGCCTGAGCCGCCAGGGAAGGATTGATGTGCTCCAGCCTGTCTGTTACGTCTTTATGTACCGTACTCTTGCTTATCCCAAACCGCTTCGCCGTCTGTCTCACCGTTGCATTGTGGTCTATGATGTAGTTAGCGATTGCCACCGCCCGCTCTTCGATATAATCCTTCATGGTTTTACCCTTGAGAACGTTTTTTACATCTTATGCAGAGGACCTCCTCAATATGTTCAGGAGTTTAGGGAATGGATAAACAGCCCGCTGCGCAGCTTCGGCTCAAACCAGGTGGATTTAGGCGGCATCAGAAGCCCCGCGTCCGCTACGGAAAACAACTCCTGAATCGAGGTGGGATACATGGCGAAGGCCACCGCTCCTGCCTGGCTGTCCACCAGCCTCTCAAGCTCCAGAAGCCCCCGGATTCCTCCCACAAACCGAATCCGGCCATCGGTTCTGGGATCCCCGATTCCCAAAATCGGAGCCAGCAAAAGATCCTGAAGCAAGGACACGTCCAGCCCCTTCACCGGATCATCCGTCAAATACGGCTGCTTCACTGTCAGCCGGTACCATTGACCGGCCAGATACATTCCCACCTGGCGATGTTTTTCCGGCTGACAGCCCCTCTCTTTTGACCATTGCTCAACCTCAAAGCGCTCTGCCACTGCCCTTAAAAACTCCTCCTTGGTTCTTCCGTTCAGATCCTTCACCACCCGGTTGTAGGGCATGATCAAAAGCTGGTCATCGGGAAACAGCACAGACAGAAAGAAATTGAAGGGCTCCTGCCCTGTATATTCCGGGTTTTCCCTCCGCCGCTTAAGCCCTACCTTGACCGCCGATGCGGCACGGTGATGACCGTCAGCAATGTAAATGTCCTTCATTCGGCAAAAACATTCCCGGATCTGCTCCGTCCGGCTGCCGATTTTTCCGCAAACAGGCGTCTCTTCGCCCGTCACGCTTTTTGCCGGGCCGCCTGCTTCGTCCCGATCCTCCATGACCTTCCACACCCGGTGCCGGATCCCATCCTCTGCCGTAAAATCATAAAGCGGCTCCTGGCGGCACACCGTATCTACAATCTGGTTCAGCTTCTCGTCCGAGCGGTAGGCCAGAAAGATCGGTCCTGTGTGGGCATTGGTCACGTCCACATGGCAGATCCGGTCCTGCTCTTTGTCCTCCCTGGTGTTCTCGTGCTTTTTGATCACGCCTCCCAGATAGTCGTCAATGGAGGCACAGGCCACGATGCCAGTCTGGCCGCGCCCGTCCATGGTCAGCTCGTATATATAGTAGCTCTCCTGCTCGTCACTGACAAGGATTCCCTTTTCCTGCCAGTCCGTCAAAAGCTCCCGGGCTTTCTCATAGACCCGCGGATCGTTAAGATCCACCTCATCGGGAAATTGGCTCTCCGCCCGGTCGATTGCCAAAAAGGACATGGGGTTTCTCTCCACCTCCCGCTTTGCTTCCTGCCGGTCGTAAACGTCATAGGGAAGTGCCGCCACCTTAGACGCCACTTCCCCGTTTGGACGGATACACCGGAATGGTCTTATTTCTGCCATATCGGTTCTCCTTTTTCTTTATAGCCTATACACATTTCAACCTTTACTGAATTACCCGCACCCGCAGAATCCCATCAATCGCATTGAGCTTCTGAATGGTCATCTCATCCGGCTTCTTGTCCAGATCCATCAGCGTGTAGGCAAACTTATCCCGGCTCTTGTTGGTCATATCCGAAATATTTATCCCGCAGGTAGCCATCATTCCCGTCACCTGGCCGATCATGTTAGGCACATTGAGATGCATCACTGCCACACGGCTGGCAGTCTTGCAGACACCCATATCGCAGGAAGGATAATTGACAGAATTGCGGATATTTCCGTTCTCTAAGTAATCCATCATTTCCATCACTGCCATTCTGGCACAGTTGTCCTCCGACTCTTCGGTGGAAGCTCCCAGATGAGGGATCACAATGGTATTCTTCATATGAACCGCCTTGGAATTGGGGAAATCGGTTACATATTTCTTCACCTTGCCGGACTCTAAAGCCTCAGCCATGTCATCGTCATTGACCAGCACGTCCCTGGCAAAGTTGAGAATCACCACCCCATCCTTCATCATAGCAAAGGTTTCCTTGTTAAGCATCCCCTTGGTAGAATCCAAAAGCGGCACATGGATAGTGATAAAATCACACTCCTGATAAATGCTGTCCACACTGGTAATGTGCTTTACATCCCGGGAAAGCATCCAGGCCGCGTTGACGGAAATATAGGGATCGTATCCGTAAACCTCCATGCCGAGAGCCGCGGCCGCATTGGCCACCTCCGCGCCAATGGCGCCCAGGCCGATTACACCTAACTTCTTGCCCCTGATCTCCCCGCCGGCAAAGGCCTTTTTGCTCTTCTCCACGGTCTTGGAAATATTGGCGTCCTCCTTATTGTCCTGGCACCAGGCAATGCCGCCGATAATGTCGCGGCTGGCTAAAAGCATACCTGCCAAAACCAGCTCCTTCACTCCATTGGCATTGGCCCCCGGAGTGTTGAATACCACGATTCCTTCCTGGGCACATGTCTCCAAGGGAATATTGTTCACCCCGGCCCCTGCCCTGGCAATCGCCATCAGAGAATCGGAAAAGGTCATCTCGTGAAGGGAAGCGCTACGGACAAGAATTCCCTCTGCCTCCTGGATATTGTCCGTGACAGCATAATCCTCTGTCAAAAATCCCAGTCCGTATTTTGAAATCGCGTTTAAACAATGAATTTTCCTCATGCCTGATGTGCCTCCTCAAATTTCTTCATAAATTCCACCAGCTTCTCCACACCCTCCATGGGCATGGCATTGTAGATACTGGCCCGCATACCGCCTACGGTCCTGTGACCCTTAAGGTTCACAAACCCGGCGGCAGTTGCCTCCTTGATAAACTCTGCGTCCAGATCCTTATCGCCGGTCACAAAGGGCACGTTCATCAGAGAGCGGTCCTCCTTCACCACGGTCCCCTTAAAGAGCTTGCTCTCATCCAGGAAATCATAGAGGATCTTCGCCTTCTTTTCGTTGTACTCCTTCATGGCGCTTAAGCCGCCTCTTTCCTTCAGCCACTTAAACACCTTGCCGCAGATATAGATACCGTATGCCGGCGGCGTATTATAAAGAGACTTGGCATCTGCATGGGTCTTATACTGGCACATGGTGGGCGTGCCCTCTAACACATCCTCCGTGATCAGATCCTCCCGGATAATGACGATCACCACCCCGGCCGGTCCGATATTCTTCTGAACTCCGCCGTAGATGACCCCGTATTTCGTCACGTCCACCGGCTCGGAGAGAAAGCAGGAGGAGACATCCGCCACAAGCGTCTTTCCCTTGGTGTTGGGCAGAGCTTTATATTTCGTCCCGTAAATGGTGTTGTTCTCGCAGATATACACATAATCCGCATCCTCGTCAATAGGCAGATCGGAGCAATCCGGAATATAGCTGAAGGTCTTATCCTCGCTGGATGCCACTGCCACTGCCTTACCGTACTTCTGAGCCTCCTTAAATGCCTTCTTTGCCCACTGTCCGGTAATGATATAATCTGCCACCCCGTTCTTCATCAGGTTCTGGGGAATCATGGAGAACTGCAGATGCGCTCCCCCCTGCAAAAACAGGACCTTGTAATTTTCCGGAATATTCATCAGCTCTCTTAAATCCGCCTCCGCCTCCTGAATAATGGTCTCAAAGGCCTTGGAGCGGTGGCTCATCTCCATGACAGACATGCCGGTTCCCTTGTAATCCAGCATTTCCTCTGCTGCTTCCCGCAAAACCTCCTCCGGCAACACAGCCGGACCTGCCGAAAAGTTATAGACTCTTCCCATTGCTTTTCCTCCTCAATTCCTTTTATTTGATTTTTAAATCCGTATCATCAAATGCATCCTGGATGGGCGCCCCCGGTGAAACCATGGGATATACCTTGTCGTCACAATTGATCTGACAGTCAATGACCACCGGAGCATTCAGGTTTAGAGCCTCCTCAAGCACCGGGCGAAGCTCATCCCTGCTGCTGACCCGATATGCCTTTGCCCCCATGGCCTCTGCCAGCTTTACAAAATCCACCGCGTCATTTAACACCGTATGCGAATACCGCTTGCCATAGAACAGAGTCTGCCACTGGCGGACCATGCCAAGAACATGATTGTTAACCACCACCTGAATAATGGGAATATTGTAGCGGACAGCTGTGGCAATCTCATTCATATTCATGCGGAAGCACCCGTCTCCGGCAATATTGATCACCGTCTTGTCCGGCTGCCCCATATCCCTGCAGCCCAGCTTGGCCCCCAGGGAAGCTCCCAAGCCGTAGCCCATGGTGCCCAGGCCGCCGGAGGTGAGAAAAGTTCTCGGTTTTTTGTATTTATAATACTGGGCTGCCCACATCTGATGCTGCCCCACCTCGGTGACGATCATGGCATCGCCCTTTGTCACATCATAGATGGTCTCCATAATATAAGGACCTGTCAGCACGCTCTTATCGTAGCGCAGAGGATACATGTCCTTCATCCGCTCCACATGGTTCACCCACTCGTCATGGTTGACCGGGTCCAGACGGGCATTGAGTCTGCGCAGCACTACCTTTAAATCCCCAATAATATGCACATCGGTGCGGATATTTTTGTTGATTTCCGCCGGATCCACATCGATCTGGAGAATCTTGGCATTCTGGGCAAATTTCGATGCGTTTCCCGTCACCCGGTCGCTGAAGCGGGCCCCTGCCACAATCAGCAGATCACATTCCGTAATGCCGTAATTGGACGTCTTGGTTCCATGCATGCCCACCATGCCCGTGTACATCTCGTCCGTGCCGTCAAAGGCCCCCTTCCCCATCAGGGAATCTGCCACCGGCGCCTGAATCCTATGGGCTAAGGTTCTAAGCTCCTCAGAGGCATTGGCTAACACCGCGCCTCCTCCCACAAAGATAAAGGGCTTTTGAGCATTGCGGATCATCTCCAGGGCTGATTCCATGTCCTCATCCCGGATGGTGTCGGTCTGCCGTTCAACCGGCTCCGGCTCCATGGGTGTGTACTCACAGCTTTCCGCAGTCACATTTTTCGTAATATCAATCAGAACCGGGCCGGGACGGCCGCTCTGGGCAATGACAAACGCCCGGCGAACCACCGATGCCAGCTTGTGAATATCCTTCACAATAAAATTGTATTTGGTGATGGGCATGGTCACTCCCAAAATATCAATCTCCTGGAAGCTGTCCTTGCCTAACAGGTTCACCCCTACATTACAGGTAATGGCCACCACCGGAATGGAATCCATGTAGGCAGTGGCAATGCCGGTCACTAAGTTGGTGGCTCCGGGACCGGAGGTGGCAAAGCAG
This sequence comes from uncultured Lachnospiraceae bacterium, assembly GCA_910586255.1. Lineage (GTDB taxonomy): Bacteria > Bacillota > Clostridia > Lachnospirales > Lachnospiraceae > Brotaphodocola. Next base: position 64,558 of record CAJUHR010000006.1, on the reverse strand, counting down.
ACTCCTACCTTTCCGGTAGCGCGGGCATAGCCGTCCGCCGCGTGGGCGGCTCCCTGTTCATGAGAGGTCAACACGTGGCTGATCTCCCCCTGGTGCTTGTAAAGGGCATCGTAAATGTTCAGGATCGCACCGCCCGGATATCCGAATACAGTTTTCACTCCCTGTTCCTTCAGACACTCAATCAGAATCTCCGAACCGTTCAGCACAACCGCCTCCGGCAATGCCTTCGGGGAGTTTCTCTCTGAGGTGTTGTTTTCTGACATTCTGTCAACTCCTTTTCTATCTATAAATTATAGGAAACGTCATAAAGCTTTTCCTTATGATGTTTGTCAATCCTCTCTCAGCACAGCCCCTTTGTCTGCACTAGTCACGTGGCTTGCATACCGCTTCAGATACCCGGAAACCACCTTTGTCTTGGGAACCCAGTTTTCCCGGCGTCTCTTAAGCTCCTCATCGGACACCTTCATATTGATGGTGTTGGCGTTGATATCAATGGAAATGATATCTCCCTCCTGAACCAGGCCAATAGGACCTCCTGCCGCCGCCTCCGGACATACATGCCCGATGGAGGCTCCCCGGGAAGCGCCGCTGAAACGGCCATCGGTAATCAGGGCCACGGAAGCTCCCAGCCCCATGCCTGCAATGGCAGAGGTGGGGTTGAGCATCTCTCTCATTCCAGGACCGCCCTTGGGACCCTCATAGCGGATAACCACCACATCCCCGGCCACGATTCTGCCGCCCTTGATGGCCGCAATGGCATCCTCCTCGCTGTCAAACACCCGAGCCGGGCCCTCGTGCTTTAACATCTCCGGCACTACGGCAGAACGCTTCACCACACAGGAATCCGGCGCTAAATTCCCCCGCAGCACGGCGATGCCGCCGGTGGCGGAATAGGGATTCTCCACAGTGCGGATAACATCCGGGTTCTTGTTTACACAGTCCTTAATGTTCTCCCCTACGGTTCTGCCCGTAACCGTCATGCAATCCAGGTTCAAAAGTCCCAGCTTGCTGATCTCATTCATCACCGCATAGACACCGCCGGCCTCATTGAGATCCTCCATATAGGTAGGGCCTGCCGGCGCTAAGTGGCACAGATTGGGAGTCCTGGCGCTGATCTCATTGGCAATATCCACATTCAGCTCCACCCCGGCCTCATGGGCAATAGCCGGCAGATGCAGCATGCTGTTGGTGCTGCAGCCCAGAGCCATATCCATAGTAAGGGCATTTCGGAAAGCCCCCTCGGTCATAATGTCCTTGGGGCAGATATTCTTCTCCACCATCTCCATCACCGCCATTCCCGCATGCTTGGCCAGACGGATTCTCTCTGAATAGACCGCGGGAATGGTTCCGTTGCCCTTAAGGCCCATACCCAGCACCTCGGTGAGACAATTCATGCTGTTGGCTGTGTACATGCCGGAGCAGGAACCGCAGGTGGGACATACCCGGTTGGCAAAATCCTCCACATCCTCCTCGGTCATAGTGCCTGCCGCATAGGCGCCAACTGCCTCAAACATGCTGGAAAGGCTCTTTTTCTCCCCCTTCACACGGCCTGCCAGCATGGGACCGCCGCTGACAAACACGGTGGGAATATTAAGCCGTGCCGCTGCCATCAAAAGTCCCGGCACATTCTTGTCACAGTTAGGCACCATCACCAGACCGTCAAACTGATGGGCCAAAGCCATACATTCTGTGGAATCTGCAATCAGATCCCGGGTCACCAGAGAATATTTCATTCCCACATGGCCCATGGCAATGCCATCGCAGACTGCTATGGCCGGAAACACAATCGGCGTTCCTCCTGCCATGGCAACTCCCTGCTTGACCGCCTCCACAATCTTGTCCAGATTCATGTGCCCCGGCACAATCTCATTGTAGGAGCTGACCACGCCGATCAGCGGACGGGCCAATTCCTCCTCCGTCAGCCCCAGAGCCCGGAACAAGGACCGGGCCGGGGCCTGCTGCATACCTGCTTTTGCATTATCACTTCTCATATTTTCCTCCATTCTCTGTGGGTTTCACCGCGCAAATCTCAAATTCTCTCTGCAATCAAATCTCCCATCCGGACGGTTCCCACCCGGGTGCATCCTTCTGACATAATATCCGGGGTGCGGTATCCTTCTGTAAGCACCTTCTGCACCGCCCTTTCTATGGCCTCTGCTTCCCTGTCAAGATCAAAGGAATAGCGCAGCATCATGGCGGCTGACAGAATCGTGGCAATGGGATTGGCCAGATCCTTTCCTGCAATATCCGGCGCGGATCCATGGCTGGGTTCATACATGCCGAATCTGCTTTCATTCAGGCTGGCAGAGGACAGCATGCCAATAGAACCTGTGATCATACTGGCTTCATCTGACAGAATATCTCCAAACATGTTCTCCGTCAGCACCACATCAAACCGGCCCGGATTCATCACCAGCTGCATGGCACAGTTGTCAACCAGCATATGCTCTAACTTAACCTCCGGGTAGTCCTTTGCCACTTCCTCCACCACCTTGCGCCACAATCTTGAGGAGTCCAGCACATTGGCTTTATCCACACTAATCACATGCTTTCTCCGCTTCATGGCAATGTCGAAAGCCTTGATGGCGATCCGGCGGATCTCATTTTCATTGTATGTAAGAGTGTCTGTGGCCTGAAGCACCCCATCTGCCTCCTCTGTATGCCGTTCTCCGAAATACAGACCTCCGGTCAGTTCCCGCATGATTACCATGTCAAAGCCGTCCCCGATAATCTCCTTTTTCAGAGGACATGCCCCGGAAAGCTCCTTGTACAGATATGCCGGACGAATATTGGCAAACAGATTCAGGCCTTTGCGAATTGCCAAAAGCCCTGCCTCCGGCCGCAGATTCGGCGCCACATCGTACCATCTGGAATTTCCCACATCGCCTCCCACAGCCCCCAAAAGGACCGCATCGCTTTCTCTTGCCGTATTCAGCGCCTCATCTGTCAGGGGAACCCCGTAAGCATCAATGGAGCATCCCCCCATTAACACCTCTTTATAATGGAAGGAATGTCCGTACACCTGTGCCACTTTGTCTAACACCTTGCATGCCTCCCGGACAATCTCCGGCCCGATACCATCCCCTGAAATGGTCACTATCTTACAATCCATTGCCTGTCACCTCTTGCCCTTTTCTGATTTTTCTTGCTGCTCACGGAGTAACAATAGTTATCATATTATCGCATTTGCCTTCATTTTTCAACATTTGAATGGGAATTTATTTAGAAAATATATACGAGATTGGAATTAACTGTATAACCGGTAGTTATTTTAAGCCCGATTTTAATGAAATATCAAGATTACATGTCTTGTAACATGTTTTTTCAAATTTGTAACCTTCCGGCCGCCGATGTTCATTTTTCGTTTACAAATCATTCAAAAACCTTTTACACAAACATCATGATTTCTTCACGATTCCTGTTTATACTATCTCTTGTAAGCAACCATCAATGCCGTATATGTGATATGCTTATAAGATTTTTTTCATAATACTCGAGCTGATAGTTGATTATCAGCTCTCCTCCCTTTTTAACCTCTTATAAACTGTAGTATGAAGGACCCCTCTTAGGAAGAGGGGTTTTTCACGTTCATACTTTTACGGATAAAGTCTGTGAGGATATATCCGGATATCATTACCGGATGCAGATATATACCAGATATGCCGTATACATTCCCAGCATAATCAATCCCTCCATCCGGCTGAGGCGCTCTCTGCTGCGGCACAAAAGCAGCGTAATCAGGCTGAATACCACCAGACATGTGGCGTCAATCACTGTGAAAAGATTTACCGCAATCGGCTTCACTGCCGCAGACATGGCAAGCACCATCAAAATATTAAAAATATTGGAGCCGATTACATTTCCCAGCGCCAATCCGTTTTCCCCTTTCCGGGAAGCCACAATCGATGTGACTAGCTCCGGCAGGGAAGTTCCCAGGGCCACCACCGTCAATCCTACCAGCGTCTGGCTCAGGCCGAAATTTAAGGCAATCTCACTGGCGCAGTCCACAACCAGATCCCCGCCGCACACAATCGCCGCCAGGCCTCCCACAATATAGATCACGCAGCGGGGAAGAGGCATGATCTTTGTCTCCTCCTCCGCCTGCACCCGGTTAATCAGCGCGTCCCGCACCGTCAGCACCATAAATACGGCAAACAATCCCAAAAGAATAAACGCCTCTGTCCGGCTTAAAAAGAGATCCCTGAAAATCATCAGAAAAAGAATCGCCCCAGCCACAATGGACGCTATGAAATCCCACCGCAAACGGACCCGGAATGTATGGACGACCCCGCAGGCCCCCAGAACCACAAGCAGGTTAAATATGTTGGATCCGATTACATTTCCCACAGCTATATCATTGTTTCCCGCCAGAGAGGCGGTGGTGCTGACAGCCAGCTCCGGCGCGCTGGTGCCAAAGGCCACAATGGTCAGCCCGATAATAATACTGGGCACCCGCAGCATCCTGGCTACGGACGAGCTGGCCTCCACAAAGAAATCGGCCCCTTTTATGAGAAGCACAAATCCCGCAACCAACAAAACATACGTCATCATCTTCATAATTCTCCCTCTCTTCCTGTTGTGTTTCCTGCCTTTTGTCTGCCAGCACATCGGTCTCGTTATGACAAAATCAAGTATCCCCACAGGCACATCTGCTTTCCTGCTACCTGCAAAAATAAAAAGCGAGACCCTTGCTGCATCACAAAGACACAACAAAAGTCTCGCTTATTATATGCGTACCGGGCTGCTCCTACCCAGTCATAGCCACTTTTTCTCATGGCTCATCCTTTTCCGGGCAACATGCCGTGATGACGATATCGCAAAACACCATATCAGGTGCAAGCTACTCCCTCTTATTAATTTTAGTATATTCATTTCCCCCAGACTTGTCAAGACGAAATCCATTTAATTTTTTGACAGTTTTTGATGCCGAGTTACTTATCGGATACCGAACCTGCCATGACAGCCACAATATTGCCAACAGATTCGGATATGCCATCATCCCGTTCCATAAATCGGAAATCAGCCATACAGTCTCTAGCCGTGACACACATCCCAGATAGACAGCCAGCAAGTAGCACCCCAGATACACTTTATCCCACAGCTTTCCTGAAAGTCCGCCTCCTCCTAGTCTCTCCGTCAGATAGACAAATGTCTGTCTTCCCAGATAATACCAGGCAATAATCGTGGCAAAGGCGAAAACCGCCATGGAACCGGATACCAGAATTTCCCCTAAGACCCCCAACCGCAGGGAAAAGCACCAGGCTGTCAGCGCCGCCCCATCGCCTGCATGGGCCAGCCCTGTACTTCCGGCTCCGTAATGCTGTCCGCACAGAATCACCAGGGCCGTCAGGGTGCAGACCACAATTGTGTCAAAAAACACCTCAAACATAGCCCACATTCCCTGCTGTTCTGGTGTGGTGTCCTCCGCCGCCCCGTGAAGAACCGCCAGACTTCCCAGCCCGGCCTCATTGGAAAACACGCCTCTGGATAGTCCGTAGCGAACACTGCGGCTTAAAAGGAAGCCTGCCACCCCTCCACCCACGGACTTAGGCCTTATTGCCTCCCTGAATATTTCGGCAAAAATCCCCGGAAGCAGATCCCAGCAGGAAATCACCACCACCAGGGAAAAAAATATATAGATCCCGGCTGATATGGGCATCAGCTTTTCGGAAACACTGGAAATCCGCCGGATTCCCCCAAGAATCACGGCTCCCGCAAGCACAGTGACCAGAATCCCGCTGACTGTCGGCGGCATCCCTGCCGAGGACCAAAGCGTCCCGCTGATTGAGTTGGACTGCACCATGCTTCCCATTCCCAGAGAAGATAAAACCGCAAGCAAGGCATACAAAATCCCCAGCGCCGGAGATTGCAGCCCCCGTTCCATATAAACCATAGGGCCGCACATCCATTCTCCGTCCGGCTTTCGGTAGCGGTACAGCTGTCCTAAGTATGTCTCCGTATAAGCAGTCATCATGCCTATGGCTGCAGAGACCCACATCCAGAACAACGCCCCCGGTCCTCCCGCTGTCAGGGCCGTGGCAACCCCTGCTATATTTCCGGTTCCGATGGTGGCAGCAAGAGCCGTACAGGCCGACTGAAAACGGGTAACTCTCTTTCTCCCTTTTTCTGTGCCTTTCTCCCGCCGCTCTCCCCCGTCCCGCCACAAACTTCCTCCGGTCTCCCTCCACCAGCATCCGATTCCCCGATACTGGAAAAAACCGGATTGTATCGTAAACCACAATCCGGTTCCCAAAAACAACACCAGAGTCCAGGGACCCCACACCAAAAAATGCAGATCCTCTATCACCGTACCCATCTAAAATCTTCCTGCTTTTCTTTAACTCTATTATATGTACCGACCGGGGCTGCCTATGACCGAACGTTACTGTGAACAGTAACCAGCAGTAACGGCCGAACAACATAATTTCCCCTCTCGCATTTTTTCACCACATATGCTATGATAAAATTGTTACTATATCAAAGAAAAGAGGTGCCATCATGCCAGGCTTTACCACCCATTACATTCTGGGTATGAAAGCATTTAATGATCTGCCCAACAACCAGTTAAAATATATTATTGCCAAGTACCGCTGGCTCTATCAGCTGGGTCTCCAGGGCCCGGATATTTTCTTTTACAATATTCCCATTCTCCGGCACCGGGATTACAGAAACGTGGGCTCCTACATGCACGAACACCATATCCGGGATTTTTTTGCCTGCTATCTTAACAGTCTGGAAGAAATCCCTTTTAAACAGCAGAGGGCCCAGGGCCTTGCCTATTTTTGCGGCTATCTCTGTCACTATATCGGCGATTCCATCTGTCATCCCTATGTCTACGGACGAATTGGCTATGACGCCAAGGCGCCCTCCGCTCAGGCCCATGGTATGCATGCTGCTCTGGAAAATGACATTGACGCCCTTCTGCTGCAAAAGTATAAAAAGAAAAAGCCTTCCCAGTTTAACCAGGCGGCTACCATATGCTTAAATGGCCTGGAAATGCAGTTCGTGTCCCACTTTCTCTCCAAGTGCATCAATGAAGCCTACTATCCCATCACACCCCAGAACAACTTCCAGGTGACGCCCCAGATGGTTCACCGCTCCATTCTGGCTATTCGCTTTGGTTGCCGTACTCTGGCGGACCCATCCGGAAAAAAGCGCAACAGAATCGCTTTTGTTGAACACATCTTTTTAAAAAAGCCTCTGGCATCCACAAAGCTGGTTACCGATGAAGTTTCCAACCCCCGCAGTTCCCTGAATCTGGATCATGAAACATGGTGCAATCCCTGGGACCGCCGTCTGGCCTCCAAAGCCTCCTTTCCGGAACTGTTTCAACAGTCCTTATCAAAGTGCAGCAATGTGTACGGGATCCTCAATTCGGCCATGGATCACGCCCAGATCACCGGTGAACAGGATATTACCCGTCTTTTGGACGAGCTGGGCTGCTACTCCTATCACAGTGGCCTGTTTGTTGCTGACTGAAAATAAAGAGTCTGGCTCGCCGGACTCTCGCGCCGAAGCGCGGCTGCGACAGCAACCATCTTCCTTTGTGCGTTGTGCGCATCCTGCGTAGTATTCTTGCTTTATAGGACACAATTTTCTATAAATCAAAAAACAGTAGCAATTCAGCCATGCTGAATCGCTACTGTTTTTTGAGAAAGACAAGGTCAATTAAAGATACCGTTTCAGCATTGCTAAAATCTGCCATATGCGCTTCCTCCTTGTATGGTCCATCCGTTCCAGACTGTCAATGACAGCCACTATATCCTCACTGGTGGCGCTCTGCATTCGCAGGGCAATATCTACAGGATTTTCCTTCTCCCCATCAGGACAATAGCCAAGCACACAATCTGTAGATACCTGAAAATAATCTGCCAGATTGATTAGCACATCTACCTGGATTTTGCTTCTGTCACGCTCCATCCGGCTGATTACTTGTTGAGAAAGTCCAATCTCCTCACCCAACATTTTTTGTGAGATGCTTCGTTGCTTCCGTAATTGCCTGATATTACTTTTCATAGTCCTCAGTCTCCTCCATCTACTTTTCATTTTAACAAAGGAAACGGACATGTTTACTTATATATGTGGTTTATCCACTTACAATCCTTGTTTTTAAATAAGCAGCATTTTATATCGCCCTATGCTTTTATGAGATGCAATCCTTGTACAACAAATAAGACAGGAAATCTTTTTTGATTCCCTGCCTTATGTAAAATCAAACATACTCTAACGGATCACCTGGTCTCCATCCTTTGTACAGTAATGTCTCTGCACATTGAGATGGGTCATCCACCCCTTTGTCTCAGAGGTGCGATACCTGCTTCCCACGCTGGTCCACAGCCATTGCGGTGTGGGCCACAGACATATCTGGGGATCCACTGCCCTATAAAAGGCCTCATCCACTCCGTTCTGCCCGTGATGAGCCATCTGGACAATGTCTGACTTAAGTCCCTCTGAACCCACCTCGGCCAAAAGACGCTGTCCCCCCTCCTGGGCCATATCTCCCAAAAACAGAATAGATTTTCCGTTTACCCACAGCTTATACACTATACAGGCATTATTGCCCTTATCTCCCGCTGTCTCATAACGGTCGTTCATCACCTGTATGGTCACATCATCCACCTGTATGGTCTGTCCCCTAGTGACAGTATGGAGCATTGTCTCAGGCAAGCCTGCAAAGCTACCGATAATGGCGTGAGCCATAGTTTGCTCAGAAGGGTCATTGACCGTATACCATTCCGGGGATCCAAAGGAATAATAAATACCGTCAATCTGAATCCCTGACTGTACACCGGCCGCCTCATCCTGGAGAATCTTGTAAAGAGCTCCTGCATGGTCCCCGTGAGGATGGGTAATAAGCCAGGCCGCCACATGGCTTCCTCTGGCCTGAATCTGACCGCGCAGATAATCCCCGTCTGCCCCTAGGCCCCCGTCAATGACAATCAGGCTTCCCTGGCTTGTCTGAACAATGGCAGACAGCATCTGACTGTCGCTTTGAGATGCAAACATAGTCAGAGATGCGCCTCCTAAGAGAGTGTCCTGGGGCTGTATCTCCTTCTCTCCCTCCGTGACAATGTTTCCGTAAATAGAAGGACCGTCACCGTTTTGAGAACCTCCCTGACCGGCCACAACCGTGCTGCTCCTGCTCTGAGCCTTTTCGGTCGTCCCTGCTTCCACAGGCGCCTGGCTCCCTGCCGGACTTGCCTGGCTCCCTGCCGGATTTGCCTGACCGGCGCCGGCCTGATCCGGCGACTTCAAAAGGGCCACCTCCGCAGCCAGGTACTCGGTCAGCCCAAAGCCGCTTTTTTTCATGGGAAGACCATGGTCCTCCCTATAAGAAACGGCGCCCCATACTCCTTCTGCCGTTTGCCGCGCGTCAAAAGCGTCCGCTGGTACATTCATCACTGCTGCTGCAAAAAGCCCGGTAACCAGCATACCGCTAAACCAGTTTCTCTGTCCTCTCTGTCTCATAAAGTCTGCCTCTCTCTCATGATTAGTACAACCGCTATTCTATCAAAGACCGGAAGCTTTTGGTAGCACTTTTATAGAATCTTATGGAATCGTCAGAAAATCGTCATATTTCTGATTCCCTGCAATAATACATTCATTATGATAACCAAACATCAAGGAATTTTTCATTTTAGCTCTTGATTTTTTTTGTCATTGATGGTATCATTTGTTCAATTACTTTTATTTTTTTATTTTTTTGAACATCGAGGTAAAATATTATCTCCTTTTTCGGAAAATTATGTAATAAGGATATCAGAATGAAAGGACCTTTACCTCTGGCATCATAATAATCCGAATTAGAAGAGCATGAAAGGAATTCTATGCATATGAAAAAAATCACTTCACCGGAGCCTTTGTTAAAGCAGCTGGATTTCTTCACCACCCTGCTTCCATTTGTCTGTATAGCTGCCCTGTGCCTGTCCTTTGTCCTTTTTCCGGACAGCTCCTCTGCCATGCTGGATATTATCCGGTCCTTTCTGGGCGATGAGATGGGAAGCTACTATCTGATCATCGGGCTGGGTGTATTCATCTGTTCTTTGTATCTGGCCTTTTCCCGGTACGGCAGGATCCGACTGGGCAACACAGACAAGCCCGAGTATTCCCCATTCCGCTGGGGCTCCATGATGTTTACTGCAGGCCTGGCGGCCGATATTCTCTTCTATTCCTGCTGCGAATGGCTTATCTACGCCTCAGATCCCCATGTGGCTGAGATGGGCCCCACACAGGACTGGGCGGCCACTTATCCCCTTTTTCACTGGGGACCGATTCCCTGGGGCTTTTATCTGGTATTAGCTGTGGCTTTCGGTTTCATGCTTCACGTCCGCAAGCGCCACAAGCAGAAATATTCCGAGGCCTGCCGGGCGCTTCTCGGGAAGCGGGTGGACAGATGGGCCGGGCGGCTTATTGATCTGGTGGCTGTGTTTGCCCTGCTGGCCGGTACGGCCACAACCTTCTCCCTGGCCACTCCCCTGCTGGCCATGGCCGTCAGCCGGGTGCTGCACATTCCGGCAAACACCACACTGACCATAACCATTCTGGTGATTGTCTGCTGCGTTTACACCTGTTCGGTCTATTTCGGCATGAAGGGAATCCAGCGGTCTGCCGCCTGCTGCAGCTACTTATTTTTCCTGCTTCTGGCCTATGTGTTTTTCTTTGGCGGGGAAGCCCGGTTCACCATAGAGACCGGCATTACCTCCCTGGGACTTTTGACGCAGAATTTTGTCACCCTGTCCACCTGGACGGATTCCATGAGAACCACCTCCTTTCCTCAGGCCATGACCATCTTTTACTGGGCCTACTGGATGGTATGGTGCGTGGCTGCGCCATTCTTCATTGGAGCCATCAGCAAAGGGCGCACCATCCGTCAGACCATATTGGGAGGATATTTCTGGGGACTGGCAGGCACCTTTACCTCCTTTATCATTCTGGGGAATTACGGTCTGGGGCTCCAGATGCATGGGCGGCTGGATATCCTGACCGACTACCTGTCCGCTGACGGCAACATGGCCCTCTACAATGCCATCATCTCCATCTTGGAGCAGCTTCCCCTGCCCGGATTTGTGATGATTCTGCTGGTATTGTGCATGATTACCTTTTACTCCACATCCTTTGACTCCATCACCCTGGTGGCTGCCTCCTACTCCTACCGGGAGCTGGGACATGATCAGAATCCTGACCGGCGCATCAAGCTTTTCTGGGCTATATTTTTGATTCTGCTGCCTATTGCATTGATTTTTTCCGAAAAATCCATGGCAAATCTGCAATCCGTGTCAATCATTGCAGCCTTTCCTGTGGGAATCATCATGATTCTGATCATTGCCAGCTTTTTCAAGGATGCCAACGCCTATCTGGAGGAAACGAAAAACCGGTAGCTCTAGTCTCGTTTCCCCTCCATGGTCTGATGGATAATGCTTTCCATCATATCCATTGTGAGCTGACCGCTGATATAGCCAAAAACATTTCCGTCCCGGTCAATCATAAAGGTGGTTGGAAATGCCTGAATCCCATAGCTGTAAAACAGCTCCCCGGTGGTATCCATCAGCACCGGATAGGTATACCCGTTTTCCTCCAAAAATGCCCGGATCTCCTCCTCTGTTTTCTCCTGTCCCATCTGGGGGCCCGCCACCCCCAGAACGATCAGCGCTTCCTCCCCTTCCCGGTCATAGGTTTCATAAAGCTTCTGGATATCCGGCATTTCCGCCCGGCAGGGAGGACACCAGGTAGCCCAGAAATTTAAAAATATAGTTTTTCCCTTGTAATCCTCCAGAGTATGGGTATTTCCATACTGGTCCTGAAGCTGGAAATCAACGGCAGAGGGAAGCGTGCTCTCTGTCTCGTTCCCACCGGCATTTTCTGTCTCCCCCGCCTCATTCCCACCGGCAATTTCTGTTTTCTTCGCCTCTTTTCCGTTGGCATTCCCCGCCTCCTCTGCTTCTTTTCCGCCGGCATTTTCTGATCCCTCTGCCTCGTTTCCTCCGGTATTTTCTGCTTCGGACACCATCTCCCTCTCCTGGCCGGAGGGGAGACCGGAGATGCCGGACAGATATCCAGTCACGTCATTCATTTTCCCGGTAAACATCATAAACCCCATCAGCACCAGGAGAACTCCCCCGGCCTTCACCGTATACTGCACCACATTCCTGTACTTTTTAAACAGCTCTAAAAGAGACGTGGTGAAAAATCCCACTGCTAAAAAGGGCAGCACAAACCCCAGCGTGTACACCCCGATCAGGAGAAAACCAGTTGCCTTTGTGGATGCCGATGCCGCCATCAAAAGCACTCCGGTAAGAGCAGGCCCCACACAGGGAGTCCAGGCAAAGCTGAAGGTAAATCCCATAAGCAAGGCCGTAAACGGCGACATTGCCAGAGCATCCGCCCGGAAAGGAAGCCGGTGCTCCTTCCCCAGAAGCTTGGAATTTCCGAAAGCACCCAGCTGATACAGCCCGAACAGCATGACCAAAACCCCGCCAACGCGGGCAAACAGCATCTGACCGGATTGAAAAAATGTCCCGATGGCCGACACTCCAAGTCCCAAAAGAAAAAACGCAAAGCTGACACCTACCACAAAGCAAAAGATATGAACTGCTACCTTTTTCTGTTCATAACGGATCCTTCCATCCTCCCCCCGAACACCGGTCCCGCCGGAAAGATAGCCGATATAAAGGGGAAGAAGAGGCAGTACACATGGCGAAAAAAAGCTTAGCAGCCCCTGAAAAAATACGGTCATTGCCGGAACTCCTGCATCAAACGAAAATCCCATTCATCTATTCCTCCTGTTACAATATTTGTAATAGATACCCATTCAGCTGTTACGATGGGCTGCCACATGAATATCCATGCTGCCTGACCTAAAGCCCTCCAGATCCAGGGTGACATAGTCAAAGCCAAGCTCCTTTATATGTTTCACCAGCTCCTCCCTCTCCTCAATCACCTGGAAAAGCCTTGCAGCGTCCACTTCCAGACGCACCACATTCCCGTGAAGCCGGAGACGTACATTTCCAAAGAACCGTTCCCGCAGGTATTGCTCCCCCTTGGCTATCTTCTCCAGCACCTTATAATCAATCGTCTGCCCGTAGGGAATCCGGGTGGCCATACAGGGGGTGGACGGCCTGGATGCCACCGAAATCCCGTAAAATGCCGCCAATGCCTTCACCTGAGCCTTGGTTATGTGAAGCTCTGCCAGAGGGCTTTTGATCCCCAGCTCCCTAAGGGCCAAAATCCCCGGGCGGTACACATGCATATCATCCTCATTGGTTCCGTCCAGAACCGTGTCCACACCCTTTGACTCTGCAAAAAGCTTTAGGCCCTTAAACAGATGGCGCTTGCACAGATAGCACCGGTTCACCGGATTGCTGCGAATCTCCTCCTGTTCCAGTTCATCTACCCGGATCACCTGATGAATCCCTCCCAATTCCCCTGCCACCTGCCTGGCAATCTTAAGATCACAGGACGGATGCAGGCGGCTGTCAAAGGTCACTGCATATACCTGACTGCCGTTTTGTCCCGCCGCGTCCACGGCTGCCTTCAAAAGCAAGCTGGAATCCACGCCTCCGGAAAAAGCCAGGCAGATATCCTTTTTTGTGATCTCCAAAAAATATTGTTCTAATTTTTCCACATCTGTATCTATTTGGGTATTTCCCTGAGCTTTATCCATCTTTGGTCCTCACTTTTCTCTCCTAAATTTGGCCATTCTTTCTTAAATTGAGGCAATTGCATCACCGTCTCCTGGGATGTAACAACAGCTCAGATAACCCTTGAACTGTTGCCCTGGGATTACTCTTATGATCAGCTCCGGGATGCAATGCTTATCATGTTTAAATTTCTGTATTCCCGTGGTGTACAGTTATAAAAACGCTTAAATATTTTAGAAAAATTGGATGCATATTGGAGAATATTTGAATTGATAACTATACAGCCACCTTTTTCCAGAAGGAAATCATTTGACGGGCCATATTTCTCCTGTTTGGCGCTTTTTGATATTACAGGAGCCGCTTCGCCAACCCTGTAATCCGATTGACGGCGCAAAACCGCGCCTTTTATGAGAATCTGCTTTGCAGCTTCTCATAAGCTACATTATACGTCCGAAAATGTATTGTATCAAGTGCTATTTGATAACCGCGGTTGCATTGTTTGGATTTAGTTACTGTTCACACCCAATGTCATGATGTTGGGGTCAAAAGGTCTTTTGACCCTGGTATCATGGCGTCCACTCCACGAGCTGGTAATGAAAGGCTCCGATGAGTTTGGAAAAGAGGAAAATCTGTTGTTCCTGATCTCCCTGTTGGTTCAGCAATACGGCCGGCCCTTTGAAATCTGCATCCCGGAGTGCCGGGAGGAAATTGAAAAAGCCTGCGCCTTTATAGAACAACACTATGCCGAACGGATTTATCTAGATCAAATCTGCCGCAGGGGACGGAATTTTGCGGTAAAGGCGCTAGGCGCTAGAGGGTTTGCTTCTGTCAGAGAGCAAACTGTTTATGAGAAAGAGGTAAAACAAAACGGACTGGAAAAATGAAAAATGTGTCATGATAATTGACGAGGGCCTGCCCTCAGGCATCATCGCAAACACGGCGGCAATCATGGGGACTCTGCCACAGCCTTCTCAATCTCTTACTTTCCTTAATGCGCTGTGATGCTGCCCATTCCCATAAGAGTCAGTATTGTGATTGCATAGCCATCTCCTGCCATTGCTCTGGCAATCAACTCCGGAATACGGTGTCCGTACCTCAAAATCAGTTTTTCCATTTTCAAATCTCCTTATATTTCATAAAAAGTTCACAATTTCTCCTAAACTTAACAATCTATAACTGTCTAAAATCTATCAAGTATAAAAATGTCCTTTTTTATCGAAATTTTTTCTTTTTAATGACATGATATAACAACCGCCTCCTAAATAGGAGGCCTCCATTTCTGAAAAATCATTGTCACCGGAAGCAGCCTCTGATATACTGGTTTTGTGATCATGGATAACAGACATTTTCCGATTATCTCAGCCCTGATTGTAATTCTAATCAAATCTGCACAAATACAGGAGGCAGCAAATGGTATATGAAATTACGGACACAAGCAATGTATCACCACTATTTGACAAATGGGAAGAAACGCTTATCTGGTCTTGTCTGCAGGGAATAATGGGAAAAATCTATGCAGATAATTTAAACGCTCCAACTGCAGCAATGGCTATGATCGGGGACTTTGCCTTTTTTGCCGGAAAACCCAATATAGAATTGGTATCCTATAAGCCAGGCTGGTGTACTCAAAGCTTTATGATAATGGTTCCTGAAAACGAATTATGGAAAAATACAATCATAGATTTTTATAAAAAAAAAGCGACCGTCATTTCCCGGTACGCAATAAAGAAAGAGCCTTATATTTTTGATAAAAAGAAATTGGAAAAGGCAGTCTCTTCTCTGCCGGAACAATACACCTTAGCCATGATTGATGAACGGCTTTATCAGATGTGCAAAGCAGAAGCATGGAGTGCTGATCTGGTATCCCAGTTTCCAAATTATGAAAATTATTGTAAGTTGGGAATAGGTACAGTGATTTGCAAAGAAAATATCATCCTGTCTGGTGCTTCCTCTTATTCCAGATACAAAGAGGGGATAGAAATTGAAATTGATACCAGAGAAGAATACAGACGCAAAGGCTTCGCCTATGTATGTGGGGCAAAACTGATATTGGAATGTTTAAAACAAAATTTATATCCAAGCTGGGACGCACATAATAAAGCCTCTGTCGCGCTTGCAGAAAAGTTAGGCTACCATTACAGCCATACCTATACGGCAATCGAGATACACGATTATTGAGAACAGAAACATTTTGTCTATACTAAATGGGTTGGAAAGCGTGAGACCGTATGAACATAGGAGAAAAATTTTATTGTTCCCGATGGATGCGGGAAGTGGAAGGTGAGAGGATATGCACGCATTGCGGCTATGACCCCAACCAAACGGTTGGCTGATGTGTGTTGGAGGAAGGAACATTATTACAAAACGGGAGATATCAGCCGGGAGCCGTGTATCGATAAAAGTACCTTCATCGGCTCCCCGGAGCGGCTGGTTTTGGAACAGGCTTCTGACCTGGGATATCAAACCGGTGGTGCGGACGCGGCCGGCTGTCTGGCTTGGGTCATGGCCGCAATGGGGGCATATTCCTTCGCCCTCCATTTCATGCATGCACCGGGAGCAGTAAAATTTTTCTCCTATGTTTATATGTTCTTTTCCTTTCCCTCTGTGAAATTCTGTATTTTATCCATACAATTATTTTCCTCAATCTATGTATAAATCTGCAATTTTCTATAACAAAGTAATGCTTCGGAACCATATCCTTTGTTATAATGATTTTCTTAAATGAATCATTGATTTTACAGAATGGTCTTATTTCCTGCGACAGTTTTTCCTCACTTGGAATAGAATAAGCGGATTGAATGTAGTATCATACAGAACCCAGATTACATACAAAGTCAACTTCAAGATACTTCCGCACTGCTTTTCCGTCCTTATTCTCCACTATTGTTACGACTCCGACATCAACATTATAACCACGCATACGAAGTTCATTATAAATTACGTTTTCCATTTAATTCACCACATTCTGTGGCTTCCCCTCCATATACGCCTTCACATTGGCGGCCGTAGTCTCCATAATCCTCTGGCGGCACTCCCTGGCCGCCCATGCAATGTGGGGAGTGATGATACAATTCTTTGCCGTCAGAAGGGGGTTGTCCGCCCGGATGGGTTCTGCCGACACCACATCAAGACCTGCTGCCGCAACCTTTCCGCTATTTAAGGCATCTGCCAAATCCTTGTCAACAACCAGCTGGCCCCGAGAGGTGTTGAGCAATATAACGCCGTCCTTCATCTGCCTGATACTTGTCTTGTTTATCATCCCCACATTCTGCTCTGTGCAGTTGCAGTGAAGGGATATGACATCCGCCTCCCGGTAAAGGGTCTCCAAATCAACATACCGGCCAATCTCCCGCCCCTTCTCGTCCTCAAAAAGGTCATTGGCAATCACTTCCATCCCCAGGGCCTTTGCGATACGCCCCTCGGCCCGTCCGATTCTTCCAAAGCCGATGATTCCCATGGTCTTTCCCGCCAGCTCAATAAGGGGATAATCCCAATAGCAGAAATCCTGGCAGCCGGTCCATTTTCCCTGGTGAACCGAGTGGCTGTGATGGCCGATGTGGTGGCATATTTCCAGGAGCAGACCGATGGAGTACTGACCCACTGAGGCTGTTCCGTATGCCGGAACATTGGAGACCGGGATTTGCCTTTCTCTTGCCGCCTCACAGTCTATGACATTGTAGCCAGTGGCCAGCACGGCAATCAGCCGAATCGAACCGCAGGCCTTAAGCACATTGGCGGAAATCGGTGTCTTATTGGTTATTACCACCTGCGCGTCACCGATTCTTTTGATGATCTCCTGTTCATCATAAAGGGGCGTCCTGTCATAAACCATCAGCTCTCCCAGCTTTTCAAGCATACTCCAGCTAAGGTCCCCCGGATTTTCCGTATAACCATCCAACACTACAAGCTTCATCCTCTACCTCCTCGTATCTTTCATTCTTTTTGATATTCTCTTGTTGAACCCTGCCAGAGCGGGATACAGCAGCTTATACTCCTCAAAATGCTCGTTATACTCAGAAGCCTTCCTCCGGTCAGGCTCATAGATGTGAGAAATATGAACCATGGAGCCGATGGCCGCCTCATAGCCGGGAAATGCCCCGATCCCCACCGCTCCGATCATAGCCGCCCCCAATGCCGCCGACTCCCCCGAAGCCAGGGTAATTACAGGAATTTGCAGCACATCCGCCTTGATCTGCAAAAGCTTTGGCGTCCGCGCCCCACCGCCGATTGCCCGAAGCTCATAAGCCCCGCAGCCCAGACTCTTAAAAGCTTCCAGATTCAGGCGCAGCTCATAGGCCATACTGTCAAGGAGCCCCCGTGTAATATCTGCCTTTGAGGTGTCCGCGCCCATATGGACAATGGCGCAGGCGGAATCCGGATCCTGAACGGGTGTCTCTGCCCCGTTTAAATGGGGCAGAACATACACATCTGAGATTTCATCTGCACTCTCGCCAATCATCCAGGTATAGGGATCCTGTTGATTTACCTCTGCAAGAGCCTTTTCATGACTGCAAAAGGTATTTAAATACCACCAAAGCATCAGCCCCCCGCTGTTATTGATAGACATGATAAGATAATGATCACCGGTGATATAGGGCGTGCAGGGAAAGTGGTATTTTAAAATCTCCTCATCGGTGACAAACCAGGGAGAAAGAGCCTCCATCACCTCCACCGTTCCGCTGGAATTCATGATCTGTCCGGCATGGATCACCCCGCTGCCCAGGCACCCGCACATCTGGTCGTGGCCTCCTGATACAACCAAAAGCTCCGGGCGCAGATGCAGCTCCTTTGCCACAGAAGGCGACACACGGCCGATCACGGTCCCTGCTTCCAGAAGCTCCGAGAGAGACGCCCGGTCAATCCCAATAAGCTCCAGGATTTCCCTGTCCCATCTGCGCTCTCTTCCGTTTAAGAGCATACCGCGGCCGGCCAGAGAATAATCCATAACCGCTCTCCCCGTCAAACGCCAGTTGACATAGTCCTGAACACACATAAACCTGGCAGCTTGTCCGAAAATCTCCGGGCGGTTGGCCTTTAACCACATCAGCTTGTTGGCGGTATAAATATGGGAAAATGGAAGGCCGGTTCTTTGATACATCTCCCACTCTCTCCCTGTCCTCCTCCAAAATTCCAGCTCCCTGTCTGTCCTCCCATCTACAGTGGATATAAAATTGCAGAGAGTCCTTCCATCCTTATCAAGCAGCGCCACGGACTGAGCATGGGAGGAGACAGCCAGGGCTTCAAAATCCCCTCTTGTCTGGTCCGTAACGTCCTTAAGCACCTTTCTGCATCCGTCCCAGATTTGCTCCGGATCCAGCTCGCTCCATCCCTTGCGGGGCATAAGCATGGGATATTTTTCATAGGAAGAGGCAACCACGTCTCCCCGATGATTCACTACCAGCGCCTTCACCCCGGTGGTTCCCACATCAAGACCTGCATAATTCATATTCTGTCTCCCCTCTGACCTTTGCGGCAGCTGCCTGATATACCGTCCGTTCCATCTCTACATACTCTATCATCTTTCCTGTCAAAATTCATCATAATTTTTATCATTTTCCAGCTGAACAAGAAGCTCCTTGGCCTCCTTTACCGAATAGCCGTGATGAATTATGTAGCGCAGGGCAATCACCATGGCTGTAATATCCGGATAATTTCACCTGATCACCTCCGCTCACACATCCTGAATCGCGCTTTCATTCATGATTCCTGTAGGCTTCACAAAGAGAAACAGGATCAAAAGAATATACGCAATCAGATTTTTATACTGAGATGACAAAAATCCTCCGACCAAAATCTCCGTTACCCCCAAAATCAGGCCTCCGATCATTGCCCCATACATATTTCCGTACCCTCCAATGACAGCCCCGGAAAAGCCCTTCCGGCCGATGGTTGAGCCCAAAGTACAGTACACCCCGTAGATGGGCCCCACCAGGATTCCGGCCAGAGCGGCAAGTCCCGCCGACACTCCCCAAGTAATACCGGTTGTGAGAGAAACATCAATCCCGCAGGACTCTGCCGCCCCGCTGTCCATGGAGGAGGCTCTCATGGCTGTGCCCAGCTTTGTCCTTGTCATGAAAAAATGCAAAAGAAACATCATGACCGATGACAGGATCACACACATGATAACCTCCGTCTGGACGGTTATGATTCCCAGAAGATTTACGGTAGGCCTCCTGAAAATAGATGGAAAGTACAAAGTAACGGTTCCCCAGATAATCTGGGTTCCGTTTTGCACGATATAGGAAACCGCAATGGTTGCAAGAACAATATATATGGCAAGCACATTCCTGTTTAACAACTTCTGTATAACCCCTTTTTGAAAAATGACCCCCAGCACAAATGCCGCAAATATGGTCAGCACAAAGGACAGCGCAAAGGGAAGCCCCAGGACAGAGTAGAAGGTCAGCCCCATAAAGGCTCCCAGTGTCATGATGTCCCCCTGAACAAAGCTAAGCAGACCGGACGCCTTGTATATCAGACTGTACCCAAGTGCAATCAGCCCGTAGATGCAGCCCAGCATCAGCCCCGAGACAAGCAAAGTCAGCAATTTAATCATCCGTCATTCTCCTATTTATCACTTATCGCGCCCTGTTTCGGAAAGGTATTTCTCATAGCCTCCGTTTTCCATCCAGTCATCAAGAAGCATTTTTTTCCGTCCAGAAATATAAATGCATTAAAGCTTGAGTAGCCCTCATGGCTTCCACTGGTGAAATCAACGGTTCCTCCCAGGCCCTCAAAGGTCACAGAGGTCATTGCCTTTTGCATTGCCTGGGAATCGTTAGACCCGGCTGCCTTGGCCGCCTCCCACAAGGTCATCACAGAATCCCAGCCCCGGTAAGGCCAGTCGGAGGTGGTGATCTTTCCGTAGGTGTCCAAATATCTCTCAAGATACTCCTTCATTGTCTTCATGTCGCAATCGTCAATGGTATTGTAGGTAATATAGGGATTAGTGAAAACAATATAATTGCAGTTGTCCACCCCGGCAATGTCAACCTGAGCATTAACCACATCATCCTTGTTGATTGCGATTCCTTTGTAACCGTACTGGCGCAGCTGCTTTACGGCAATGCCGGTAAAATCGCCCACACAGGAAAGAAAAACAAACTCCGGTCTGGATGATACAATGTTTGTCATCTGGGCTGAAAAATCCGTATCCCCCGTGTCAAAGGTTTCCATGGCCACAATATCAATGCCCCGCTCCTTGCACCCCTCCTCAAAAAGCTCCTTGATGTGGATGGCCACCTCGTCTTGGCTGTAGAAAACCGCCACATTGCCATAGCCCTGCTTTTCAATCAGATTGAACACAGAGGGAAGTGCAATATCATTGTTGGCAGCCGCCCGGTAAAGGTACTTCCACTCATCCTTGATCACACTGCCAGACGTGCCCTGGGCAAAGGTGAGAATCTCGTTGTCCATAAGGGTCTGAGCCGATGCCATGATCTCCGAGGACATAGGGGAGGTGGTTGGCATTGAGCCGGGCAACTGCATCCCCAAAGGCCGCGCATTTCATCGAGAACGGGGGATGCTTCCGGTTTTGAAAGCCAGGAAAGCTCTGTCCAATCGGTTGGAAATCGGAGCTGTGGAAGGATCTTTGGCCATCGAAGCCTTTATTCGGCAGAATAACCTGAAAATCATGGAATAGCACATGACTTTCACAGGGTGTATGATACAGCATCAAAAGCTGCATAACATGATACCAGGGTCAAAAGTTCTTTTGACCCCAACATCATAACATTTAGAAAGAGAGGAATCTGTATGGGTAATGAAAAGAAAATCCGGGAAGTATTTGAACGGGGAGAGGGTGTTCTGCGCCTTATTCCCACATTTGTTCCGAGAGCCTGGGGAAAGGCCGGACGGCGCCTGCGCCTCCACCCCGATGATTACTATGCTCTGGGAATCAACCGTGGTGAGATCAAGGAGCGGTGGTTAAGCTCCATCAATTTTGCCTACTCCAACCGGGGCCATGAGGAGGACGAAGGGCTCAGCTATGTCCAGACCGGAACCGGAACAAAAGGTAAAATCCTTCTCCGGGATTTTGTGGGACTGCTGGGAAGTGAGATCATCGGTGAGGAACTAATGGAAAAATACGGTACTATGCCTGTATTCTCAAAGCTTTATGACTACAAGACCCCTCTTTTTTTCCATGTGCATCTGACCTTTGAGACAGCTGCCAATGTGGGCCGCTTAGCCAAGCCGGAATCCTATTACTATCCGCCTCAGCTGAACACATACGAAGGAGATTTTCCCTACAGCTTTCTGGGCTTTGATCCCTCCGTCACAAAAGAACAGGTGAGAGAATGTCTGGAAAAGTTTGAGACCGATGATAACCGGATCACAGAGCTGTCAAGGGCCTACCGCCTAAAGCCCGGCACCGGATGGTTTATCCCTGCGGGAATCATCCATGCCCCCGGCTCCTTTGTCACCTATGAGCCCCAGTGGAACAGCGATGTCCGGGCCACCTTTGACAATGTTACCGCCGGGGAGGTCAATACCTTTGACAAGCTGGCGCAGTTTGCCCCCAACGACAAAAAGCATGACATTGACTATCTGATGACCATGCTTGACTGGGAGAAAAATGTGGATCCAAATTTCCGCGAAACCTACGCAAGACCTCCTGTGACGGCAAAAACCGGTGACGGTTATGTGGAAAAATGGATCAGCTACGGAAACGAATATTTCAGCGCAAAGGAGCTTACCATAGAGCCGGGAAAATCCGTGGTGATCTCAGACAGCGCCTGCTATGGATGTATCCTTCTTCAGGGCCACGGAGAGTTTGGCGTCTACAAGGATGCCGAGTCCGCACAGCTTCTGCGGTTTGGACAGGCCTCGGCGGACGAGTACTTTGTCAGTGAGGCTGCCGCCAAAAAGGGAATCCGGATCGCAAATCACAGCTCTGTAGAGCCGATGGTTATCTTAAAGCATTTTGGGCCGAATAATCCGGATGCACCGATAAAAAGCAGCCTTTCCATTTTGGGCTCTCAATGATATAATGATAGAAAAATCTGCAAAATCCAGAAAATCATGGAGGAGAACAACAATGAGGAGAAGGAATTGGATCACAGCGGCACTAACGGCAGGCTTTATGCTGACAGCTGCCTTTACCAGCTTCGCCGGAGAGTGGAAGCAGGACACAACCGGATGGTTTTATCAGAACACAGACGGTAGCTGTCTGTCCGGCGGCTGGTACTGGGTGGGCGGTAGAAGCTATTATTTTAACGATCAGGGCTATTGCCTGACTTCAGCCACAACACCGGACGGCTATACCGTTGACGAAAGCGGAGCCTGGATCAAGGACGGCACTGTACAGACACGGGAAACGGAAGCCTCTGTATCCGGCATGAAGGTGATTATCCCCAATGGATATGATTACATAAAGGATGATGAGAGCGGGATGATTGGCTTTCATGAGGCAAATACGGATTCTGATGGAAGAATCCTGGTTATGGCCGTGGAGGAAGAGAGTATTTCCTATCTCAGGGCCCTTTTTGGAGAAGAGGGTTTGAAAGAACTGAGCGATGTGGTGGTTGAAGAAATGATTCCGGAGATTACGTTCCTGCAGAATCCTTCCTTAATTTCCTCCTCAGCCAAGGCCTACTCAACAGGCAGTTGGTACTATTACCTTTACAAGGGAACCGATGAAGACGGCAAAGGGATGGATCTTGAATTTTACACCAGCTTTTCCGGCTCGGAAATTCGTTTTGTGGTGATCATAGCAGGATCCGGAAGAGAGTTTAATAATAATGATGAGTTTATAGAGAACTGTATCCGATAGTCAAAACGGGGGCCCGACAGGCAGATTTAAGACGGGGGCTGATGCATGAAATCACGCATCAGCCCCTGCCTGTCTTTGCATACTTACCTTTGAGAGGACTCAGCCGCTTTTCTCGCCTCCCAATAGACACTCTGGAAATCCTTTCCGATTTTTCTGCAAATTTCCCGAACACTCTCATATTCCGGATAGAAATAACGCTTCCCCTTATGGCTGCAGATTTTTACCTTGACAATGCCATCCTCTGTCTCCACATTTTCTGTCTCCCGCTCCATCACGGTTCGCAAAACCCTGTGACGGCGGATCCCGATGGTGGTGGTCTGGGTAAACAAAATATCCTCCAAAAGCTCCCGGACCGATTCCCGGCAGAGAACGGAAAGCACATAAGCCGGGCGGTTTTTCTTCATAAAGATCGGGGTGTACCACACATCTGCCGCCCCGGCCTCAAGCAAACATTCCATGGCAAGGCCCAGCATTTCTCCGGTACTGTCATCTAAGTTTGTCTCCAAAACCCACATCCCGGTTTCCGGATTTTCTGATTTTCCTTCTCCTCCGGTATCCGCCATACCGGCAGTCTCTCCCGGCATCATATCCCGCCTGTTTTCCTCTAACAGCATGGCACGCAGCACATTAGCCTGGCGAAACACCTTTTTGCCGGCTCCCATACCGGTTTTTATAAGCCTGAAGCCGGACGGAAGCTCTTTTCTCGTCCGCAGGGCCGCTGCTATGGCGGCGCCGGTGGGGGTCACCATTTCCCCGTCATTGTCGGTAAACTGCAGCTCCAGCTTATATGCAACCGCAATATTGGCCGTGGCCGGCACCGGCACCGGAAGAACACCGTGCCGGCAGTGTACATGACCGTGGCCCTCAGAGAGGGGGGACACGACTACCTCATGAATATCCAGATTATCTATACAGAATGCCACGCTTACAATGTCAATAATGGAATCGATTGCCCCTACTTCATGAAAATGCACCTGATCAATGGGAAGCCCGTGGGCCTTGGATTCTGCCTCTGCCACGATCCGAAACATTTTCCTGGCCAGCTCTTTCACACGGCTGCCGGCATCCAAACGGTCAATGATCTCATATACGTCATAGAGATTTCTGTGAATGTGATGGTGGCCATGTACGTGACCGTGAGACTCGTCATGGCTGTGATTATGGCAGGCCTCATGACTGTGTGTATGCTCGTGACCGTGGCCCTCTTCATGACTGTGCCCATGCTCGTGACCGTGGCCCTCTCCATGGCTGTGCCCATGCTCGTGACTCTCGCCACTCTCCTCCAGATGCACATCAAAGTCAAAAGCATCCAGCCCGCAGGTCTCCTTCCGTCCAAAATGGAGATGATACCCACAAAGCCCCATGCTGTCCAGAGCCCTTACAAGAGCTTTTTGATCCGCTCCCAGATCCAGCAGCGCCCCTACGGTCATATCTCCGCTGATTCCCGAATTACATTCCAAGTAAAGTATTTTTCCCATTTTATCTCACCGCCAGTCTGTTTATTTGCGTTGCCACATATCCGGCTCCGTATCCATTGTCAATATTTACCACGGAAATCCCGTTGGCACAGGAATTGATCATTGTCAGCAGAGCCGAAAGACCGTGAAAGGATGCCCCGTAGCCCACGGATGTGGGCACTGCGATTACCGGACATTCCACCAGCCCTGCCACCACGGTTCCCAAGGCTCCCTCCATTCCTGCCACAGCCACAATACAGTTGGCCGAGGCAAGCTGTTCCCGCTTGGACAAAAGCCTGTGAATCCCGGCCACCCCCACATCATAGATCCGGCTGACCCGGCTGCCGAAGTACTCGGCAGTCTGAGCCGCCTCCTCCGCCGCAGGAATATCGGCGGTTCCTCCTGTGCAGACCACCACATTTCCCGATCGTTTCTTATCAGGATGCTCCACCTTCAATATCCGGGAAATCGGGTCAAACACCACCTGGGGAACCGCCTTTCTCACCAATTCGTGCTGCTCCTTAGTGGCCCTGGTTCCCAAAACCTCTCCGTCCCGCTCAAAAATCTTCTGGTAAATCTCCACCAGATATGCATCCGGTTTTCCCTGACAGAATACAGTCTCCCCAAACCCGGTTCTAAGCCTCCGGTGAAAATCCAGCTTGGCATACCCCAAATCCTCATAGGGAAGGTTTTTAAGCAGCTCCTCTGCCTGGTCAGGTTCTATGGTTCCTTTCTTCACCTGCCTCAGCAGCTCTCCTACGTCCATTCCTGGTCCTCCTTGCTCAAATCCATTTTTCTGTTGCATATTTTATCCAAAAGAGCCTCCGAATGGCTGACCACCAAAAGGCCTATTTTGCGGCTTTCCACCTCCCTCAGAAGAAAACTCCATATCTGGCTCTGGGTGATCAGATCCAGCATAGTGCTGATCTCGTCTGCCAATAAAATTTTAGTGCCTTCTCCCAAGGCTCTGGCAATACAGAAGCGCTGCAGCTCCCCGCCGGAAAGCTCTCCCGGGAATCGGTCCAGCCATCCCTTTTCAATCCCCAGCCCGTCTGTGATCCGCTGATCTATATGCATACCTTCCCTGAGCGCCTCCCGCATTTTCAGCCTTGGATTTACGGACAATTCCGGATGCTGCCAGATCATCTGCACCGGACAGTAGCCCTTATAGCTGGAGAGTGGCCTTCCATCCACCAGAACCTGACCGCTGTCCGGCTGCTCATAGCCTGCCAGTATTTTACAGCAGGTAGTTTTTCCAAACCCGCTGGGAGCCGTCAGCCCCAGCCTGTCTCCGCTTTCCAGGCAAAGGCTGACATTATTCAAAATTTTTCGGTTTCCGTTGTCGTATCGGAACGAAAGATTTTTTGCTTCCAGTTTCATGCTTTCTTTTCCTTCTTCCATCTGCCTTTTCCTATTATGATTGCCAAAAGAGCCAGGACAATCACTGCCGCCAGGACAATTCCCCAGACAGGAAAAGCTTTCAACAGCACAATCCGGCCGGATGCCTCCGCCTCAAGGATCAAATATTCCCCGTCTCTCATGGCATCCACTATCTCAAGATCGCCATCTCTTACAATCCCTATACGGTCCGCCGACCCGGCCAGCACATGAAGCCTTACCGCAGCCGGAACAGCCCCATTCTCCGAATCCTGAATCTCATAGGCAAAATCTTTTGTCTGCCGGCATCCGGCAGGGAACGAGAGATTTAAAGCCTCCGTCTGGCCGCGGTCATATTCCTCCACGCAAATCCTTGCCTCAGGATAAAAGGCTCCCTCTGCCAGAATAAACGGCATCGGCTCATCCGAGCTGGCGATGGTTGTGGTCCAGGGCTGGTATCGGGCATGGATCTTATAATTTTTTCGGATATCGGACAAATCCGTATCCTCCCACTGCTCAAAAAATCCGTCCTTTTTTGGAACCTGCGGCATATGCTCTTTGGACAGGGACTGACCATATTGGCAGACGATCTGTTCTACCGTCTGCCCGTCCGCCAGAAAAGTCACGGTCAGGCTGTGAAATTCCGGCGGCAGCTCCTCTTTTTTAAGGAGAGCTTCGTAGGTTATTCCCTCTGCCTCCCCCCGGAAGGTGATTCCATCCACAGCACCCAAACCGTCATCCACATATATATTTCCGCTGACCT
Source organism: uncultured Lachnospiraceae bacterium (assembly GCA_910586255.1). Lineage (GTDB taxonomy): Bacteria > Bacillota > Clostridia > Lachnospirales > Lachnospiraceae > Brotaphodocola. The sequence goes on along the minus strand of CAJUHR010000006.1, from coordinate 37,552 downwards.
GCCCTTCCTCGTCTCTGTCACCGGCAATGCTTCCTCTCCATTCGCCCTCTTCGGACACCACGCTCACCATGGCACAGTTATCTTTTAGATTCTTTCCAAGGCCCACAATGCCCCCGGCGTAATGGTTACCGATGACCTCGCACATGGTATAGCTTCCGCTTATCAGAGACTTGCTGCTTCCGGCGATTCCTCCGGCATAATCTCCGTCAATGGTACTGATGTCTCCATAATTCTGGTTGGAGACCAGCACTCCGATTTTGGCGCTTCCGGCGATTCCTCCGGCATAGTCCTGCCGGACTGCAATATCCCCCTCATTGCGGCAGCTCCGCACGGCAGCCTGGGCATAGCGGTTCATGTAAAGAGACTCCTCCCCGTAGGTCTCAATATCCTCCTCCGGGTCCAGATCCAGCTCTATCCCAATAGTTCCCACCACACCTCCGGCCTGGAAATCAGAAAAAATATCTCCCCGGTTTACACATCCGATAATCATACCGTTTGCCAGATCCGTGACCTTATCTGAAACATCCTCAAACACAGGCTCTTCATCATTGGTTATCTTATCTCTCTCCGATGCGAAACGATCTTTGCCCTCTGTTATGATATCATGCATCCCGTCCATCTGCTCGGACAGACGGTCTGCCTGGGCCCGAAGCTGATCCTTTCCTGATTTCAGATTATCGGACAGATAATCCAGCTCATCATACAGCTGATCCAGCCGTCCGGTCACATCCTCATCAAGGCCGTCCACATCATCAAAAAGCTGATCCTTATAGTCCCTGGTCATATCAAGCAGATCCTTGGACGCCACCCTGAGAGAATCCAGATCATCCTCAAAATCCCGGACACCGTCCACCACGCCGTTTATTCCGTCTCCGATCATGATTTCCGTGTCACTGCTGATATTTTCCGCACATTCCTGCAGCTCCTTTAATAATTCATAAAGGTACTGCAACTCCTCCGGAAGCACTGCATCTTCATCGGGAATATAATCCCCGGGCAATGGCAGCTCTCCGCCCGCGGATTCTTCTGTTTCCCCGTCCTGGTCCCGGGAATCTCCCTTGCCGCTGTTTCTCAGCTGCGCCAAAATTTCCCTGGCCCGCTGCACATTGGCCCGCACCCGGCCGCCAGCACGCTCCGCTGAGCGGCTTCCCAAGTCAAATTCCATATTAGCCAGAATCTCATCAATCTGATCCAGCTGTTTTCCCGCATCGGTTCCAAAATCGTCCCGCTTGATTTTTCGGTCATTCTTTTTGCCTCTGGTAATATCCCGGATCTCCTTCATGATCTCATCCACCCGATCCAGATTGCCGATGGAGGCATCGGTTGTGCTGTGGAGTTCCTGCCGCATAGCATCAGCCGTATCCCCGATCTGGTCAACCTGATCATGGATCCGGTCAAAAGTATCTTCCCCGTACTGAATGGTCAAAAGAGGCTCCATCTGCCCGGCGATTCCTCCCACATCCTTTCTTCCTGTCACAGCTCCTTCGTTCTCACACAGAACCAGAATCCCGGTCTGGCGTCCGGCAATACCGCCGATATTGTAGCCTGTACGGCCATACCCAATCGGGCCCGAATTGGTGCATCTCTGGATACTTCCCGAGGAAAGGCCTGCAATTCCTCCCACATCGTAAACCTTTTCAATCACAATCGGGCTGTTAAGCTCCTCCCGGTTCACGGAAATCCCGCTCTTTTCACCGGTGTCCTCATCGATACCCTCGGATGCCGTGTTGATCTCCCCGTCATTGAGACAATCTGCTATATATCCCACATTCTCGCCGGCAATTCCTCCGATTCTCCGGTTTCCTGTGAGCTCTGCCTGGTTTTTACACCTCTCAATCACTCCGGTTTCTTCATTGATTCCCACAATCCCTCCGAGATTTTCCAAGGCTTCTCCTTTTCCCGAAAAGCTGCAGTTCTGGATAGTTCCCTTATTTGTACCAGCAATACCGCCGATCTTTTTTCTGCTGCCGTCCGGCTTTAATTCTCCTGACACCCTCAGATTCCGTACAACTGCCTCCTCCTCCAGATAGCGGAACAGGCCCAAACTGGATCCGGCCTCTTCAATGGCCATTCCGCTGATGGTATGGTCATTTCCCTCAAATGTGCCGCAAAATACAGGGATGGGCTTAAAATCCTTTCCGCTTAAGTTGATATCCGCCTCCAGACTTACGGTTTTCCCCTCAGAATAAAGCTCCGAGGTGCATGCCCGGCTCAAATCCATTAAATCCTCCGCCGTGCGGATGGAGATAACCGTCTCGTCCGCATGCACATGGAAGACTGGCACCGGCAAAGATGCTGCCAGAACGGCCGCTGCCAGAAGCATTGCGGTTTCCTTTAAAATTCTCTTCATTGTCAGCGCCCCCTTCCTGCCGTTGTAATTTCTTTTTGGGATTTCTCCGGTAGTTTTACAGCTCTCGCCGGCTCTTCTTTTGCCTCACTGGCCTCCCGAGACTTTTCTGCTGTTTTTCCACATATCTCAGCCTCGTCCTCTTCTCCTTCAGCCTTTCCCTCGGCTTTCTTCTCCCCCGCAATTTCAGCGGCTTTTCCCGCCCCTTTTGCGGCTTCTTCCTTTCCCTTCACCGCCCCGCGGTTAAATTCCGTCCGGTCAATCAGCCAGTCAAACACCAGAAGAATCTGGGGAAGAGCGGTCATAACAAGGATAATGGACACCAGGGTGCCTGCCCCCAGAGCCTTTCCCAGGGAAGCGATGATGGCGTTGGACGTCAGCCGCCCCACAGCAAAGCCGGCACAGGTAAGAATCGTTCCGGAAGTTGCAACCGTGGGAAACGCCTGATTCAGCGCCTCGATAACCACCTGCTTTTTGTCTGTCATCTTCTTGCGAAGATCCATATAACGGCTGGTAATCACAATGGCATAGTCAATGGTAGCGCCCATCTGAATCGCGCTGACGATCAGATAGCTTAAAAAAAACATGGTGCTTCCCTTAAGAGGCGGTATGGAAAAATTGATCCAGATGCTGCTCTGTATGGTAAGCACAAGCATGATCGGCAGCCCTGCTGACTGAAAGGTAAACAGCAGGATAATCCCCACAAACAAAGCGGTCAGCACGCTGATCTTTACATTGTCCGTGCGGAAGGATTTACTCAGATCATAGTCGCTGGTGGAATCTCCCACCACATATACCTCATCATAGTAAGTGTTTGCAATATTCCGAATTTGGTCGATGATCTGAAAGGTCTCCTCCCCCTCCACCGGCCCGGTCATGGTGAACACGATCCGTGAATAATTCTCCCCCTCCAGCTGCTGTCTGGCATTGCTGAGCGCCTCGTGAAGGTCGTCCACATCCTCCGACAAATCATCGTCCAGATCAATAGCCCCCTTTTCCTTCTGGTCGTAAATAAAGTCAACCATATCAATGATGGGAATCCGGTATTCATCCAGATTCTTCATGAAGGCGCCGTACTGCTCCTTGTCAATGGCATAAAACCGGTAGAGAATGCGCACCAGATCTAGGTCCACATCCGCCACCTCCGCAAACTCCCGGGGCGTCAGCTCATTTACCAGAATATATTTTCCATTGTCATCCACCTCAATGTTGCTTAGGCCCAGCACAGTGTCCACCCGGTCCACCTGCTCCAAGCCCTCGATGATCCTGGCTTCCTTCTGGTAGTCTCCCTTAGGCACCACCACTGCCATGGTATTAGTCACCTCAAAGGTTTTCTCAATCCGTACCTTGGAGGTCATATACTCGTTCATTTTGTCCGCCTCGATGGAGCCATGGTCATACACATATTCGCATCGGCTGGAAAGAATACAGCCGCCGATCATGACCGCAACGAAAACCGGAAGCACCAGATATCTGGTGGCCACCACCAACTGTCCCCATATGCGGATGGAAGGCACAAAGCTTTTGTGCACCGTCTTCTCAATCCACTTGGAGGACATGACAATCATGGCCGGCATCAAAAAGAACACCGTAATCAGGCTGAAAACAATTGCTTTTGTCAGAACACGCCCCAGATCCATTCCGATTCCGAACTGCATCAGCATCAGTGCAATCATACCGGATACGGTAGTCAGACTGCTGGAGGAGATCTCCGGAATAGCCTTGCTGAGGGCCACGGTCACCGCCTCGATGGTTTCCTTAGTCTCGTGCTCCTCCATAAAGCGGTGGAACAAAATAATGGCATAGTCAATGGACAAGGCCAGCTGCAGCACAGCCGCCACCGCATTGGTCACAAAGGAAATCTCGCCGAACCAGAAGTTCGTCCCCGTATTCAGCACAATGGCCACAATAAAGGTCATCATAAAAATGACAATCTCCATGTAAGTGCCGGAGGTGAAAAGCAGCACCAGCAGAATAATAGCCGCTGCCACCGCCAAAATTCCCTTCATATCCTCCTTCAGAGCGGCATTGTCATCCTTATCTACTGTTGTATAAAAATAAGTCTGATACTCCTTTAACTGCTCCCGCACATTGGCAATGGCCTTCTGGGAGAGCTCCGTATCCTCCTCTTCCTCAAAGGTCAGAGAGTAAAGGGCGCAGGCATCCTTGTAGTAATCGGAAATATCGTCATCCTCATAGGCACCGTCCTTGTCATCCCAGTCATAGAAGCTGACAGAGGAAATTCCCTTGATCTCCTCTAAGGCCCTGGCCTCCTTAAGCGCGTTTTCATATGTAATGTTTGTCACCAGGATTTTGGCGGAACCAAAGGTCGTAAACTCCTGATCCATAATATCCAGGCCCTGTCTGGTCTCGGTTGTGTCAGGCAGGTAATCCGTCAGCTCTGTGTTGACCTTTGCCCTGTTTAACGTGGTCAGGCAGTAAATACACGCGATGGCAAACAATACCACAAATGCATTTCGTTTATTTACCACAAAGGTCGCCAGCTGCATCATAAAATTATTGCGGTCGATCTTATGCTCCATACTGCTTGTTTTTTGCTCCTTTCTCCAGTGCTTTCCTTCATCCCTCCCCTGTATCCATAAATCTCAAAGCCGCAAGCATCACGGTTTTCCACGTGCAGGGGATAATTTTCTATCATTACATGATACTTTTAAATGACAAAATTATCAACCCCGGCTTGGTTCATTTTTGTTTCCTCTGTTACTTTTCGTTACTTTTCACACCATGGCTAATCACTCCGTTGATTAGTCATGAGCCAGTACAGTTATGGAGCCAAAGCAGATGCCCCTTAAGCCATTGCATCATCCGCTCTGTTCCTTCCAGCACCGGACCATCCCGCCCCTCACACTCCGGTAGTAAACCGGTTCGTGACATCGGGCCTCACATTCCCCACACCGCGGTGCAAATACACATCCCTCCGGCAGCTCCCTCCCATAGGGCTGAACTCCCGGCAGCGGGTGAAAACCGTTCTGAGGCATGGCGCGAAACAAGGCCTTGGTATACGGATGCCGAAGCCTCTTTTCGTCCGCAAAGTCCTCTGCCCACGCCTCCTCTAAGTTTGTTCCCCCATAAAACACCACAATCCTGTCTGCCACCAAAAGAGCCAGCTCCAAATCATGGGTGATCACCAAAACTCCCGCCCCCTCATCCACAATCTCCCGGAAATGAGACATGACTCTCCTTGCCGCCTCCAGGTGAAGTCCCGGCGTAGGCTCGTCTGCAATAACCAGGCGGGGCTTTTCCTGGACGGCCGTGGAGATGAGAATCCTTCGGGTCATGCCGCCGGACAGCTCAAAGGGATAGAGCCTTTCTGTCTCTTTCCCCAGTCCGTACCGCTTAAGCACCTGACGGCACCGTTCTCTGGCCTTTGGGCTTTTATCCCCCTTTTGCACCTGCTCGCCCACCCGCATCAGCGGATCCAGATAGGAAACACTCTGAGGAACCAGCACAACCTCTCTTCCTCTCAATTCCCTTAATCGCTTCTCTGTGAGAAGCTCCCCCTCATAGTAAATCTCCCCGTCCCGGGAAGCATTGTAGGGGAGAAGTCCCATGACGGCATGGGCCAGCAGACTTTTTCCCGAACCGCTAGATCCCACCACCGCCACCATCTCTCCTGCCCATACATTCAGGCTTAAGTCCCGCACCGCCCACTGTTTTGTCTGCCTCCACACCCCTTCATACCGGGTAAAGGAGACGGACAGGTTCCTCACCTCAAGCAATGGAGCTCCCTTATCTTTATTTGGTTCCACAACCTGTTCCCTTCCTTCAGTTTTTCTTTGTTACGGTTCACAGGTACCATATGATCCGTATCTTTTCTTGCCCCTACCGGTGAGCCTGCCCCGGATCCAGCACGCTGCCGGCCGCGTTTCCGATGACATGAAACATTATCACCACCAGCACCAGCAAAAGCCCGGGAAACAACGCCAGCCACCACCTTCCCATGGAGAGATAGCTCATGCTCTCCGACAGGATAATCCCTATGGCTGGCTGCTCCGGAGACAGGCCAAAGCCCAGAAATGTAATTCCGGCCTCATGCAGAATCGCATGAGGAAACATAAGGACCACTCCCACCAAAAGCTGGGGCAAAAGATGAGGAGTCATATGCTTCCATGCAATGTAAAAGGGGCCCTTTCCCAGCTTTCCCGCAATCTTCACATACTGGCTCTCCTTTAACTGAAGAGCCTCTGCCCGCAGAAGTCTTGCCAGGGAGGTCCAATGTGTCAGTGAAATTCCCGTTACCACACCCCAGAACCCCTTTCCCATGGCAAAGGAGATCAATACCAATAAAAGCATATGAGGAATCCCCATTACCACATCAATCATGCAGCCGATCACCCCGTCCGCATATTTTCCCAGGGCCGCCGTTATTCCCAGCCCAAGGGCAATCACGCTGCTGATGCCTGCTGTCAAAAGCCCGATGCGGATGCTTAAGGAGAGGCCGGCCAGGGTCCTCACAAACATATCACGTCCCATCCAGTCTGTGCCAAAGGGATATTCCAGGCAGGGGGCCAGATTCTTTCTGGAAAAATCCGTTGTCAGAGCCGCATCGGCCTCCACTATACCTGCCAAGGTAATTCCTGCCAAAAGCATCAGGAAAAGAGCGGCCAGACACAACAGAAAAACACGCCGGTTCCGGCATCCTTTGCCTCTGTTTTGTTTCTCTGTCCTGCAATCCTTTCTCATCAGGCTCTCCCCCTTTCCCGGCTCAGTCTGGGATCCACCACCTGATAAAGCAGATCTGCCGCCAGATTGCCGACAAAGACTATGGCCGCGCTGATTACCGTGATTGCCAGCAATAGGGGCACATCGCTTCCCAAGCCTGCCGTCACCGCCGCCTGGCCCAGCCCGGGATAGGAGAACACCTGCTCCACCAGAATGGAGCCGCCAAAAATCTCACTGACAGAGCCAAACTGCAAGGTCAGCGCCGGCAAAAGAATATTCCGCACTCCGTGCTGCCAGACAATGCGGCCGGTACTCTCCCCTCTGGCACGGGCAAACAGCACATAATCGCTTTCCATCACCTGAATCATTTTCTCCCGGGTGTGAAGGGCAATATTGGAAATCCCCGTAACCGACAAGGTCAGCGCCGGTAAAAAACCATGCCAAATCCGGTCTGCCAAGGTCACTCCCGCCGCCTCCATCCCGATCGGAACGCTAAGTCCCACCGGAAACCATCCCAGCCACACGGCAAAAATCATAAGAAATACCAGGGCCAGCCAAAAGGACGGGGTGCTGGCTGTCACCAGGGCATAGGCAGATATTACCCGGTCTGCCGCACTCCCCTTTTTCACCCCTGCCAGGATTCCCAGTCCAAATCCCACAGCCCCGGAAATCACCCAGGCTGCTGCCATCAGCCACAGAGAATTCATTAGCTTCACCCGAATCACCCTGGCCACCGGTTGACGATACAGCAGAGATACGCCCATGTCTCCCCGAAAAAAATCCCCTGCCCATGATAAAAACCGTTTTGCAGGCGGCGCCCCCACTCCCCAGTAAGTCTGAAGCTTTTCAATCTGCTCCTGGCTCATGCTTCCCATAGCCGTCTGCCCCACATTGGCGGACAAGGGATCCAAAGGGGACATGGACACCAGCCAGAAGGCCGCCCCGCTTACCAGAAATAAAAGCAGCACTCCCCGCAGGCATTTTCCTGCCAGGAAACGTACTATCCCCGGTCCTATTCCCAGCTCAGTTTTCTCCATCTCTCCTCCACTCCCACTGATCTACATTATTGACGATCGACCATCCGTGTCCGTGGGGATGCAGCTTTTGCTCCGCTACCTTTAGCTCCTTACTGGCCCAGTACAAATGATCCAGATTCACCAGCCATACCCAGGGAATATCTCCCTGCTGAATAATCCCCCCGTCTCCGTCCCACTGGGCCTTTTTCCACAGCTCATAGGACTCTTCCAGATCCCCGCAGGCCAAGGCCTCATCCATATACCGATCCACCTGATCATTGCCATAGGGAGAATACTTTGCATACTCCTCTCCCGGTGCTCTGTGATAGATATTATAAAGCTCCATAGGCGTATGGGCGCCCCATCCCCACATAAGGGGCTCCCGTATAGCCCGGTCATAGGCCACGTCCCACCCGACTCCCTCCGTTTTTACCTCAATTCCAATCTCTCTCAGCTGATTAGCCGTGTCTGCCGCCAGGGCCTGCCGCACCGAATCACCGGCCGGATACATGAGAGTAAAGGCTGCCGGCACTCCATCCTTTTCCCGGATTCCGCCTGTTCCCTCCTTCCAGCCTGCCTCCTCCAAAAGCTCCTTTGCCGCTTGGGGATCCCATTCCACCTTGGCCGCCTCATTGTACCAGGGCATTTTATCACACACACTGTACGCCGGACTCCCGTATCCGTTCAGCACATTGTCAATCATCTGCTGCCGATTGAGCCCCAGATTGACAGCCCGTCTCACATTCACGTCCCCGGTAAAATCATTTCCCCCATGGGCTCCCGCCTCCACAGCCGGCAGATTAAATCCCCGGTTGTCCACCGTCTGAAAGGCCAAAAGCTCATACCCGGGAATCGTCTGATCCGAGTAAGCCGCCGCCGTGTATGCCAGGTCCGCCTGACCAGATCGGACTGCCGCAAAGGCCCCGTCTTCCTCCATAAAAAGGATCGTCACTTTTTTCATTTTCGGGCTCTCCCCGTAATAATCCGGGTTTGCCTCCAAAATAATCTGCTGTCCCCGGTCCCACTGCTTTAGCATATAGCGCCCCGACCCGATAGGCTTTTCCCCGTAATCCGGCCCGTATGCATGCTCCGGAACAATTCCCGTGACAGCCATGGTATAGGGCCAGATGGAATAGGGTCGCGCCATATAAAACACCACCGTTGTGTCATCCCTTGCCTCTGCCCTGTCCAGCATGGTAAAATCATTGACCGAGCTGGTATCCTTCAGCGTATTGTACGTAAATGCCACATCCTCAGCCGTCAGCCGCTCCCCGTCTGTAAAAACCGCATCGTCCCGAAGCTTTACGGTCCACACCAGCCCGTCCTCTGACACCTCCATGTCCGTTGCCAAATCATACCCTATTTTCAAATCCGGCGTTGTCACCGTCAAAGTGCTCTGAATCAACGGCTCATGGACATGCTCCCCGGCTCCCCAGCCATAGGCCGGATCAAACCCTGCCTCCGGCTCCGAGGAGGGCCCCATCACCACAATCACGTCCTCCCGCTTCTCTCCGGCTTCTGCTCCCGTTTCCCCTTTTCCCCGGGAATCATTCTCCTTCCCCGAACATCCGCTGACTAATAAAATAAACGCCGTGGTCATAGCCACCGCTCTTTTCCATGCTTTTTTCATCCTGGTCTCCTCTCCTGCTTTAAAACAATCCGGCCGTAATCCCATTGGTTCAGATGATAAATAATTCACAAAAACGCACATTGTCATAAAACATTTTCGCTCTGCAAAGAGCAATTTTTATGAAACAAAAATACCAGAAAAACAACAGGTATTCTTTGAGAATACCGGTCACCTTCCTGGTACCATTTCACGACTTATGCTTCTTAAAATCACACATTCCGGCAGGAGTACTCTACTTTCCCGCCTTGTTCTAAAAATACTTCTGTATCCACGGCAGCTTGTGCGGCCAATAAAAACAGTATAATGAAAAATTCCCTTCCCGTCAAGCCCGGGCTTGGATAAAAATCAGCTGTTACTGTTCACATGGAGCATCTCCTTGTCCGGCTTACTCCTCATCCTCACCCACCAGCTCGTCATACTCCTGCTCATCTAACAGCTCGTCAAAGGCATCAGCTACAATCTCGTACTCCTCATCATCCTCAATATTCTCCAGACTGGGATTGCCCTCCGAATCCTCCGAGTAGCGATACAGATACACCTCTCCCTCCTCGGCCTCATCCCCCTCCATGGGAAGCAGGGCAATATACTCTCTCTCTCCAGCATCAAAAATCGTCAGCACCACACATTCCAGCTCACTTCCGTCATCCAGCGTCAATGTGACGGTCATCTCCTCCTGCTCCATTTCCTCATTCACATTTTTATTCTGTTCCATACCAGCTTTCTCCTTCATACAGCTTCTTTCTCATAGTCCGTTAGACAGTTACCATTAAAACGCTTTTGTTTCCTAAAAACACTGCTGCTCTTAAGTATCCTGTGAACATAAATAAAGCCTCCTTGCTTTACAGCTTCACTTTATCAAAATACCGGCACAAAAGCAAGATGTATTTATCGCAAACTTAATACTGTTACGTTCACAGGTGCCCTGTGAACGTAACAGCATATGCCCATTTGAAATCGCCTGCGGCGATGGGGCATATGCTTTGGCCCCATAACTGTACTGGCTCATGACTAATCAGCGGAGTGATTAGTCATGGTGTGAACAGCAACTTAATACTCAATTCCCTCTCTGGCCAAAACCCCCTTCTCAAAGGGATGCTTTCTCATCTCAATCTCCGATGCATAATCCGCCAGCTCCAAAAGCCTCTTTGATGGATTTCTTCCCGTCAGAACCACCTCCAGCCGTTCTGGCCGATTCTTTAAAAATTCTGTCACAGCCTCCTCCTGCACCATCCCGTAATTACATGCAGCCAGAAGCTCGTCCAGAATCAGCACGTCATATGCCCCCTTTTGGGCCTCCTGGCATGCCCTCTCAAATCTTCTCTGGTAGTATTTTGCTGCCTCTTCTCTCTCTTTTTCCTCCATCCGCGACACAAAGCCAAACTCCCGGTCACAGAAAGTCACCACAATTCCCGGAATCTGCCGCAATATCCGCACCTCCCCGGAATCCTCCGTTTTAAGGAAGCGGACAATCAGTATTTTCCGTCCACGGCCTGCCGCACGAACTGCCAGTCCCAGCGCCGCTGAAGTCTTCCCCTTTCCGTCCCCGCAATAAATATGAATGTATCCCATGGTTACTCCTTATCTAATTCCCCTCCCCCAAATACTCATCAACAAACCGGGACCTCTCCTGCTCCTTCCCGTACCGCTCCTTGGCATAGCACACATGAAGCCGGTCCTTTGCCCTGGTCATGGCCACATAAAACATCCGCCGCTCCTCCTCCATATCCGCGTCCAGCACTGCTTTGTGGTGGGGAGTCACCCGTTCATTGGCATCCAGAATATATACAACCGGAAACTCCAGCCCCTTGGAGCTGTGCATGGTCATTAGGGATACATAATCCCCGTCCCGATCAAAGCTTTTTGCCTGCTCTTTTAGCTGCTGCCCATACTCCGTCATATGGTCAAACCACTCTCCCGCCGTGGCAAAACCGGACGCGCTCTCCTGCAGCTGATCTGCCACCTCCAAAAGCTCCTCCGGTTTCATTCTCCGGTATTCGGCATACTCCCTCAGATACTCGTCATATCCCACTCCCTTGCGGATATAATTGACTGCCGCCACCGGCACCATCTTACTGATCATCCTCAGATCATATTCCAGCTGCTCGATCCGCTCCACCATCCAGCCCTTGTCCCGGTACCAGGATTTCACCCCGTTCCAGGAGATCTCCGATCCCTCTAAAGCCTCCCGATTCACGTAGCGCTTGGGCCGGTTGACGATCCTTAACACATCCGCCCGTCTGGCTTTCCCCTCTTTTGCCAGCTCGTCTCTGGCAACCCGTATATAGGCACAGATATCCAGACTGATCCAATGCTCATAGAGGTTGGGCAGCGTATCCTGCATGCGAAAAGGAATATTGTACTCCATCAGCCGCTCCACCAAAAGTCTGGGCTCTAAGCTGGTCCGGTAGAGCACGGCCATATCCGACCATCTGTATCCCATCCGCGCGTAATCCTGAATCTCCTCCACGATTCCCTTTGTCTCCGCGGGAGCATTTTCCCACACGGCCGTGACCACCGGACGCCCCTTTCCCCGCCAGGCACGGATCTCCTTCTGATAACGGGTCTTATTGTGCCGGATCAGCCGTCCTGCCGCGTCCACAATCTCTGCCGTAGATCGGTAGTTGATCCCCAAAAGAGTCTGCTTTGCCTGGGGATAATCCCTCATAAACCCCAGCATGATCTCCGGCTTGGCGCCTCGGAAGCGATAGATGGACTGATCATCATCCCCCACAATAAAAAGATTATCCTGGGGCGCTGCCAGCATCCTGACAATCTCATACTGCACCCGGTTAATGTCCTGAAACTCATCGATCAGAATATACTGATACTTCTGCTGCCATGCCGCCAGAATATCCTTTCGCTGAGTGAACAGCTCATAGCACATGACCAGCATATCATCAAAATCCAGAAGCCTCTGCCTTACCAGCGCATCCATATATCCCTGGTACAGCTTTTTAAACAGCTCCTCAGAACAATTTTTTGCGTAGTAATAATCAAGGTTGATCATATCACCCTTGACCGCGCTGATCTCCGACAGGATTCCATTGGCGAATTCCGCCTCATCCTCCACGTCCACGTGGTACCGCCCCATCAATTCCCGTATGATCCCCATCCGCTGCTCCTCCCGGATAATATTGGACGCGTTATAACGGTAGGCATGCTTTAAAATGCTGAAAAACACCCCGTGAAAAGTTCCGAAGCTCACCGGAAGTCTGCGTCCCTCCATCAATGCCTGAAACCGCAGCTTCATCTCCTGGGCTGCCGCCTTTGTAAAGGTGATCACCAGGATACTGCCCGGGTCTGCATGATATTCCTCCACCAGGTTCCGGATCCGGTGCGTGATCACTGTGGTCTTACCGGATCCCGGACCTGCCAGCACCAGCATTGGGCCGTCCTTATGCCGGATGGCCTGCAGCTGGGATTCATGAAATCCCATGGTATCTTTATCCCTCCCAGCCCTTGCTTACATCCAGCCAGGATATGTAACCGGAATATTTTTCCAACTCCTCAATAGTCAGCTCAATAGCACTGTTGCCGCTTCCGCAGGCAGGAAAAACCATCTCAAAGCGCCTTAAGGAGTTGTCCAGATAAACCTCCACTCCCTCATTGACCGCAAAGGGACACACCCCTCCTACCTTATGGCCAATAAGCTCCTCCACCTCCTCCGGAGTGAGCATTTTTGCCTTTGTCTTAAACTGAGCCTTAAACTTTCCGTTATCAATCTTGGCATCGCCGGCCATGACAATCAGCACTCCATGGCCTCCTGCCAGAAAGGATAAGGTTTTGGCAATCCGGCAGGGCTCACAGTGAAGAGCCCGGGCCGCCAGCTCCACCGTTGCACTGGACACCTCAAACTCCTGCACACGTCCCTCCATGCCAAATTGACTGAAATATTTTCTGACCTTTTCTACTGCCATCATATCCTCCTGTTTTCGTCAAAATTCTCACCTGTTTACTGTAACCAGTTATTTGTTAAACGCTTTTCCACAGCAGCATATTGTCCTCAAATATACCCTCAATCCGTTTCGTATCCTTAAGCCAGGCCAGATAAGAGCGAACGGTACTGCCCACAAGCGCATACTGCTCAAAACTCATCCTCAGGCCATAATCCGTAAACAGCCTTTGAAGAATCGCCTCAAAGTTTTTGGGTTCTTTACACATCCCAGTAATCCTGTCCCCAATCTCCCACACCTTGTCTATATTGTACTGAGCCAGGGGCGCAATCTCCTCTGATGCCGCCGCGTGAGCCGGAATAAACATTTTTGCCTCCATAGTCTTTACCATATTTAGGGTGTCCAGATAGGCGCCCACATCATAGATAAACCCTATCTGATACTTATCTATAGTCTCCCTGCTTGACAGGCAGTCTGCCAGATAAACCACATCATCCGGCGTCCGAAAGCCTGCCATATCAAAAAAATGTCCTGGCAGCATAATCAGCTTAAAACCCTCCGGCAGACACTCCTCCGTCAAATACTCAGCCTGACTTTCCTGGGCCATCAAAAACTTGTGGCGAAGATTCTTAAAGGGATAACCCCCATACAGAAATGCCGGCTCCAAAACAGGATGCGATGTAAAAGCACATTCGATTCCCGGCACGTAGATTTTGCACCCCGTCTGCCCCTGGAGATATTTGTTTCCTCCTATGTGGTCCGCATTGGAATGGGTATTATAAATGGCTTTCAGGCTCCATCCATTTTCGTCCAGAAGCTTCCTGACCTTTCTGCCGGCCTCCTTGTCATTGCCGCTGTCAATCAGGCAGACCTCCTTCTCACCCAGCTTCACCAGCCCGATTTTGGCCGGGCTTTGAATATAATAGCTTTTCTCCGAAACCTGTATTAATTCGTACATTATTTTCCTCCGTACTGTTGCAAAGATTCCTCGTGTTTATTATATTCGTTCCTCTCCTTTTGTCAATCCTATCCTTTTTATACCTCAGCCACAATTACACGCAAAAAAGCATTGTGTTATCCCCAACAATGCTTTTTTGCCAATTTCAATGATTGCCGCCTCATATCTGTCCGGCTATCTCCAGGCCAGTCTCCCATACCTTCTGGCCAGCTCATACAGCTTTTTCTTCAATTCGTCTGTCAGCTCACCGTCTGTCAGTCTCCACTTCCAGTTAATTCCCACGGTAGATGGCTTATTCATCCGGCACTCATTGCCATATCCCAGATAATCCTGCATGGGAATGATACACACTTTGGCGCCGCTTCGCATAATCAGACTGATAAAGGACCAGTTTAACTCCTTTTTCGGCGTCCTCATGTCGCAGAGATACTCCCTTGCCAGCTGCTGCTCCTCCTTTGTGATACTGTCAAACCACCCGCAGATGGTCTCATTGTCATGAGTTCCCGTATAGGCCACACAATTCTCCACATAATTGTGGGGCAGGTAATCATTGGCACACCCGGAATCCCTGGAGTCAAAGGCAAACTCCAGCACCTTCATCCCCGGAAATCCGCTGTCCCTCACCAGCTGGCGAACCGAATCCGTCACGTATCCCAGATCCTCCGCAATGACCTCCCGGCGGCCTAAGGCCTCCTCTATCCGGGCAAACAGCGCCATTCCCGGCCCCTTTTCCCAGTGTCCTCCCACTGCTGATTCGGCCCCGTAGGGAATGGAATAATACTCATCAAAGCCCCGGAAATGATCGATCCGCACCACGTCATACAATCGGAAGCAGTATTCCAGACGGGAAAGCCACCACTCATACCCGGTATTTTTATGATAATCCCATCGATACAAGGGATTGCCCCACAGCTGTCCTGTTGCCGAAAATCCGTCCGGCGGACAACCGGCCACAGCCAACGGTACATTATTCTCATCCAGCTGAAACAATTCCGGCCTGGCCCACGTGTCCGCGCTGTCCATGGCCACATAAATGGGAATATCCCCGATCAACCGGATCCCCTTCTCATTGGCATAGGCCTTCAGCTGCATCCACTGCATATAAAACTTGTATTGCAGATACTTCTGAAATTCAATATCAAAGTACAGCTCCCTGCGGTAATAATCCATGGCATTCTGCCATCGCAGGCGGATATCCTCGGCCCACTCCGTCCATGGCGCCCCGTCAAACCGATCCTTCACCGCCATAAAAAGAGCGTAATCCCCCAGCCACCACTCATTATCCCATACAAAACGCTGATAGTCCTGATCTTCACTGATTTTGCTGCGCTCATAAGCCTTTCTAAGCAGCAGGTAGCGGGCCTCATAGATTTTCTTGTAATCCACGGACTCCGGATTCTCTCCGAAATCCGCCGCCTCGCACTCCTCCTCGGTCAGCACCCCTTCCTCCACCAACGCTTCCAGGCTGATGAAATAGGGGTTTCCGGCAAATGTGGAAAATGACTGATACGGCGAATCTCCGTAGCTGGTAGGCCCCAGCGGCAGAATCTGCCAATAGGTCTGCCCTGCCTCCTTCAGCCAGTCCACAAAATCATAAGCACTTTGGGAAAAACATCCGATCCCATACTTAGACGGCAGACTGGTAATCGACAGTAAAACTCCTCCGGCTCTGTTCATATTAATAAAATCTCCCCTGTTCTTCTTTCTTATCCCGTTTCCAACTATACTTGCATTTGGCTTATGGGGTATATCTCAGACCACAATCATCACTCCATAATGGTCTGAAACCACCGGATACCTTTCTCCGTTGCAGATTACATGGGAACTGCATACCGGAAGCTTTCGGCTGCACCAAATATAATCGATTCTCATTCCATCCGGGCACTGGCTTAGCTTCTCTTCTGACAGCCGCTCCCTCCAGCCGTCAATCACCTTTCCCACCGTGATGCCCTGATCCTTTTCCTGTGCCAAACAATAGGTATCCTTCCATCCGCTTCCACTTACCAGATCATACCCCTCTCCGGAAATGATGTCAATACTGTTAAAATCTCCCATCAGCCAGACGGGCTGATTTTTTTTGTCTTCCAAATGCTCCCCGAGCCTTTCCCATTGCTCCCGAAACGGTTCCTCCTCATCGTCCCACCAGCCCATATGAGCCGTATAGAACCAGCCGTCAGCTGTCTGGATTCCCAGAATCCGGCGGGTTTTCCAGTTCTTATAATCCTCACTGCGACTAATCCGGAAGGAATCCACCTGAATAACCGGCCGGCGGCTGAATATAGCCAAGCCCTCGTCATATTTTCCATACCCCAGCTTTGCAGGAACCCAGGCCCAGTGATAGCACACACCCTCCCGGGCCAAAAGAGCGGCAAGCCTGGCCCCGTGATTGTCCCGGCGAACCGGTCCGGAAAAATCCCCGCACCTGGTGTACCCTGCCAGCTCGGCCTCATAAGCCGGCTCTGCATTTACCGACTGATTCACCTCCTGCATGGCAAAAACATCCGGCTGCTCTGTCAATATTACTCCGGCAAACTCATGCAGCTTCCTCTCATAGTCCGGTTCCTCCAGGCTATGTGTGTTGATGGTGATGATCTTCATTTCATCCACATTCCTTTCCTACGGGCTTATCGCCCTATGTCAGTCTGTCCGGGTCACTATCTACAGGATGTCGTTGATGTCGGATTTTAGCACGTCTGCTTTCGGTCCGTATACGGCCTGGATTCCGTTGTCTTTCTTGAGAAGTCCCAGGGCGCCCTCGGCCTTCCAGGCGGGCAGCTCGGCTACCTTGGAGGCGTCCTTTACAGTCACTCTTAAGCGGGTCATGCAGGCGTCTACCAAAGTAATATTCTCTCTGCCGCCCAAAAGCGCGATAATCCGCTCTGCTTGGCTGTTGCCGCCCTTTCCGGATCCCGATGAGCTGTTGTTTGCGGCGGCTCCCCCTTCCTCATCGGAACCCTCGTCCGTGTAGTTGCCCAGACGTCCCGGTGTGGCAAAATGAAGCTTGTCGATCATCACATAGGCAACAAAATATCCGATGGCAAAGAACACCAGCACACAGATAATAAAGTTGATCAGGTCTCCTCCCAGGCCTGCCTTCATGGACATGGGCACCCGGGTGACAAACTCCAGATTTCCGAAGGAATGGAGCCGTAGATGCATGATTCCTGCCATGGCAAAGGCGCAGCCCTGCAATACCGCGTACACTGCATATAGCGGCAGCGCACAGAACATAAACATAAACTCAAGAGGCTCGGTCACGCCGGTCAAAAACACTGCCAGCACAGTAGAAACAAACATGGAACGGTAGGATTTCTTCTTGTCCGCGTCCACCCGGCGGTACATGGCCAGGGCGATTCCCAGCAAAAGCCCTGTGGCGCCGATCATCTGTCCTACCTTAAACCGGGCCGGGGTCACGGTAGTCATCAGGCTTGTATAGGAAGCCATGTCTCCTGCATCCTTAAAGTTGATCAGGTCCGTCACCCAGGCCAGCCACAGAGGATCCTGCCCAAATACCTGAGAGCCGGCATTGATACCGGTCTGAATCGTGTAGGTTCCTCCAAAGGAAGTATAGTTCATGGGAATCGTCAGCATGTGATGCAGACCAAAGGGCAGCAGCAGACGCTCCAATGTACCATAGATAAACGGTGCAAACACCGGAGAGGTGGAGGACGAGTTGGCGATCCACACACCGAAGGAATTGATACCCGTCTGCACTACCGGCCATACCACTGCCAGCACCAAGGAAATGATCACAGACCAGGCAATCACCACCATGGGCACAAAACGCTTGCCGTTAAAAAATGCCAATGCATCCGGAAGCTTCCGGAAATTGTAATACTTATTGTAGATCATTCCTCCGGCAAATCCGGCGATAATTCCCACAAAGACACCCATATTGAGCGCGGGTGCCCCCAGAACAGAGGTGAAATACCCGTTCACCAGAATCTCCTGGCCAAACAGCGTATGGGTCACTGCCTCCGGATCATTCAGCATACCAGCCGTCACACCGAAAATAGCACCTGTGATACAGTTAATCAGAATAAAGGCTATCACTGCCGCAAAGGCGCCGCCGGCCCGCTCCTTGGCCCAGGAGCCACCGATAGCCACTGCAAACAGAATATGCAGGTTGTTGATCACGGCCCAGCCAATATTCTCCATGGTACTGCCGATCATGGCGATCATATGGACGTCCACCCCGGCCATCTGCACCAGCTTGCCCAAGCTGATCATCAATCCTGCCGCCGGCATGACGGCGATAACCACCATCAGCACCTTGCCCAGCTTCTGAAGAAAGTCAAAATTAATGGCCAGCTTCTTCTTCTCCGGCTTCCCGGCATCAGAACCGCCAACAACCGCCTCATTCCCCACATCAGAGCCACCGGCAGCTGCCTCGTTCCCGGCAGCCGCGCCAAAGCCTTCCTCTGCCGTGAGACTCATCAGCACATCCTGCCCTGCCTTCATCGGACCCTCCTGCCCTTTCAGCGTCTTTCCTTCCACACCGCCGCATACCAGTACCGGCGTGATGGGATTGATCTGTCGCTCCGCCAGAAATGCCAGGTCCACCTCTGCCACCAGATCGCCGGCCTGAACCTTATCGCCGGCCTTCACATGAACCTTGAAGCACTCGCCCTTAAGCGCCACAGTCTCCAAACCCACATGAACCAACAGCTCCACCCCATCATCCGCGCGAAAGCCAAAGGCATGCCTGGTATCTGCCACAGACGCCACCTCACCGGTCACCGGGCTTAAGATTCTGCCGTCCTCCGGAATCACCGCCATGCCATCGCCGATAATCTTCTGGGAAAACACCGGATCCGGAACCTGTTCCAATGCAACCGCTTTCCCTGTGAGAGGCGATAGAATAGCAATCTCATTTGTGTTGCTTTTCCTATTACTCATAATCATTCCTCCTTATATTTTTTGTGTATCGTTTACATACATTTGCGCATTTATAATGCAATCGCTTGCATTAAATATATATCGTTTGCACAGGATTTGCAACTATATTTTTCTATTCTTTTCGCATTTCTCCACTTTCTACAAATTGTTCTTATAAATATTGTGCATTATGACAGGTCTATATTCATTTTTCTTCTCACCCATAAAAATACAAAAAATCAGCCCGCCATAACCTGCAGACTGATTTTCCTGCTGATACTATATTTTCACAAAAGCATATTTCTCTCTTTTCCTGTCCGGGATTTGGTCCTGCTGCTTTTAAAGGCTTATGACGCCTGGCAGAAGTATTTCCGCAGCCGATCAGCCTGACCTTTTCTTCTGCATGGACAGCAGCTTATCCAGATACACAGACTTAAACTGCCTGCTGGCCAATGCCTGCTTCACAGGCGGCAGCTTCAGTATGGTCCCGAACACTGCCGCCATGGCACGGTGATTAGAAAATGCCTGATTGTCAAATACCAGGTTCTGCAAGGTTCCTTTCTCGATTGCCTGCAGAACAAAGCGGTGGGTGCTGTTCACCGGCGTGATGACCTGGATCGGCCGGCGTTTTAGCTCAATGGCCTTTGTGGGACAGTTTCTTGCGCAGACACCGCACCCCAAGCAAATCTCAGTGTCAATTCTGGCGTGGCCCTTTACCCTTGCCTTATTGAGGGCACACAAGTTTTCCCTCAACTCCCTGTCTCCCGTCTCTCCGGCATTTTGCCCCACCCCTTCCCTTTCCCTGACCTTCTCCGCCTTTTCTCTTTTCGCTCCTGTTCCTTCCAATCCTTCCTTTTCTCTCCCGTCTCCTTCCTCCTCCACGGCAATCGCCAGAATCGGGCAGACCTTGGCGCACTTTCCGCAACCCACACACTTCTCCAGGGACACCTGCGGAATATAATTGGTGGTGGCCACCGGCTGCATGGGGCTAAATTTGCGGGCCGCCTGCAGGGCCTCGCAGCAGCACCCGCAACAGTTGCAGATAAATGCCGGATGCTCCCGCACATTCTCCCCGATTTGCACCAGATTGCTGGCATAGGACCGCTCCAGGGCATCCATGGCCTCCTCTTTAGAAATCAGCTTCGCATATTCCCCGTGCTCCGCCAGAGAACGGGCCACATTGTCAAAGGTCAGACACACATCCCAGGGCGCGTTGATCTTGCAGGGATGGCCCGCATGGTACATCTTGTGGCGGCAGTAGCAGGTACCCAGCCCGATATACTCTGCCTCCTCCACAATGTGAGTGGCCCGCTCATAATCCAGAATATGATTCATCTTTTCATTAGCCAGCACCGGCTCCTGGACGAACACCCGGCCTAGCCTGATCTCCGTAGCAAAAAACAGGTCCTTTACAAAATCCTCCTCCACGTTCATATACTGATAATAAAGCTCGCTTAAGTACTTCTGGTCAATATCACCCCGGGTTCGCATCAGGGCAAACTCAATAAAACCCGCCATAGGCGGCGGCATCACAAACTGCCTCTCTCCGTGATATTCTGAGTCCACCAAAAGCGCCTTCTCACAGAGATGATCAAGAAACCTTTCTGCCTTCATCTCCGTTGTACCCCAGATCCGCGCCGCGCGCTTTAAGGTAAACGGCCGTACCGGCAGCAAAGCCACCCACTTGGCCTCCTTTTCCGTGTACAGCACCTGCAGAATCTTATACAAGGTCTCCGATGGCGGCGCCCCCTGGGTAAACCAGTTGATCCTCTCCTCCAGATTCTTATACGCGTCTCTTGTAGTTAAATGCCCCATAGTCTGCCTCCTTTTTGCTGTTTCATCTGAAAGCGCTGCCTCTCCTATCCCAGAAGCGGCGCCACATACGCCATCCAAAAATAACTGATCGGCATTACCAGCACCATAGCCGGTATCATCTCGGCCACCGGAAATTCCTTCACCTTAATCATGCGAAAACCTGTTGCCAAAAGCAGAATCCCGCCGCATGCCTTAAAATCTGCAATCATTTCCTGACTGCAGAAGGGAATGATCAGTCCTGCCAGCCAGAAAAGCGACAAAAAAATAATACACTGAGGTACTGCAACAAACGCGGTGGTTATACCCAGAGTACAGGAAAAGATCATGGCCGTGGGCAGGTCCAAAACTGTTTTTGCCAGAAGAATACTGTGATCCCCCGTCATACCGGACACCAGACTCCCGTATATCCCGCTGTCGCTGGCACAAAAAAGCACAATGCAGGTGATCAGCACACTCTGATAATCCTCCCCCTGCGCGCCCCCATCCGCCTTTGTCAGCTTTCCGATTCCCCTTTGCATCATCATTGCTCCGGCAGAGATTCTGTCTCCCATATGGATCACAAGCCCCAAAATGGTTCCCAGAATCACAGCCAGTATTACTGCCGGAAGATTTTTCATAAGCACAATAGAGCTGATTCCCATAGCCATGGCGCAGGCGCCAAAGGTGGTATTCAGATTTGTCTTAAAGCCTTCACTAAACCCAGGCCCCAGCTTCATCCCCGCCAGACCTCCGACAAAAATTGCAAGCGCGTTTACAAGAACTCCCACAGGCATTTTATCCATCTCCTTTTTATTCCGTTTACTCATCACCCTGTAAAGCAAATTATTACTGTTCACAATCACCCGAACCCGGTTATGGTTCGGATACCCTTTAAACTGTTACCCAAATCTTAACAATATATCCCCCATTTGCACGATTCCATTGACTATATCCCCCTCTTCCACTACAATATATCCATAAGCAACCCATCCATCTGACTGCATCCCGCAGCTTCCCGGCATTGCCCGGCTGCGGACGCCACATATATTCAGGAGGCTTTTTTCATGGCTGTCACCATCAAAGACGTTGCGGCATTGGCAGGGGTGTCCCCGTCCACCGTGTCCCGCACCTGCAAAAACAATCCGTCCATCAGCGAAGAGACAAAGGAGCGAGTGCGTCGCGCTATGGCAAAGCTTGGCTATGAGCCCAATTTCCAGGCCAGCAACCTTGCCTCCCAAAATTCCCGAACCATCGGCATCATTTTGCCCACCTCCGCCCGGGACGCGTATGAAAACCCGTTCTACCTGGAAGCTATCCGTGGAATCAGCCAATTCTGCAACCACCGCCAGTACATCAACACGGTCATCACCGGCAGGGACGAGGAGGAAGTCTTGCAGGCCATGCGCACCATGACCCGCAGCGGGCAGGTAGACGGCTTTATTGTTCTGTATTCCAAACAGCCGGACCCGGTCATTGATTATCTCCACAATGAGGGTCTTTCCTATGTTCTTATCGGAAAAGCTTATCAGTTTGCCAACCAGACAGTCTACATTGATAATGACAATCTTCTGGCCGGCCAGGAGGCTACCGAATACCTGTATCAGCTGGGCCACCGCAAAATCGCCTATCTCGGCAGCGACAGCAGCCTGATGTTTTCCGCTGACCGCAAAACCGGTTATCAGACCGCTCTGCTGCATCACAATCTGCCTCTGCGGGAGGACTATTGTGTGGAGGTGCCTTCCATATCAAAAGAAGGGGACGTTCTGATTCACCGCCTTTTGCAAAGAGAGGACCGGCCTACAGCCATCATGGTTAGCGATGACATTCTGGCTGTGGCATTGGAGCGATCCTGCATTGAGATTGGCCTGTCCATTCCACAGGATTTGTCCATCATCTCCTTCAACAACTCCCTGTTTGCCCGGCTTACCTCCCCGCAGCTGACCTCCATTGACATCAACTCCTGCCAGCTGGGGATTGAGGCGGCCTCCCAGATGATTAACCACATAGAAAACCCCAATCTTCTGGCCACCAAGATCATTGTTCCCCACTATCTGATCGAGCGGGACAGCTGCCTCAGGATTTAGTGTTCTATCCTCTGATATTTATAGGAATCATGGGCACCCTTCCGGAGGGGTTGTGATAAATGGTAAATTTATTTGTCCTTTAGCATAGAAAAAGCAAACAACAGGAGGCTGTCGTCACCCGGTTTCCGGACGCCAGCCTCCTGTTTTGAGCCATATACAATCATCTGTTCCGGAAACATATCAGTTTAATGGTTATCTGTTACCCGGAAGCATCCGTGATGCCTGTCTGAATCAGGCCAACAACTGACACCCCCGGCCGTCAGCCTTATCCCTCTAATTTCTCAATTCCCTTTTTAATCCTGGTCAAAGACTCCTCCTTTCCCAAAACCTCCATGATCTCCGTAGCTCCGGCGGGAGTCATCTGTTTTCCTGACACAGCCGTGCGAATGGGCCACATGACAAAGCCGGTCTTTACACCCTTTTCCTCCACATACTTGGAAAGAATCTCATAAAGGGCTTCATTGGAAAAGTGCTCCTGAGCCTCCAAAAGCGGCAGCACATCCGTCAGCACCTGCAGGGACGTCTCTGCTGTGGACTTCATTTTTTTGTGGGTATACATAGCCACATCATACTCAGGCAGCTCCTCAAAGAAATCAATGTGCCCTGCAATATCCGGAAAAATCTCTATCCTGGTTTTCACCATAGCGGCAATCTTTTTTAAGTTCAGCTCCTTTTTGATCACCTGACGGATGTAGGGCTCTGCCATATCATAGAATTTATCAAAATCCATGGCCTTTAAATACTCCCCGTTCATCCATTTCAGCTTGGTAACATCAAACACTGCAGGAGATTTGCTTAAATTGTGGTAATCAAAGACCTGAGTCAGCTCCTCAAGAGAATAGATCTCCCGATTATCCACCGGAGACCACCCTAACAGAGCCACATAATTGACCACTGCCTCCGACACAAATCCCTGCTCGATCAGGTCCTCATAGGAGGCATGTCCGCTGCGCTTACTTAGCTTTTTATGCTCCTCATTGGTAATTAACGGACAGTGAACATAGACCGGAACCTCCCAGCCAAAGGCATCATACAGACGGTTGTATTTGGGGGAGGAAGAAAGGTACTCATTTCCCCGCACCACATGGGTAATTCCCATCAGATGATCGTCCACCACATTGGCAAAATTGTAGGTGGGGTAGCCGTCCGACTTAATCAGCACCATATCATCCAGCTCTGAATTGTCCACCGTAATATCACCGTAAATATCGTCATGGAAGGTGGTGCTCCCCTCCCGCGGGTTGTTCTGCCGGATCACGTAGGGCATGCCTGCTGCCAGATTCGCCTCTATCTCCTCCTTTGACAGGTGAAGACAATGCTTGTCATAGGTCATAATTTCCTCACCGTTGACAACGGTTCTCAGCGAATTTAAGCGTTCCTGGGTACAGAAGCAATAGTACGCCTCCCCCTTTTCAATGAGCTCTTTTGCATACTCCAGATAGATCCCCGCTGCATGGCGCTCACTCTGCACATAAGGCCCCACACCGCCGTCCTTGTCCGGTCCCTCATCATGAACCAGCCCGGTTTTTTCCAATGTACGGTAGATAATCTCCGTGGCCCCTTCCACAAAACGCTCCTGATCCGTATCCTCAATCCGAAGCAGGAAATCACCCCCGTCATGCTTGGCAATCAGATAGGCATACAATGCGGTCCTCAGATTTCCCACATGCATCCGCCCGGTGGGGCTGGGCGCATATCTTGTCCTGATTCTTTTCATATTCTCAAATCTCCTTTTACTCACTGAAAATTTACAGCCCGTTCTTTCCCGATTATATACCAGGATATTACAAAAGAAAAGCCATTTTTCAAAGTATCTGATAAGCTCCGTCTCCCTCACTATGCATAGTCGAGGAATAGAATACTCTTGCCGCCTCCGCTAAATAAAGTGTATCCTTACTCCCCGCGGTCTCATAGCAGGAGTGCATAGCCAGCTGAGGCAAACCGATATCCACCGTATTTAAGGCCACCTGAGAGTTGGAAATATTTCCCAGAGTGGATCCCCCCGGCATATCTGAGCGGTTAAAAAACACCTGGCAGGGAACCCCTGCTTTTTCACATATTGATTTAAACAATGCCCCGGACACGGCATCTGTAGTATACTTCTGGTTTGCACTATATTTTATCACAATCCCGTCATTCATAAAGGGGCGGTTGGTGGGATCCCCCTTGTCCGGCTGATTAGGATGGATGCTGTGAGCATTATCTGCCGACACCATAAAGCTGGACGACAATGCCATCAAATATTCCTCCTCAGTCCGGCCCATGGCCCCATTGATCCGATGAAGCACATCCTTTAAAAATGTGGAGTCGGCCCCTTGCTTTGTGCCGCTTCCCACCTCCTCATTGTCCAGCACACAGCAGACAGCCACACTTCTTGCCGGCTCCGCGCCGAGAAATCCCTTTAGGGATGCAAATGCACACTGCAGATCATCCAAATGAGGGGCTGCGATAAACTCTCCGTTCAATCCCAGGAGAGTTCCCTTCATCCGGTTATATAAAAACAGATCCATATCCAGAATATCTTTCTCATCCACTCCTGCTTCCTTTGCAATCAATCCCTTAAATCCGTTGACTGCCTCCCCGTCCCCAAACAAGGGCAGCAGATCCTTCTGGGCATTGAACTCATAGCCTTCATTGACCTTGCGGTTCATATGGATCGCCAGATTGGGGATAATCATCAGATCCCTGTCCACATGAACCAGTTTTTCTTCCACTCCCTTTGATGTACGCGCCACCACACGGCCTGCCACGGACAAAGGCCGATCCAGCCAAGGGGCACAGAGCATCCCTCCATACTTTTCCACATTAAGCTTTACATACTTTTTCTCCACCTGAATCTCCGCATTGTCCTTAATCTTTAATGCCGGAGAATCACTGTGACTTGCCATGATCTGGAACCCGGCAAAATCCTGTTCAGGCATGTGAAAGGCAATCAGCGCGGAATTATTTCTTGTGACATAATACCTGCCCCCGCTTTTTATCTGCCAGGCCTTTCCCTCCAAAAGACGCTCAAATCCGGCATTTTTAAGCATCCTTCCCATATTTGCCACCGCGTGAAAGCTGGTGGGACTTCTGTCCAGAAAATCCAACAGCTCCTGATTTATCTCCTGAAATACGCTCTTTTCCCAATTCACTGCTCATTCCTCCTTATCTCGATTTTTCTCTTTAAAAGCTCTCTATGCCTGATGCCGCAAGATAGTTTCCCCAACTATTCAGCCATATTCTTTTGTCTTTTATGCTTAAATACTATGATGTCGGGGACAAAGGGTCTTTTGATCCCTCTGATACATTATCAATCGTTTATGAAAAGCTTTGTTAAATCTTTAATTAAAATATTATATCTTTATCTTTGTCCATGCCCCGGAACGAAATCTCCAGTTTGTCAGTACAAAACGGCTGATCTGATCTCCCAGTACTCCCAGCCAAATACCCATAAGCCCCAGCCCAAGGGCATAACAGAAAAGATATGATGCCAAAGGGCGGATAATGGTCACACTGAAGGTAGATGCCAATGTAGTGAAAAATACATCTCCCGCTCCCCGCAGACACCCCATATAGATCACCTGGGCAATCTGCAGCATGACGATTACCACAATCAGCCGCATAATGACCACTCCCATAGCCACAATGTGCTCTTCAGCAAAATACAACCGGTACAATCCTTCTCCCCCCAGAATATAGACAAACGCCAACACAATGGAAATCACATTTCCCATGCGCTGACAGATCCTTCCATAAAGCTTTGCCATGTCCGCATTCTGCTCTCCCAGGCTACGGCCAATAAGCGCCACAGCCGCGGCCTGCATTCCGTCTCCAAAAGAAAAGGACAGACTCATCACATTCATACCTACCTGATGGGCCGCAAAAGCCTCTGTCCCCAGCTTTGCCGCCATAACTGCCACGGACATAAATCCAATCCGCATCAAAATCTGTTCAACAAAAATATTGCTGCCAATCCTTACAATCGTCTGAAGAGTATCAACCGCCGGCTTCACCTTTTTTTCAAATATATAGGGAATACTGACAAAGCTGGTTTTGGAAAGAATCGAAGCAATGCTCATGCCGCATGCCACCACCGTGCCAAACACTGTGGCTAAAGCCGCTCCCTTAATCCCCAAAGCGGGAAAGCCAAAGTTTCCCCCTATCAAAAGATAATTCCCGGCCATATTCACAAGGTTTGCCGTCACATTCGTCTTCATGGCAATCCGTGTGCGTCCCGCTCCCCGCTGAGCGGCATTAATCACCAGAGAGATAATATTAAACATCATCCCTCCCACAATAATCCGGAAATACAGGACCGCGCTTTCATGGGTATCCTCAGCAGAGCCGCACAAACGAATCAGCGGATCCGCAAAGCACACTCCTGCCAAACTGACCAGCGTTCCCGCCACAACCACCAGCAAAAGTGCCAGCAAAAGCGTCTGATTGGCGCCATATCGGTCATCCTGCCCCTTTCGCCGGGCAACGATTGCCGACACTGCCACATTGATGGCAAGAAACATGGCAAGGGCAATAAACTTAGGCTGAGTAGTCAGCCCCACCGCCGCCACCGCATAAGCACCGATGGTGCTTACCATCAGAGAATCCACCATCCCGGCAAATGCCACAAAAAACGATTCCAGCACTGCCGGCCATGCCATCTGAAAGGCCTCCAGGATATAGGACCTGTTCTCAGTCACAAATCCCTTTACTCCTGCCACCATCACTGTATCCTCTCTAAAGCTTCCTTAAGCTTCTCCCTGTCTCCATCAGCAAAACAATAGCCATCCATACCACAGGCACGCGCCCCGCGAATATTAGCCGGCACATCATCCACAAAAAAGCACTCCTCCGGCTTAAGTTGAAATCGTTTAAACAGATGCTCATACATCTCCCTCTGGGGCTTCATGCATTTTACCTCTGCCGAAAATAAAAATCCGTCAAAGCAATCCACTGCCGGAATCACCTTACGATAACAATCAAGCAGACGGATTGCCGCATTGGAGCACAGATAAATGCCAAATCCTCGCTCCTTCAGCCCCCGAACCACCGGCTCCATCTCCCTGTAGGTCCACATACAGTATTGGTGCCAGTCCCTCAGACACAGCGCCGCCATGTCATGCAAACACTCCGGAAGCCTTTTGCAGACCAATGCCAAGGCTTCTTCGTCCGTCAATAGTCCCATATCCATCATCACCCATTCCGGTGATACAAAAACTGCCGTATGAACCCGCTTCCGGTCATGCTCATTTTCAATATAGTGCTCACATACCCGCATACCGTCATAGCCCACCAGCACTTTTCCCATATCAAATACAATGTTTTTTATCAACTTTTTATCCTCCGCATTTATTCCTGTGTATGCACGGCACAGCAGCTCAACTGCTCTCTAAGCTGCTACTGCTCCATTCCATTACTACTCCATTCTTTTACTGTACTGTTCTGTTAAACCGTTCTTATATTATACACCTCCCCCCGGTTTCTGTCATTCCTTTTTTACCCATTCCGCTTTTTCTAAACCACTTAACATTACTATTCACTCCATGACTAATCACTCCGCTGATTAGTCATGAGCCAATACCGTTATGGGACCGAGCTACTTATCAAAATCTAACATTCCCCTCTGCTATTCCATAAAGCACACATTTATATAAATAAAAACAGCCTCGCCAAATCCCTTGTCTGAGAGACTTCACGAAGCTGTTCTTACTTATTGGGTTATCCAGACTCCATTCTTGTCAACCCGATAACCGTCAATCTGTGTATCCACTGCCATTGCAAATTTGTTGGTCTGCTCTACGGTATAAAAATAATACCACTTCCCGTTAATCTCATTCCAACCTGTAACACACTCCCCACCGGCGCCTACATAATAAAATGTCCCGTTTGTATCAATCCACCGGTTCGTAGCCATGGTCCCATCTTCATTCATCCAGAACTGGCCGCCATTGGTAATGACCCACCGATTAGCTGCCATGGTCCCGTCTGAACTGTAATAATACCAGGAATTTCCTCTCTGCACCCATCCTGTTTCCGCATAGCATACCATGGCTGCTGCCATAGCCATCATTGCTGCCAGGGCCCACACTGCAAGAATCCTTTTTCCAAGCTTCATGTTTCCACCTCCTTTCCTTACTCTCCTAATGTATTTATTGTACCCATTTGCCGTCCGGTCCCACCCGGTATCCACCAGGAACCAGGGCATCTGAGGCCATTACGCCGCTCTTTAAGAAATAGTAATAATCTTCACCGATAAGCTTCCATCCGTTTCTCATGGCACGTCCGTTTTCCAGAAAATAGTACCACTTTCCATCCTCTGTCTGAATCCATTGATCCGCCGCCATGACGCCATTCTCATCAAACCAATAGTTCTCACTGCTCAGCTTCATAAGCTGATTAACAGTCCTCTTTCCATTGGCGTCCACATAATACCAGGAAGCTCCGTCATTTACCCACTGATTGGCAGCCATGGCACCGTCTTCATTTACCCAGTAAGGTCCCCCTTCTGTATTAATCCAAACATTTTTAGCCACAGTTCCGTCATCCAGATAATAGAACCATTTGCTATCCGTTTTTCCCCATCCCTCAGCTAATGCTGCTGTGGATGAAAATATGGATAGTGCCAATGTTATGGCTGCTATTACGACAAATTTCCGTCTCATAGAAATAATCTCCTCTCTCACAATCTTTATATCTATCATAATAATTTAATCATACCTTTTTGCAGTAGTATTTGTCAATGTTTTTCCCCTCTTCAATTCTGAAATTTTTCTTTCATTTTAAACTTGTGCAGCACTTCAACCATTAAAAACCGCTTCCTTTTTATACCTGTTTTACTCTGGATGTAAAACCACAAAAACGCGCCGTAAAAACTATCGCCCGGAAGATCCAGTCAATAAACATCCCCCACCAGATTCCCATAACCCCAACCTTCCAAACCTTTACAAACAGACATGCAAATCCAATGCGAAAAGTCCACATAGAAAAAACAGACATAATCATAGTAAACCGCGTATCCAATCCGGCACGTAATGTATTTGGAAGAGGAAATGCCAATGGCCAGACCACCATTCCTGCTGCATGCATCAATATCATATATCGTGCCATCTCTGATGCTTCTTCAGATAAATGATATATCCCCACAATAGAATGGCTGAAAAAAACCATTATCCCACATATAACAGCCAACAATCCATAATTTACCAAAATCAGTTTTTTGGTATACTCCTTAGCCTGCTCATACTCTCCAGCTCCTACACACTGTCCTACAATAGTAATCAGCCCCAATCCCAATGCATTACCTGGCAGATATTGAAGGGTAACCAGATTGGAAGCCACGGCAAAACTGGCGATTGCAGCCGTGCCCAAGGTAGACACCAGGCTCTGCAACGCAATTTTTCCAAATTGAAACATCCCGTTTTCCAGACCACTGGGAATCCCAACCCCCATAATTTTTTTCATCATTTCCCGATTTGGTTGCAAATCTTTAAATCCGGAAATATGAATGATATTGTCCGGCCTAGTCATCAAATATACCATCAAAACAGCTGCCACAATTCGGGATATCAATGTAGGAATTGCTACTCCTTCCACCCCCATATGCATCCCATAAATGCAGATTCCATTTCCCAAAATATTAATCCCGTTCATAAACAAAGATACAAGCATAGAAACATTGGAATTTCCCATTGATCGGAACAATGCAGCTCCCGAATTATACAAAGCAAGAAACAGATAAGAAAATGCTGTGATCCGAAAATAAAGAGCTGCGTTTTCCATTACAACCTCTTCTGCCTGTCCAAAAATCCATTCCAGCAGATTGCGTCCCCCCAATAAAGCGATTCCAGCAAATAAAGAGGAACACATCACTGTAACCAGAATCAGTTGCCCCGCCCCATGGCACGCTGCTTCCAATTTTTGTTTTCCAATATACTGGGAGCAAACTACAGCTCCTCCTGTGGCCAGAGCAGCCAGAAGCTGAATAATCAAAATACTGACTGAATCAACAAGCGCCACTCCAGATACTGCTGCCTCGCCCACGGCAGCCACCATCACTACATCTACCATACCTACAAGAACAGTCATTATCTGTTCCACAATAAGCGGCCCTAATAGCTTTATTAAGTCCTTTCTTGAAAATAACATATCTATTCTCCTTTTTGGCCCTGCACATTGAATAGCAGCCTTAAAAGGATCTTTCAGTCCCAAAGGCTGCCGATTATCTCTGCAATATTAATCTATAGGTTTTCCACATTTCGGGCAAAATTGATAATCTTCTTCTGTTTCAAACCCACAATTTTCACAATGTTTTTTCTGACCACTGCTTTGATAGGTATCCGGAATAATATCCGCTGGCAGGAATGTAACCATCCCTCTTTCAATCTCCTTTCCCAGCTTTTGATCAATTTGAATGTGTTTATCGCAACAGCTGGTCCGCACATAATATCTGTAACCCCATTTAAATACAGGAATAAAAAACAAGCTCAAGTAAGAATATAGCAAATAAACCTCCAAATGGCCATATCGTCCGCAATTTCTGCAAACTACCACCTGATCATAATCCAACTTTTTTCTTCCCTGGCTAACCCCCATGATAAAAAACATGGCTGCTTCCCCCATTTTCCTTTCTTATTTCTGCTCCGCCCCTTTTTCTCATAAGCTTACTGTCTTGTCCTTTTTTCTTCCTGCTGCCACTCCGGCGCTCAAAAGAAGCCACATCATCGGTGCCACTATAGGTAAATTGATATTTATAATAGCCTGAAACGCATAACACAGCACAGCACTGTAAGCTCCTGCAATCATTGGATTTTTCTCTATATTTTTTCTCATATACCACAATGATGACACTAAAAAGGCCATATATGTGCACAGACCAGCTATACCTATAGTTACCAGATATTGAATATATTCATTATGAACACTGTCATAAAACTGTCCTGTTGCCTCAACCATCTCATAAGGAATCTGGTCCATGGTTATAATTCCAAAAGTATCCGGCCCATATCCAAGCAGTTTGGTAAGGAATGGAAACTCTCTGTAAATTTTTAAGGCAGCACCCCAGATATATCCCCGGTTTGTTCCCCATTCTCTCGAAAAAATCAAATAATTCCTGGCCGCCTCATATCGCTCCGAATGTCCTCCCAGATTAGCATCAAGCAAAACCGCGCAAATAGTCAAAATCACAACCGCTGAAAAAATTCCCCAAATATACACAAACCGGCTTCCACTGTCTATCCCTCTTTGCCTGCATTTTTTATCGTATATCCAGAACAATAACACCAACAACCACAAAACGATAACAACAAATGGCAAAATTCCCAGACTGGTAATCACTTTAAACAAACTGTCAAGGCCAATCACCTGCCCTTCGTAAAGCCGGCTAATCTTATCTATACATAACACAATCGTAAAAAAAGACGCCAGCATAATCAGATACCGCTTTACACATTCCCTGTCCTTGAACACTATGAAAGGAAACAAGCCAAAAAGAGCCGCAATGGCCAGATATGCATTATCACTGCACCCCATAATAATGGCAATAAAAGAAATACCCATACATAAATAATACCAAATGGTTCTTTTGACATCTTTTGCCGTAATAAACATAGATGCAGAAAATCCCATAATCATTCCCACATATGCTGTATAAGAGTTAATATTACCAACTGTTGAGGTAAAGATATCTGACTCCACAGGATCCGTAAGAGGCCCCCGGAAATTCAGCACATCCATACGGAAATAATCTGTAATACCAATAATGCTCATGATCATCCCCGTAACCAAAAACAACTCCAGAAACCATCCTTTAGGTTTCCAAAAACGGCTAATTACCAGATAGGATACCACATAAAGAATAGTAAGAAACATTCCACTGTATCGCCCTTCATTGCCCCAAAAAGCTTCATAAAAATATTCCGAATGAAACGTAGATAAAACAACTGCCAAGCCAAATAAAGCAACCGCAATATCCGACAAAATGAAGGTTTGTTTCCAATTGCATGGTGAAAATGCCGACAATAGATTTCTTGTATGCACACCTCTGAACTTTACACAATCTATTACCAGCATTACAAGACCCGCTACCAGCAGCAGACCTAGCATTCCCAACACAGACATATAATAGCACATATATTTTACATCCATAATGTTCGTATATGCTTTATCATAAATAAGTGGAAAAACCGTCACCAATATCAATATGCAAACACTAATAATTCCATTGACAATAGATGAACATACAGATGAAAAAGAATCTACTGCTCTATTCTGCAGCTTATTTCCATTTTTTACAACTTCTTCCATCTTGTAAATGCCTCCGTCCATATTTCTTCACTGCCCCAGTATATCATCTTTCTCATTATTTCGCAACTTCAAGTCCCGTTTCTTAATTGTTAATTACATTTTTGAAAAGGGTCTATCCAAACTGTAGAATATCGTATATAATACTTTTGTTTAAAACAAGACGATAATTATTCAGGAGGTTATTTTATATGAGATTAAAATCAATTGCAATCGTTACCAGTTGTATGGTCCTATTATGTGCATGCACAAAGAGCAATATCATCCGCCCCAATGAAACAATGGCTCCGGATTTTAACATTTATATGGATATTGAAATCGATGAGGAGCAACTTCATGACAATGTAGATGACATCTATTTAGATCCGGACGACTACCCTATGGCTTCTGCCATTGACTTTAGTCTTCATTTAGATGAAGAATACATCAATATCGATGTGGTAGTCAAGGACGGAACCTCCCCTGAGGACACTTCCTGGTATGTTGACCAAGCTATCAAAGGAATTAATGATCAGGTGGCTGTCCAGGATTTTTCTTACGGAGAATCAGATGAAGATACCTTTGGAGGATTGTATCAGGATAATGAGATCTTTTTAAAGGTATATGATGAAACTTCATACAAAAACGGAACCCCGATATTTGAAACCAATATTCCTAAAGATGAATATATGACATTTGATATTGGTTCCTAAATTATGTAAAAACAGAAGGCTGTCACGCCTTCTGTTTTTATTCTTTCTAATTTGTAATTCTTCTAATTTTTCATACTTCTGCTTGCCTGACTCACTTCTAATGTTCTTGTTATCTACTCAGCCCCATCTTTACTCAGTCGCCTGCTCTGAATTTTCAGTCTCTTCCTGAGCCTGTTCTTCTGTCTCAACTGCCTCAGTCTCTTCTTTCTTCTGTCCTTGCCCAGAGGTAATCACCGATGATGTGGCTTCCATTTCCGTTGCTGTTGCCTCAGTCTGGTTCTCCTCTTGATTCTCTTCATTCTCAGATGTTTCCACCGCTTCTTCCGGCTTCTTCTCACTGCACGTCACGCGGATTGTCACCACTTCATTCTTTTTCATAATCACAAAAGAATTTCCTGAATCCGTATTGCCTAAAGTGCCATCCACTATAGTGCCAGCTATAACCTGATCATAAATTGCACTTCCCTGCTCCTGCCCCAAGGCAGCCACCAAAAGCCTCAGATATCCCTCATCAAATATCACCAAATCTTCATCCGAGCTTATAATGCTACGATTATATCCTAAATCAAACGTATAGGGTACATACCTTGGTGATTCCGTTTTTACAATTTTAGAATAAGATGCCGCGATAATATCCTGTTTATCTTCGGTTCTGTAAATACTGTATTTGACTCCCTCATTATCATTTCCTTTATATGTATCTGTGGGATACAGATTGCTGAAATCAACTGCCAGCTCACCTACATCTCCACCATCCTCACTAGCCATGGACGCAGCCACCGCCGCTTCCTGCGCTGCTTCTATAACCGCTGCGCGCCGGTCTTTGATATCTTTATACAGCTCATTGGCCATATCAGAAAATATTTTATCCATAAAAACCTGCATTTCAGCCTGATAATGAGTCCGCATAGTTGAATTGGCATACTCTCTTGTCTTGGCTTCTGCCACCGTGGCATCCAGTGCTACCTTCGCTTTATTTGGAGATGGCCGCGACTCCTTTTTTTCCTTTTCCCTGGTCTCTCTGGCTATCTGTTCATCCGTTTTATCAAGCCTGTGTCCGTCAGAAGCGAGCTTATAGCCTTCAACCTCTGTATCGCTCATCATATATCCACCAGGAGCCATATGATAAATCAATCCCGTATCCGGATCTGTCAGCCAGCCTTGTTTCGCTGTACTGCCATCTGCATA
The DNA here is from genome assembly GCA_910586255.1 of uncultured Lachnospiraceae bacterium. GTDB lineage: Bacteria > Bacillota > Clostridia > Lachnospirales > Lachnospiraceae > Brotaphodocola. The sequence continues at coordinate 2,111 of CAJUHR010000006.1, read as the reverse complement.
TTGATACTGCCAGCCATGGCCATCATGGATCCATCCTGCATAAGAAGTCAATCCCATAGATGTGCTTATGGATATGGCCAAAAAAGATGCTGTTAATACTTTCTTTCTCATAATTATTACCTCCAAATTTAGTACAATCTTCATTCATATAAAGAGCATACCATATTTTGAAATATCCAGCAACTATTCAATTCCTGAAGTTTCCTAAATTTTTATTAAACGAGCGGAAGAAAAAAGTAATAATATTCATAAATAATTTGTGCTCCATAACATTTTTGGCACATAAAATGCCCCATTTAAACAGCACTTTGAAAATTTCTCCTGTCTGCTTAAATAGGGGCATATTATTTTTATATTACTTTAAAGCTTTTCTTGATCTGGAAAACAGTATTAACAGCATTAGTTACCTGTGGTCAGATCAGATACAAACGGGCTGCTTGTGATGGTAACTCCGCCAACTGTAGTGTTTGTCTTCGGAGAATCCCACTTCTCGCTTACGCCATCTGGTGCGGTATAGCTACCCACAGTCTCGCCTTTCAGGACGTCAAGATTCTTATCGCTGGTATACAGCTTAAGTGCCCTGTCTTTCACATAGAAGTACCAGTCATCCCCATCCTTGGCTGCAACTTTGGACTTCTGGATATTTCCGCTGGTATTTACCAGATAATACTTCGTATTCGAATTGGCCATAGCAGAAATATCAACATAAGAAACGGTCTCATTATTATCATTTACAAACGTAGGAGCATTATTTCTGATTCCATAGCTTCCGCTGGTTGCAATCTTGGTAACACTAACACCTGCTGCATGAAGATCTACCGCGCCGGTATTATTAGGCTTAACTTTAACAATCTGATACTTATCATCGCTGTCAGCCTTGATTCTGCAGCCCATGCTGTAGATATACTTATTATCGTCAACACCAGTCAAACCAGCACCTCTGGTTCCTACACCACCGGTCTTGTTGAACATAAAGTTGTAGGTATTTCCATCAAGAGTTACAGTAGTTGCACCAGACTTCATAGCTCCATCTGTGTCCTCATCATTACCGAAGTAATACAGGGAAAGAACACGGTTACCTTCTACATGGCTGTATGCACCTGCAGCAGTGATAGAACCACCGTTGGTATAAGTACCAGTTGTATCTCTGGCAGCACGAACCTTCTGCCAAATGGTAGAAGTCGGATCCTTATCTAACAGATCATCCAACTCATCAGAATCCACACCGTCATCCAGCACTTCAACAATCTCACCTGTACTCTGATCAACAATCATCAGTACCAGACCATTCAGCATAGCACCGCCCTTACCGTTTCCATCAGATTCCGGACGGAATCCATAGTATTTTCCTTTGATCTTTCTGATCTGGCCGGAAACTACTTTTCCATCTCCGTCTGAGTAATACCATCTCTCACTCTCGTCATCTGCATCGGTTGCTGCAAAAGTGGTGGAACCATAGTTGCTCTTGAATACATTGTCATTGTCCTCATGAGGAGCAATCACTTTGAACCAGCCCTTGGTCACACGAGCGCCATCTTCGATGTCATTGAAGTATCTCCAGCTTGAGGTGGATGCCCAGGTTGCGGTAGAACCGGTGGTATTACCATAAGTAGCCAAGGTCCACTCATAAGTCATAACGCCACGATCATCAAAGCCATATCTGCGACCGTTGATCTTCTCTTCTTTGATTTCATTCTGGGTGTCATTGTATCTCTTCTTACCATTGGATTTGAAGTTAAACCAGTACTCCATGTCATCATCTTCATCATCATCGTAAACATAGATCTTCTGCCAGCCGGTCTTCATAGCACCATCATCCCAGTTGCCCAGATAATATACAGCGCTTTCCCAACCGTCATCATCGGTCTGTCTCTCGCCGTCCACTACCCAGCCGTACAGCATCTTACCATCATCATCAAAGGCATATCTCTTGCCATCAATGGTTCTGAAACGGGTGGTCGTGCTGCTGTCCGGAGCCTTATAAGCTTTACCATTGGACTGCATGTAATAGTAGTGGTACTCGGCAGGATCGTCATCCTCATCCTGATCCTCATTAACAACCTTCACCCAGGTATTGCGAACCATCACACCGTTAGAATCCACATAGTAGG
>CAJUHR010000005.1 GCA_910586255.1 uncultured Lachnospiraceae bacterium | reverse complement strand
AGGTATAGAATCTATGTAAGAACCGTTCCTGTTGGCGCAGGGGCGGTTTTTACATATTCAATTTCAAAAGTTATTCCAATAATATTGTGCTACCAGTTCTTGATGGAGACGGCTGGTATGAGAGATAATCAGAATTCTTTTTTATATTTTATGTAAATTACCATCACAATACCTTAAAAACTCCGTTGTAATATAATGTCGAAACTTGGTGATGGAAACTCGTTGCGCACAGACAAAGGTTGCGTCTATAATACATTTTACAACGCGAGAAACAGGAGGGAAAGAAGAATGTCGGAGTTTCATGTAGCAATCGCAGAGGATAACCCACAAATGCTGAAATTATTGACCAATATGCTGAAGAAAGAAAAGGACTTTCAGGTAGTGGGAGAGGCGGACAATGGATTTGATGCCTACGATATGATCGTAAGAACAGAGCCGGACTTGGTACTGATGGATGTGATCATGCCTAAGCTGGATGGACTTGCCGTGATGGAAAAGGTTCGCAAGGAGCGGATGGGCAGGAAGATTCCGTCATTTATTATGGTAACGGCGGCAGGAAGCGATCAGGTGACAAGGGATGCCTTTCGCCTGGGGGCCAGTTACTTTATCATGAAGCCCTTTGAGGAAGATCTGCTCATGGAAAAGATCCGGCGTGTCTGCGCGGGGACCGAGAAGCCGATGTCTTATCCGGATAGCACAAAGGTGAATCCGTATATGGACCGGAACGGATATATGCAGCAGAATTTAGAAAACGATGTTACACGGCTTCTCCATGAGATTGGGATCCCGGCTCATATTAAGGGATATCAGTACTTGAGAGATGCCATTGCCATCTCCGTGGAGGGAGAAGTGTTAGTCAGTGTTACCAAGGTTTTGTATCCCACCATTGCCAAGCGGCACAATACCACTTCCAGCCGTGTGGAGCGTGCTATCCGTCATGCTATCGAGGTGGCGTGGACGAGAGGACGGCTGGACACGATTCATGAGCTGTTTGGCTATACAATCAGTAATGGGAAGGGCAAGCCTACAAATTCAGAATTTATTGCATTGATTTCGGACAAAATAAGATTGGATTACAAAAGAATGTAGCGGTATTTGATGAATGGAGCCAAGGCCGAATCGGAATATAAGGGAAACTGTTACAGGAAAGAGGAAACAATCGTAAAAAGAAACGTCAGTTTTTAAAGATTTTACTTCCTAAATCCGTCCAAATATTGTATACTGGTAATAATAATGTCTGCTGTGGAGTGGACGAGAGATTAGGAGGTTGTTTCTATGAAGAAAATTTTATTTGTCGCGTCCGAGACGGTGCCGTTTATCAAGACAGGAGGTCTGGCGGATGTGGTGGGTTCCCTTCCCAAATGTTTTGACAAAGAATATTTTGACGTGAGGGTGATGGTTCCTAAATATTTGTGTATTAAGGAAAAATGGCGCAATGAGATGACCTATATTGATCATTTCTATATGGACTACCTTGGACAAAGCCGCTATGTGGGTATTATGCAGTATGTTCTGGACGGGATTACGTTCTATTTTATTGACAATGAGTCCTACTTTGGCGGGGATAAGCCATATGGCGACTGGTTCTATGATCTGGAGAAGTTTTCTTTCTTCTGCCAGGCGGCATTGTCCTCCCTACCGGTGATTGGCTTCCAGCCGGATGTGGTTCACTGTCATGATTGGCAGACAGGCCTGATTCCTGTTTATCTGAAGGATCGGTTCCGGGGCGGGGAGTTTTTCCGGAATATGAAGAGTGTGATGACGATTCACAACTTAAAGTTTCAGGGTGTGTGGGACGTAAAAACTATCCAGAGATTTTCTGGTTTGCCGGATTACTATTTTGCTCCGGACAAGCTGGAGGCCTACAAGGATGGCAATATGTTAAAAGGCGGTATCGTGTTTGCAGATGCCATTACCACCGTGAGTCAGACCTATGCGGAAGAGATCAAGATGCCGTTCTACGGCGAGGGACTGGACGGCTTGATGAGGGCTCGCTCCAACAGTCTGCGGGGTATTGTCAATGGTATTGACTATGATGATTTCAATCCGGAGACAGATAAGTTTATTGCACAGCCCTACAATGCCAAAAATTTCCGTAAGGAGAAGGCTAAGAATAAGTGTAACCTTCAGGAACAGGTAGGACTTCCAGTAGATGAGAAGAAGTTTATGGTTGGCATTGTGTCCCGTCTGACGGACCAGAAGGGTCTGGATTTGATTCAGGCAGTGATAGATGAGCTTTGCACGGACGACATGCAGCTGATTGTACTGGGAACCGGAGACGAGCGGTACGAGAACATGTTCCGACATTATGACTGGAAGTATCATGATCGGGTTTCGGCTCAGATTTATTATTCTGAGGAGCTGTCTCACAAGATCTATGCAGGCTGTGATGCATTTTTGATGCCATCTCTGTTTGAGCCCTGCGGCCTGAGTCAGCTGATGGCTCTTCGCTATGGCACAGTGCCGATTGTGCGGGAGACCGGCGGCCTGAAAGATACGGTGCAGCCTTATAACGAGTATGAGAATAAGGGTACAGGATTCTCCTTCGCCAACTACAATGCACATGAGATGCTGGATTCTGTCCGGTATGCCAAGTATGTGTATTACGATAAAAAACGGGAGTGGAACAAGATTATTGACCGCGCCATGGCACAGGATTTTTCATGGCAGACCTCGGCCATGAAGTATCAGGAGCTGTATGACTGGCTGATTGGCTATTAAAGGATAAGGATGGCATATGTCATTTTGGGAAAGGATTTTCGGCAATGAGGTGCTCATATGCGCGGTAGCAGGCTGGACGGTGGCTCAGGTGCTGAAAACATTAATAGACTTTTCATTAAATAAGAGCTTCACGCCGGAGCGGCTGGTGGGTTCTGGGGGAATGCCCAGTTCCCACTCTGCCACGGTGTGCGGCTTGACAACCAGTGCAGGGCTCTGTTATGGGATGGAATCCTTTGAATTTGCCATCTGTTTTATTTTGGCATCAGTGGTAATGTATGATGCCATCGGAGTACGTCAGGAGACAGGAAAGCAGGCAAAGCTTTTGAATCTGATCATGGAACAGGATTTGTTTCATTTGGATAATGAGCAGTTTCAAAAAAAGCTTAAGGAGTTTGTGGGACATACCCCGCTTCAGGTATTTGCAGGAGCGGTTCTGGGGATTTTAATTGCGATTTTGATGCACATGGGATTGTATGCTTAACCTGATTTGAAAATTTGATGCCGTTTACGGGGGCATCTTTCTGTCCGGCTTACGCCGAACAAGAAGCATCGTGCGTTCGCCCGATGTGGAAAAACAAGTAAAATCAGTCTTACAAGCAAGCTTGACCCCTGTTTTTATTCGTTTTTCCCGCCCTGTGAACTGTAACAAAAATTTAATGGATTGACAGGCCGAAAGGGTTATGGTAAGATAAGGCAGTATGAACAGACGCCGGGGCTCGGTTTCTTGGAGACTCCAACCAGGGACTTGGTTTTCGGTGAGAACAGATTAAGGAGGAAATCCCATGATTTCAAAGGAAAAGAAAGCGGCCATTATCGAAGAGTATGGCAGAAAGCCTGGTGATACTGGTTCACCGGAGGTACAGATTGCGATTCTGACAGCCAGGATTACGGAGCTGACGGAGCATCTGCAGGCAAACAAGAAGGATCATCATTCCAGACGTGGTCTTTTGAAAATGGTAGGTCGCAGACGTGGTCTTCTGGATTATCTGAAAAAGACGGATCTGGAAGGGTATCGTGCCCTGATCGCAAAGCTGGGTATCAGAAAATAGTGACAGGATTTGGGGTGGAGAGCTTTCTCCACCCTATCGTTGTTTAGACGGATTGGAAAAATGTGGTAACATATTAAGCTGTTGTGAGACAGAATATTGATCAGGAGATATGCCCGAGACGACTGCTGTACGCAAAACGCTGCTTTTCGCGAAGAACTTTTTGTGCAGAGCAGTAGTTTCGGAGTCTTCTGAATAATATAAAAAATAAATTAAAGGAGACAGTGTTATGTACAAAAGTTTTAGTATGGAGTTGGCAGGGAGAACCCTGACCGTAGATGTGGGGAGAGTGGCAAAGCAGGCAAACGGCGCTGCGTTTATGCATTACGGAGAAACGGTGGTGCTGTCCACGGCGACAGCTTCCGATAAGCCCAGGGAGGGGATTGATTTCTTCCCTCTCAGCGTGGAATTTGAGGAAAAGCTGTACTCTGTCGGAAAGATCCCCGGAGGATTTAACAGGAGAGAGGGAAAGGCATCAGAAAATGCAGTGCTGACTGCCCGTGTGATTGACCGTCCCATGCGCCCTCTGTTCCCTAAGGATTACCGCAATGACGTGACGCTTAACAACCTGGTTATGTCTGTGGATCCGGACTGTAGCCCGGAGTACACGGCTATGCTGGGTTCGGCCATCGCCACCTGTATTTCGGATATTCCTTTTGACGGCCCTTGCGCCACTACTCAGATTGGTATGATTAACGGGGAATTTATTGTCAATCCCACCAATGAGCAGAAGCTGGTTTCGGATATGGCTCTGACGGTGGCATCTACCAGGGAAAAGGTCATTATGATTGAGGCGGGAGCCAAAGAGGTTCCGGAGCAGGTAATGATTGAGGCGATTTTCAAGGCTCATGAGGTGAATCAGGAGATCATCCGGTTTATCGATACGATCGTGGCAGAGTGCGGAAAGCCCAAGCATACCTATGAGAGCTGCGCGGTACCGGAGGAGTTGTTTGCGGCAATCCGTGAGATTGTAAATCCGGAAGAGATGGAGGAAGCAGTATTTACGGATGACAAGCAGACCAGGGAGGACAACATCCGCCGAATCACAGAGAAGCTGGAGCAGGCCTTTGCAGATAATGAGGAATGGCTGGCAGTGCTGGGAGAGGCCATTTATCAGTATCAGAAAAAGACGGTTCGCAAGATGATCTTAAAGGATCACAAGCGTCCTGACGGTCGTGCCATTACAGAGATCCGTCCTCTGGCAGCGGAGATTGATATATTGCCGAGAGTCCACGGTTCCGGTATGTTTACCCGGGGACAGACACAGATTCTCAATGTATGTACTCTTGCGCCTATGTCGGAGGCCCAGAGGCTGGATGGTCTGGATGAGAATGAGACCTCCAAAAGATATATGCATCATTACAATTTCCCGTCCTATTCCGTGGGAGAGACAAAGCCTTCCAGAGGGCCGGGACGGCGGGAGATCGGTCATGGAGCCTTGGCAGAGAGAGCCTTGGTTCCGGTGCTTCCCACAGAGGAGGAGTTTCCCTATGCAATCCGTACCGTGTCGGAGACCATGGAGTCCAATGGCTCTACTTCTCAGGCAAGTATTTGTGCATCCACCTTGTCTCTGATGGCGGCCGGCGTGCCGATCAAATCCATGGTTGCCGGTATTTCCTGTGGTCTGGTGACAGGGGAGAGCGATGATGATTATATTGTGCTGACAGATATTCAGGGGCTGGAGGATTTCTTCGGCGATATGGACTTTAAGGTGGGAGGAACCCACAAGGGGATCACGGCCATTCAGATGGATATTAAGATTCACGGGCTGACCCGCCCCATCATTGAGGAGGCTATTGCCAGAACCCGAGAGGCAAGGCTGTATATTTTGGATGAGGTGATGGCTCCGGTTATCTCGGAGCCCAGAAAAGAGGTGGGCAAGTATGCGCCCAAGATTGACCAGATCACGATTGATCCCCAGAAGATCGGTGATGTGGTGGGCAAGCAGGGCAGTGTGATCAATAAAATCATTGAGGATACAGGTGTAAAGATTGATATTTCTGAGGACGGCAGAGTAGATATCTGCGGTACGGACAGGGAAATGATCGATAAGGCAAAGGATATTATCCGGAATATTGTCACGGATGTGGAGCCAGGACAGATTCTCACCGGAAAGGTAGTTCGGATTATGCCCTTCGGTGCTTTTGTGGAGTTAAAGCCAAAGAAGGACGGTATGGTGCATATTTCCCGTTTGTCGGATAAGCGTGTGGAAAAGGTGGAGGATGTGGTGAACATCGGCGACACTGTGACGGTAAAAGTATTGGATGTTGACAAGATGGGCAAGATCAGCCTGAGCATGAAGTCGGGAGATCTGGAAAAGAAGAATGGCGATAAATAAAATGAAAAAAAACAGGCGTTATTTGCTGACGGGCGCGCTGGTTGCCGTTATGGCGGCGGCCAGTTCCGGGTCAGTGTATGCAACAATGGAGATACCGGCATTTGAAGCACCGGCCCAGGAGGGAGCGGAGACTTTAGGACAGGAGGATTCAGGTCAGCCAGCCGATTCTGTGCCGGGCGGCTCACCGGTGATCGGAGCCGGAAGCAGTGGCGGCGGTGCCGGAGAAGGCTCATCGGTGGTCGGGGCGGAAAGCAGCAGCGCTGTGGAGAGCGGCTCACCGGTGATCGGAGCCGGAAGCAGCAGCACCGGAGGCGGTTCACCGGTGATCGGAGCCGGAAGCAGCAGCACCGGAGGCGGCTCACCGGTGATCGGAGCCGGAAGCAGCAGCACCGGAGGCGGTTCACCGGTGATCGGAGCCGGAAGCAGCAGCACCGGAGGCGGCTCACCGGTTATCGGAGCCGGAAGCGGCAATACCGGAGGCGGTTCGGAAATGATAAGCTCAGGTCAGGGCTTACCTGATACCGGCGGCGCAGTGCCAGGGGGAATCGATTATTTTTCGGAACCGGTAGCCAATCCGGTGGTAGCTGTTGCGGAAAAGTATTCCTATGAGAATATGGTGTCGGATCTGGAGAAATTAAAATCTCGTTACGGAGGGCATATTCAGGTCAATGTGATCGGAACCTCCCATGACGGAAGGAATCTTTACGAGGCTGTTTTGGGAAATCCCAATGCAGAAAAGCATGTTCTGATTCATGCAGGCATTCATGCCCGGGAGTACATGACCCCGCTTTTGGTCATGAAGCAGCTGGAGTATGGCCTGGAATTTTATGATCGGGGAAGCTATGGCGGGCAGCCTTTGTCCGGGATTTTGCAGCAGGTGGCAGTACACTTTATTCCTATGGTTAATCCGGACGGGATTGCTCTCAGCCAGTTTGGGCTGGATGCCATCCGCTCAGAGCAGCTGAGGCAGGAGATTCAGCAGTGCTATGCCAGTGACGTGGCCTTGGGAAGGACATCGGCTGCCTTTGACCGGTATCTGATGTATTGGAAGGCCAACGCAAAAGGAGTGGATTTGAACCAGAACTTTCCAGCAGGCTGGGAAGTGATTGTGGGAAGTCCCGCGCCCTCCTATTCATCCTATAAGGGGACTTCACCCCTTTCGGAGCCGGAGACCCAGGCTCTTGCCAATCTGGTAAATGGCAGGAGATGGTCGGCAACCGTCAGCTATCACAGTATGGGAAATATCATTTACTGGGACTATGAGGGCAATCGGGTGCAGCAGGCATCAGGAGAGATCACATCTCTGCTAGAGTTATCCACCGGCTACAGAGCGGCTGGCAGCAGCGGTCATGGCGGCTTTAAGGATTGGACGCAGATCAAAGAAGACCCGATTCCTGGTGTGACTATAGAGACGGGAAGCGTGGCATGTCCTCTTCCGCTGTCAGAGTATGAGGATATATGGAACAGGAATAAGATGGTGTGGGCTCTTGTGGCCAGGTATGCCATGGAGCATTAAAAAATAACATCCGGTTGACGGGAAGAAAGCCGCTGGTATCCGGCACATGCGCGGGGATACCAGCGGCTTTCTTATATGCGGGTTTTTGCTGCTACAGGGGAGTGAAAGTCGGCTTTCGCCGGTGATAGACCGTAATATACCGAAAGCCGCAGTCGCGCAGGAGAGCCCCGGCCATATCAAAGCCATAGCCAACTGCCTCCGGGGAGTGGCCGTCAGATCCAAGGGTGATGAGCTCACCGCCAAGCTGACGGTAGCGTCTCAGAACATCCCCAGAGGGGTTGGGATGTCCCAAATGATAGCGAAAGCCTGCGGTATTACATTCCAGGGCCTTTCCCTTTTGTATCAGTGTCTTTAATATGGGATCAATGTAGTCCTGGTAGGCTTTATAGGAATAATTCTGATTGGTGGCGGGGCCGTAGCGCACAATATAATCCAGATGGCCAAGGGCGTCAAAGCAATCTATGGCCTCAATCCGTTTCAGGGTTACTTCAAAAAAGCGCCGGTAGGCTTCCTGCTCGGAACGTCCTTCAAAAAATTCAGGGAAGTAGGGGTCCATCCGATCGATAAAATGGCTGGAGCCAATGATGTAATCCAGGTCAAGAGAATCGGCAAGAGCTTCCAGATAATCCTGGATGTGAAGCTGAAGTCCAAGCTCTACTCCTATATGAACCTGAATTTTATTTTCGTATTCCCGGCGTAGCTGCCGCAGAAAGGGCAGATATGTATCAAAATCCAGCAAAAAGCTTTCCTCTGGCTGTCCGGCATCGTAGTCATGGTGGTCGGTGATGCACAGCTCCTCCATACCCAGAGCCAGGCAGCGTTCAATCTGGGCCCGGGCAGGGGTGGTGCAGTCTCCGGAGAATTTGGTGTGAATATGGGAATCGGGAAGCATAGTTAAGTTCCTCCATGGAAAAATATGAGAGCTATATGGTTCTTTGTAAAAGCCAAATAGATTATAAAAGAATGTTGTCGGTTATGCAATCATAAATAGAAAAAAGGGAGAGATTTCTCCCCGTGAACTGTAATCCCAGATAACCCAAAACGTACAGGATAGGAAAATTGGTTGAAATGGATGGCACATCTATGATATTATTGACAGGAATCGGCCTTAATGGATTTTATACTTCGGGGCGGAGATTGACAGGAAACATAGAAGACAACGACAATCAGAGAATGGAGAGAAAATATGTCGATAAATGACGTTTCCAGTATTTTTGGGTTTATGGGCGGCCTGGGTATGTTTTTGTATGGCATGAGTATTATGGCGGATGGCATGCAGAAAACGGCAGGCAGCCGGATGAGTAGCTTTTTGGGAATGCTGACCAACAATCGTCTGTTGGCAGTGGCATTGGGAGCTCTGATCACGGCAATCATACAGAGCAGCGGCGCCACCACGGTTATGGTGGTAGGCTTTGTGAGCGCCGGAGTGCTTAACCTTTCTCAGGCGGTGGGCGTGATTATGGGCGCTAATATCGGCACAACCATCACGGCGTGGATTGTGTCCATGAGCCAGTTGGGAGATGCCTTTGAGATCATGAAGCCGGGGTTTTACGCGCCTTTGATTATTGGAGTCGGAGCCCTTTTGCTGGTGTTTGCCAAGGGTCAGAAGAAAAAAATGGCAGGGGAGATCATGATTGGTCTTGGACTTTTGTTTACGGGTCTGGATTTTATGTCCGGCTCCATCAGTCCCTACACGGATGCTCCGATTTTTGCCAGGGCCTTTGCTCTGCTAGGCGGCAACCCCCTTCTGGGGATGATCATCGGCGCGCTGGTGACGGCCCTTTTGCAGAGCTCTTCCGCCTCAGTTGGTATTTTACAGACCCTTGCCATGAACAAAATTGTGACCACCAATGCGGCTATCTACATTACCTTAGGACAGAACATTGGCTCCTGCGTCACAGCCATGCTCTCTAGTGCAGGCGGCACCCGGACGGCCAAAAGGGCGGCAGTCATGCATCTGACCTTCAACATGATTGGCGCGCTGGTTTTCGGCGTTCTGGGCTTCGTGGCGTTTGCGGTGATGCCTGCCTTTGCCGCCTCTCACATCAGTGCCGTGCAGATTTCCATGTTCCATACGGTTTTTAACCTGACTATGACCTTGCTTTTGTTCCCCTTTGGGGATCAGCTGGTAAAGCTGTCAGGAATTGTGGTTAAGGAGGCGCCGGAGGCGGAGCAGCAGACAGACAAAGAAATGCTGGAAACCATACGCCATCTGGACGAACGTATTTTTGAGTCTCCGGCATTTGCGGTGGAGACGGCAGCCTTGGAGGTGGTTCACATGGGTCAGATTGCCATGAAAAATGTAAAGCGTTCCCTGGATGCGATTTTTACCGGCAATCTGAAAGAAATTGAGGATGTGTATAAAACCGAGAAAACCATAGATAATATGGAGAAGATGCTGACAGAGTATCTGATTAAGGTGGATAATCTGTCCCTCACCGAACGGCAGAAGCGGGTGGTGAACAATCTGTTTTACAGCGTCAGCGACATTGAGCGGGTGGGAGATCACGCGGAGAATCTGGCAGAGCAGGCGCAGTACATGGTGGAGCACAAACTGGACTTTACGAAGACGGGCATGAATGATTTGAAATCCATCAGCAAGAGTGTGATTGCATCCTTTCAAAATGCCATTGACGCCCGACAGACAGGCAATATGGATTCGGTCCGCAAGGTGAGCCAGTACGAGGATGATGTGGACAGCCAGGAGGAGGAGCTGCGGGAGAAGCATATTGAGAGGCTTTCTGCCAGAGAGTGTGAGCCATCGGCCGGTGTGGTTTTTTTGGATATTATCAGCAATCTGGAAAGGATTTCTGATCATGCCTACAATCTGGCAGGATATGTGAAGGACGAGATGTAGAAGATAAGCGGTTTCTCTTTCCTTTTTTTCGCGGCTGAATATTCTCAGCGGTAAGTTTATGATATGATACCAGGGTCAAAAGGTCTAAAATCCGATTCAAGATTGCTTGCAAGAAGATTTTTGAACTTGGGACCCGCCAAAAACATGAAAAAGTAGCCCGATTAGGGCAGATTTTGAGGATTGCGGGAGCACAAAGTGCGGAGTAATCCGGTATCAGAGGGGTCAAAAGACCTTTTGACCCCAACATCATGATATTGTTGCCTGAACTGTCACAATAATAATTGATAAAACCAGGTAAAATGGCAAAATACCTCTTGCTATTTTGTCCATAATTGGGTAAAATAGGAACTAAGGTTGATTATATTTTAACAATCAATAATTTTTTAACAATCTAGGAGGAATTGATTATGGCAGTAAAAGTAGCAATCAATGGTTTTGGACGTATCGGTCGTCTGGCATTCAGACAGATGTTCGGAGCTGAGGGGTATGAGGTTGTGGCGATCAATGATCTGACTGATCCCAAGATGCTGGCTCATTTGCTTAAGTATGATACTGCTCAGGGCGGATATGCCGGCCACATCGGCGAGGGCAAGCACTCTGTTGAGGCTGGTGAGGATTCCATTACCGTAGACGGAAAGACTATCCGGATTTACGCAGAGAAGGACGCTGCAAATCTTCCTTGGGGCGAGATCGGCGTTGACGTAGTTCTGGAGTGCACCGGATTCTACACCTCCAAGGCAAAATCTCGGGCTCACATTGATGCCGGCGCCAAGAAGGTTGTTATTTCCGCACCGGCTGGCAATGACCTGCCCACCATTGTATTCAGCGTAAATGAAGGCACTCTGACCAAGGATGACACCATCATTTCCGCAGCTTCCTGCACCACCAACTGCCTGGCTCCGATGGCAAAGGCTCTCAATGACTATGCACCGATTCAGTCCGGTATCATGAGCACCATCCATGCTTATACCGGTGATCAGATGATTCTGGACGGTCCTCACAGAAAAGGGGATTTGAGAAGAGCAAGAGCCGGCGCTGCCAACATCGTTCCCAACTCCACCGGTGCTGCCAAGGCAATCGGCCTGGTTATCCCGGAGTTGAACGGCAAGCTGATCGGTTCTGCACAGCGTGTTCCGGTTCCCACCGGTTCCACCACCATTCTGACCGCAGTTGTTAAGGGCGCTGATGTGACCAAGGAAGGCATCAATGCCGCCATGAAGGCTGCTGCTTCCGAGTCCTACGGATACAATGAGGATCCGATCGTTTCTTCTGACGTTATCGGCATGAAGTATGGCTCTCTGTTCGATGCCACTCAGACCATGGTTGCCAAGATTGCAGATGATCTGTATGAGGTTCAGGTAGTTTCATGGTATGACAATGAGAATTCCTACACCAGCCAGATGGTAAGAACCATCAAGTACTTCGCTGAACTGTAAGATATCAGAGTTACAGGATAAGGCTCAATTAGGGTCCGGTCTTTAAAAGGACCGGGCCTCTTTGTATGCGCAGACCCGAAAAAGACAATTACAGGGGTTGTATAGATAATCAAGAAAGGGGTATTACAGATATGCTGAATAAGAAGACTGTAGATGATTTAAAGGATTTAAAGGGCAGAAAGGTGCTGGTCCGCTGCGACTTCAATGTGCCGTTAAAGAATGGGGAGATTTCTGACGAGACTCGTATTGTGGCCGCGCTTCCCACCATCAAGAAGTTGGTTAGCGAGGGAGCTAAGGTGATTCTTTGCTCTCATTTGGGCAAAGTGAAAAACGGCCCCAATGAGGGTGAGTCTCTGGCTCCTGTCGCCGTGCGTCTGTCTGAGAAGCTGGGCAAGGATGTTGTTTTTGTGTCCGATTACAATGTGACAGGCGAGGCTGCTACCAAGGCTGTGGAGGCTATGAGTGACGGGGATGTGGTGCTGCTGCAGAATACCCGTTTCCGTGGCAAGGAAGAGACCAAGAACGGTGAAGAGTTCAGCAAGGAGCTGGCAGACTTGGCAGATGACTATGTGTGTGATGCTTTTGGTTCCTCCCATCGGGCACATGCATCTGTGGAGGGTGTGACTAAGTTTATTACGGCCAAGGGCGGCACCAACGCAGTTGGTTATCTGATGCAGAAGGAGATTGATTTCCTGGGCAATGCGGTGGAGAATCCGGTGAGACCCTTTGTGGCCATCTTAGGCGGTGCCAAGGTTGCGGACAAGCTGAACGTGATTTCCAACCTGTTGGAGAAGTGTGATACTCTGATTATCGGCGGCGGCATGGCCTTTACCTTCTTAAAGGCACAGGGAAAGGGCGTTGGCAATTCTCTGGTGGACGACAGCAAGCTGGATTACTGTAAAGAGATGATGGAGAAGGCAGAGAAGCTGGGCAAGAAGCTGCTGCTTCCGGTTGACACTACCATTGCTGCCGCATTCCCCAATCCCATTGACGGACCGGTTGAGGTGAAGGTGGTTTCCTCTGACGATATTCCTGCAGACATGGAAGGCCTGGATATCGGACCGAAGACAGCCGAGCTCTATGCAGAGGCCGTGAAGAGCGCCAAGACCGTTGTCTGGAACGGGCCCATGGGCGTGTTTGAGAATCCGACTCTGGCAGCAGGAACCATTGCTGTGGCAAAGGCTCTGGCAGAGACAGAGGCTACTACCATTATCGGCGGCGGTGATTCCGCGGCAGCCATGAATCAGCTGGGCTTTGCTGACAAGGTAAGCCATATTTCCACCGGCGGCGGCGCTTCCCTGGAGTTTTTGGAGGGCAAGGTGCTTCCCGGCGTGGCAGCAGCCGACAACGCGTAAGAACAGGTAAAGTCAGATAAAATCAGATATAAGGGAGAACAGGATAATGTCCAGAAGGAAAATTGTTGCAGGCAACTGGAAGATGAATATGACGCCCACAGAGGCAGTTGCTCTGGTAAATGAGTTAAAGCCGCTGGTAGTCAATGACGATGTTGATGTGGTTTTCTGCGTTCCGGCTATTGATATTATTCCGGCCATGGAGGCGGCAAAGGGAACCAATATCAATATCGGCGCTGAGAATATGTACTTTGAGGAGAAGGGCGCTTACACTGGCGAGATTTCTCCGGCTATGCTGAATGATGCAGGGGTAAAGTATGTGATTATCGGCCATTCCGAGAGAAGAGAGTACTTTGCGGAGACAGATGAGACGGTCAACAAGAAGGTGCTCAAGGCATTTGAGCATGAGATCACCCCTATTATCTGCTGTGGAGAGTCCCTGACCCAGAGAGAGCAGGGGATCACAATTGACTGGATCCGCCAGCAGATCAAGATTGCTTTCCTCAATGTGAATGCAGATCAGGCAAAGAAGGCCGTGATTGCCTATGAGCCTATCTGGGCCATCGGAACCGGCAAGGTGGCCACCACGGAGCAGGCCCAGGAGGTCTGTGCAGCCATCCGCGTCTGCATCGGCGAGCTGTATGATGCTGCCACCGCAGAGGCTATCCGCATCCAGTATGGCGGTTCCGTATCCGGTGCCAGCGCTCCTGAGCTGTTTGCCCAGCCGGATATTGACGGCGGTCTGGTAGGCGGTGCTTCTCTCAAGCCAGATTTTGGAAAGATCGTCAACTATAATAAGTAAGTCGGATTGCGGCAGTTCAGACTGTGTATTGCAGCAACGGATTTTCGGGGCAGGGGGCACAATGCTTCCTGCCTCTTACAGTGTGCAAAGGGAAAGAGAAATGAAAAACAAAGAGCAGATGAACCGATGGACTCTTTTGATGAATATCTGTGTCACAGTTGGGATTTTTGCGGCGGCAACCATTTTGGCAGTTACTTTTTTTCACTATAGCGCCAATTCTACCAGTGTTGCCATTATATATGTGTTGGCAGTAATGCTGATAGCCAGGTATACTACAGGATATGTGCCGGGAATTGTGGCTTCCTTTATCGGTGTAATTTGTGTAAATTATGTGTTTACCTATCCCTTTATGCGGCTGAACTTCAGCATTGACGGATATCCGGTGACATTTGTCAGTATGGCGGTTATATCCGGACTTACCAGTGCTCTTACCACAAAGTTCAAAAAGCAGAATCAGATGTTAAATGAGCGGGAAAAGCTTCTCATGGAGGCGGAGAAAGAGACCATGCGCGCCAATTTGCTTCGCGCCGTATCCCACGATTTGCGGACTCCTCTTACCAGCATTATCGGCATGGCAGATTCCTATCTGACAGGCACTGACCGGTTGACAGAAAACGAAAAATCGTATATGGTTAAGAGTATCAGCGAGGATGCCAACTGGCTTCTCAATATGGTGGAAAACCTTCTTTCCGTCACCAGAATCCGAGTGGGGGAAACCCGGGTCAATACCAGTCCGGAGCCTTTGGAGGAGGTGGTCTCGGAGGCGGTAATGCGTCTTAAGAAACGACTGCCTCAGGCAAAGGTGCAGGTGAGAGTACCGGAGGAATTTTTGATGGTTCCTATGGACGCGGTATTGATTGAGCAGGTGATTATTAATCTGCTGGAAAATGCCGTATACCATTCCGGTGCGGATGAGATAGAGCTTTATGTGGAACAGAAGGAGAATGAGGCGGAGTTCCATATCCGGGACTATGGCAAGGGGATTGCGCCGAAGCGTCTGGCGGTTATCTTCGATGGCGGCGGTACGGAAAATAATCAGAGTGGAGATTCCCATCGGGGTATGGGGATCGGGCTGACCATCTGTAAAACCATTATCAATGCCCACCAGGGAACCATCTATGCGAGAAATTGGGAGCAAGGTGCAGAATTTATCTTTATACTACCGCTGGGAGAGGATAAGAGCAATGGCAAATAAACAGACCATACTGGTCATTGAGGATGAAAAAAATATTGGAAATTATATTGAGACGATTCTTATATCAAACGAGTATAAGGTGTTGAGGGCCATAAACGGAATGACCGGTTTGTCTCTCTATACTTCCCATCATCCGGAGGTGGTTCTTCTGGATTTGGGACTTCCGGATTTGGACGGGATGGAAGTATTGCAGCGCATCCGCGGATTTTCTCATGTGCCCATTATTGTGATTTCTGCCCGAACTCAGGAGCGGGAGAAGGTGGAGGCTTTAGACGGGGGAGCGGATGATTATATTACCAAGCCTTTTGGCGCTGAGGAGCTGCTGGCCAGGATTCGGACTGCTCTGCGCCATCACCTTCACACAGGCCAGGGACGGCAGCAGGAGCTCATATATTCCCGGGACGAGCTGGTGATTGATTTTGATAAGCGCCTGGTTGTTCTTCGGGGGACGGCCGTTCATTTGACTCAGATTGAATATAAACTGGTTTCCCTCCTGGCCCGAAACGCGGGTAAGGTACTGACCTATGATTTTATTCTCAAGGATATCTGGGGGCCGTATGCAGACACGGACAATCAGATTCTGCGGGTAAATATGGCAAATATCCGCAGGAAGCTGGAGGTAAATCCGGCGGAGCCTCATTATATTTTTACGGAGATCGGTGTGGGGTACCGGATGCTGGAATCCGATGAGACACGCCACTAAAGCCCGGATGACCGGAAGCATAGTATGCCGGTAAAGGGGGGAAGCAGAGGCCGGTATGGCAAGGTATAGCAGCCAATACAGAGTAATAGCTGTGTCAAAGAAAAAACAGCGGTTTTAAAAGCCGCTGTTAATGATTTTCCAGTTGTCGGATTTTGACCTGCGGGCGATGCTGACGGAACGCATGGGACTGCCGGCAGCCTTGTCTTTTCCGGTGAGAACCATGTAGATGATAATATTTCCAGGATCGTATTCCGCTTCGATTCCGGTATTCTGATAAAGGGGAAAGGTATCTTCTGCCAGCCGGATCTCCTCCACACCTTCAAATCCGGAGGATCCCTCTGTGAAATAGTAGCGGGCCAGTTCTTCCGTCTCCATCAGCTCTTTCTCTGTCAGGGCTTCTATGTAGGAGGGGGAGCCGGCTGTGCTGGTTTCTATAGTATGGACAACACCGGAGCCCACAAATTCATTGGGGATAAAGGAGAGAGCATTGCGCTCTTTTTCAGGAAGGGTCTGATACCATTCCAGCCACTGCAAGGTGTCCTCGGAAAGCTCACTTTTCTGCCGGGTGATTCCATTGAATGTGATCCCGTCATTCCCGCTGACTGTGTCGCAGCTATCGCCGGATGCAGCAGAAGTAGAGGAAATGTCAACAGGGGAACTGCTGTTGCAGCCTGTAAGCAGGATTATGGCAGCAGCGGTCAACAATAAAGTTTTTGTCTGCATGAAAAAATGCCTCCTTGAATGATATTATAGCAGTGATAAGACGGAAATAAATTAATAAATTATTAAATTTTGAAGAAATTCGTGAAAAATCTTCTGAAATATAGCAAGCAATATGTAATTGGGTGGAGTTTCTCATAATTATTGGATTTACAGGAGGAATACAAAAATGCAGAAAAATCTTACAGAAGGAAGTGTATTCCGCATACTGGTTCGATTTTCTTTGCCATACCTGCTGTCTTGTTTTTTGCAGACCTTTTACGGGATGGCAGATTTGTTTGTGACCGGACAGTTTAACGGAGCAGATACGATCTCGGCCGTATCTATCGGAAGCCAGCTGATGCATATGCTGACTGTGGTGATTGTGGGCCTGGCCATGGGCTCTACCGTGGCTCTCAGCAAGGCCGTGGGAGGAAAAAAGGACCGTCATGGAGCCCGGGTAGTGGGAAATACAGCCTCTTTGTTTCTGTTGGCTTCCCTGGTTTTTACGGCTGTGCTGATGGCGGCGGTAAACGGAATCATTGCTGTGGTTGCCACTCCTGCGGAGGCGGTGGAGCAAACCCGCCATTATCTGCTGATCTGCTTTGCCGGGATTCCTTTTATTACCGCTTACAATATTATCAGCTGTGTGTTTCGGGGAATGGGTGACTCCAAAAGCCCCATGTATTTTGTGGCAGTGGCAGGAGTACTCAATGTGCTGCTGGATTTTCTTTTCATTGGGCCCATGCACATGGGGGCAGCAGGAGCGGCGGCCGCCACTGTGATCTCTCAGACCATCAGTGTATTTACGGCACTTTATGTATTGCGAAAAAAGGACTTTGGGCTGACAATCAAAAAAGAGGATTTTCGTTTCCATAAGCCGGTGATGGGGGAGATTCTTAAGGTAGGGCTTCCCATTGCCTGTCAGGACGGACTGATCCAGGTATCCTTTCTGGTGATCACAGCCATAGCAAATCAGAGAGGAGTGGTGGTGGCAGCCAGTGTGGGGATCGTGGAGAAGATAATCACCTTTTTATTTCTGGTTCCATCGGCCATGCTGTCCTCCATCTCGGCCATTGCCGCCCAGAATATCGGCGCGGGGAAATATGAGCGGGCGGATAAGACCTTGGGCTATGGGGTGGCCATAGGAATTTCCTTCGGACTGGCGGCGGCAGTGATCTGTCAGTTTACGGCGGAGGTGATTTTGGGACTGTTTACGGACAGTCCGGATGTGGTGCTTATGGGAAGCCAGTATCTTCGCTCTTATGTGTTTGACTGCGGGCTGGCAGGAGTCCACTTTTGCTTTAGCGGATATTTCTGCGCCTACGGGAGATCCGGGATTTCTTTTGTACATAATCTGACATCCATTTTGCTGATTCGGATTCCGGGGGCTTATCTGGCATCTGTATTCTTTCCGGATACGCTGCTGCCTATGGGGATGGCGCCGCCTCTCGGATCGGCCCTGTCGGCATTGATTTGTGTCGGGGTGTTTGCCTGGTACAGAAGCGGCGGCCGGTCGTTTATAACGGGGAAATAAGATGAGAGGAGCATAAAGCTTTATGGATACAGTAGCAGGAAAAACAATGAGATATGTTTCATATATTTGCGATAGCAGGCAGGTGTAAGATATGAAGAAAATAGGAATTATTACAGACAGCCACAGCAGCATTACTCAGGATGAAGCAGAGAGACTGGGGATATGGGTACTTCCCATGCCGTTTTATATCGGAGAGCAGTGCTGCTATGAGGGTGTATCCCTGACAAGGCAGGAATTTTTTCAAAAGCTGGATTCCGGAGTGGATATCTCTACCTCCCAGCCATCTCCGGCTGAGGTAATGAGCCTGTGGGATCGGGCTTTGGAGGAGTGGGAGAAGGTTCTCTATATTCCTATTAGCAGCGGACTGAGCGGTTCCTATGCCACAGCCCTTTCCCTGGCCCAGGAGGAGCCCTACGCAAAAAGGGTGCTGGTAGTGGACAGCGGACGGGTGTCAACGCTCCTTCACCGCATGGTTATGGATGCTTTGGAGCTGGCTAAGGAGGGGTATTTGGCAGAGGAGATACGGGATATTCTGGAGAAATCCAGGGATAAAATGGTGATCTATATCGGGGTGCAGACTCTGGAGCACTTAAAGCGGGGAGGGCGTATTACCCCGGCAGCGGCGGCTCTGGGCACCATACTGAATATTAAGCCCGTGCTGCAGTTTGATGTGGGAACTTTGGATGTGTATAAAAAATGCCGGGGCTTTGCAAAGACGAAAAAGACTATGCTGGATGCAATGGCCCATGATCTAAAAACCCGCTTTAAGCCCTGGTATGATAAGGGGGAGGTATATCTTTTGGCGGCTTCCAGCGCGCCGAAGGAGGATACTGAGCAGTGGACCCGGGAAATTCAGGAGGCGTTTCCTGAGATGGAGGTTATGTGTGATGACCTTTCTCTGGGAGTTTCCTGTCATATCGGTTATGGAGGGCTGGGAATTGGATGCTCCTGCCGGCCCGGGAGGCCGGGGGAGGGGTGCCGTGTTTGAACCGTAATGAACAGTAACAATAGTTAATTTTGACATATGCCCCATCGGCTTTTCCCTATACGGTGGAGGGAAGAAATGCTATCATGTTTTGTATAGGGTAGCAGGCATGTTTTAATAAAAAGCCGGAGGATGAGGAATAATGGAGAAAAAAGAACCGATCAAAAAGAACCAGGAAATTGCAAAAAAGAAGAACAGCATAAGCGCAGAGAGGGAAAAGATATTTGAGACTCGCCTGACGCGTCATATGGATGAGCTTAAATGGCTGTATATGGAGCTGTATGACAGTACGGAGCATTTTGAGAGTCTTTTAAATAATTTAGAGCAGTTTTATGATCAGCGGAAGGCAGAGCTTAAAGTGTTGGATAAAAAGAGAGAGCAGGACCCGGGCTGGTATCGAAAGAACGGAATGTTGGGCATGATGCTGTATGTGGATCAGTTTGCCGGAACCTTGAACGGGGTGAGGGAAAAGCTGGATTATATTAAGCGCTGCAATGTGAATTACGTACATCTGATGCCGCTTTTGGATACAGTGGAGGGGCGATCGGACGGAGGCTACGCGGTGGCGGATTTCCGCAAGGTTCAGGAGAAGCTGGGGACTATGGAGGACTTAGAGAAGCTGGCCAGTGAATGCCATAAGGAGGGAATCAGCCTGTGCCTTGATTTTGTCATGAATCACACCTCGGAGGATCATGAGTGGGCGAAGCGGGCCCGGGCAGGGGAAAAGGAGTATCAGGATCGGTATTTCTTCTTTGACAATTACTCCATGCCTGCCATGTATGAAAAGACCGTTCCCCAGGTATTCCCCACAACGGCTCCCGGGAATTTTACCTGGCTGCCGGAGCGGCAGGAATTTGTCATGACTACTTTTTATCCCTATCAGTGGGATTTGAACTACCGCAATCCGGTGGTGTTTAATGAGATGGTCTACAATTTCCTTTATCTGGCAAACCAGGGGATCGATGTGCTGCGGATTGACGCGGTTCCCTATATCTGGAAACAAATCGGGACCAACTGCCGCAATCTGCCGCAGGTTCACACTATTGTCCGCATGATGCGCATGATCGGCGAGATCGTCTGTCCGGGGATTGTGCTTTTAGGCGAGGTGGTGATGGAGCCGGACAAGGTGGCTCCCTACTTTGGCACGGTGGAAAAGCCGGAGTGCCATATGCTCTACAATGTGACGACTATGGCTACCACCTGGCACACGGTGGCTACCCGGGATGTAAGGCTGTTAAAGCGGCAGATGGAGATTATCAGCGGCCTTCCCTCAGATTATACTTTTTTAAATTATCTGCGGTGCCATGATGATATCGGATGGGGACTGGATTATCCTTTGCTGGAGAACTGGGGATCTTACCAGGTGCCGCACAAGAAATATCTCAATGACTACTTTACCGGCAAATGGGAGGGAAGCGTCAGCCGGGGCGAGCTTTACAATGAGGACTTTGTAACCGGAGATGCTCGGTTTTGTGCCACCACCGCTTCCATGTGCGGCGTGGAGAAGGCAGGCTTTGAGCAGAATGAGGAGGCCATGGACGCGGCAATCCAGACGGATGTGATGCTTCATGCCTACATGTTGTTCTTGTCAGGGATTCCCATGCTCTACAGCGGGGATGAGATTGGCCAGGTCAATGACTATACCTACAAGGAGGATCCCAACAAGGCGCCGGATTCCCGCTATATCCACAGGGGCAAATTTAATTGGGAGCTGGTGGAGAATATTGACAAGCCTGAGACCGTACAGGGAAAGCTGTTTGCCCGTCTGGGTCAGCTGGAGGAGATACGGGCAGAGGAAAAGGTGTTTGATGCATCTGCCGGCTTCCGAATCTTAGAGACCTGGGATGATGGGATCCTGGGCCTTGTAAGGGAGAGTGAGGAAGGGAAGCTTCTTGGACTTTTCAATTTCAGTGATGAATTCAGGATCGCCTGGATCAATGAGGAAGATGGGATGTATCAGGATCTGGTAGGCGGCAACGTGTTTAAGGCATCTGCGGTGGGAGTTGACGGACATAGCTTTTATTGGCTGAAGCGTAAGGACGGCTGATGGGCAAAGCAGAGTAAGGCTAACAGCAGCTGATATGCGGGCCGGATGAAGGAAAAGTTTGGATGAAGAGGTAAAATTGCCCTGAATATTTCCTGTTCTGTTGGGGAGAATAACCGATGTACAAAAGAAGTACAAAACAGAAACAGGTGAGTCCATGGGTAAGCCGGAGAAGAAACTGAAGAGAATTTTATTAATTATGGGGATCACAGGAGCAGTATACGGAACGTTCCGTTATCTGCTGCCTCTTGTGGTTCCCTTTTTGGTGGCTTGGGGACTGGCGGCTCTTTTGCGGCCATCGGCCTCGTGGCTGGCTGCCCACTGCCGGGTGAAGGTGTATGTGAAAGGAAAGGAAAGGGTATGGGCTCTTCCTGTAGGCGCTGCTGGAACCGGAGAGCTTCTTATTATAATGGGGCTTTTATTCTGCCTTTTTTATTTTGTCGGGCAGATTCTTTGTCTGGAGGCAAGTATGTTTCTGGACCAGATCCCTGTGTGGGTTGAGGAACTGGATATGTGGCTCACTGGTATGTGTCACTGGATGGAGGAGTGCTTTTGTTTAAATCCCGATTGTTTGGTAATTTTGATGCGGGAAATGCTGTGGGGATTGACGGAAAGTTTAAAGCAGGGGGCCATGCCCTATCTGATGGTCAATTCGGTCACAGTTTTTAAATGGGGAATGGAGCTTACGGTAGTATCTGTGATCCTGGTGGTGGCGGTAGGAATGATTCTGCAGGAGACGGAAATCTGGAAGCAGCGCTGTCAAAACTCCCTTTTCAGACAGGAATACAGGCTCATCGGACGCCGGCTGGCGATTGTGGCCAATGCTTATCTGAAAACCCAGGGCATTATTATGGTGCTTACGACCCTGATATGCACCGGCGGATTTTGGATGCTGGGAAATCCCTACTATATTCTGGCTGGAGTGGGTATCGGCATCATGGATG
This sequence comes from uncultured Lachnospiraceae bacterium, assembly GCA_910586255.1. GTDB lineage: Bacteria > Bacillota > Clostridia > Lachnospirales > Lachnospiraceae > Brotaphodocola. The sequence goes on along the minus strand of CAJUHR010000005.1, from coordinate 122,655 downwards.
CACTTCCGATTCTCGGCACAGGCACCGTGCTCGTTCCCTGGGCGATTTTTTGCTTTTTTGGAAAGCGGTGGGGGAGGGGGCTGTTTCTGCTGGCTCTCTATGTGGTATGTTATTTCCTGCGGGAGATTTTGGAGGCAAGGCTGATGGGAAACCGGGTGGGGCTGTCTTCTCTGGAAACTTTGGTTTCCATGTATGTGGGGCTGAGGCTTTTCGGAATTTTCGGATTGCTTTTGGGACCGGTGGGACTTTTGCTGGTGGAGGACCTGGTGAGGAATTATGAGGGACAGGTTTAAGGCCAAGAGCTTGGGTGAAATGCAACATTAAATCATTGCATATATCCTCCTTCTATGCTATACTTTCTTTATCTTTATATCAAAGATTCCGGTGAAATCTCACCAGATGTTCCATTTTAATTTTCACTTGATTTCTATGGAGGTATATGCCTATGGCAACAAAACGAATCACGAAAAACACACAAATCAATGCAACTTCTCCGTCACTATCCGACTTATACACTTGGGAAGCGCCGCCAGAAACGGAAGCGGAGGCTCTCGTCCTTCTTGCGGCTTCGCCTCTTCTTTACGGAAGCTACCAGGCCTTAAATCCTGAGTGGCAGCAGCGATTTCTGGATTTTTGTCAGGGAAAAAAATCCCTTCCCCTCACCTATGATCCTTTTTTCAAACGCATTTTCCATCCCGACATTCACCCGGACCGTCTGTCCCGGCTGATTTCCAGCATCCTGGGAATGTCCGTCAAGGTTCTCCGTCTGCTTCCCAATGAGGACAGTATCATTGACGGAGGCACGCTTCTGATTATGGATCTTTTAGGAGAGCTAGAGGATGGTTCCCTGATTGATGTTGAGATTCAGAAACAGGGGTATGCTTTTCCGGCGGAGCGGATCTCCTGTTACTCTTCCGATCTGGTCATGCGCCAGTATGCCAGAGTAAAGGGAATACGGGGAAAGGCCTTTACCTACCGGGATATTAAAAAGGTATACGTGATTGTGTTTTTTGAAAAAAGTGTAAAGGTATTTCATCAAATTCCCAACGCTTATTTCCACTACGGAAAAACTGTTTTCAATACAGGTCTGGACATGGAGCTTTTGCAGGAATATTGTCTTATAGCCCTTGACGTTTTTAAGAAATTCCCGTATCCTAAAGTCAGAGACGAACAGACTGCATGGCTGTCATTACTTACCACGGAAAATTTAGAGGATGTGAAAGGGCTGATACCTGAATATCCTTGGCTTCGGGAGATATATGAGGAGACCGTCATGCTGCGCCAAAAGCCGGAGGAGGTGCTGGGGATGTTTTCAGAAGCATTAAAAATACTGGATCAGAACACAGTTAAATATATGATTGAGGAGCTTCAAAAGGAACTTGATGAAAAAACGGCAATGCTTGATGAAAAGGAAGCTGTGATAGCAGCCGCGGCAAAAGAAAAGGAAGCAGCGATAGCTGCGGTAAAAGAAAAGGATGCCGAGCTTGTTGCTCTCAAAAAACAATTAGAGCATTACAGGAAATCACAATAAAAGGCGAGGAGAAAATATGTTTCTGTTCACAGGTACCCTGTGAATGTAACATCATATGCCCATTTGAAATCGCCTGTGGCGATGGGGCATATGCTTTGGCTCCATAACTGTACTGGCTCATGACTAATCAGCGAAGTGATTAGTCATGGTGTGAACAGTAACTATGGAGTGAGCAGTAACGAAAATATACAGACAATTATATTGACACAAGGAAATTCTGTGAATATAATGAAATGGAAAGTATTGCCTGCGGGCTGGTGCGGCATGGCATAGCAGGGAATTAGCGTGTTGACAGGGGAGGCAAAGGTTGTGGGAAAGGACAGTGGAAAACTAGAAATCTGTATGTTAGGTGGATTTACCATCCATTATAACGGATATCCCATATCTTTCAGTAAGGGAAGCAAGTTCAAATCCATACAGCTTTTGCAAATCCTTCTTATTCATAAAAAGACCGGGATTTCCAAGGAGCAGCTTCTTTCGTATCTGTATGACTGGGAAGTGATTAATGACAGGAACAACAGCCTTAACAGCCTGATTTACCGTTTGAAAAAACAGCTGGTCGCCGCAGGCCTTCCAAAGGAAGAGTATATTCTCTTGAAAAATGGTATCTGCTACTGGTCAGCGGATACAGAGACCTGGGTGGATGCCATAGCCATGGAGGAGATGGTTGAGGAAGCCGGGAAGAAGGAAGGCAGGGAGCGGGAAGAGCTTTTAAAAAATGCCTGTGCTATCTATCAGGGAGAATTTTTGCCTGAGATGTACAGTGAGGTATGGGCAGCTGTGGAAAACATACGTCTGAAGAATCTGTATGCGGATGCGGTTTACCAGCTGTGCGAAATCTGGAAGGAGCAGCAGGAGTATCAGCAGATGCTTGAGCTCTGCACCAAGGCGGCGGAGTATTATCCATACGAGGAGTGGCAGGTATATCAGATTGATTGTCTGATGGAGCTAGAGCAGTATGAGCAGGCCTATCAGATCTATCAGCAGACGGTAAAGCGGTATTCGGATGAGATGGGGATTCCGCCCTCTCCCCGGCTGATGGAGCGTTTTCAGAAAATGAACGGAAGGCTGGTCAATCGGGAGAACAGCCTGATGAGGGTAAAAAAGCAGCTGAGTGAGGACAAGGAAAATCCGGGCGCCTACTATTGTCCCTATCCCAGCTTTATCGATACATACCGGCTTGTGTGCCGTATATTGGAGCGCAGCGGTCAGTCGCTTTTTCTGATGCTGTGCGGTCTCCGGTACATGGACGTTTCCATGGAGAAGGAGAAGGAAGCCATCGACTGGCTCTCCCAGGCCATCGAGGTCACCTTAAGACGGGGAGATGTCTATACCAGGTACAGCCAAAGCCAGTGCCTGATTCTGCTGTCCGGAACCAGCAGTGATGACTGCGAGACCATTTTTCAGAGGATACGCAGCAAATTCCAGGAATTGAACCCTAATCCCTTCTGTCAGATTGATTATGAGATTGTGGAGATTATTGAGCTGGGGAAGGAATGAAGGGAAAGTATGGGGAATGGCGCGGAACCGGACTGGTTCCCGCCTTCCTTATTATGATATTAAATCTGAGAGCATCTTTTATTCTGACGAAGTAAATCTTAAAATTCCAATTGGCTTGTGCAGCTACAAAAGTCGGTACCGTGACAATATAATATATTTAACCGGGCAGCCGGGGGACGTGTTCTCACCTGATCCAAGTTCTGCGGGAGGGGTGATTATTATGAGTACATATGAAGAAATGCAAATTATACTTACTATAGCTTTACTAATCGTTGCAATTCTGAATTTGAAAAATAAGAAATAGCCGTCCTGTTCTTTGGCGAGATCAAACGACTATTTCTAAATAGCTTTATGTTGCGCCGGGTCGGGTGACTGCATTCACCTTCCGACTGTCCTGTTAAGTACATTATATACATTTGCTCTTGATTTTTCAACTATTATTTTTTGCGCACATCTATATATCAATATCCATAGTTACTATTCATGGGACATCTTCTTGTCCGGCTTACGCTGAACAAAAAGCATCGTGCGTTTCCCTGCCCCGTGAACTGTAACTATCTATACTCTAAACGAAGACAAAATCACTCGGGTTTTAAAAAAACAGAAAAAAATGAAAAAAATGGCTTGGCGTGACAGTTGGCGTGCCAGCCATTTTGTTATTTTATAGCCAGAGAGGGGGAGAGAGGATGTGCTGAACAGAGAATCAGTAAATATCGCAGCCCTGAACCTGGTAAATATCTGTGTTGACAGAGATTATGAGGACGAGATGACCGGCAGGCTGTACAACCGATATTCAAAACAACCGATAAGCTTTGACGATGTAAGCGGCCTGCTGATGCAGATGGAGCGGCTTATGGACTGGATTGATTTTCCCCAGGCACATGCAAGCCTTCGCAGATTTGCAGCCCCTGAAAGGAATGACTACAGAATCGGGGAACAGCCCCGGTATATGTCATGGAGCCGGAGAGACGCGAGATGGTATGAGAACACCAACAGGAGGGACGGCATTGTGAAAGGCACAGACGAAATCCTCAACGAGACAGGAAAGAGAGCCACATTTTTGGTAAATGTCCAGTACCGGCAAAATGCCACATGGCAGGGCCGGGTGCTGTGGGCGGAGACCGGGAGAAGCTGCTATTTCAGAAGTGCGCTGGAGCTTTTGAAGCTGATGGACGGAGCGTTGGATGAGATTCCGGAGGAAGCCCAGGCACAGTAGTAAGAGGGGCCATGAAAAGGGGGGAGCTTTATGAATGAGGCGATACCGCCAGGTGTGGTGCCCGCCATCACAATCAGGCATCGAGGATGGCGGAAAGGACGGCTCCGGAGGCCGTAGAGATGCCAGGGCAGAGGGTGGAAGGGTGAAAAGCCACGGACATCGCTCTGACAGGAGAGGTTGATGTGAGGGAATAAAAAGGATATCCGGCTGGGTTGCCGGAGACCCGGGATTGTAAGGACGGAGTGAAATTGTACAAAGGATGAATGGCATAAAAGACAAAGCGTGCAAAAGAAGCGGTTTACCAAAGAAAAGATACGCACAAGAAGCGTTACACAAAAGAAAAGTTGTATTAAGAAGAAAAGCACGAAAGAGGCACAGTACGAAAGAAAAGACGGTATGAAAGAAAAGCGCTTTATTAATATGTCGGTTATGAAAATTCAGCCGGCGGCGCAAAACCGTTCGGACTTTAAAAATATATGAGATTATTAAAATAAGGAAGGAGTCCAATTATGCGTAAGTTTAAGAGATTAGCCAGTCTGGCGCTGGCAGCAGTGATGACGTTGGGGATGTGTGCACCGGCGTTTGCGGTAGAGGGAGACCAGGGTGATGGAACCCAGACACCAGAGGAGAAGTATGATGTTTTCCAGATTTTTACTGGAACATATGCCAATATGGACGGAGATACTTTGGGAGATATCAAATGGGGCAGCAATGGTAAATATATCCCTGAGGGGGAGACCGAGAATCAAGCAGTAGCAGGGCAAAGCGTTCCGACAGATGTTTTGAATGAATTAGTCGCGTTGGGTGAAAGCTCTTCCGATAAAGCCAGACTTGATGTAATTACTAAGTATGTAGATTTTACAATACCTGTTCAGGCAAATAAAACATTAGATGAGCTCAAAGACATTGATGAGGGTGCTAATGGCTGGGCAAATGGTTATTATTTAGTCCGTCCTGTAGGCAGCGATAATAATGTTGAGAGTAATGAATATGTTCCTTATGTTGTCACGGTGGTGGATAATAAATTAAACCTTAATCCAAAAAAAGGTGTGCCGACAGTGGATAAAACAGTAGTTAAAGGGACTGAGGAAGAAAAGAAGGGCGCAGCTTCTATCGGAGATATGCTGAACTTCAAAATTGTAGGAACTCTTCCGGATAACCTGGCTGATTACAAATCCTATTACTATACCTTTACTGATATCATGAGCAAAGGCCTGGAATTTGACAAGGAGACTGTAAAGATCACAATTGAAGGTAAAGGTATACTTAAAGAGAACCAATTTTATGTTGGCAGTGAAAAAGGAGCTAACGATACAACCGTCATTACGATTGGTGTAAACGACCTTAAGGCAGCTGTTGAGAACTTATCGGCCAGTGATAAAGTTGTGGTAACGTATTCTGCAGAACTGACAGACAAGGCATACGTGGGGAAAGATCCTAATACAAACGAAGTTAAATTAACCTATTCTAATGATCCGAGGAAAAATGGAGAAGGAAAGCCAAATGATCCTGATAACAAACCGGATCCTACAGATCCTGAGGATCCTAAGGGCGAGACTGTTACAGGCGAAAAAGGCAAGACCGAAACTTATGTCACCGGACTTACAGTAACCGATTTTGCTGATGGAAAACCCATGACAGACGCTGCTTTCACTTTAACAGGTGATGGAATTAATTCTAAGCTGACAGTGACAACCTCATTTGTGGAAGTTGGAGAGGGAGAGACAGGCGTATATTACAAACTGACAGATGATACTTATACAACTGAAGCTCCGACAGAAGAAACGAAAGACCAATATGCTGACTATGAGGAAGGCATGAAGCCTGGATATAAAGTAGGATTATTTGAGGTCTCTGAGGCTACTGGTGTTGACGGAAATAAGAAGAGCGTTAAGGCTACTATTGATGCAAATGGTTCTTTGACGATTACAGGGTTAAGCACCGGCCAGTACACATTGCATCAGGATTCAGCTCCGGCAGGATATAATGTGCATCATGACATTGTATTTACAGTTGGGTTTAATAATGGAAACTTTGACAAAGCTGAAGCCCCTGAAGGTGGCAAAGCTAATGATCATGATGACGAGGTAAAGGTTGCTGACAACTGGTTCTATGTTCATATCAACCAGGGACGCGGTGCCCTCCTCCCCGAAACCGGCGGCGTAGGCACCATGATGATGTACATTGGCGGCATGCTTCTGATTGCCATGGCAGGCGCCACAATCATTCTGAAAGGAAAAAAGGCAGAGGATGCCGAATAAAGCTGACATAGAAAGGCGAAACGAGCGATACAGACACGCTTTTGCCAGCAGATGATTCTGAGGGAGGGCGGGCACGCCCTCCTTTGGTGCATCGACACAGAATAGAGAGGAAGAACACGTAGTGAAGCGTTTTCTGAAAAGACACTGGTCCGGAATTGCACTGGGATTTGTCATGGTGATCGGCATGTGCCTTTTGGCATATCCGACCGTCAGTGACTGGTACAATTCCATTCACCAGTCCAGGGCCATATCCAACTATATGGAAAAGGTGGAGCAGCTAGACGAGACCGACTACAGCGCTCTTTTGCAGGCAGCCCGGGAGTACAATGAGTATTTGACGAAAAAGGAGAATCCCCTGGTGGTGGAGGAACCTGAAATGATCCGGTATGAAGCCCTGCTGAATGTTGCCGGCAACGGTATTATGGGGTATGTGAGCATTCCCAAGATTCATGTGGAGCTGCCCATTTACCACGGAACAAGCGATGCGGTGCTGCAGGTTGCGGTGGGGCACATGGAGGGCAGCAGCCTTCCGATAGGCGGAAGCTCTACCCACACAGTGCTGTCGGGGCACACGGGACTTCCCAAGGCGGTACTCTTTACCAACCTGACGGAGCTTAAGGAGGACGACATTTTCATGATGTCTGTCCTGAACGAAACCCTGACCTATCAGATTGATCAGATAAAGATCGTTCTGCCTCAGGAGACAGAGGATTTACAGATCGTTCCCGGTGAGGATTATTGTACACTCATTACCTGCACCCCCTACGGCGTCAATTCACACCGGCTGCTGGTTCGGGGACACAGGATTGAAAATCTTCCCGAGGAGGAGGTAAAGGAGATTAAACCGGTAATCACGGTTGCGTCCGCGCCTAAGGAGAAGAATTTGCCGCTGCTGATTGGCGGAGCAATGTCTGTTCTGATTTTATTTTTGGCCATTGTTATTAAGAAAACGAGAAACAGAGCAAAGAAGAAAAAGAAGAAAGGGTGAATCATGTGAGCTTGAGAGGCTTGAAACAGCGTTTTAAACGTCTTGCGGCACTGGCAGTATCCGCGATTGTCGTGCTCTCAGCGGCCCCGTCCCAGGCGCTGGCTTATGTGAGGCCAGATGTGGCAAGGAAAACATCGCTGGAGATCTATTGTCACAAAAGCACGGCTGAGTTTGGCAATGTGACATTCAAAGCCTATAAGGTCGCTGACATGAACGACCTTGTACGGTTCAGCTTCAGTGAGAATTTTAAAGCATATGAGGAAATGATAGAACTCCGGGACGATATGACCGGCAGTGAATGGGTTAGTATGGCGGATGTTCTGGCAGGATTTGTGGAGCGCGACAAGGTTTTGGCGAACCGCACTTCCACAACGGATGAAAAGGGACGTCTGAAATGGGAGGAGTTGGACACCGGATTGTATCTGGTGGTTGGAGAGACCTTTGAGAGAGAGACCGTTCTGGACGGATACAGAACAAAGATTTATTACAAAACAGCACCGTTTATGATTGCGCTTCCCAGCCTGGTGGAGGACGAATGGGTGTATGACGTGACCGTCAGTCCCAAGTCATCTCCCAGTCCGGAGGGGGACAGCTCCCGCCGGCTGCTGAAAGTCTGGGACGACAATGGATACGAGGGGTTGCGGCCCCAGAGCCTGACCTTTGATCTGTTACAGGATGGGGAGGTTAAGGAGACCGTAAAGCTTACGGCGGAAAATAACTGGCGATATCAATGGGATGGACTGGATAACCGGTATACCTGGCGCATTGTGGAACGCGCCACCGGCAATTACCAGGTTTCCACGGCCACAGAGGGTATCACCTATGTGGTCACCAACCGTTATTATAGAGGCCCTGGTTCAGGAGGCGGCGGAGGATCATCAGGCGGCGGGGGAGGCCCCAGCGGCGGAGGTTCCAGCTCCGGCGGAGGACCGGGGGCAGTTCCTTCATTGACAGAAATCTTTGGCGAAGACACACCTTTGGCTGATATGCAGGGGACAGACATTTTGGAGGAGGCTGTTCCTGCCGCAAACTGGCCTTTGCTGCCCCAGACAGGACAGCTGTGGTGGCCCGTGCCTGTGCTGGCCGGCGCCGGGATGCTGACATTTATCATGGGATGGATTTTGAGGCGCAAAGAACATGAAAACTAAGCTGAGTATTTTCTTTATGGCATTTGGCCTGTCGCTTTTAATGGCTGCAGGGCTTATTATCGGTCACAATATCTGGGAATCCAGGGCCGCTCAGGAAGCGGCGGCAGACACGGTCAATCAATTGGAGGCCTCAGGCCCCGATGAATGGCTGCAGGAGCTTAAGGGAAATGAAAATTTCATTCCGGATTATATTTTGAATCCCAATATGGAAATGCCGGTGGTAGTGATTGACGGCCAGGAATATGTGGGTACATTGGAGATTCCGGTTCTTGAGCTTGAGCTGCCGGTTCTGTCTAAGTGGTCCTATCCGGGGCTGAAAATCTCGCCCTGCCGGTACACCGGTTCCGCGTACTTAAACAACATGACGATTGCGGCCCACAATTATGACTCCCATTTCGGGCGGATCAAGAATCTGCTGGCGGGAGATGAGGTGCTTTTTACGGACAGTGACGGGAATCAGTTTACGTATCTGGTGGAACAGGTGGAGCAGTACGAGGCGGAAGACAGCCAGAAGGTCATAGAAAATCAGCACGATTTGGTATTATTCACATGCACGCTGGGCGGAAAGCACCGTGTTACGGTCCAGTGTAATTTAAGTAAGGAGGCATTGCAATGAAGCACAGAGAATTATTGAGGCGGACGCTGGCATTTGTCCTGACCGTGACCATGCTGACGTCCATGTGCACCACAGGCTATGCCGCAGATGTCGGGGGCAACATGGAGGTCCAGGGAACGGACAGCACGTCAGATGTGGGCATGTTGTATGATTCGGATGAAGACGAAGTGGTCCGGCGCGGCAATGACAGCGAAGCTCAGGATGACCAGGAATCTGAGGCTCAGGACAATATAGACAAGGACAAAGAGGACACCGAAGGTGAATCCCAGGATGGTCAGGACGAGAACCAGGGTGAAGCTGGGGATGCTTCGGAGGAAAAGCCAGGGGCAGATCAGGACGACCAGGGAGAATCTCAGGAAACCGAGAACGGTGATCAGAAGGAGCCGGCAGGAGAGAGCGGCGATCAGGATAAGAACCCAGACGGAACCGATGATGGCTCCGGAGAAAACCAGGGCACGAATCAGGGAAGCCAGGGAGGATCTCAGGGAACCGAAAACAATGGCCAGACACAAAACCCTGAAGAAAATGAGAGCGATCAGAAGGCTCCGGTTGACAATCCGGAAGCTCCTGACACGAATCAGGACGGAACAGCAAACAAGCCGGCAACGGATCCCAACGGCAATCTGAATGACAAGAAGGATCCCGACAAAAATCAGAACACCACAGGGACAAATGCCGACAAGGCCCAGGATGATTTGAATAAGATTCCGGTTACGGTTAGCCCGGAAGAGTTTCTCACGGAGTATGAGGCATTTCTGGAAAAATACAAGGCCGACCAGGACGCTATCGGCAAGGGCCAAAAGCCAACGGAGTTTAAGACCTGGAAGTCTGTAAAAGATCCCATTGCCAAAATTTTGGATATGGCAGACGGCCTGGAGGATCCGGATTCCATGCAGGAGCAGATCCAGGAATTGAAGGATATCTTTACTAATGAAGGGTCAAAGGAATTTGTCCGCCTGGTGGTCAGGCTGATGGATGACCTGATTAACGGTGAGGATGAGGATAATGAGGAGCTTCTTGAAAACGAGGAGCTGGAGGCAATCATTCTTGACGGCCCGGCCAATGAGTTTTCTCAGTTGATTGATGAGCTGATTCGGGATATGGGGGAGAAGTCTGAGGCGGATGAGGAAAATCCTGATGAGGCAGAGACCAATGACAATGACACACTGGCGATTGAGGCAGAGAGTGAAGATGCGGAGAAAAATGCTGACAGCAGCAATGATGCAGCGGTAAAAGAGGATGAAGAGGAGCTGGATGAGGAGCTTACCAGCGGTCCGGTGGCGAAGTTTTTTCGTGATGTGAACAACCTGATCTATGATATGGTGGCTGTGCTGGCGGATGAGGAGACTGCCATGAGCGGTAAGGAGCTGAGAGAGGCATTGTCCAAGAGCCGGGGTATCGCCGATTTTGTGCTGGGCGTGTCCGGGATGCTGCAGGATTTGAAGGATGGGTTGGATTTTGATTTGTTGGATGATATTCTGATAGAGGACGAACTTGAGAAACAGGCGGTTGCAGATGCGGTTGGTGAATTTTTAGAACAGTTGGAACAGATTACAGAGGATCTGTTGGGCGGAGCTTATGTTTCGGATGCTGAAAAAATGAATCGTTTACTTGAGGATGCAGTTAGTGGACTGCAGGAGCAGGTTCCAGATATATTTAATCAGGATTCATCGGAAAACAGTATTGTGAATTTTATAGGGACTTATTATAGTTTTATAAACGACTATAATACCTGGATCAAGATAAGTCAGGATAATCAGGAGACAATTCATAAGGATGTTATAAGTCGGCAGGAACAGTGGCTGGAGAATTTACGGAGCATAGCTTCTGAGGTGCAAGAGTTTCAAGACTATTCGAAGAGAGTGGAAGCAATACTGAAAGGATATGAGGATGAGCTGACCGAAATAGTCGAAGCCCAGGAATGCAAAAGCATAGAAGATCAAATTACGAAATTAGACAACCAGGCAGAAGAGATTCTTGAAAGGCTTAATAAAAAAGAATACGGCAGCCTTGAATCTCTTAAAGAAGAACTGGAACAGGTAGAAACGGCTGTGAATGATATTACTTCACAAACTTTACCAGAAGTTCTTAGTGAAGATGCTAAGGCGAAGCTAGAGGCACTTCCAGCTAAGATAAAAGATATTAACGGAAAAATTGATGAAAAGATCGCTCAAAGACAACCATATACTGAAAGATATGAGGCTCTTGTAGGAGAATCCAAAATTTTTCTGGGTCAAACAGAAGGGAGCACAGAAAAAAATTGGAAGATGCTTTCAGAAGAGATGATAACACTTTTGGGGGATCTTGAACGTGTAGAGACAGAAGAATTTATTTTCTCTGTAGAGCAGTTTGATGAACTGCGCAACACCTTGGCCACATTGATTAATGAAATAGCATGGAAGGAATATCAAACGAGAGTTAATGATTTCAATGGAAAATATGAAGGGAAAACCGCTTCACAATTACTCCGGGAATTGAGAGATGCTGAGGATTTCCGGAATATTAACCTTGGGGCATTAGGGGCAGATAAAGAAGAACAGCTCAAACAAATTGAGGCTGAGCTTTTAAAAACAAGAGCCAAAGCATTTGCAGCAATTGCCAATGATTTAATAAGGGCTGCCAATGAAGGAAAATTCAAAGAGTATACAAAAATTTTGGAGAGTGGTATATCTAAAACCTACGAGGGTTATACAGCCTATAATGAATTCGTCAGTGATGTCAATGTTGCAGAAAGACTGCTGGATAGTCAGGTGCTTGAGCAATTGAACGGATTATTGAAAGAGTTGGAGCCCGAAAGTGAAAATGCTGCAGAGCTTTCAGAAATCATAACAGATGCTGAAAAAGCGTTTAATGATTTGGAAGAGTGTCAGCAGGCATTTTCAGTGGCCACAAAGCCAGAAGCACAAAAAGCGTTCGAGCTTTTTACCCGTGAATACGAAAAATTCATAGAAGGATACGAAGACAATAAAGACGAATTTTTGAAGAACTGGAAATGGGACGATCTTTTAAAACGGGTTACCGAGCTTGAGAAATTGGCAAACGGACTTCCTAAAGAGCTCTATGTGCAGACAAGAGAACAGCAAAATACTTTGTTGACAATCCTGTCAGAGAAAGCGAAAAGTGAAGTTCAGAGTATTCTTGATGAAGTGAATCAGTGGATTGAAATAACTGAGGAAGATAAAGAGCCCGCAGAGACCATTTGTGAGAAGGTGGATTTTGCAAAGACGCTGATGGACTACATCTTAGTAAATTCAGAAGAGTCTTCACAAGAAAAGGAGGCAATGCAGAAGAAGCTGGAGTTCCTTGGACGAAAACTGCAGCTGATTCAAAATGGAAACACATCTGAAAATGTGGAAAAATTTGTAGAGGCCGTTGATACGTTTGTGACAATGCTTGAAGAGGAAGCGTTCAAAGAAGAGGATGGCAATATTCAGGCATATCGTCTTCTGTCAGAGTACGAAAAACTGCTTACTTATTATGACGCTCTGAATGATGTGGAGAAGGAACTGCCTCAGGTAAAGGAGAAGAATGATCTTTTAGATGAGAGGTGGGATACTCTAATCTGTAAGGATGAAGAGTATTTGGCTGCAGTAACAATGATGCAAGGTCCTCTTTATGAATTCCTGAAAGCTGAGAAAGATCTGTATCAATATTATGAAGAAATAAAAGAGAGTTATAAAACGACAGAGGAAGAGGAGAAAATAGTTGCTCTGTGGAGTTTAAAGCTTGCCCTTGAGGAATGTTTCGAGCTGAAAAATGGGGTAATGGAAAAGCTTTCTGCTAGTGATGTTGATCTGGAAGGGAATATTGATTTTACGGAGGCCACAGAGGAATTAAACGAAATTAAAGAATGGATTGAAGTGGAGGAGAAGAAGCTTACTGATTTTAACAAGGAGAAACCGGTAGGCGGTCTCTACATTGTGGGGCAGGCATTAAATGTAGGCGATACTCTTTCAATTCCTGAGGTCACAACACATAATGCGGAGGAATTTATTCAACTGATTGCGGCAATGGAGAGTGGCGTGGATGAGATACATTCGATGAGCCAGAGAATGCAGGAATTAGCTGTTAAACTTCAAAATGAGACATATACGGAGAATGACCGTGCTCTTATTAAGTTAGAAATAAAGCAGCTTGTATCTGAAGTTGACAAAATTGCAAGATATACAAATTATGATAATTGGCATGGTCTTGTAGGCGGTGAAGCATATGCGGAGACAGCTTGGAAAAAAGTAGGAGAAGAAAGCGGAAATACAAATGGAATTTACAATCCTATGAGTATTGAAATCAGTCCTATGACAGCAGATGAACTGGGGCTTGATGATTTTCTTGGGTATATTGAGAATAGTAGCATAGAAGAAGCATCCAATAAACTGGAAGAAGTGATAACAAAGATTAGCCTGACCCGTGCTGAATTAGGGGCCAGACAGAATCTTTCGGAGCATATTGTAGCTGCAATGGGAACATGGCTGGAAAATGAAGATGGCAGTAATCCTGTACCTGAGTTTAGTAAAATCAAAAATAGTAACAAGTATGCTGATATTGAAGACAAGAATGTTATTCAGGACAGCTATGATAATGCAGTGAAAATAATCACTAACATTCAAATCTTTGAAGGAGTATTGAATGAGCATCACAGTATGTTGCAGCGCATGAATGAGCTTGCGGTTAGAAGGTTCTATTATGAAGAAAGCGAAACCAACTATCAAGCTATTACTCTGGAGATGAAAGCATTGGCAGAAGGCCTGACATTTTTATCAGAGTATGTAAACTATGATTTCTGTAATGGCCTTACTGGCGGTGTATTGACAGTGCCAATGGGATGGAATGAATATGATTGTCATCCTGTTGAAATTGAGATAGGTAATATGACGGCAGAGGGACTTAAGCTTACTGATGAGAAGTTCTTTGATCCAGACACTATTAACAAGGCTATTACTTTAGTCAGCAGAACTCGTTCCGTTTTAGGGGCATGGCAGAATACAGCGGAGCATATTGTGGAGTTGTGTCAGATAACCTTGGAGACGGGGCCGATGATCGGCAATCAGTTTGAACGATATCCGGATGGGGACGGTAAAGATGAGGATGGTAATCTTAAGCCTAATTGGAGCTGGTATGATCATCACCATAAGCCTCTTAAGCTGACAGGTTGGTTTGACAGGGTGTACAGAGAAACATGTGACCGTATTGAGGAGCTGGAAGCACAGAAGAAAAACGGAACATACAGTGATGAGGATCGGCGAAATATTGATGAAGAGATAAAGCAATTAAGGTATGGCGTGGATGTTATGATCGATCTGCTCAAGACAGATGTGGGAACAGCGCCTTATGTGAAGCTGGAAGAGGATATAAACTGGCAGAACAAGATTCTTATCACAGAAGATAAGACAGAATATCGGTATAAGCTGATCTATCAATCCGATGGTTCTGATGTGACGGGCGTATGTCTGGTTGATCATGTGGAGAATGGAGATGAGACAGTTTATGCTGGTGTTATCACAGGTGTGGATCTAAGTGGTGTAGCGGGAGTAACAGACTCCCTTGATAATTATCATGATGTGAAAGTGTATGTTAAAACTCGCGGAATAGAAAGCCATCCTTCAAAGGATTTACCAGAGGCATTAGTAATAGAAGGTGGTGAGTGGGAATTAATAGATGCGGAGACCTATGATAAGTGGTCTTATGTAGATTCTATTGCCTTTGATTTCGGAGAGAACACTTTTGATATTGCTGATGAACCGGTAAGCGTGGAGATTAAGATGCGTTCGATTTATGGAGGAAAGCCTGGCTGGACCAAGATACCGGAAGGAAACGAATATACATTGTATAATACATGTAAGGTCTATCAGAAGGTTTCGGATGATGCGGGAGTGGTTGGCAAGGAAGCTGAGATAAAAACAGCAGTTACCATCAGATACAATGAAGAACCCGACCTCCCCGTACAGCTTCCCACCACCGGCGGCTCCGGCACGCTGCCATTTAGAATCGCAGGATTAGCATTTTTAGTCCTTGCAGAAACCTTGCTGTTCTTCAAGAGAGATGAGGATGATGAGATGCTAAGAGGTATAAGAGGCTGACAGATTAAAAAAATAAGCAATTAAAATTCTGCAAAAAGGGCATCGCACAATTACCTGGTGCGGTGCTCTTTATTTTTATTATAGATCAAAAGAAGGAGACAACCCAATGGAAAAGCGCATAATCGATGAGAAACTTCTGTTAAATTACGAGCAATGGCTTCATGAAAATGAAAGAAGTAGGGGAACCACAAAAAGGTATTGTGCGTTTGCCCATCAGTTTCTTCACTTTTTGGAAGGCAGATCGGTGTGCAAGGAGGAGGTTGTCCGATGGAAGGAACAGCTGAGAGAGCGGGTATCTCCGTCCACAGTCAATGTGGCTCTGGCGGCGCTCAATAGTCTGTTTCGCTATATGGGCCGGAATGACTGTATAATAAAATTTTTAAAGGTGAAGCGCCAGATGTTCTGCCCGGAAGAGAAGGAGCTGACCAGGGAGGAGTATCAGAAGCTTGTGCTTACGGCCGAGAGCAATGGCAATGAGCGCCTTGCACTTCTGATTCAGACAGTATGTGCCACAGGGATTCGTGTTTCGGAGCTGGAAAATATCACTGTGGAGGCAGCGCGAAAAAAAACAGCCCTGGTGGACGGCAAGGGAAAGCTGCGCCGGATTTTTCTTCCCACAAAGCTGTGCCGGCTTCTTTTGGAGTACGCCGGGAAAAAGAATATTCAGAGAGGAATGATTTTTGTTACCCGTACAGGAGGAAAGCTGGATCGGAGCAATATCTGGCGGGATATGAAGAAAACGGCCTCCCTGGCCGGGGTAGATACGGAGAAAGTGTTCCCCCACAATCTGCGCCATCTTTTTGCCCGCTCTTTTTACAGTCAGGAAAAGGATTTGTTGCGCCTGGCTGATATCTTAGGGCACAGCAGTATCAATACCACCCGGATCTATACAGTGGAAAGCGGTGAAAATCATGTGAGGCAGATCGAGAAGATGGATTTGATTATAAATGATTATAACAGGATTCACCTTTTGATATAAGCATATTCTTGTCGTCTTTATATCCTTATGGTATCTTATATTCAAAGCAATAATCTCTTCGTCTGACCCATGTATGCGGCAAGGTTGTTTTACAGTGAATGTTGTGTTTTGTAAGCTCTTATTTTTCTATAATGAAATTTTGCTTCTATACCTGTGGACCAAATGATTTGCCCAATCATTTGGTGACCTTCATCTGTCGGTTGCTTATCATGATATTTACAGCATTGGGATGAAAGCATGGTTTCAGAGGTGCTTTTGTGTTGGAGATGTTTTTGGTGGGATGGAAAAATAGAAGGAAAAAGAAGGGGGCAGCTTGCCCCCTCTTTTTCCTCCTATTGTGATTTTCTGTAATGTTCTAATTGTTTCCGAAGAGCGTCAAGCTCGGCATCTCTTTCTTTTACAGCAGCAATAGCGGCCTCTTTTTCTTTTGCGGCAGCAGCAATAGCGGCCTCTTTTTCTTTTGAGGCAGCAGCGATAGCGGCCTCTTTTTCTTTTGCAGTAGCAGCAATCACAGCATCCTTTTCCTCCAGCTCCTTTTGAAGCTCCTCAATCATATATTTGACTGTGTTCTGGTCCAGTATTTTTAATGCCTCCGAAAACATCCCCAGCACCTCCTCCGGCTTTTGGCGCAGCATGGCGGTTTCCTCATAAATCTCCCGAAGCCACGGATATTCAGAAACCAGTTTTTTGGCATCCTTCAGGTCTTCCGTAGTCAAAAGCGACAGCCATGCAGTCTGTTCATCTCTGATTCTAGGATACGGGAATTTCTTAAAAACGTCAAGAGCTATGAGACAATATTCCTGCAAAAGCTCCATGTCGAGACCTGTATTGAAAACCGTTTTTCCATAGTGGAGATAAGCATTGGGAATCTGATGAAATACCTTTACACTTTTTTCAAAAAACACAATCACATATACATTTTTAATATCCCGGTAGGTAAAGGCCTTGCCCCTTATTCCCTTTACTCTGGCATACTGTCGCATGACTAAGTCGGAGGAGTAACAGGAGATCCGCTCGGCAGGAAATGCATATCCCTGTTTCTGAATCTCCACGTCAATAAGAGAACCGTCCTCCAGTTCTCCTAAAAGATCCATAATCAGAAGTGTGCCTCCGTCAATGATGCTGTCCTCATTGGGAAGAAGGCGGAGAACCTTGACGGACATTCCCAGGATGCTGGAAATCAGCCGGGACAGACGGTCCGGGTGAATGTCGGGATGGAAAATGCGTTTGAAAAAGGGATCATAGGTGAGAGGAAGGGACTTTTTTCCCTGACAGAAATCCAGAAAGCGCTGCTGCCACTCAGGGTTTAAGGACTGGTAGCTTCCGTAAAGAAGAGGTGATGCAGCGAGAAGGGCGAGAGCCTCGTCCTTAGTTTCCGGCGGCGTTTGCCAGGTGTGCGGGTCAGGCAGGGGCGAAAGAGCTGTGTTTGCTTGCGTGCTTCGGATGATTTTTTGATTTGCCATAGGCGTGCACCTCCATAAATAAAGTTGAAATAATGCGAGCAGTAACAATAAATAAGGAACATATGGTGAGAGTTCACCGGAATCCTTGATAAAAAGATAAGAGAAGTATAGCACGGAAAGAGGGTATTTGCAATGATTTATCAGATAAATTTTGCGGTTAGTATTTTGCAGTCCGAAAGTATGATAAAATAGTTGTGAAAGTGCAAAATATTACAAACCGAAAATATTAATTTGAAATATTATAACCTGTTACGGCAGACCGATATTGGAAGGAGACAAAAGAATGCAGAGACGTACCATTGATGAGAATTTGCTGTCAAAATATGAAAACTGGCTTTATGAAAATGAGAGGAGCAGAGGAACCGTAAAGCAGTATCGGGCCTGTCTGGCCCGTTTTGTCCGGTTTCTGGATGGAAAGCCGATCTCCAAGGATCTGGTGATCCGGTGGAAGGAGCGGCTTAAGAAAAGCATGTCGCCGCCCACGGTCAACGGATTTCTGGCTGCGGTCAATGGTCTGCTTCGCTTTATGGGGTGGAACGATTGTGTGGTAAGGTTTTTGAAGGTGAAACAAAGGATCTTTTGCCAGGAGGGGAGGGAGCTGACCAAGGAAGAGTACCGCAGACTTGTTTTGGCCGCCAGGGAGAATGGGAATGAACGGCTTGCGCTTCTGATTCAGACCATTTGTTCCACCGGCATCCGCATCTCGGAGCTGGACAATATTACCGTGGAGGCGGCCGGCAGGAAAACGGCTATGGTGGACTGCAAGGGGAAGGTGCGCCGGATTTTTCTGCCGGCAAATCTATGCCGGATTCTTTTGGAATATGCCGAGAAAAAGGGGATACATAGCGGGATGATCTTTGTCACCCGGACCAAAAGAAAGATGGATCGGAGTAATATCTGGCGGGATATGAAGAAAGCAGCGGTTCTGGCGGGGGTGGAGCTGGGGAAGGTATTCCCCCACAACCTGCGGCATCTGTTTGCCCGGTCCTTCTACAGCCAGGAAAAGGACATGCTGCGTCTGGCGGACATCTTAGGACACAGCAGTATTGCCACAACGCGCATTTATACGATGGAGAGCGGGGAAAATCATGCCAGACAGTTGGAGAAAATGGATTTGATAATCAATGATTACAACAAAATTACACTTTTGTTGTAAAGAACTTTCTATTGGTAAAAGGATTATACTATATCCTTTCGAGAAAATCTATACTTTTGCGGGGATTTTATTTTTTTCTTGACTTTTTTGTAATTTCCCACATGAGAAAAAAACAGGCGGTTTTTTATGAATAGCCTGTTCTTTTTGCTTACCATTTTTTGCATGCAGCAGAATAGCCGGATACTTATGATATATGTAAAGCGCCGCTGTTTTACAACAAAAGTGTAATTTTGTTGTAAAGAATGTTTGACTTGACAGGGGGAAAAAGTGCGAAGCGAAAAGATGCAAGATCAAAATCCTCCTACAATCCTGGTATGCGTACAGGGAAAGGATGAACATGGAATTTATGGAATGTTGGTATGTCCTTATAGGAGAGAACCGGAAGAATTTTTTGGGTTGGGAGAGATGATACTGAAGATGGATGATTTGTGCAGTCAGGCTTTAGGATCATCCTTTCAATGGAACCTGCAAGCCCTTCCGTCCGGACGAAGAGGATTTCTGGAGGTTCTGGTGAGAGGCAGGATGAACGGGAGCCTGCAGGGCCTGGTGCGCGGACAGGTTACAGGGGATCGCTTTGTGGGGTTCAAAAGTGCACTGGAGCTAATGCATATAGCCGGCAGGATAGAGGCGGACGGGTAAGAATTTGCGGAAACGTTTGCAGGAAAGGGGCGCCGTAAGCGTTATCATTTGCATGAGGGGAACTGAGTAAATGGCATACGAGGTATTGCATGTACAGATGCTGGGCAGGTTTGCTGTCCACTATGGTAAAAATCCGATCATATTCAATAAGGTGGTAAGCGCTAAGTCTGTACGTCTTTTTCAGATACTTTTGCTGGACGGAAAAGAGGGAATCCCTAAAAATGAGCTGATTGACAGTCTGTATGGCTGGAACGGTCAGACGGACGGCGGAAACCGCAACCGGAATCTGAATAATCTGCTATACCGGTTGAAGGGACAGCTGGCCGCAGCCGGATTGCCGGAAGAGGAATATGTTGCGATTCGCGATGGGATATGCTACTGGGAGAGCAAGATTCCCGTAGAGATTGATGCGGTCCGATTTGAAGAGCTGGCAATACAGGCTATGGAGACGGAAGGAGAGGAAAAGCTCCGCCTGTGTAAAAAGGCCAATGAATGTTATGCGGGAGAGCTGCTTCCCATGAACCTTACGGATCTCTGGTTCTACGGCAGAAGCATTTATCTGAAAAAGCTTTTTGTTCAGGTGGCGGAGACGCTGGAGGAGGAGTATCTGAAAAGGGGAGACTACAGGGAGCTTCTGAATCTGTATACACATGCGGCATCGATCTATCCCTTTGACAACTGGCAGACATCCATCATGCGCTGTTATCTGGCCATGTACCGGTATGATGATGCATTAAATA
The DNA here is from genome assembly GCA_910586255.1 of uncultured Lachnospiraceae bacterium. Classification (GTDB taxonomy): domain Bacteria; phylum Bacillota; class Clostridia; order Lachnospirales; family Lachnospiraceae; genus Brotaphodocola. The sequence goes on along the minus strand of CAJUHR010000005.1, from coordinate 102,341 downwards.
TCTACAATGAAACGGTGGAAATGTATGCCCGGGAGATGGGAATTCCCCCTACGGAGGAGATGCAGGAGTGTTTTGAAACGCTGAAAATTTCTGAGAAATATCACCAGAGCAACCGTGATTTACGAGGAGCGAGCGCCATGGATCAGGGATTTTTGGGGCAGGAAGGAAATATTGCGAAGGCAATTTTTAAGGATAATGGAGATTCGGGGGCATACTATTGTACATATCCAAGCTTTGTGGATTACTGCCGTTTGGTGGTCCGAATATCAGAGCGCGATGAGATACGGGCAGTTTTATTGTTCCTGACATTAAAGAATACCGGCAGCAAGGTTTCCGGAAAGGCGGGAACAGGCAAAAGCCTTTCCAGGCAGATGGATCTGCTTAAACAGGCGGTGGAGATTTCCCTGCGCCGGGGGGATGCCTATACCAGATATGGAAGCTGCCATTATATTCTCATGATGATTAACATTGAAAAGGAAGCATGCAGCGGTGTTTTTAAGCGGATTGAGAAGGCCTTCAACCGGATATCTGGCAGCAAGGGAGAGTTGTGGTATCATGCATCCATGCCCCAGGAGTTGAAAAAAGAGACTGACCTGGCATAGAGGATAGAGAAAGAAAAAGCTTATATATTGAAAGTGATTGAGTCGGAAACCTGCCAAGGGGTTCCGGCTTTTTTGTATTTGCGAATATATGGTTTAAAAACATGGAAAAAACCGCAAAAAGTTTTAAAAAATGTAATTTTATATGGAAAATACAGGATATGAGACAGTTTGCAAGACAGTACCCCTGCTACAATAGGAGTAAACATCACGACAGACAGATAATCTGAGAGGAGTAGAAAGGCAGAGGAGGTAAATGATGAAGCAGGGGTTGAGGATGAGATGCAGGAGAATTACATCCGGTTTTCTGGCATTTACCATGACCGCCATACTAGTTCTGGGCGATGCGGGAGCGGCATTGGCTTCGACAGATGGCAGCAGATTTTTTAAGGATGAAACAGAAATGTCTGGAGAGGGCTATTCCCAGGCCACATCCAGCAATGCAACTTTTAAGAACCATGAGGAGAAGGACATTGTGATGAGTGTCTTCTCTTCTAACGACAGTGATTTCCGTGCCGGAGGTATGGTTTTTCTTGATGTGCATGTAAAGAATGAGACAAATACCGTGATTACCGATGGCGTTCTGGACTTTGCAGGCAGAAAGCTAAAGGAATCTGGAGCGTATTTTGAGGAGCCGGAGGATGATGTGGTCAGTGACGGCGACTTCGATATGTCCGATGAGGAGGAAGATGACGAAGCGCTAATTGATTACTCACAGGACATGGAACTGGTGGATGACAGGGCCGATGCGGAGCTGGATGATGCAGAGTTCCAGGGGGAACGGAGCGAGAAGGAAGCTGAGGACGAAGACGAGAATGAGGATAAGCTTCTCCAGAAAATCGAAGGGATTCGGCTTGCTCCGGGGCAGATTTACACAGCCCGGTTTGTCTATTGCATTGATGAGAGCATTGAGAAGGCTTCCAATAAGAGTATCCGGTTCCGTTTTAAGGGAAAAGCGGAGGATCGGAATGTCAGTCAGTCAGAAGAGTTTGAATATGCGGTAAACCATCTGAATCTGGATGAGATCAAGTTTGAGAATGGCAATGAGGTTGAGACCGGTGAGATCGTGACCATGGGTATCCATACCTCGATGTTTGATTTTGATACATTCCTTTCCAACAGCAAAGTGGAGGAGGAGTTAGAGAAACTGGAGGAGGAGAAAAAGAAGGCTTCTGCTTCCAATGCCGAGGAAGCGGGGCAGCCGGATGAGCCAACGGCCACTTCGTCTGATGCAGAGCCGGCGTCACCTTCCAATGCAGAAGAGGCCGGTCAGCCGGATGAGGAGGGAACAGTTTCCGGCAGACAGGAGGATGCCGATGTGCAGAAACCGTCCTCTGACGGAGATGCCTCCGAAAACGGACAGGAGACAGCTTCCGGAGAACAGAGCAGTACGGCAGACGGACAGGAGACAGCTTCCGGAGAACAGGAAGGCGCTACCGATGTGGATGACGCATCTTTAAATAAAGAGGCCGGGGAGGAAAGTTCCTTAAAGGAGCAGGAGACTACTGCCGGCGGACAGGAATCCGTTGGGGAAGAAAGGTCCGAAACAAAGCCAGCCGGACAGGAAGAAGCTGAATCGGAAGAGAGAGCGGAGGAAAGCATAGAGGCTTCTGACAGCAGAGAAGAAACCGAAGCAGGCGCCAATGGGGAAGCTGATGCAGATGATGCCAGCGAGGAAAGCGCGGGAGATGTTTCTGGCAGGGAGACAGTAGAAGACGCTTTCGGCGAAGAATCGGCAGAAGATGTTTCGGATGACAAGGCCGAAGAGAATGAGAATGTCTTTTTTGAAGGAGCATCGGAAGACGAGAATGGCGAGGATACGGCAGATACGGAAGAGGCTTCCGGAAGCCAGGAAGAAACCGCCGAAAATGAAGCGGCTTCCAATATCCTGAAAGTGCCCGTATCTGGCGAAGAGGCCGCTGACACAAATGCGGGATCAACAGCAGAAACAAAAGAGAAGGATGAGGACGAGGAAGCATTTGAGGATGACAAGGATAATGACAATTTTGTGGTAGATCTGGGAGATGTGGTTTATGAGATCCAGATGACCAATGCAAAGCTGAACGGATTTGAGGTGCGGGATGCACTGGTCAGCGATGCCTATGAAAATATGATGGTCTGCTCCTTCCGGGTATCCCGGAATGTGAAGCCGGGTATCTACTTTGGAAAGGTGATTCAGAAAACCAAGGCCAAACACAGAACCTATCGTTCCAGCCAGGGATTTGCCCTGATTGTCAGCGGTGAAGGGGATGTGACTTTGGAGACGAAGGTAGAGGGCAGCGATGCCGTAGTGACCGTTTCCGGTCCGGCAACATCCTTCCCGGAGGCGGACCAGCTGGAGGTGTCAGCCCGGGAGATTTCCATGGATGAGATCACGGACAGCCAGCAGAAGGAAATGATCCAGGCGGCTATGGCGAAAAAGGCCCAGGAGGAGGGCCTTGACATCAAAGCCTTTAAGGCTATGGATGTGAAGCTGTATGCAGACGGAGAAGAAGTGCACCAGATGGAGGATGATATTCAGGTAATCTTCCAGAATGTAAAGGCAGAGGATACCCTTGAAACAGCAGAAGCAGACGGGCGGGAAATTGCTGCGGAAAATACCAGTGCGAGAGTTATGCTTCGCTCAGCGGGAGTCCGGATGAGAAGCAATGTTCAGGGTGTGTCTTTGGATGGAATGGAACCGGCAGAGGATTATGAGTGGTCGGAAGATGATGCCGGGGAATCATCGGGTGATGAGGCGTGGCCGGAAGATGATGCCGGGGAACCGGCGGATGATGGGGCATGGTCAGACGAATCCGGGTTTGAGGAAAGCCAGGAGGATGAGGCGGAATGGACATACGATGATGAATCCTCAGAAGACTGGATGGCTGGCGATGATGACTGGACGGATGAATATGGGCTTGACGAGGAGAGCACCGGAGCTGACCAGACAGGTGAGAACGGGGCAGAAACAGCACAGACGGAAGGAGAAGCCTGGCTTTCAAAACTGTATTCCGAACTGGGTATAGAACCTGGGGCCGAAGCAGAGACGGACACTTCTGCAAAAGAGACACAGGCGGTTCAGATCTGGCATTTGGATGAGGAGAGCCAGGAAATCAGTGAGATGGATGTGGTTATGGATGGGGACGATACTGCGGTGATGCAGACGAACCATTTCTCTATCTACATTTGGGTGGATTTGTCGCCGAAGCTGACAGGAAATATTACGGTTACAATACAGCATTATGGCCGGGGAATAAAAGCCGTGAACGGTACAGCAAAGGCTTCCGATGAAACGGATACGGTTTTCCAGAAATCATCAAAGACCGTTCGTCAGAAAAGCAACTACAATCCTCAACTGTATTCTACTGATAAGCTTACGCTTCCAAATCAGACGTATATTGACATTAATAAGCTGAGCAAGGTTTTGAATGCGGGTACTGGCCATTATACGGTAGACACGGTGGATATAACGGAAAGCGGAGGAACGAAAAAGACTTATTACTACAGCGGGGGAAAATACTACACAAATGCAAGCCATACAAAAGAGGTAACAAATCTTACATTTAAAAAGAATACAACAATCCGCTTCTGGTATGAGCCAAGAACGGCATCCGAAACCAAGGCGGTTACGTTCTATGACTATAACATTACAAACGGAAAACGCTATAATGCAAGCAAAAAAGAAACGTCAAGCGGAATGTATTTGTATACTAATGAGCGAAAGATGAATCATAATGATCGCTTTGACAATAGCAATGATTCTGCCGCGGCCGATAAAAAGAAAATCGGAATCGGCCAGCCGGCGGCCGGAAATATGAGCAGCTGGGCAGATACAGCCGCCTATGGAGGAAACGGCAAATACCTGAATAAAGGTAATACAGGTGCAAAAGGCACAGGCGGAGCCGGAGTGGTAAAAAACATTGTGACAGGCTTAAAGGACGGCCAGCTGGTATTCAATAAAAGCAATGTCAATATGAATACAAAGCTGTTTGCCGCGTCCGGCACTAATTCAAAGAAATTTAACGGTGATTTAGTCTTTTCGAGGAATGGAGACACCTATACGCTGAGCAAAGCCAAAGTTGATGGTTATGGAGAAACCGTCACAGGTTTGACCAGCATCAAGGGATATGCAGACAATAAAGTATATTCCAATAACTTCTGGCCTTTAGACAAGGTAAAATACGAAGGAAAAGATCCGAATATGGGAGCTACAGGAAAGACATTTTATTGTCTGGATGGAGCCCGGGGAACCATTGGTGCAAGCGATGACGGAAAGGCTCATAACTGGTTTTTCGGTATGAAATACAGCTTTACCTTCAAGGTAGGCGACTATGTGGGCCCCATGGAATACTATTTCCGCGGTGATGACGACTTTTGGTTATTCATTGACGGGGAGAAGGCCATTGATATCGGCGGAATCCACATAGCGCTGGGAGAGACGCTGGATGTGCGCCAATGGCTGATTGATAACAAGAAGCTTAATAAAGACAACCCGACAGATGCTCAAAAAAATGCAACGCATACAGTGGATATTTATTATATGGAGCGCGGCGGTTTCGGATCCTGCTGCTATATGCAGTTTACTCTTCCCAATTCAAAGGAGGTAACGGTTCCGTCTGTCCCAACTACATCCTATGCAGTTGTTAAGAAATGGGATGACAACAACAATCCTTATCGGCCGGCCAGTATTTTAGTAGAGCTGTATCAGAACAATAAAGCAACCGGCGAAAGAAAGACGCTGAATGCGGCGAATGGTTGGAAAGCAACCTGGTCCGGTCTTCCCGCAAAAAACGGAAAGGAAAATAAAGCATTTACCTACACTGCAAAGGAAATAAACAGCAGCGGAAATATAACCGTCCCGCCGGGATATACCAGTTCGGGAGTGAGTTCGGGATCAGCTACCAGCGGAACGATTACGAATACTTTACAGAAAACAAAGGTAAAGGTAACAAAGAAATGGGAGGATGAGAATAATAAGTACAATCGGCGTCAAGCGGTAAAGTTCCGGCTGATGTCCAGCACCAATGGAAGTACATTTGCCGATTATAAGGACCTGAGCGGGAATTACAAAGAGGTTACTTTAAATGCGGCGAATAACTGGACAGCCGACTTTACGGATCTTCCCACAAAGGATAAGAGCAATAAGACCATTTCCTATAAAGTAAAAGAATTAACAACGATTCCCGGCTATACCATGGGAACCCCTGTAAAGAAAACGCCCATTCCCTCAGGCTATGAAAGCTCCTGGGAGGCTACAAATACCTACGCATCCTCCAAGCTTACGGTTGAGAAGGTATGGGAAGGCCCTGTACCGGATTCCCAAAAGTTTGACGTAAAAGTAGCTCTGTATGAGATGAACAGCAACGGGGCGCCGAAACAACAGGTAGGAGGTATTGTAACTTTAAATAAAGAAAATGGATGGAAGTATACATGGACCGGGCTGACGGCGCTTGATACGGCCAACAATCCGATTACCTATCGTCCCTATGAGGTGGATGCAAATGGAAAACGGATGGAGGCGGGAACGATCATTCCGGTGACGACCGGACAATTCCGGGTCAGCTATAGCGGAAATCGGATCACAAATACTTACAAGCCGGAGACCGTCAAGGTAAAGGTCAGGAAAAACTGGGCAAACGATAAGGAAGATGACCGTCCGGATATGATTGAGATTCAGCTGTGTTATGCAGATGGAAACGATTATATCGATTCCGATGGAAATGAGAAAATCCTGATTTTGACAGCCAATGACGGCTGGACAGGAGAATTTACGGATCTTCCCAAATATAAGGACAATGGCGATCTGCTCCACTATACCATAAAAGAGCTTTCACAGATTGACGGTTATACTTCGCAGGAAGCCCAAAAAGTCACTCTGTCGGCTGATGAGGCAAAAAGCTATGAGAGCAGCTGGGAGATTACCAACCGTTTCAGGGAAGAATTAATCGACATACCCGTAGAGAAGCAATGGGATGAGCTTGTTTCGGATGCCGATAAGACTGAGGTGAAGGTCAGATTGTACCAGGTCACGGAAGACCAGGACGGGAAGCGGGAGCTGATACCGGTAGCGGGTCAGAGTGAACTTACCCTCAGCTCAGCCTCGGGCTGGAGCGGAGTGTGGAACGGGTTGCCTAGGTACACTGCGGACGGACAGGAGATCGAGTATCTTCCTTATGAAATGAATGGGGATGTTCCTGCTGAGCATGGAGCGGTGGTGCTGGATGGTAAGTTTGTTGTAAGCTACGATGAAAACCATAACCAGATTCTGAACATGTATAATTTGAGATCTCTTGCGGTCGTAAAGGAGTGGATAGATGAGAATAACGCCCATCACAGCCGTCCCGATGAACTGAAAGTGCGGCTGCTGAGAGATGGAGAGATGCAGGAAGAAGTGGTTATCAAACCAGATTCGGACGGAGTATGGAAGCATGTCTGGGAGAACATTCCCAGGAAAAATGCAAATGGTGTGGATTATGTTTATACGGTGGAAGAGTTGGATGAAAACGGTACACCTGCAGGACAAAAGCAGATTGCTTCCTTCAACGGCGGATATTCCTATGAGGCTTCCTATGATATGAACACAGTCGGTGCAGACGGATCTGAGGAATTTCCCTTTAGGATCTCCAATGTGATAAAACCGGCGTATGTCAGGCTCAGAAAGGAAATCGTGGGAGAGGATGAGGAAGATACCTTTACTTCTGATTATAAGTTCCTGATTCACTTAAGAGATGTGGAAACCGGAGAAATCTATACAGAGGTGGCATTAGGTCATAAGGAAATAAGCGGCAGTGTCCGTTTGGTTCTTCCTGCAAGGGGAAAACAATTTGAGGTAGTTGAAATCGTGCCGATGGAGTATGAGATTGACGGGTACGAGATGAAGCGGGTGAAAGATGGTAAAGATGATACTGGTTCCGGGCCCAATGAGGGAGAAGGAGATGGAAGCATTGAAGGCGGTAATGACGATATTGACAATGAGGGAGATGAAGATAATGACGGCGAAATCATAATCCGGGATCCTTATGAGGTACCTGGAGATGTGACATATCCGTCAGACAGCACAATAACCGTGAAGCCGGGAGACGACATTATCTTTACTGTGAAGAATCGTCCGGAACATAACGGATACTTCCACCATACCACCGCTGTTACCAATGCATACGATGCAGAAGCAGGGGAATTTGAACAGCGAAATGCATATTCCGAAGTGCCGGATAAGGAAAAATCCGATGGCCCGGTTCAGGAGCCCACAAGTCAGGTATTAGCCGGGCTGTGGCCGGACCGGATTGAAGAAGACGATGATGATGATGTCAGGTTAGTATAAGGGGGTGATCTTTGTGGCTAAAAACAATATTTGGAAAAAGCTTCTGCCGGTTTTGACGCTGGCCATGGTATCCATTGTAATTGGTGTGACAGGGGCGACAATCCTCCACAACTTGACAATGGAAAATCCCATAAAGGCTCCTACGGTGGAGAGCCATATAGACGAGGAATTGGCCGGAGGCGCCAAAAAGGTAAAGTTCACCAATACAGGAAAAGCAGATGTATTTTTGCGGATAGCTTATACGGAAACCTGGACTTATACGGACCCGGAAACACGAAGAACTCTTCTTCTTCCCAATGTAGCCGAGGGCAAGGACGGAAAAAGCTACCATGTGGCTTTGCCGGCCTGGAAGGACACGGGAAAATGGAGTTTGGATACAAAAGAAGGATGGCTGTATTACAATGAAGTACTAAAAACCGGAGACTCGACACGGCTCATTGTGGAGCGGGTGGATTTTCTGGGAACAGGAGAAAACCCGGAGGTTCCTCTGGAAGCTCTGGTGGACGGAGAGAAATACCGGAATGCCGCTTATGAGATCCATTTTACCATCGAAGTGGTGCAGGCCAGCGATGAAAAGGCTGTCAGCGTAGATGCGGTAAAAAAATTATTTAAACAGGATCTCAGCAAAGTTCTGGCTGTGAAGGCGGATGGGACTGTAGATAAAGACCAGAAAATCCAATGGCCTGACATGGATAAATGGAATCCGAATTCAATTCAGTCATCCAAATCAAATCAAGGGTAAAGAAGGGAGGCAGCTACTATGAACGCAGAAAAAAAGAAAGCTTTAAAGAAAATAGGAATTGTTTCCCTGGCTTGCCTGGCAGTGATTGCCGGATCCTTTGGAGCGACCTGGGCTTATTACTCGGACGGACAGTCACTGGAGAATCCCCTCACCACGCCCCACAGCGGGGCGGCGGTGGTGGAGGAGTTTGATCCGGACAGCTCATTCCTTCCCGGTGAGACAGTGCCCAAAAAGGTGGCGTTTCAGAATACGGGAGACATGGATTTGTATTTGAGAGTAAAGATTCCCCCTGCGGAAGGATGGTTTACTCCCTCCCAGGGCGGTCCGGCCCAGGAGAATCAAAAGCTGCGGACGGATCAGGTGATCAAGGAATGGACCGAGTACTGGGGCGCGGAGGATACGGGAAACGGAGGCTGGGCAGACGGAACCGAGTGGGTCACCATTGGTGAATATCGGTATTACAAAAAGGTTTTGCCAAAAGGGGAAACCACAAACAATATTCTGGAAAGCATTAAGCTGAGCCCGGAGGTATCCAATGACCGCCACGCTGCCAACTACAGTGACCAGATATATAAGCTGACCTTTGATGCGGAGGCAGTTCCGGTCTATGATGACGGACAGTCCGGCGTGGAGGAGGAGTGGAACATAAAGGTGACAAAAGGGGCAGACGGAAGCTTAACCTGGTCGGCAGGTTCATGATGTTGCACCTTGGCAGGCAATGCCAGACGGCGCTTGTCGTTACCAACCGAAAAGGAGGAGGAGAAATGAAGAGTAAGAAAAAATTGCTGGCTTTGGCAGGGATTGCCGCAGTGGCCGGTATAGGCGGAAGCTTAGCCTATTTTAACCAGACATTAACCGCAGAAAACGTGTTTGATACGGGAATTTACGACACGGAGCTGGTGGAAGAATTTAAACCGTCAGAGGGTGAGAACTGGGAGCCGGGAACCACGGTAAACAAGGATGTCACCATCAAGAATACGGGAACGCTTCCGGTGGTTGTCCGCGTAAAGTTCCAGGAAAAATGGGAAAGCCGCCAGAATCCGGGAAAGGTGCTCTATGAAATGGACACCACAGTCAATAAGGATAAGCTGGGGACGGAAGGCGATGCAAGAAATAAGTTTGAAAATGTGTATCAGGGCAATCCGTCAGACGGAATGACAGGAGAGACTGTGGACGATTCCGTGGTGTATAAGCATATGATTCCGGACGGGAAATGGGTGTACAATCCGGCGGACGGTTATTACTACTACCTGGAGATTCTTCCGGAGATCAAGGAGAACAATCAGGGAGAGAAAATCGTAGCGGAGACAACCAAGCTGCTGGATGGAGTGACCTTGGCGGAGAATACGGATATGGGTGCTTACCGGGAGGCAAGATACTATACGACTGTTGAGAACCGCCCGGAAAGCGACAGCGAGGACTGGATTGAGTTTGCCACCAGAAGCAATGCATCTCCTTTGGGATATGAATATCTCTCCACACGGGAGATCAATGAGATGCTGAAGGCTCAGGGCGATGACAAGATTATTACTTATATGAAGTCTGCTACCGAGATGCTGGGCGGACTTAGTGGCTACAGTCAGGCAGATTACACCTTGTTAGTTACTGCACAGACCGTACAGACCACAAAGCAGGCTGTGAAAGCGGCGTTTGGGGATTTGGACGCTTTGAAGGCGCTGGGATGCAGCTGGGTGAATGAACTGAAGGATGAAAATGACATCCAGAAAGCGGTAAATGGCGGCCAGGGCGGAGAAGAGGAAGAGGATCCGAATGGTGGCCAGGGTGAAGGTCAGAATGAGGGTTAAGGCGAAGGCCGAACGAAGGCCGGAGCAGAAAGCCGAATAACGGTTAAGGCGAAACAAGGAAAATAAGAGAGCAGATTGGTTAATGATTTGGGTTGCAGGTGTAAAAACTTGCGATACATTAAAAAATAAATTTGGAGGACATAAAAATGAAAAAGTGGAATAAAAAAGCTTTGGCGCTTCTTGGTTTGGGAGCAGCAACACTGGTTGGAGGAACATTTGCTTATTACAATCAGACTGTATCTCTGGATAACCCATTGGGAACCGGGAAGTATGAAAATGAATTGGTGGAGGATTACACACCGCCGACAGAGGATGTAAAGCCGGGCGCCACCATTGCCAAGAAGGTGGGAGCTAAAAATACGGGGGATTATCCGGTGATGGTCAGAATCCGTATGGATGAGAAATGGACCAGGGTTGTTTTGGATGCTGATGGAAAACCAACAAATCAGACGACACCAGTCGAAAGTCTGAGCCAGACAAACGGAAGTAATAATCTGCCAATCTTTAATATTGCAGATACAGCATATAATGAAGGAAATGACCAGCAAAAGTTGTGGCAGGCAACCCAGCCAGGTGATGAGACGGAATCTAATGGATTGACAGCCAATGACAATACGGTTGTTCGGAAAAACCTTGGGGACAGCACAAAATGGATTTATAATGCAGCGGACGGATACTGGTATTATTATAAGATATTAGGAAAAGGTGAGACTACGGACGGCAATCTTCTGGAATCCATCAGTATTGCTTCCAATATAGACCTGGGGCATTATACCCAGAAGGATTACTATTATGTAGGAACCGGTGAAAAAGAGGCTGTTCCGGACAATGCATGGACAGAGTATAAGGTTACAAGGACAAAAGGAACAGACGGAAAAACGTGGGTAACTGATATTGAGCTTTATAATGATGATAAAACTTCAACAACCTCGGTTGGAGATGAAAACGGAGATGGAGAAGTCAATGCCATAGATTTGGCAATAGCTCTGAATGTGCCTGCTGATAAGAAATTATTCCGGAAAAATGAGAGCATCTTAGATGAAAATGCCAAAGGCTATGCAGATGCCAATTACACCTTGATGGTAACCTCCCAGTTCGTACAGGCGACTCCGGATGCTTTAAAGACAGCCTGGACAAAGGATGCCGAGGGAAATACAGTTGCTTTGCCGGCCGAGATTCAGGCAGTTATTGACAGTATCAATGCGGACACGGTAGGCGCTACCGGCAATTCTGATTCCACGACCCCTTAAGTATTTGCGTAGATTATGCGAGCGTGAGTTTTCGTTCAGATTACAGGGGATGAGAGATTTTTGTGTAACTGCTGAGCAGTTCTCACGGTTCACAGGATTGCAATACATAAGAAAGGAATAATCAAAATATGAAGCTGATACGTGAAATTCTGAATATCCTTTCATGGCCTGTGTATCTGTGCATTGCCGCCGGTATTCTGATAGCGGCCCCAATAGCGGCCGGCTATCGGCCGGTGGTGGTTCTAAGCGGAAGTATGGAACCGACCTATCATGTGGGGAGCATTATCTATTATAAAGAGGCTTCCTTTGAGCAGATTGAAGAGGGAGATCCGATTACATTCCATGCCGGAGATGGTAAAGCTATGATAACGCACAGGGTTGTGGAGAAATCGGAGCTTACCCGCCAGTTTGTTACCCAGGGTGATGCAAACGGAGGCCCGGATCCCAACCCGGTATCCTATGACGATGTGGCCGGAAAGACATCCGGGCTGACAATTCCTTATGCTGGATATCTGGTGTCAATCGGACGAAAACCGGCAGTGATTGCGATTTTGGCTGCAGTCCTGGTGCTTGGTATGATAGTGGATAACTTGGCGCCGGAAAAGAAAACGGATAAAAAGGAGTGAACGCTGCAGGCTAATCCATTTGGACAGGAGACTGAGGAAATGAAAAAAGGCAAAATAATAATGTTTGGCCTGGCGGCCTTGGCGGCTACATCGATTGGAGGTACCTGGGCGGTATGGACATCTGTGGTGCAGACGAGAAACGAGTACATGATTCCCAGGTACAAGACTGAGCTGGAAGAAAAATTCACCCGGCCGGACGACTGGCAGCCAGGTATTACAACCCAAAAGGAAGTATGGGTCAGCAATGACGTGAAGGATGAGAATGGAAACCGGGAAAGCGGGGTTTCTGTGATCGCAAAGGTTGAGCTTCATCAGGAGTGGGTTCGCCGGGAGACCTTTTATGAGGTGGACGCAGAGGGAAACAAAACTCCGGTGGAGCCGGTAAAGGGACAGAATCTTCCTCCCATATTTACCTCCGAGGAAGGGGGGAAGAAATATGCGGCTATTCCCAATTTCAATAAAGAGGCTGTGGTGGTTCTCCGTTCCGGTGTGGCAGAGGATGATGATCTGAGCCTGGGGCTGGATGTGGTGAACGGTCCTGAGGAGGCAAAAGGAAAATGGCTTTTGATGGACGAGGAGCCAGATGAGATTGGCAACTATATATTCTACTATGTGGGTATTTTAAAGCCGGGAGAGAATAGTCCTGTACTGCTTGAAAGTGTAACTATGAATCCTCTTTTGGAGGCTACGATTTCTACGAAAGATACGACCTACAGAAAGCGGGAGGACGGCAGCGGTTATGATCAGATAACCGTGACCAACCGCAACTCCAAATACGGCTATGACGGCTGTACTTATACGATGGACATTACGGCAACCACTGTTCAGGCCACATCGGCCGCGGTGGAGAAGGTGTTTGATGACGGGCGTTTCACAAAGGTGATCTATTACCTGGCCAATGAGATTGCGGAGCCGGGAGAATACGATCACTCGGATCTGGCGAAAGTGCTTTCCATTGTGAACCATCCGCAGGATAATATAAAGCTGGAGTATATTCCTTACAGGCAGGGCAATGGCGGCCAGATAGAGGAAGGGAACTGGTTTATGAGCTTTACGGATATGGTTCCCGGCGGTGTATACAAGGACAGCTTAAAGGTGGAGAACCGTACCTCCAACCATAATATGCGGGTTTACATGCGGGTGAAGCCCATACCGGGGCAGGACCAGATCAAAGAGGAACTGCTGGAGAAGATCACCATGGAGGTCTGGTATGAGGACGAGAAGCTTTATGACGGAAGGGTAACCGGCGCCAAGTACGGAGAGGGGAAAAATCTTCAGGAACTGATTCCGCTCTGCTATCTTACCCACGGGCAGTCCGGTATGGTTACGGTGAGAATGGTGCTGGACCCGGATATCACCTGCGATGAGGATACGGGAAAATGTATCTATGCCGATCAGCTGGCCAAGATCGATTGGGAATTTATGGTGCAGCTGTCCGATCCGGGCGGTCCGGGCGGAGGTCCGGGAGGCGGCCCGGGGGGCGATCCCGGAGGAAATCCGGGTGGCGGAGGTCCCTCGCTGACTTCTTTGGATGACGGAGATGTGCCGTTGGCAAACATGATGATTCCGGATGAGGAGGTGCCGTTAGCTGCCCTTCTTCCAAAAACCGGTGACGATCGTCCGATTGCCTTGCTAACGGTGATGGCTGCAGTGAGCCTGATGCTTTTGCTGGTGTTGGGAGTGCAGTTAAATCGGGAGAGAAAAAGAAAATAATAAAATGTTGCAGGCGTCTGCCAATATTTACAGTGCCGGGAGGGAGTATGCTTTTAGGAGGTGCTTTCGTTCCGGTACTTGTCGTTTGCAGTAAAAATTTCTTGTCATCTCTATTTTCCTATGCTATACTGTTTTCAAAGCAATGATTTCTTTGGCCGGCTTACATATGCGGTACGGCTATTTTGCAGCAAACGCTGTGTCTTTGAAAGTTCTGATCTTTCTATATGAAATCCTGCTTTTAAATCCACAAGAAAAAAGAAAAGCAGGAGGGACCGGATGGGAAATAGTCTGGAAAACATGGATATTTCATGGCATCCCGGATTTTATGGGGCTATGGAAATCGAACTGATTGCAAACAAAGGGGCGTTTGAATTTCAGAGGGAATATAATTTAAGCAAGGAGCCGGTTCGGATGGATTTGCTGATCATCCGAAAGCTGCGGGATGTGCCGATTAAAAATGAGATCGGTTATATTTTTAAAAAGTACAATGTTGTTGAATACAAAAGCCCGGATGACGAGCTGACTATTGACGACTACTACAAGACAGTCGGCTATGCATGCCTTTATAAAGGATTGGGAGATACGGTAAACCAGATACCGGCAGAAGAACTGACTGTCTCCATTTTCCGTCATCGATATCCCCGGGAATTATTTCGGAAGCTTATTAAGGAGGGATTTACGGTGGAGGAAGTATTTCCGGGCATCTATTATGTAAGAGGGAGGGTTTTTTTCGATACGCAGATTGTTGTAACGAGCCGTTTAAAGGGGGGATCTCACAAAAGTCTGCGCCTTCTTTCTGCGAATATACAAAAAAAGGATGCCAGAGAATTTATCAGAGAGGCCATCTTTTTAAGTAATCAGGGAGACCGAAATAATATGGAAGCCGTTTTGCAGGTGAGTATCGCGGCAAACAGGGAAATTTATAATGAGATAAGGAGGCAGTCGCAAATGTCTGGTGTGTTAAGGGATTTTTTTAAGGAAGAGATTGAAGAAGAGATAAGAGAGGCAAAGAAAAGGGCTGAGAAAGAAGTAAAGGAAAAAGTCAGAAAAGAGGTTAAAGAAGAAGTCAGAGAAGAGGTTAAAGAAGAAGTCAGAGAAGAGGTTAAAGAAGAAATCAGAGAAGAGGTTAAAGAAGAAATCAGAGAAGAGGTTAAAGAAGAAGTCAGAGAAGAGGTTAAAGAAGAAGTCAGAGAAGAGCTTAAAGAGAAAGTCAGAAAAGAACATGGAAATGAGATGCAGGAGACTGTGATAGAGATGATTAAGAATCTCATGGCGAACATGAATTGGACATTGGATCAGGCTATGTCAGCCATGAGTATTCCTGCCGAAAAACGAGGGTTCTATAGAGCAAGGCTGTAGGAATTCGGACAGGAAGAATATCATTTTGCAGATGTTTGCTGTGATCTTTAGAAATCTTCAAGAAATAACCTGTTATTTCTTGAAGATTTCTTACAGCGTTGAGATGGGAGCATGCTTTTCAACATGTTTTCGTCTTGGCGCTGTTTTTGTGCAAAAAAATTCTGAAGAAACTTTATACCCGTGAGATAAATGATTTGCCGGCATAATTCTTTTACTTCCGGGTAAATCCCCCAATCATTTGGCAAATAAGTATGCTCGCGGGTATAAAAGAGAATCTGCAGAAAATAAAAGGTTGACAGAAATAATGAGCGTATATGAATTACGAGCGGAAATTATTACGGGAAGGAGACAAAAGAATGCAAAGACGCATAATTGATGAGGAATTGCTGGCAGGATATGAAAGCTGGCTTTATGAAAATGAAAAGGGAAAGGGAACCATAAAGAGGTACCGGGCCTGTCTGGCCCGATTTGTCCGGTTTCTGGGGGGCAAACCGGTCTCTAAGGATCTGGTGATTCGGTGGAAGGAGATGCTTAAGGAGGAACTGTCTCCTTCCACGGTCAATGGGTTCCTGGCAGCAGTCAACAGCCTTCTCCGTTATGCGGGGTGGGAGGACTGTGTGGTAAAATTTCTCAAGGTGAAGTACCGGCTTTTCTGTCAGGAAGAGAAGGAGCTGACCAGGGAGGATTACCGCAGGCTTGTTCTGGCGGCAAAGGCGGAGGGAAACGAGCGGCTGGCCCTGCTGATCCAGACCGTTTGCGCCACTGGCATCCGTATCTCGGAGCTGGGGAATATTACGGTGGAGGCGGCCCGCAGGAAAACGGCTTTGGCGGACTGCAAAGGGAAGGTGCGGCAGATTTTTCTGCCGGCAGGACTTTGTGAGCTTCTTTTGGAGTATGCAAAAAAGAGGAATATCCATGAGGGAATGATTTTTATCACCCGAAACGGCAGAAAGCTGGATCGGAGCAATATCTGGCGGGACATGAAGAGGACGGCGGCCCTGGCGGGATTGGGGCAGGAGAAGGTATTTCCCCATAATTTGCGGCATCTGTTTGCCCGTTCTTTTTACAGCCAGGAAAAGGACATGCTGCGTCTGGCGGATCTCTTAGGGCACAGCAGTATCGCGACAACCCGCATCTATACAATGGAAAGTGGGGAAAACCATGCCAGACAGCTGGAAAAGATGGATCTGATTATTGACGACTACAACAAAATGTATATTTTGTTGTAAATGACCATGAGAGCATTATACTATATTTTCCCAGGAAAATCTATACTTTTTTAAAGAAAATCTATTTTTTTTGATTTTTTTGTAATTTCGGACATGAAAAGCAAACGGACAGTCTTGTAAAGAAACTGTCCGTTTCTTTTTTTCTGCTGGTTTACTGAGTTTATGAGTAAAACAGCCCTGGTTTTACAACAAAATATACATTTTGTTGTAAACGAGATGTTTCGTGACAATGAGTGATGAGAAGGAAGGGAGCCTGGACGTGGATACGGCATATAAAAATCAGGAAACCCGATTGGATAAGAAAGCTTTTTTGCAGGAGAAGTCAGCAGGAACGAGAGAAGGAAATCTTACGGTTTTGGTATGGATTCAGGAAGGGGACAGAAACAGGGTCTGCGGGATGATGGTAAGCCCTTACCAGAAAAAGCCGGTGGGATTTGCGGATGCGGGGGAGATGGTCTTAAAGCTGGATGAGATGTGCAGCCGGGTGCCTGGACTGGACCGGGAATGGGAGCTCCGTTGCCTGTCCCCGGGGACAGAGGGGGAGCAGGAAGAGAAATCTTGTTATCCTTACTGGAATGATTTTGAGGGATATCCGCAAAGAAACCAGACAAAAGCTTCTCTGGAGGTGAGTGTGAAAAGGCGGATGCATGGAAGCCTGCAGGGACTTGTGCGGGGAAAGGTGACGGGGAATCGATACATAGGCTTTAGGAGTGCCCTGGAGCTGATGCGGATGGTCAGCACAATGAAAGCGGAAGTGTGAGGATCCAAGGAGGGAGAGGAATGAAGAGAGGGAAGCGTTACCTGGCAGCTCTGATAATTGTGGCAATGGTGTTTGCCAATGTGGAGCCCGGGGTGTGGGCGGCTCTGACGGGAACGGAAAAGGATGTACTTTTTGAGATAGAGGCTTCTGACCTGATTGCAGAGATTGAAGAGGCAGCAGTGGGAAAGTTGGAAATGGGGGATGTGGAGTACGAGAGCATTGACGGGGAGGCCGGGATGTTCTGGCAGACCTTTGTGGAAGGGGGAGGGGTGTATGAGTTAAATCCGGAGATTCGGGGAGGCCGGGACGGAGTGGGGCTGCGGCTGTTTGTGCGGTTGCCGGATTTGCCGGAGGAGCCGGATGAAGCATACCGGGTGACCGGGGAGGAGGAGCTCCTTCTTTTATATACCAATGAGACGCCAGACATGGTTTACTGCCGGGTGAAGGTAAACCGGAAGGGAGAGGACGGAGGCGAGTATATCCGGGTGACGAAAAAGGTGGCGCTCTCCGGGTATCAGGCATTTCTGGACGGGGAAGAGATTCCGGAGGAGGAAAGCGGAAGCGTTCAGGCATCTGGTTCCGATGCATCGGAAGAAAAGGGCCCGGGAACGGATGGAGATGGAGGTCCTGGAGATGAGCAGGGAATAAGCGAAAGTGAAGCTGCCAGAAGCAGTCAGGAGACAGAAAAGATTGAAGGTCCGGGAAGCGACCAGAGGGCAGATGAAGATAGTGCTGTTGGGGGTGACCAGAAAACAGATGAAGATAGTGCTGTTGGAGGCATTCAGGAGCCAGAAGAAAACAGCATTGTCGGAGGCGTCCAGATAGCAGATGAAAGCGAAGGCTCTGGAAGTGGTTCGGGAGCAGATGAAACGAAGGTTGTCAGTGTGGATCAGGAAGGCAAAGGAACGACACAGTTATCCTTTGCTGCCAGGGCAGTCGCGGCGGAAGCAGAGATGCAGGCAGCCGGAGAAACCATGACAATCCAGACAGAAGATGCTGACAGTGCATTGAAGGAAGAGGCCCCAATTATACCGGAGAATGAGAGTTTATCCGAAACACCGTCAAACAGACAGGAAGGCACAGATGAGATTTTGGCAGGAGAGATGAATTCGGGAGCCGGTCAGGGGGATGCGGAAGAATCTCCGGGATCTCCGGAGGGGGAACCGGAACAAGGGCCTGACAGCCCGGATCCGATTCCGGATGAGGATTCCGGGAACGGGCAGGAAACTCCCGGGAAGCCGGAGCAGGGGCCGGAACAGGCGCCGGGAAATCCGATTGTCGGGGAAATTGAAGGAGAAAAAGACCAGTCATTCCAGCCGCCGACATCCGGTGACCTGGTGATGGAAGATGGCGAAGTGGCAGACCTTGCCACAAACAGTAATGCAGAAAAAGGTGATGGGGATAATGGGGGAGATAAAAGCCAGGGAATCGTGGAGGCCGGGAAAGCCACAGACAGCAATGCCGCGCCAACTGCCACAGAAAGCAATGCGGGAGAATACGGAGAAATATCCGATCAGGTCGGAGTGGATGAGATTGCCACAGCCCGCCTGTGCAGGATGACCTTAGGACAGCTGATTCCTTCTCTGGAAAAGCAGTTCCGATACGAGTATGAGGGGGGAGGAATCTATGTTGTGGTGGAGCTTCCAAAGGATACCATGGTTCCCGCAGGAGCAAAGCTGTGGGTAAAACAGGTGACGGAGGAAACAGACCCGGGACGCCTTTTTCAGAGACGTAGCCAGTTTGCAGAAGCCTACGGCGGTGACGGGGAAGCCCTGGACTTGTATGATATTGGATTTTATGTAAAGTCAGACGAGACAAAGGTCCTTTTGGACATCGATGGAGGAGCCGGGATATCCGATGGGACTGATACGGGGGAGACGGAAATCCTGGACGGAGAGGAAGCTTTGGATGGGGAAGAAGTTCTGAATCGCGGGGGAGCTTTGGACGGGGAAGAAGTTTGGGACTATGAGGAAGCCCTGGAAGGGGAAGAAGCCCTGTATCAGACGGAAGCAGAGCCCGAGTGGGTGAGATTGTCTGTGCCGGATGAGGCAACGATCTACATGCGATTTACAAACGGTCCAATGGGGGTGGAGAATGCCGTGTCCGTGGTGCGCTTTGGGGAGGAATCCTCCAAACCCAGGATGCTGGATATTCTGGAAATAGATGTGCCCTATGTAAATGAGGTTGAATCCCTGAGCTTTTCAATGGAAGATTTTTCTGAGTTCGGGATTTATAAGCGGGGTGTCATCCGCCATACGGGCGGTACAGGAACAAGGCTTTACAGGGCAGCAGGGATGCTTCTGATGATGGGAGCAGGATGGCTTCTGGCGTGCCGGGAGCTGTACGGAAAAACAGAAAAAATCAAAGAGGATTAGCGGGGATTAGCCGGTTAAGAGGTATCCGGGAAAAGTGTTGGAGATGCGTTTGGACGGAGCAGATCGCAGGATATCCGGAAAACAGAGATGGTTCGGATTATCCGGCAGCTGCGGGAGAACGCACCGGAAACGCGCTTTATAGGATAGATATACCCATGAGCCAAATGCTTTGCCAATATGTCCTCATATTTTTGCAAAAGAAGCCCAATCATTTGGCAGATAAGTATGTTCATGAGTAAAAGAGAGAACAGGGAAAGGAGGCGGGGCTCCTGCGGGAAACTCTGCACGAAGAAGCCCGGGTGCAGGGAAGCGGGGATGAGAGAAAAAGGGGCGGACAATTAGGTCAAAAGGCGAGAAGAGATGAAAGGAGTTTAGGAAAATGAAAAAAATGATGAGACGATGGATCTCAATGCTGATGGTGGTGTTGATGACAATCGCGATGGTTCCGATGCAGGCGTTTGCGGCAACTTGTACCGCAACGATCAATTTTCGTGTGATACCTGTTTATGAGGATGCGACAAAACCTTTGGGTTATGATGTTGATTATGATAGTGATTGGAAAGGAACAATTTCATGTACTTATACCTCAACACATTCAACGAATGCAAATCATCAGATACCGATAAAAGAGTTCCATCCAGATAAAGTGTTATCAGGAAAAATCAGATCTGGTTATACATGGAAAGGGTGGAATAAATATAACATAAATATAAACAGTGTAAATGCGACATATTCAGCGTATGTTTCGAATAGCAATACTACGAGCTTTAGCGGAACAGGTACACATTATATTTATATGGTTTATAAGAGTAACACGCCTACCTATAACTACTCATTAAAATATAACCTCAATGGTGGAACAGGCAATTTCCCGGATCAGACGGAAAATAACAGTACCGCAACAAGCAAGAACTTTACAATTCACTCTGGTACCCCAAACAGAGATAACTTTGAGTTTCTTGGATGGTCAGACGGAACTACTACCTATCAACCGGGAGGTTCCATTACTCTCACCAGTGCGGCACCGAGTAAAACACTGACTGCACAGTGGACCCCCAAACAAACAGAAGCTCCAAAGTTCAAAGTAACCTATAAAGATGGAGACACTACTGTTTTGAACAGTCCTCTGTCCTATGATAAAGGTAGCGAGGTAACTGTTTTAGGATTGGAAGATAAAAATGATGCAACATTTTTGGGATGGAATACTACGAAAGGCGCAACCACTGCTGATTGGGCAGAAGAAGATACGTTTACAATCAATGCAGATATAACATTTTATGCCGTATGGAAAGCAAAAGAGACCGACCCAACAGATCCAACCAATCCAACCGACCCGGCCACCGAATATACCATTACCTATAAGAACGGTGACGAGACAATCATCACAGATACCGTACCGGCAGGCGGTGACGCAAATGTGAGAGACGGGATTACGGATGATGAAAAGAAGTTCTCCTACTGGTTAGGCGATGACAGAAATATTTACAGACCGGGAGAGGAGATCACAGGTATAAATAAGAATTATGTCCTGACAGCCGTATGGAAGGGTGAGGAGCCCGACCCGGGTGACAGGGACAAGGTGAATAAACCCGGTATTGATAAAAAGGTTGATAATGCTGACAGAACCGTTGTAGAACCAGGTGAGACCGTAAACTTTACCCTGGAATCCAACGTGCCGGATAATCTTTCCGATTATGTTGACTGGCAGGCAGACCCGTGGAATATTGTGAATCCTTCCACAGGAGAGGGCGGCGCTGCCACAGAGCCGGAGAACACGGACACCCCTGAAAATCCGGAAACTCCAGTTAATTCCGCTACGGTTAACGGGGATGTGCCGGCGCGGTACGCGGAAATTGCCAGAAACAATGCTGATTCAGCTTCCGGAGAGAACAAGGAAATTACAAAGGGCTCTTATGTGCTGACCTTCCATGATGTCATGTCAGCTGGTCTGACCATGAAAGACGATACCCTTAAGGTTTCCATTGACGGCAATGAGCTGGCAGCCGATGACTATACATTTACCACCACGAATGAGGATCAGTGCAGCTTTGAGATTTCCATGGATCTGGTCAAGTTATTTAATGAGAAGAAATTTGACCTGAATACAGACACTGTTGTAAGAAAGATTCTGGTTACTTATTCCGCCACCTACAGCGGAGAAGAAGGAGAAGCAGGAGATGGATTTAAATCCACCAACAAGGCATGGGTGGATTATACCGATAAGGACCCGGAGGATCCGGATACCCCCCACGTGGTTGAGGTAGTTACCGGAAGCATCAGCGTTATCAAGATCGACCAGGATACCCACAAGGCATTGGAAGGCGCAGAGTTTGAGCTGTATCTGGATAAGGCAGGAACACAGCAGGTAGGGGACACCGTGACCACTGATGGAGAAGGAAAGGCTTCCTTTGGAAGTTTGAAGGCCGGCACCTACTATCTGAAGGAGACGAAGGCTCCCGATGGATATGTGGGACGGGAAGGGCTTCAGGAAGTGACCATCACGGCTCAGGATGGGGAATACCTCATAACCTATGAGGTTCCCAACAAATATGTTCCTCACACCGGCGGCGCCGGTACCCGGATGTTTACCATCCTTGGCCTGGCAATCATGGCCGGAGCCGGAGCGGCATTTGTAATCTCCAGAAGGAAACGGGAAGACTGAAAAGTTATCAAAACGGGAAACAGACATAACACAAAATGACGGATAGAAGCTTATGAAAAAATGCAGATGGACAACAATTCTTTTCGGCCTGATTTTTCTGGCAGGCGCCTGTATCCTGCTGTACCCGACCATGCTGAATCTGTATAATGTGTGGCAAAGCAAGCAGGAGATCCGGAATTATACGGCGGAGGTGATTGCCTCCAAAGAGGATTACAGTGAACAGTGGAAGATTGCGGAGGAGTATAACAGACGCCTGGCGGAAAAAGAGAATCAGATGATGATGACCCGCAGGGACCGGGAAGAGTATCGTTCTATCCTGGATATCCGGGGAACGGGAATGATGGGATACATAGAGATTCCCGGGATTGATGTCCATCTGCCCATCTACCATGGGACGGAGGAGACGGTTCTGCAGGTGGGCGCCGGCCACTGGGAGGGAACCTCCCTGCCGGCAGGCGGGGAAAGCACCCACTGTGTGCTGACCGCCCACACGGGGCTGGTGAAGGCAAAAATGTTTACGGATGTGGACCAGTTAAAGGAGGGGGATGTGTTTACTATCACCATCCTGGACCGGGTGCTGACCTATGAGGTGGACCGGACTATGGTGACGCAGCCGGAGGACCAGTCTGAGTTATTTGTAAAAAGAGGAGAGGATCTGGTGACCCTGTATACCTGTTACCCATACGGGGTGAACACCCACCGGCTGCTGGTGCGGGGACACCGGATTCCGACCCCGGAGAAGGAGACTCCCGGAGTGACTATGCTGCAGCTGGCAACAGAGCAGTGGTATGGGAAAGGAATTCTGGCGGCAGCGGCTTTACTGCTTCTAATAATCCTTCTTGTTTTCAGAAAGAAAAAGAAGAAGCAGAGAAAAGCAGGAGAGAAAAGAGAAACAAAAACGGAAGCACCGGAAATATCCGGCCGTGAGGACTCTGAAAAAAGGGAGGGAGATGGAGGATGAAAATACGGATGAGAGCAGCAGCATGGATGCTTGGCATCAGTCTGCTGTCCGCCATGGCATTGCCGTTTCCGTCAGCGGCCTCGCAGAGAGAGGCAGAGCCGGGAGGCGGGGCAGAGCTGACCCTGAAATATGAGCATCCGGGAATGGAGTTTTTGCTCTACCGGGTGGCAGAGGAGGATGGCCGACTGACGGAAGGCTTCCGGGACGGGGACTTTGGAGAGAAGGGCTATCTGCCGGAACAAGAGAATAATGGGGATCTGCAGGAGCTGACGGTGGCCCTGTATCAATATGTGGCCCAGCAGGAAACCGTGCCGGACCATACCGGAAGTATGGGGAAGGATGAGGAGGAGATAACCTTATCCGGCCTGGAGGCGGGATTTTATCTGGTAATGGGAACCTCCATAACCATTGGAGATGTGGTGCATATGCCCAATCCGTTTCTGATAAAGCTAAGCAGAGGGGAAAAACAGTTTTGCGACATTAAGTCGGATCATTACCCCGTGGATCCTACAGATCCGACCGATCCCACAGACCCGACCGATCCGGTAAATCCCACCGAGCCAACTCCACCTACAGAACCCGCCGATCCGGGGGGAACACCTTCGGGCGGAGGTGGCGGTGGCGGCGGAGGATCGTCCCCGGGAGGAGGTCCTTCTACCACCACCATCGGGGAGGAGGAGACCCCCCTGGCCAGCTTTACCAACCCTCCGGATGAGTGGATAACTTTGGAGGAGCCTCTGGTGCCTCTGTCCGCGCTGCCTATGATTCCCAAGCTGGGAGATATGGGAACAGCGGGATATCTCTACGGAATGATCGCCTCTCTGTGCCTTCTCATGGTTTCTCTGGTCTCACGTCAGGCGCTGAGAACGGGTGAGGAAGGATGAGGGCCAGGAAGGTTCTGCGATTTGTGCTGGCATTGACGGCTCTCCTCTGCGTCATTGCGGCCGTATGGTTTGGGTATTCCTATTACCGGACTCTGGAAGAATACAAAAGAGGAAATGCGGATCTGAACTCTCTCTACGAGAAGATGGGAGGAATCCCTGCCCCGATGGATCCGAAGGCGGAAGCAGCGATGGACGGGAAGGAGCTGGAGGCAGTCAGGGAGCAGGCAGAGCGCATAAGGCTGGAAAGCTACCGGAAACTGGCAGAGGAAAACAGCGATGTGATCGGCTGGGTGAGAATTGAGGGAACGGTGGTGGACTACCCGGTGATGCACACGCCGGATAAGCCGGATTATTATTTAAAGAGAGGCTTTGATCAGGAATATTCCGCATACGGGATGGTGTACCTGGACGGGGCGTGCTGGATCGGGGAAGGATGCCCCAACTATCTGCTGTACGGACATCACATGAAGAACGGTTCCATGTTTGCCTCCCTGGAGGGCTATGCCGAGAAGGAATACTATAAAGCCCATCCGGTTATTGGATTTGACACGCTGGAGGAGATAGCGGACTATGAGGTGGCCGGAGCCTTTAAGATAGGCGCCGGAGAGATCAACCGGGAGTTTGCTAAGATGCTGGCGGCAAGGACGGAGGAGGACTATAAAAGGCTGGTTGCCTATATGAAGGAAAACAGTTTTTACGATACGGGGATAGTACCAGAGTGGCCCCAGCAGCTGATTACCCTGACCACCTGTGAGTACACAGAGGGAGATGGGAGATTTCTGGTAGTGGCCAGGCGGGTGGAGAAGTAGAAATCCACCCGCCTCTGTTCCAAGGCGTACCTTCTGGTAAAACTTAACTAAACCTCCATGCCTGTCCGCTTGGTACCACCATCTGTCCAGCCATTTGCGGCAAAAGGACGTACAGTAAAATGACAACAGACTGGTTACGTGCCGTAAATTCATCCACGGAGGCGCCATTATGGATAAAATTTACGACAATTGTTGTGGTATTGATGTACACAAAAAGCTCATTGTAGCCTGCTTCAAAAATGGCAATAAGCAGGAAGTGCGTGAGTTTGGTGCAACAACCGATGTACAGGACATTTTTCAAGCGCTCCAGCTGTCTCTCTTCCAGGTGAGGCACCGTCTCATTGAGTATTTTCTCCAATATTTTTCCACCATAAAAAATAGCCCTCCTTCTACCGTAATTGTAGGCCAGGCAGGCGATTTCTGCATCTGGATAATAAAAATACTTGAAACCCGGTTTTGGATATGGTATATTGGGAACAGAAGGGGAAAGCCAGAGAAGCGGCCTACCCTCAACTATGTTGACTTAACCTCTTACGAGGTCAGCCGTCACTATTGCGAGTAGTGGCGGCTATTTCTTTTCCCTGAAGATTGTGTAGCACAACCCAACCAGGGCAACGATAAAGATATAAAACTGAAACAAATCAGCATATGTAACCATCCGCATCACCCTCCTTTCTTCCGTCCGGAGGGTTAGCCCCTCCGTGTAAGGAGGGTAAGCCGCCTTTTGCTCTCTGACTTTCCGTATCTGGATTGTAGCACATCTTCCGTCATTCGAAAACATCATCAATTCCATCTGGGGCTCTCGGGGTGATTATACATGTAGACCCTACATTTTTCCTTCTTTGCCCTGTAAGATGTATAGCTTTTCCAAAATTGCAATTACAATTAACTTTAGATATTTGCGGTTCTCATTCAAAAAAATGGTTGCTAATTTCTCTCAGATATGGTATGTTTGAACTGTCTTTATCGGGCGACATCTCACAAGCCCGGAATCTGTCAATCAAGGAAATCCTTTTTTATCCTGTCCAGGCGGCCTTGGCCGGTTAAGAAAATCCCAGCAGAAAACAAAATTATCAGGAGGAATGGTACATGAAGAAAAAAAGAACTGCCCAGGCAGCCGGTATTTTGGCGGTCGGTAAAAGAACTGCTCCACAGTCTCAGAATAATCTGAAAAAACAGGAACCTTTGGCAAAATATTTCCCCAATATAAGGACCCGCAGGGAGGTTCTGAAGCTGATTCATTCCAATAAAGGACTGATAAATATTTTTTATCAGTGGAGCGAGAAGGAACAGGAGGATTTTTTAGATTTCTGCACAG
Source organism: uncultured Lachnospiraceae bacterium (assembly GCA_910586255.1). Lineage (GTDB taxonomy): Bacteria > Bacillota > Clostridia > Lachnospirales > Lachnospiraceae > Brotaphodocola. The sequence goes on along the minus strand of CAJUHR010000005.1, from coordinate 75,946 downwards.
GCGCCAGGGGAGTGAAGATGCTGTATGACGGATTTTTCAAGGAGGTCTTTAATCCGGAGGCAACACCAAAACGGCTGGAGGAACTGTTGTCTCTGCTGATGCAGAGGAGCTTAAAGATCAAACAGGTATTGCCCAATGATTCGGTGCGCTTAGGGGCAGAGTCCTCTCTGCTATATACGGATATCATTGTGCAGCTGGAGGATGACAGCCTGGCAAATGTTGAGATCCAGAAAATCGGGTATGGATTTCCGGGAGAGAGATGCGCCTGCTATTCGGCTGACCATCTGCTGAGGCAGTATAAGCGGGTGCGGGGAGAACAGGGGAAAACATTCAGTTATCGGAATATCAAAAATGTCTATACAATCGTATTTTTTGAACAATCTCCGAAAGAGTTTCACAAATATCCAACAGAGTGGCTGCACAGATTTCATCAGCAGTCCAATACCGGGCTGGTATTGGAGCTGTTGCAGGAATATTATTTCGTTCCGCTTGACATTTTCAGAAAAACCATGGAGAATAAAGGTATCGGAAACGAGCTGGAGGCATGGCTGTGTTTTTTGAGTAGCGATGAGCCGGAGCGGATTGAGGAGCTGATCATTCAATACCCAAAGTTTAAAGCCATGTATGAAGACATTTATGAAATGTGCAGAAATATGGAAGAGGTGATGAGTATGTACTCAAAGGAGCTTCAGGAGCTGGATCACAATACGGTGCTGTATATGATTGATGAGATGCAGGAACGGCTGAATCGGCAGGACGTTCAGCTGGAGCAAAAGGACGTTCAGCTGGAGCAAAAGGACGTTCAGCTGGAGCAAAAGGACGTTCAGCTGGAACAAAAGGATGTTCAGCTGAGACAGAAAGACGCTCAACTGGAACAGCTGACAAAGCTGGTTCAGCAGCTTCAGGGGCAGATACTGGATTTGCAGAAAAAGGAATAGTGCAGTAATGAGGCATGGCATATACCAGCACATGCCTCCGTTTTTAAATATTTGTTGTTACATGTCCGTCTCCCTTTGTGCCGAACTGGGCTTCCAGCTTGCGGTAAAGCCCCTGGGCTTCCTTGGCACGCTTTAAAAGAATGTCTGTCTCCGGAATCTCAATATCATGGATCAGCATGTTTCGGAGCTTTCTGAGGGAGATAATGGCCCCGATACAATCTTGGCTCAAAAGATTCATCCGTTTTAAAGAGTTGATATGAAAAGCTCCCTTTTGCCTGGGGGAAGTCATCTGATTTAACAGGTTTTCTAAGGGAACCCAGCTTTCCAGGAATTGATGGATAGCCTGATGGCCTGCCTCGTCAATATCATGATTGATGGCGCGGAGCTCCTGATAGGTCTGATAGTGCATGGCATTGCCGGTGATCACCTGATCAATGATCTGCTGGGAAATGTTCCGTTTGTCCTTCTCAAATTTTACAGATTTCATGACCGGTTCGATGGCTTTGACACTGTTCATTTCCAGACGGCTGATGAGGCGGTACAGGAGTTCGATGTTGCCCATGCGCAGCTCCACATCCTCCTTGCGGAAGTTGCTGCTTAAATAGTTATATAAATAGGAAGCAAGGTCGTACTGGCTGTCGAAGGAGGATTTTTTATTGAGAATCCGCTTGTCGCCGGCGATCTGAAGCCGTTCTAAGGCAATCTCTCCCGAGAGAACCAAACCGTTCAGCTCGTCAATGATGGCAAGCTCCTCCTCCGAAAGGCCTCCCTGGAGAGGCTTGTAGATCAGATCATGTTCTACCTCGGACCAGGCATGCATTAACAGAGATGCCACCTGGATCTCCAGACGCGCGGAGGAATACCGCTTCTGGGCCTGTGTCAGAGTATCCTCTTTTAGCCGCGCCCGGTAGTGGGTTGCCCAGTAGCCGGAAAAACGCCGGTTGTAGGTGGGAGGGCTGGACTGCTCGGGAAAATGACGGATGCTCTCAGTTGCAAACTGATCAGAAATCAGATCACCGGTTTTATTGCGGTCGCCGGGGAAATATAAGGATACCCGGATGCCGCACAGATCAGCAATGTCATCATAAATCTCTTTCATATTCTTGTAAGGTATCTGACGTTTGGTATTCCGGCGAATCACCTTAGCCTTTAAACGGTCCGGATTTTTGGCCCGGGAGGTGACCATGGCACGGATACCGGCGGCCTGCAGTACTGACTCTAGCTGAGCGGCCGCCAGTCTGCCAGCAGCCTCATAAAAGGACATTTTCTTTTTATAATTTTCAATAAACTGGCTGACTAAATCCATGTAGGTCTCCTTTCAAAAACTCATTGTCTTTAAGTATAACAAATCAGGCCAGGAAAACAAGGGCTTTATAAAGATTTTGCAGATTTGTTATAAAAAAAGTGTAACAGTTCAAACGGGTATCTTCTTGCACGTCTGCGCCGAACAAGGAGCATTGGATGTCCATCCGATGCTGAATTTGAACTGCTATAAAAAAGTTACTGTTCACTCCATGACTAGTCACTCCGCTGATTAGTCATGGGTCAGTACAGTTATGGGCCAAACAAAAATATAACAAAAGGAATGGATAGAAGCATGAACAAAAATATACCTTATGAGCTGATCAGAAGCTCAAGGAAAACCTTAGCAATTCAGATATCGGCAGACGGTTCTGTGACAGTGCGGGCTCCTATGCGGTGCAGGAAGGCAGATGTGGAGGCCTTTGTGCGGGAAAAGAGCGGATGGATTGTGAGAACGCAGGAGGAGCTGGGACGCAGAGTCAGGGAAAGAGAGGAGAAAAAGGAGCAGCTTCCGAAATGGAGCAGAGAGGATTACGAAAGGCATCAAAGGCTGGCAGTGCAGGTGCTGGGGCAGCGGACAGCCTATTACGCGCAGAAGATGGGCATAATTTATGGAAAAATCACCATACGGGATCAAAAAACCCGCTGGGGAAGCTGCAGTGCAAAAGGAAATCTGAATTATAACTGGCGGTTGATTTTGGCGCCGGAGGAGGTGCTGGATTATGTGGTGGTTCATGAGCTGGCTCACCGCAGGGAGATGAACCACTCGGATCGCTTTTGGAGCTTGGTGGAGGAGGTTCTTCCGGATTATAAGAGAAGAAGAAGCTGGCTGAAAAAGAACGGGGATATGCTGATGGAACGCTAATGTGTGAAGGACTGTGTTTTCAATATTTTTGAAAGATTTTTTGCGGTTGAGAATAGGGGAGAAGAAAATTAATTATAATAATGGAAGCAGAAATGGAAACCCATAAAAAATGGAGATAGAAACAATGAGAGAATCAGCCACATGGAATATGAATTTTGGGTGCAGCAGCTTTTCCTGGGATACGGAGGATGGGAAACACCTGTTAGGGCGGACCTATGACCAGTTCGGGGATCTGTCCATGAATAAGATTGCCGTGATTCCAAGGGGATACCGGATGCGGTTGGAGATCAATCCTTCCAGTCAGTCATGGACCGTGGCCAGGTATGTATTTGTGGGAATGGCAATTTTGGGACTGGACACCCCGATTATGGTGGATGGGATCAACGAATGTGGTCTGATGGGTGCTCTTTTGAACTTGCCGGGGTATGCCGAGTATCCGCAGCTTCCCAGAGAAAATAGACGGATGCCGGTGAATCCGGGCTTTTTTGTGGATTATCTCCTGGGAAGATGCGGGTCCGTGGAGGAGGTTGTGCGCCAGCTTCCCGGGCTGAAGCTGACGGAGGAGCTGGTGTTTGGCCATCGGATGTGTGTGCATTATATTTTTTCCGATACTACCGGAGAGGCAGTGGTGATTGAGTCAAACGGGGACGGATTGAGTGTTTATCGCCATTCCATCGGGATTCTTACTAACAGCCCGGATTACCGGTGGCATCTGACAAATCTTTGCAATTATACGGGAATCCGAAATGTGCCGATTCCGCCTCAGAAAATCAGCGGCATGGAGATTTCCGTGTTTGGGGAAATGCAGGGCGGGGGCATGGGGCTTCCGGGGGGATATACGTCACCGTCCCGCTTCGTGCGGCTGGCATTTATGAAGACCTACGGAGTCAAGGGGGTCAATGAGTTGGACGGGATTTCCAAGATGTTTCACAATTTTGCCGCTGTGGATATCCCCAAGGGGATCATAAAGGCCGGAGACGGAAGCGACAGCTATGAGCTGACCTTATGCATTGCTGCCATGTGCGGGGAGAGCCGGACCTATTATTTTTCCACGGCGGAGAATCGGAGAATATCGGCGATTCGTCTGGAAGCAGAGCTAAACAATAAACAGGTAAAGTATTTTGATCTTCCCATGCGGCAGGATGTGGCGTATCTCAATTGAGGTTACGGTTTGACAATCGTTCTTTTGGAATTTATAATAGATTTAATAAAAACAGCTGTTTGGGCGGCAAAATAACAGAAGGTAGTGAAGGAGAAACAAAATTATGACATTTACTTATCCGGCGGTATTTACTCCTCATAAAGAGGATAAAGGGTTTCATGTGGTTTTTCCGGATCTGGAGTGCTGTGAGGCAGACGGTCCGGATCTGGAGGACGCTTTGGATGAAGCCAGAGAGGCAGCCTACAACTGGCTCAGCGTGGAATTGGAGGAGGGCGGAGAGTTTCCGGCCCAGACCCACGGGGAGGATTTGGATTTGCCGGAGGGCAGCTTTGTTCGTCAGATCATGGTGAGGATCAAGCTTTTGCCGGATAATGACTGACGGAATTGTTGTAAGAAAGTAACGGTTCAAGGCTTATCTGTTACGTAAGAAAAGGCCGTATTGGATAAAGGAGAAAACAGATGGCATACACACAGAAAACCATATGTCCCTATGACTGCCCGGCAGCCTGCGGACTGTTGGCTGAGACAGACGGAACGAGACTTCTGGCGGTGCGGGGGGATAAGGATCATCCCATGGCAAAAGGGCTGATCTGCCGGAAGATGCAAAGCTATGAAAAATCGGTCAATTCTCCTGACCGGATTCTTACCCCTCTAAAAAGGGTGGGGGAAAAGGGAGAGGGCAGATTTGTGCCGATTACCTGGGAGGAGGCAGCGAAAGAGATTGCCGGAAGATTTCGGGAGATCCTTAAGGAGGACGGCGGGAACGCCATACTTCCTGTATATTTTTCCGGAGTGATGAGTGTGATTCAGAGACGGTGCGGCGATGCCTTTTTTAATCGTATGGGTGCCAGGCAGCTGGAAAAAACCTTGTGTTCCTCTGCCAAGGGAGCGGCATATAAGTCGGTGATGGGGGACACAGGCTGTCTGGATCCCAGGGAGTTAAAGGACAGTGATTTTATTTTGATATGGGGGAGTAATGTAAAGGCTACCCGGATTCATACCATGCCGGTTCTTTCCAGGGTCCGCAGAGAGGGAAAGCGGGTGGTGCTGGTGGAGTCTTGCGCGTTGGACATGGCTGACTATTGTGATCAGGTGGTTCTTTTGAAGCCGGGGACAGACGGGGCTCTGGCTCTGGCCATGATGCATGTGCTGGCGGAGGAAGGGCTGGCGGATGAGGAGTATCTGGAAAAGCATGCGGCAGGCTACGGGGATTTTAAAGAGACGCTTGGTACATACACGCCTGAGTGGGCAAGGGAGATCACCGGTGTTCCGGCAGAGATTATAAGAGCGCTGGCAAGGGAGTACGGCGCGGCGGATGCCCCGGCCATCCTTATGGGAAGCGGTCCGTCCCGGCAGGGAAACGGAGGTATGAATGTGCGTCTGGTGGTTATCCTGTCTGCATTTACCGGCGCCTGGAACAAGCCGGGAGGAGGCTTTTGCGGAAGTAATCCGGGGGCCGGTCCTTACGTGGACGAGGCCCGGGTGACCAGGCCGGATTTCCGAACGAAGGCCCGGATGGAGGAGCGGAGACAAAAGCTGGCGCTCGCCGAGAAAGGCTTTCCGGAGAATGAGGGCGAAAAGGGGGAGCGGGAACCCGTCAACATCAATCAGCTGGGACAGGCCCTGTGCTGTGAGGAGAAGGGAAATCGGATCCGTGCCCTGTATGTGTATGGCTCCAATCCGGCTTTGACGGTCAGCGATCAGTCCGCTGTCCTTAAGGGCCTGTCCCGGCCGGATCTTTTTACGGTGGTTCATGAGCGTTTTATGACCGATACGGCCCGATATGGGGATATTATTCTGCCGGCTGCATTTTCCGTGGAACAGACCGACTGCTACAAGGCTTACGGCTACTGTACCTTCGGCACCGCATATCGGGTGGTAAAGCCGGCAGGACAATGCAAAAGCAACTGGGATACCTTCCGTATTCTGGCAGAAGCCATGGGATATGAGGACGAGTATTTTGACCGGACGGAGGAGGATGTGCTTAAGGATTTGCTGGCTCATCCGGCCAGTGGTCTCTCGGATATTTCCCAAGAGGATTGGCAGGTGCTTAAAGAGGGAGGCGTTATCTCCACACCTTTTGCGGACCACAAAAAATTCCTGACAAAAAGCGGGAAAATTCAGATCGTCAATGAGAGCCTGGCAGACCCGATGCCCTGCTATATGGAAAATCACGGAGGCCCGGAGCCTTTATCCCTGATATCTGTGCCAAGTCTTTACACCTTAAATTCCACCTTCTTAGACCGGGAGGATCTGACCGGGAGAAGGGGTGCGGCGCAGGTCCTTCTTCATCCTGACGATGGGGCCGAGAGAGGGATTCGGGACGGAGATTTGGTGGAGGTATTTAATGATCTTGCCCGGGTGAGATTTAAGGCCCGGATAACCGACCGGGTAGCGAGAGGAGTGGCGGCTGTGCCGGGAGTTTTCCGGCAGACGGCGGGCGGCAGGAGTCTGCACGTCAATGCATTGCACCACGCCCGTCTGTCTGATATGGCGGAGGCCACCACCTTAAACGACAACCGGGTAGAGGTATGCCGTGCGCCCGCCGGGTATTGTGATTCCTTATAAAATATGATATACTCCCAGAGTATGATAGAACGTTGGGACCGGGAGGGAAAGTGCCATGACCAGAAGAGAAATGCGGGAACATTGCTTTAAAATGCTGTTTGGAGTGGGTTTTTATCCGGCAGAGGAGACTGCCGGGCAGACAGAAAGATATTTTGAATCCCCGGAGGAGGACGATATCACGGAAAACGGAGAACAGCAGATCATTCATAAGGTAGACATGAAGGAGACGGACAGGGCATTTCTGACAGAGCGGGTGGAGGATATGGCAGCCCGTATCCCGGAGCTGGATAAGAAGCTTAATGAGGTGGCCCAGGGTTGGAAAACCCGGCGGATGGGAAAGGTGGAGCTGGCGATTTTGCGCCAGGCCCTATATGAGATGCTCTATGACAACCAGGTGCCGGAGAAGGTGGCCATTAATGAGGCGGTGGATCTGGCAAAAAAGTATGGCGGAAAGGATTCCCCGGCTTTTATCAATGGGATTTTGGCAAAGCTGGTGACAGCGGAATAATATGGCAAGTATTTATTCGGTTACACAGGTAAATTCTTATATTAAAAATATGTTTGCTCAGGATTTTGCCCTCAGCCGGATTTCGGTGAGGGGGGAGATTTCCAACTGCAAATATCATACCTCCGGACATATATATTTCACCCTCAAGGATAAGGGGGGAACCCTGTCGGCGGTGATGTTTTCCGGCCAGAGAAGGACCGGTCTGCGATTTCAGATGGAGGAAGGGCAGCAGGTGGTGGTCACCGGCGCGGTGGATGTATATGAGCGGGACGGAAAGTATCAGCTGTATGCCAAAAAGGTTGAGCTGGACGGGCTGGGGGGACTGTTTGAGCGTTTTTTGCGGCTGAAGGACGAGCTGGAGGAGATGGGAATGTTTGCTTCGGAGTACAAGCAGCCAATCCCCAAATACGCGACCCGGGTGGGAATCGTGACAGCGCCTACGGGGGCTGCCATTCGTGATATTATGAACATTTCCGCCCGGCGCAATCCCTATGTGCAGCTGATTCTTTGTCCGGCCCTTGTTCAGGGAGAGGCTGCTTCTGAGAGCATTGCAGCCGGGCTTCGGAGGCTGGATGCCATGGGCCTGGATGTGATAATCGTGGGACGGGGAGGCGGCTCCATCGAGGATCTGTGGGCTTTTAATGAGGAGACGGTGGCACGGGCCATCTTTGAGTGCCATACGCCGGTTATATCGGCAGTGGGCCATGAGACAGATGTCACCATTGCAGATTATGTGGCGGATCTGCGGGCTCCTACCCCGTCAGCGGCTGCGGAGCTGGCCGTGTTTGATTACAAAAGATTTGAGGATCAGAGACTGACGTACAAAAAAGTTATTGTGCGGGCCATGGAGAGAAAGGCGGAAAGGCAGCGGTCTCTGATTCAGCAATACAGATTTCGGCTTAAGCTTCGGGATCCGGGAAAAAAGATTAACGAGAAAAGGCAGCAGCTGGCGGACATGCAGGAGAGGATGGAGCGGATTGTGGAGCAGAGGCTTAAGGAGGCCAGGCACAGGCTGGCACTGGATAGCGGACGTCTCCATGGCCTGTCGCCTCTTGAGCGAATCAGCAATGGCTTTGGCTTTGTCACCGGCCCGGACGGAAAGCGTGTGGACCGTGTGGAGCAGGTAAATGTGGGAGATTTGATGACAGTGCGGATGGCGGACGGCAGACTGACAGCCCGGGTGACAGAGCGGGAGAGGATTGACGAATATGGAAAAATCGATTGAACAGACATTTGAAGAGCTGGAAGAGCTTATGGAGAAGCTGGAGAATCCGGATACCTCTCTGGAGGACTCCTTTGCTTACTATGAGGCAGGGATGAAGCTGGTCCGGGCCTGCGGGGAAAAGATTGACAAGGTGGAAAAGCAGATTATTGTGCTGCAGGGAGGCGAAGGAGAAGATGGAGAAGGCTGAGAGAACGGATTATGGCCAGGAGGCGTCTTTGCCAGAAGAAATAAAAAGAAGCCTTGACCAGAGAACCAAAGAGGTGGAGGCAGTGGTGGAACGGTATCTTCCCGAGGAGACGGGACACCAGAAAACAATTTTCGAGGCTATGAATTACAGTGTGCGGGCGGGGGGCAAGCGGCTGCGGCCGATGCTTATGGAGGAGACCTACCGGCTGTTTGGCGGCAGGGGACAGGAGATCGAGCCATTTATGGCTGCCATTGAAATGATCCACACTTCCTCCCTGATTCATGATGATCTGCCTTGTATGGACAATGATGAGCTGCGCCGGGGAGTACCTACAGCGTGGGTGAAGTTTGGCTATGATATGGCAGTTCTGGCGGGAGACGCCCTGCTCATCTACGGGGTGGAGACGGCTGTGAAGGCGTGCGCCTTTACACAGAACGGAGGGGCGGTAGCCAGGGCAATCGGGATCCTGGCAGCGAAAACCGGCATTTACGGCATGATTGGAGGTCAGGTGGTGGATGTGCAGCTGACAAATCAGCCCATTCCCAGGGAGAAACTGGACTTTATTTACCGTCTAAAAACAGGAGCCCTTCTGGAGGCCTCCATGATGATCGGAGCATTGTTGGGAGGAGCAGATGAGGAGCAGCTGAAAAAAGTGGAGGAGATGGCTTCCCTTATTGGCCTGGCCTTTCAGATTCAGGACGATATTTTGGATGTGACGGCCACCACAGAGCAGTTAGGCAAGCCGGTGTACAGTGACGAAAAGAATCAGAAAACCACCTATGTGACCCTGGAGGGACTTGAAAAGGCCAGAAAGGATGTGGCGGAGATTTCTGCCAGAGCCATCGGGATACTTCACAGTCTTCCCGGTGAGAATCCGTTTTTGGAAGGACTTATCAGGCTTTTGATTACAAGAGAAAAATAAAGGGGCGATGGGAATGCTGCTGGAACAGATAAAAGAGCCGCAGGATATCAGGAATTTCAATACGGAGGAATTAAAGGAGCTAGCGGAGGAGATCCGTCATTTTCTGATTGATAAGATCAGTGTGACCGGAGGACACTTAGCCTCCAATCTGGGGGTGGTGGAGCTGACCATCGCCTTATATTTGGCCTTTGATCTGCCAAGAGATAAGGTGATCTGGGACGTGGGCCATCAGTCCTACACCCACAAGATCTTAAGCGGGCGGCGGGAAATGTTTGATGAGCTGCGCCAATACGGAGGCCTAAGCGGATTCCCCAAACGGAAGGAGAGCCCTTACGATGCCTTTGACACGGGCCACAGTTCAACATCGGTTTCTGCCGGGCTGGGAATGGCTCAGGGCCGGGATCTTCTGGGGGAGGATTATGCGGTGGTGTCGGTGATCGGTGACGGGGCTCTGACCGGAGGAATGGCCTATGAGGCCTTAAACAACGCGGCGCGGATGAAGAGGAACTTTATCATTGTTTTAAATGACAATAACATGTCCATCTCGGAGAATGTGGGGGGCATGTCCAAATATCTCAACGGGATTCGTTCCGGAGAGGGCTACAACCGGCTGAAGAAGGACGTGGAGGCCGCGCTCATTAAGATCCCGGTGATCGGCGATGGGCTGGTGGACAAGATCAGCCGAACCAAGAACAGTATAAAGCAGCTGGTTATTCCGGGAATGCTGTTTGAAAATATGGGAATCACCTATCTGGGTCCTGTGGACGGCCATAATGTTCGGGAGATGGTGAAGGTTTTTACAAAAGCCCGCAAGATGGACCATGCGGTGCTGGTTCATGTGAACACAAAAAAGGGAAGGGGATACGGGCCGGCGGAGCGGAATCCGGCCCGTTTTCACGGGGTGGATCCCTTTGATCCGGCAACGGGCAAGAGCCTTAAAAAGAAGATTTATCCGGGGTATACAGATGTGTTTTCCAGGAAGCTGTGCCAGCTGGCAGAGAAGGAGCCCCGGGTGGTGGCGATTACGGCCGCCATGCCGGACGGAACCGGGCTGAAGGCCTTTGCCAGGCAGTTTCCGGAACGTTTTTTTGATGTGGGCATTGCGGAGCAGCATGCAGTGACCTCTGCCGCCGGCATGGCTGCGGCCGGATTAAAGCCGGTGGTGGCTGTGTATTCCTCCTTTTTACAGAGAGGCTTTGACCAGATTCTTCACGATGTATGTATCCAGAATCTTCCGGTGGTGTTTGCCCTGGACCGGGCAGGGCTGGTGGGCAGCGATGGGGAGACCCATCAGGGAATTTTCGATCTGTCCTACCTTACATCCATTCCCAATATGAGTGTGATGGCTCCCAAGAATCTGTGGGAGCTGCGCCGGCAGTTGGAATTTGCCGTCACTCAGTTTGAGGGGCCTATAGCTATCCGGTATCCCCGGGGGCAAGCTTACCGGGGACTGAAGGAGTTTGATTCTCCCATAGAGTACGGAAAGGGAGAGATTCTTTATAAGGGACAGGAGATTGCTCTTTTGGCAGTGGGCAGCATGGTCAGCACTGCCGAGCATGTGAGAGACAAGCTTAAGGAGGAGGGCGTGGACTGTACCCTGGCCAATGGCCGTTTTGTCAAGCCGGTGGACAAGGAGCTGGTAAGAGAGCTGGCCCGCGCCCACAGGCTGATTGTGACCCTGGAAGAAAATGTGCTTCAGGGAGGCTTTGGCCTTCAGGTGACTGCCCTTATCCATCAGTGGGAGCCTCGGGTGAAGGTGCTCAACATTGCCCTTCCGGACACCTATGTGGAGCATGGAAATGTGTCTCTTCTGCGGGAGAGCCTGGGGATCGACAGTGATTCGGTCATCAAAGCCATGAGAGAGTTTTATCCGGAAGGACTGAGTTTTCGTACAGTCAGCACAATAAGCATCGAGACATGTCCGGAGTGCTATGGGGGAAAATCACTATGAAAGAGTCAAAGGAACGTCTGGATATCCTTTTGGTGAATCGGGGGCTTGCCCCTTCCAGAGAGAAGGCGAAGGCTGTTATCATGTCCGGAATTGTCTATGTGGACGGACAGAAGGAGGACAAGCCGGGGGCTTCCTTTCCTTCATCGGCGGCCGTGGAGGTTCGCGGGGCAACTCTAAAATACGTGAGCCGGGGCGGACTTAAGCTGGAAAAGGCCATGAAGTGCTTTCCGATTTCCCTGGAGGGAAAGGTTTGTATGGATGTGGGATCCTCCACCGGCGGATTTACAGACTGTATGCTCCAAAACGGGGCAAGAAAGGTCTATGCGGTGGATGTGGGCCACGGGCAGCTGGATTGGAAGCTGCGCAATGACGAGCGGGTAGTCTGCATGGAGCGGACGAATATCCGGTATGTGACTCCGGATGATATTCCGGACAGAATCCGTTTTTCCTCCATTGATGTGTCATTTATTTCCCTGACAAAGGTTCTAGGACCGGTCAAGGCACTTTTGTCTGAGGACGGGCAGGTGGTGGCTCTCATAAAGCCTCAGTTTGAGGCAGGCAGGGAGAAGGTGGGGAAAAAGGGAGTCGTGCGGGAGAAAAGCATCCATCTGGAAGTGATTGACACGGTGCTTTGCCACGCGCAGGAGCTGGGATTTGAGATTCGGGGGCTGGAATACTCTCCGATCAAGGGGCCGGAGGGAAATATTGAGTATCTGGTCCATTTGCAGAATCGTTCAGGGAGAAAATGTGAGGAGGAGCTGACAGCGGAAAGAGAAGAATTTTCAGCAGAGTCTAGGGAGAAAGAGTCAGGCAGGATTCTTTTTGTAGATCCAAGGCAGGTTGTGGAGGAAGCTCACCAAAGTTTGTAACCATTTTTGCACAAATTGACAGAGACAGGAGACATCTATGGAACATTTTTATCTGGTTGCAAATCCATCCAAAAAGGGCGCCGTGCAGGTGGCGGAACAGATCCGGGGGTATCTCTGCGCCCGGGGGGCAACCTGCGAGGGAAGCGCCCAGGAAAAGCGGAGGGAGGGGGCGGCCTACGGCTATACGGACAAAAGGCGGATTCCTTCCCGGACTCAATGTGTGATCACATTGGGCGGTGACGGTACCCTGATACAGGCAGCCAGGGATCTGGTGGAGCTTTCCCTTCCCATGATCGGAATTAATATGGGAAATCTCGGTTATCTGACTCAGATTGCCCACGGAGAGGCCTTGTCGCCTATGCTGGATGCCCTGCTGACAGACAATTTCCGCCTGGAAAGGCGGATGATGCTGGAGGGGACGGTACGCCGGGAGAGCGGCATTGCCTTAAATGATATTGTGCTGGCCCGCAGGGATGTGATGCAGGTGCTGAAATTTCAGGTGTATGTCAACGGGGAGCTGCTCAGTGAATATACGGCGGACGGGATGATTGTGGCAACGCCCACCGGCTCCACGGCATACAATCTGTCTGCCGGTGGCCCCATTGTGACACCGGGAGCGGAGATGATTGTGCTGACGCCTATCTGTCCTCATTCTGTCAGCTCCCGGAGCATTATTCTTTCCCATCATGACAAGGTGGGAATTCGGGTGCTGGAGAATGCGGGCCAGAAGCAGATGGCTGTGTTCGACGGGGATCAGGTAATGGATCTGGATGCAGGCGAGCTTCTGGAGATTCGGGAGTCCGGCAGCTATACGACCTTAATTCAATTGAAGAATGTATCGTTTTTGGAAAATATCCGTGAAAAGCTGGCGCGGGTGTAGCGGGCTAAAGGAATAAGAGGAGACAGGGAAATGAAGCTGGAACGGCATAGTAAGATTGTGGAGCTGATTGGAAAATATGAGATTGAAACCCAGGAAGAGCTGGCGGACCTTTTGAGGAAAGCAGGCTATCGGGTGACTCAGGCCACTGTTTCCCGAGATATTCGTGAGCTGAAACTGACAAAGGTTTCCGGAGAGAACGGCAGACAGCGCTATGTGGTCATGCAGAGCCAGGGATCTTTTAGCGATAAATACATACGGATTTTGAGGGACGGCTATCTGTCTATGGATATGGCACAGAACATTTTGGTCATTCGAACAGTTTCGGGCATGGCCATGGCCGTGGCGGCAGCTCTGGATGCCATTCATTTTTATGAAATTGTAGGGTGTATTGCTGGAGATGATACGATTATGTGTGCAGTGAGAAGCGTGGATGACACAATCCTGGTGATGGATAAGATCCGCAAGCTGGTTCTGGAATAAGGAATAAAGGAAAATGGCTGCAGTGAAAGAACCGGCGCTTTAGCGCTGAGCGATAAGGGAAAAAGGAGGAAATATGCTTCTGGAATTACACGTAAGAAATCTGGCACTGATTGAACGGGCAGATGTGGAGTTTGGGGACGGGCTGAATATTCTGACTGGAGAGACCGGAGCCGGAAAATCGATTATTATCGGTTCCGTGAATCTGGCTCTGGGCCAGAAGGCGCCAAAGGATATTATCCGAAGCGGTGCGGAGTATGCTTATGTGGAGCTGGTATTTTCCGTAAAGGACGAGCAGAGGGGTCAATTGGAAGAGTGGGAGATTTTTCCAGACGAGAACGGGCTTTTGATTGTCACCCGGAAGATTATGCCTGCCCGCAGTGTCAGTAAGATCAATGACGAGACCGTAACCATGGCCCGTCTGCGGCAGGTGACGGGACTTCTCATGGATATTCATGGTCAGCACGAGCATCAGTCTCTGCTGCATGTGTCCAAGCATCTGGAGATTCTTGATACCTTTGCAAAATCCCGTACCAGCCCAATAAAAGATCAGGTGGCGGATGCGTACCGGCGGTATAAGACCCTTCAGTCTGCCCTGGAGGAGACAAAAGGAGATGAGGAAAGCCGGAAGCGGGAAGCGGATTTTCTCCGGTTTGAGATCGGGGAGATTGAGGAAGCAGAATTAAAGGAGGGTGAGGAGGAGGAGCTGACTGAGCGGTACAGAAAATATTCCAACGGAAGGAAGATTATGGAAGGCCTGTCAGCGGCCTATCAGGCGGTGGACACGGACGGAGTCGGACAGGCCCTTCATCAGATCAATGAGGTGGCATCCTGGGATAAGCAGCTTCAGGAAATACAGGATCAGCTGTATGATGTGGAGTCCATTTTAAACGATGTGCGTCATGCCATCGGAGCTTATCTGGATGATATGACCTTTGACGAGGAGGAAATGGCCCGAATCGAGCAGAGGCTGGATCAGATCCACAGTATTCAATCGAAATACGGAAGTACGGTGGAGTATATTTATCAGGCGCTGGAAGAAAAAAAGGAGCGTTTGGAGAAGCTGGAAAATTTCGATGAATACCGCAAAAAAACCAAGGCAGAATATAAAAAGGTCACGGAGAAGCTGGAGAAGCTGTGCAAGGGCTTATCAAAAGAGAGAATGGCGTCAGCGAAAATCCTTACTGAGCAGATACGAAAAGGACTTGTGGAGCTGAATTTTCTTGATGTGGATTTTTCTATGGAATTCAGACGTCTGAAAAATTATACGGCTTTGGGATACGATGAGGCGGAATTTATGATTTCCACCAATCCGGGAGAGCCCAAGCGAGCTTTGGGAATGGTGGCTTCCGGCGGTGAATTGTCTCGGATTATGCTGGCTATTAAGACCGTGCTGGCGGACAGCGATGAGATTCCCACATTGATTTTTGATGAGATTGACACAGGAATCAGCGGCAGGACTGCTCAGAAGGTGTCGGAACAGCTGGCAGTAATTTCCAGGGGCCACCAGGTGATCTGCATCACCCACCTTCCCCAGATTGCGGCAATGGCAGACTGTCATTATGAGATTGCCAAATCCGTGGAGAAGGGGAAGACCACAACCAGAATTTGTCGTCTGGAGGAGGATGCCATGGTGGAGGAGTTGGCCAGACTTTTGGGCGGCGCCCAGATCACGGATGCAGTGAGGCAGAATGCAAGGGAGATGAAGGCAATGGCAGACAGAATCCGGCAAAGGCCGTAAAGCCATTTCCAAAAGCCATAAAAAGACACATATAAAGTCAGAATTATCAAAACAGAAACGGATTGGCATAAAAACAAAAAAATAGCAGTGTGAATTTTTGATTTTCTCACATACTAGAAAGGAGCTTAGAAAGCTCCTTTTTATTATATTCAGCTATGGGCCGGATATTAGTCACAGTTCGGAATGTATCTGCACAGCTTTGTCTGCTGTGAAGGCGCCTGAGCCGTAAAGATATTTTATCATAATCCGAGCAGCAAATGGGAATACTCTGAAAGATGTTTTCAGGAAACGGTCCCTGGAAAGAGGAGGTATGTGAAATGTCAGGAAAAAAACATAAGAGGAACCTGCTGTGGAGGAGCCTGGCCTGGACCTTCTGGCTAAGCCTGTTCTCCGCTGTCGGGTTTACCTGGTATTATGTGGAGAGGCGGATTCCCGACCATCTGAGTGTGGTGGTAAATGAAAGGGAAGAATTTGACTTTGCTCTGCCTTTTGATGTGAGTCTTCTCAGTGACAGTGAGGAGGTGGTGCTGGGAAACCAATCTAATATTCCATCCGATGAGATCCGTCTGGGGGTGGATGAGTCCTTTTCCCTGTACGGAAGAAATCAGGGAAGCTACCGTCTGGGGCTTAAACTGTTCGGACGATTCCCTTTTAAGGAGATTCAGGTGGATGTGGTGGACACTCACTATGCAATCCCCTGCGGGGTGCCTGTGGGTATCTACCTTCGCTCCAAAGGGGTTCTGGTGATCGGAACAGGAAGAATCCGATGCCAGGACGGTGAGGAGGTGGAGCCGGCTTACGGAGTGCTTCAGTCCGGGGACTATATTGAGGCCATCAACGGGGAGCCGCTGCGGGATAAGGAGGCCCTGATCAGCAACCTTAACCACAGTGGAGGACAGGAGGCTGTTTTGCGGGTCCGCAGAGACGGGCAGGAGCTGGAGATCCGTATGAATCCGGTTCAGGCAATGGACGGAAACTATAAGCTGGGAGCATGGGTGCGGGATGACACCCAGGGAATCGGAACCCTGACTTATGTGGATACCAACGGAAACTTCGGCGCCCTGGGTCATGGAATCAGTGACAGCGATACCGGCGAGGTAGTGGAGATTCAGGAGGGAGCTCTCTACGAGACGGAGATTATGGGAATCGAAAAGGGAAGCGCCGGCAACCCGGGAGTGATGGCCGGTGTGATCTACTATGGGCCAGGTTCCAGCTTAGGAGTCATTGAAGCCAATACCAAGGTGGGAATATTCGGAAAGGTCAATGACAGGCTGAAAAAGTCTCTGGGCGGGGAGGCGGTGGAGATCGGCTACCGGCAAAATGTAAGGAAGGGACAGGCATGGATCCGCAGTGATGTGTCCGGGGAGCTTCGGGATTATGAGATTGAGATACAGCGGGTGGACTTAAATCCTATCCAGGAAAATAAGAGTCTGGTGCTGCGGGTGGTGGATGAGGAGCTCCTTCGTCTGACAGGGGGAATCGTCCAGGGTATGAGCGGCAGCCCCATCCTGCAGGACGGAAAGCTGGTGGGGGCGGTGACCCATGTGTTTGTCCAGGACTCCACCAGAGGGTATGGGATATTTGTGGAGGATATGCTCCGGCATTGAGCCGGGCAGGCCAAGAGACAGAAGAAGGCGATTGCAAGCCGGCTTGCAATCGCCTTCTTCTGTCTCTTGGCCTATGGGGCGAAAGTCCCTCAACCGCTGGCGCCCGAAGGGTGCCAGCGGTTGGAAGCCTGGCAGAGTAGCCTATGGCGACAAGATACTTTTAAAAAGTGGAAGAAGCAGATAAATGTATTTGTGCTTTTTAGGAAAACAGTGAATGAAAGCCAGAACACGGGAAAGAACTTTGATACTTTTGGCACCAAAACTGGCACTAATGGTTAACTTAAGAAATCCCAAAAGATACTCCTTCTTCCAAGGCTGGTATTGCAAGTTTTTAAGTTAATGACATGAGGATTGGGGGAGCACAAAGTGCGGAGCAATCCGGTATCAGAGGGGTCAAAAGACCGTTTGCCCCCAACATCATGACATTGGCTGTGAACAGTAACAGATAATACGGAAAAAGGATATTTTTACATCGAAAAGATGATGCTTTACATCCCGATATATGCTAAAATATATAATGGCTACGGCCGCTTGGCTGGCTTTGTCCGTGTTGGCAGGTGAGCTGTGAATCATAAGCGGATAAAGAATGGATTTTGCAAGGGAGAAAAGGGGATATGCAAAGGATACTGGTTGTGGATGACTCGGAGATGAACCGTGAGCTTCTGCAGGACATGCTTAAGAATGACTATGTAATTGAAATGGCGGAGGACGGAAGACAGGCTCTTCACAAGCTTGAGAAGTACAGCCATGAGACAGCGGCGCTTCTATTGGATCTGAATATGCCGGTGATGGATGGTTTTTCGGTGATTGCGGAGATGAGAAGGAACGGGTGGATGAACAAAATCCCCATCCTGATTATAAGCAGCGAGTATGCGGCTGAGGTGGAGAGCACATGTCTGGAGCTGGGAGTGTCGGATTTTATCCACAGACCCTTTGAGGAGAGAATCGTCAAAAACCGGGTGAGGAATACCATTGAGCTGTTTTCCTGTAAGAACCAGCTGGAGGAGAGGGTGGAGAAGCAGGAGGAGCAGATCGAGGAGCAGAAACACATTATCCAGATGCAGGCGGAAAAGCTTAAGGAGGAGAAATCCTTTAACAAGCTGATGCTGGAATACAGCGCCGCTATTATGGAGGTGGAGACAAGGCTTAAGGTTCTCAATAAGGAATTTTCCCAAGAATACAACCGGAACCCCTTTGAGGCCATAAAAAGCCGGTTAAAGTCACCGGAAAGTATTTTTGAGAAGCTGGAACGAAGGGGATTTCCCATGACCGTGGAAGGCATCCGGGAAAATCTCACGGATGTGGCGGGACTTCGTGTAATCTGTTCCTTTCCGGACGATATTTACCGTCTGGCAGAGCTTTTTACCAGACAGGATGATATTATTCTTATGGTGGAAAAAGACTATATCCAAAATCCCAAATCCAATGGCTACCGAAGCCTCCATCTTATTCTGAGTGTGCCGATCTTTTTGTCCAATGAGAAGAAATATGTCAGTGTGGAGGTGCAGTTTCGGACCATTGCCATGGATTTTTGGGCCAGCTTAGAGCATAAGCTGAAATATAAGAAAAATATAGGAAAAACCGATGATATTGAGGAACAGCTGAGAAGCTGTGCGGATTCTATAGAGGTTTTGGACTATCAGATGCAGGAGATCCGCAATAAGATCGACCGGTTTAAGGCATGAATTGCTGTCACGTTCACAGGTACCCCGCGGACGTAACGGCATATGCTTTGGCTCCATAACTGTACACAGGGTGCATCTTCTTGTCCGGCTTTGCCGAACAAGAAGCATCGTGCGTTCGCCCGATGTGGAAAAACGGATAAAATCAGTCTTACAAGCAAGCTTGACGCCTGCTTTTATCCGTTTTTCCCTGCCCCGTGAACTGTAATATATTGTTAGCACTCATTAAAAATGAGTGCTAATTTTCTGTTGACATTTGTCTGCAGCCGTATTAGAATATAGGACAGAGATTCTGTGTTGCCGGGGACAGGGACTTGCCATACCAGGCAGCCGGAGTCAGAAATGGCAGAATAAATTTGAAAAGCAAGAAAATAAAAGAACAGGAGTGATATGCGATGGGCAGCAAATCAGGCAATTTATCGATCAACAGTGAGAACATATTTCCGATTATCAAAAAGTGGCTTTATTCGGACCATGACATCTTCTACCGGGAACTGGTGTCCAATGGCTGTGATGCCATCACCAAGTTAAAGAAGCTGGAGCTAATGGGAGAGTACGCCAAGCCGGAGGATATGGAGTACAAGATTCAGATCACCGTGGATTCGGATGAAAAGTCTATCCGGGTGCAGGATAATGGTCTGGGTATGACGGCGGAGGAAGTGGAAGAGTATATCAATCAGATCGCATTCTCCGGCGCTCAGGATTTCTTAGAGAAATATAAGGACAAGGCCAATGAGGATCAGATCATCGGGCATTTCGGGTTGGGATTTTATTCGGCATTTATGGTGGCGGACAAGGTGACTATCGATTCCCTTTCCTACAGGGAAGGCAGCAGGCCGGTGCACTGGGAGTCTGAGGGCGGCCTGACCTTTGAGATGAAGGACGGGGATAAGGAGGACCAGGGCACGGTTATCACCCTGTATCTGAATGAGGACAGCTACGAGTTTTCCAATGAATACCGGGCCAGAGAGGTGCTGGATAAGTACTGTTCCTTCATGCCGATTCCGATTTATTTAAGCAATGCCAAGGCAGAGCCGGAGTATGAGACCATTGACAAGGAAGAATTGACGGACAAGGATACCATTGTGGAGACCGTGGTGGAGCCGGCCAAGACCGAGGAGAAGGAGAACGAGAACGGGGAGAAGGAGACGGTGGAGATCGAGCCCTCCAAGGAGCGCTACAAGATCTTAAAGCGCCCGGTGGCTCTTAATGACACCACCCCGCTGTGGAACAAGCATCCCAATGAGTGCACGGAGGAGGAGTACAGAAGCTTCTACCGGAAGGTGTTTATGGATTACAAGGAACCTCTGTTCTGGATTCACCTGAATATGGATTATCCGTTTAACCTGAAGGGAATTCTCTACTTCCCCAAGATCAACACGGAGTATGATTCTATTGAAGGCACCATCAAGCTTTACAACACCCAGGTATTTATTGCGGACAATATCAAGGAAGTGATTCCGGAGTTTTTGATGCTCTTAAAGGGCGCTATCGACTGTCCGGATCTGCCCCTGAACGTTTCCCGGAGCGCCCTGCAAAACGATGGTTTTGTGAAGAAGATCTCCGATTACATCACCAAGAAGGTGGCGGACAAGCTGACCGGCATGTGCAAGACCGACCGGGAGAATTACGAGAAGTACTGGGATGACATTGCTCCCTTTATCAAGTTCGGCTGCATCAAGGATGAGAAATTTGCCGAGAAGATGAATGATTACATTCTCTTTAAGAACTTAGACAAAAAGTACCTGACCCTGAAGGACTGTCTGGAGGAGAACAAGGAGAAGCACGAGAACAAGGTGTTCTATGTGACGGACGAGAAGGAGCAGAGCCAGTATATCAACATGTTCAGGGAGGAAGGGCTGGATGCGGTGATTCTTCCCCACAATATTGACAGTCCCTTCATCAACCACTTGGAGCAGAAGAACGAGGGTCTCAAATTCCTCCGGATTGATGCGGATCTCAACGACACCTTTAAGGAAGAGGTGAAGGAGGATGACGAGGAGTTTAAAAAGACGGCGGAAACCCTGACGGAGATCTTTAAGAAGGCTTTGGACAATGACAAGCTGGAGGTCAAGGTGGAGAAGCTGAAGAACGAGAATATCTCCTCCATGCTGACTGTGGCCGAGGAGAGCCGCCGGATGCAGGATATGATGAAGATGTACAATATGTACGGCATGGATCCCTCCATGTTCGGCGGCGCCGGCGAGACATTGGTACTCAATGCCAACCACAAGCTGGTGCAGTATGTGTTAAACCATAAAGACGGGGAGAACACGCCCAAGTTCTGTGAGCAGCTGTATGATCTGGCCCTGTTAAGCCACGGCACCCTGAACCCGGAGCGGATGACGAAGTTTATTGCCCGGAGCAATGAGATTATGATGATGATGGCTGGGGAGTAAGGACACAGATTTTAAATTTGACTTATATGATTCCAAAATACGAATAGCGGAGCATGAAAATCAATGCTCCGCTATTTTCTTGTTGCTCAAAGGGATGGCAGCTGTTATGCTGCAGTTCCCCCTGGGATAAACAACCGAGGATTTCCTCATAATCCCATGGGGGCTGCTGTACTGTTTTTCCCTTTTCCGTCAGATGAACCACCATGCTCCGCCTTTTTATACAGGTACCATTTGGATTTGTCAAGCCTCTTTATTTGACAGAAGATAAAAATCGTACTAAAATCAGAAACAGATGCAGACAGGATTTTTAAGAATGGGGAATTTAGGTAAGGGGAGGGAAGGATGATGGAACAAATATATAAATATCCAAGAACCCGCCACGTGGAGGGATCGAGAAAGCAGGCAGGGGACGAGGATCTGAACAGTGTGAAATTCGGGGAGATCCGGGGAAAATACCTGGTGCTGGAGGAGAAGATTGACGGAGCCAACTGCGGGATCAGCTTTGGGGAGGACGGCAGGCTGTATCTGCAGAGCCGGGGGCATTTTTTAAACGGAGGATACGGAGAGCGGCAGTTTGACATGCTGAAGGTGTGGGCGGAGTGCTTTCGGGAGAAATTGTGGCAGGTGTTGGGAAGCCGGTATGTGATGTACGGGGAGTGGATGTTTGCCAAGCACACGGTGTTTTATGATGAGCTCCCTCACTATTTTATGGAATTTGATCTGTTTGACAAGAAGGAGGAGCGGTTCTTTTCCACCGCAAGGAGAAGGGAAATCTTAAAAGGGGCGCCCTTTGTCCGGTCTGTGCCGGTGCTGGAAGCGGGGCGGTATGAGAAGCTTTCGGATATAACACGGCTGATCGGGCATAGTAATTTTATATCCGGGGATCCGGCAAAGACGCTCCGGGATCAGTGCGAAAAATATGGCGTGGACGAAGAGAGAACGAGAGACCAGACCGATCTTGGCGGGATTATGGAAGGAATCTATATCAAGGTGGAGGAGGGGGACTATACGGTGGACCGGCTGAAATTTGTCCGCCGCTCTTTTCTTAATTCCATTCTGGATTCGGAGAGCCATTGGATGAACCGGCCTTTGGTGGCCAACAGGCTGGCAGAGGGGACGGAGCTGTTTGAGTGAAACAGAATGAACAGATGACACCGATATCAAGCAATTGATTCATGGAAATTTTGAGTACGGAGTATCAGAGATTCAGGAAGACAGAGAAGGTAAGGAACAGGAGCCGGAGAGGAGGAAAAGCTTGCAAGCGGAAAAAGAGAAAATTGGGAAGACAGGAAAAGAGGGAATCTTAAGTTGGATTCGGGAAAGCGGTTTTTCTTTAGAACGACTGGCCGGGCAGTATCCGGAACTGGAAATTTTAAAGGGGGTACAGCAGAACCCGGAGTACCATGCTGAGGGGGATGTGTATATCCATACAGAACTGGTCTGCAGGCAAATGTGCAGTCTTGCAGAATGGAGCCGGCTTACAGAACGAAAACAGGAGCTTTTATTTCTGGCTGCGGCATTTCACGATATCGGAAAACCGGCCGCCACCAGATTTGAGGACGGCAGATGGACCTCGCCCAAGCATACCATTGTGGGGGAAAAGGTATTTCGGGCGATGGCATATCGGGGCGGGAAGCGATTTGGAATGAGCTTTAGGGAGCGGGAGCTGGCGGCCAAGCTGGTGCGCTTTCACGGACTGCCGGTGTGGTTCTGGAAAAAGAAGCGGATGGACTATGATCTTTTGCGGGCAGCAGAGGTGGCGCCACTTAAACTTCTCTGGATTTTGGCAAAGGCAGATGCCAGAGGCAGGATAAGCCGGACGCCGGGAGAGTTAGAGGAGCACGGGAAACTGTTTGCAGAGTATGCAAGGGAGCTGGGAGTCTGGGAGAAGCCCTATCCCTTTGCCAATGCCTGTACCAGGTATCAGTATTTTCACAAGGAGGATATGCAGCCGGGGGCACAGCTTTACGATAATACGGAGTTTGATGTGTGGATGATGGCAGGGCTTCCTCTGGCGGGAAAGGATACCTGGATAGAGAAAAACGGCGCAGGGATGGCGGTGATTTCCCTGGATGAGATTCGCGGAGAGCTGGGGATTTCTCCCAGGGAGGGCTCGGGTAAGGTGGCCAATCTGGCCATAGAGCGGGCCAGAAAGCTGCTGCGGAAAAAAGAGTCCTTTATCTGGAATGCCACCAATCTGATGCAGGAGACCAGGCAGCGCCTTGTGGGATTGTTTGCGGGGTATGGCGCACGGGTGCATATTCTGTATCTGGAAACGCCCTATGAGGAGCTGAAAAAGCGAAACCGGGAGAGGGAGCGGCAGATTCCCCGGAAGGTGTTAGAGCAGATGATTGACAAGCTGGAAATGCCGGAGCCCTGGGAGGGATATGAGGTGATCTGGAAGGAAAGCTGAGGACGGGAAAGAGATTTTCAGCACCGGTTTTGGGAGAAAAAGAGACAAAGGTGAGAGACAGATCAGGTCCCCCATCTCTTCCCCCTTTGTCTCCTTCCATTGATGTAAATATCAGGTGCTTATTTTCAAAAGTACAGCGCCCCCTCCGGCTGATTCTGAGCATATTCCGGTCCCAGAAAGCCTTTGGGAAGCATGGGCTGGAGAGAGAATCCGGATTCCAGCTCATAAAACCGGCCTGTCCGGCTGCTTTCCATGATTCCTGTGAGGATTTCCAGGGCATGAACCGCCATGTCCGCATTGGTTCTGGGGGTTCGGTTCATTCTCAGTGACCAGGCCATCTCAGCCACTCCCAGTCCCCGGCAATTTCCCTTATATCCGTGGGTGTGTGGGATAACTGTCGGCTCTGTCTGGCCTTTCAGAATAACCTTTACATCGCCGCCGAAGAAATTGGGATCCTCTAACATCAGGATGCCGTGGGTTCCGTAAAATGCCACATAAGGCTTTTCCGTCCGAATACTTCTGGCGTTAAAATGCACATTCCCGATACAGCCGTTTTTAAAGCGGATAATCCCGGCCAGATAGGTCTCCGATTCCTGAAGATAGGGCTGGCCGAAATCGTCATTTTTGGGGACATAGAGAGGCCCCGTTTGGAACATATTTTTATAACAACAGCGCGATTGTAAACTATTACTGGCATATTTTTGACCAATGCTTAATCAGACCGGAGTTGATTGAGGCTTTTGATGAAAACTCTTTGAAAATTATTACCGGGACAAGTACAAGAAATTTGCTGAAATCCAATGGGAAGCCGGATTCTCGTTTATATAGCGATCATCTGCCCATATTTGTTCAAATTGAGGAGGGAAAAATACCATGAGGGATCTATGGAAAAAAGATTTGATGCAAAAGAATTTTCGGACACAGCACAGAGTATTATACAGGAACAGTGTGACTATTTGAACAAAAATACAAACGGGATGATTATAGCAAAAATTGTTGCATATGATGGACCGACCCAGTCGTATATAGCAAAGCCGGCATTGGCAAATATGTCAGAAGTGCTGGGAGCTTTTCAAAAAGAGCGTACTGTAAATATCCAGGAAGATTTGGGTGAGATC
Source organism: uncultured Lachnospiraceae bacterium (assembly GCA_910586255.1). Taxonomy (GTDB): domain Bacteria; phylum Bacillota; class Clostridia; order Lachnospirales; family Lachnospiraceae; genus Brotaphodocola. Next base: position 51,132 of record CAJUHR010000005.1, on the reverse strand, counting down.
GGTGAAGGAAGCTTTACCTTTGAGTTTTTTATAACATCTGTGGCTACTCCTAACTATAAATATCGCGTTATGTTTGTGGAATATGGAATTGCGTTTTTCCCGGTTTATCTCACCTTGGATGAAAGTATTGCTTTGGAATTAGGTGTAGAAGAAAGTATGGAATGTGCCAACCAGGAGGAATTTGAGAAAATATTAGAAAAAATATTAAATTCTGAAAAAATTGAGAAGGTCATTAATAATTTGCTTACCATAGGGAAAACTGTAGGAAAAGGAAAATTCCGGTAATTCTGAAAAATAGATAGAACAGCGATATGTTGTCATCCGAGTATTGAAATATCTGAAATATATGCTATAATAAGTAGTAATTAAAACTACGTAATATAGAGGCGATTTCAGGAGGATGAACATGAGCTATAAGATTGTCGGGGACAGCTGTTTGGATTTGACAAGGGAGATGAGAGAAGATTTACGATTTCAGCTTGTACCGCTGACGTTGCAGGTAGATGATGCAATGATCGTGGATAACGAGGGCTTTGATCAGGCAGCATTCTTAAAGCTGGTCAGAGAGAGTAAAGAGTGTCCCAAGACTGCATGTCCATCCCCGGAGGCATTTAAGAAGGCATATGAATGTGAGGAAGAGGATGTTTATGTGATCACCCTTTCCAGCCATTTAAGCGGTTCCTACAACAGTGCCATGGTGGGAAAGAATTTATATGAGGAGGAGCATGGCCACAAGAATATTCTGATAATTGATTCGGAGTCTGCCTCCTCCGGTGAAGTGAATCTGGCCATGGCGATTTGCGACATGGCGGATATAGGGATGGGGTTTGAGGAGATTTCTCAGAAGATCCTTGCCATGCGTGACCGGCAGAAAACCTATTTTGTTTTGGATTCCCTAGAATACCTTCGCAAGAACGGACGGCTCACGGGCCTGCAGGCCTTTTTTGCCACGGCATTGAATATTAAGCCGGTGATGGGAGCAGATCATGGGGTGATTATCAAGCTGGACCAGGCAAGAGGAGTGGGAAAGGCCTTTGCCAGAATGTGTGAGATTGCGGTCCGTGAGCGGGGAGACTGGGAGGAAAAGCGTGCAGTGATTGCTCACTGTAATGCAAAGGAGAGAGCCGAGCAGGTGAAGAAGGAGCTGGAAAGACTTGGCCTTTCCAGGGAGATTGTGATCACAGAGACGGCCGGGGTTGCTACATTATACGCAGGAGACGGAGGAATTATCCTGGCCATGTGAAGGCTGTACTAGTATAACCCAATTTAAACACTTTGCTGTTTCACTGAGGATGCTTTTCAGATGGAGATAATTTATGCCGCAATGCAGAGCGGCATTTTTTAAGCTTGCTGTTATATGCTTCTTAAAAATAATGTAATCAGGACATGATTTTGAGAATCCATCTTTTCTGGAAAAATTAGACGATGGAATTAAATAAAAAAGCCAGACTTAATCTGTAATGGAGCGCCTGGCTTTTTATTATGGATTTGGATCCTGTTTTTGCATGAGCGAAGCGAAAGGATTTGTTCTCTGCCCGACACAGAGCGTGTCTGTGCCGGGCAGGCGCCGGTATTATTTTTGCTGGGAAAATATTATGAGGCCAACAAGGCGCTGCTTCCGGATCGGATTCTGTCTGTCAATGGGTCAACGGAGCCAGCGGTGATGGCTGGTATGGACATAAGGCTCTCAGAAGGGGGTGAGGAAAATTTCAAGGTAACAACGAAAAAGGATGTTGAGAGGTTTAAAAAAGTTGCCGAAACCCTTCAACATTGATTTATATAAATATTGCTTTATCTGGCTTCAGATGATATAATATCTTCAAAGCAAAGATTTCTGCGGTCTGAGAGACCGGTTCTGCAGCGAGCTGCATCTTACGAAGATTCTATTCTTTCTATATGAAATCCTGCTTTAAAAAATCCATACAAAATAAATAAAGGAGGAGGCCGTAAGGAAGGCAGTGGAATTGGAGCAGCAAAAGAAAAGGCAGGCAGTGGAGGCGGAACAGCAGAAGAGAAAGCTGGCAGTGGAGGCGGAACAGCAGAAGAGAAAGCAGGCAGTGAAGGCGGAGCAGCAGAAGAGAAGGCTGGCAATACAAGAGGAAAAACATAAGTCTGCCCTGAGGATGATTGCAGATGGAAAATTGTCATTGGAAAAAATAGCTAAGTATTTGGGATTGGATATCAAGGTAGTGACACAGCTTGCCGGGCGATAAGGCAAATTTGTATTTTTCAGAGAATTTTTGCCATGGTATTTTAAAGACATTAGCGTCTGCCTGTTGGCAATTGGGAATACAGAGTGGAAGGGATAAGGTTCATGATAAAAAAATGCAGTGTATGGATGTTTGCCCTTGTGATTATTTTTCTTGCGGGGTGCGGGGGAAGGAAATATGAAAAAATTGAAGGTATCAGCGAGGATAAGATAACGCAGGAAAAGCAGGAAAACAAGACAGGGCAAGAATCGGGACAAGAAAATAATACAAAAGAAGCCATATCGCAAATCGTGATTTCGGAGGATATGATTCCGGACAATGCGGTTTCAGACAATCAGGAAGCGGAGGAGGATGCAGATACTCCGGCAGACGATAAAGAAGACCCTTTGACCCTTTTATTTTCCGGAGATGTTCTCCTTTCTAACCACGTTCTCAATGCCTATGAAAAGGCAGGAGGGATTCATGGGGTGTTGGATGAGGAATATCGAAAACAGATCCGTGAGGCGGACTTTTTCCTGGTGAATCAGGAGTTCCCTTTTAGTGACAGAGGGACAGCAGCAAAGGATAAGCAATATACCTTTCGCCTGCCAACGGACAAGATATCTCTGTTTCGGGAGATGGAGATTGACGGGGTGACTCTGGCCAATAATCATGCCCTGGATTTTGGACAGGAGGCCCTTCTTGATTCCTGTGAGGTGTTGGATGAGGCAGGGATTCTTCACACGGGGGCAGGTTCGGATCTGGAAATGGCCAGACAGCCGGTGCGTGTGGAGCTTAAGGGGAAAAGGATTGCCATAATTGGCGCGACCCGGGTGATACCGGTGGCAGACTGGGCGGCTGGAAAAGCTCATCCAGGAATGTTAGCAGCTTATGACATGACGGTGCTTTTGGAGGAAATCTCCAGACAGAAGCAGGAGAATGATTTTGTGGTGGTGTGTATCCATTGGGGAATAGAGAGAGAGGAAAGGCCTGAGGAGTATCAGAGAACAATGGGCAGGCAGATGATCGATGCCGGGGCGGATCTGGTGGTGGGATCCCATCCTCATGTGCTGCAGGGAATCGAGTACTATGAGGGGAAACCGATTGTGTATAGTCTGGGAAACTTTGTTTTTGGAAGCTCAATTCCCCGCACAGCCCTGTTGCAGGTGGTTTTGGAGGAGGAGACTTTGGTCTTGCGTTTGATTCCGGGAACTTCCGGTGCAGGATATACCCGGATGCTGACAGAGGACGGGAAGCGGCGGGAGTTTTTTCAGCATATGGAAAGCATTTCCTACGGCGTGTCTTTTGAGAAGGACGGGACTGTGGCGGCATCCGGGGAATGACCTTGGGGACAAAGGGCAGACCTGGCGGTACAGGGAGAAAACCTTGTGGGATGGTTGGTGCCGGAACCGGGGCAACACAAACAAGCCGTCATGGCTTAAAAAGGCATCCCTGGGTAATCCCTTTTTCTTTAAATCTTCTTGTCATGGCATTGAGTACCTGGCGTTTGTTGCTGCTCCACAGGGGCGCTATCAATAATTTTTTTGGGCCGTCTCCGGTGATCCGGTGGATGACCATTTCCGGCGGAAGCAGGGCAATACAATCAATCACTAAGTCAATATACTCTTCCATGGAAAAGACCGGAAATGGCTTTTGTTTATATAAAACGGCCAGATCGGTGCCTTCAAGAATGTGAAGGAGCTGCAATTTGATACCCTGGATATCCTGGTGGGAGAGAAATTCAACGGTTTCCAACATTTGCTGTCTGCTCTCGCCCGGAAGGCCCAGGATCACATGGACAACGGCTTCCAGTCCGTAGGAACGCAGCCGGCGTAGGGCGTCTGTAAAGCAGCTTAAGGGATAGCCTCGGCGGATGCGGGCGGCCGTGTCTTCATGGATTGTCTGCAATCCCAGCTCCAGCCATACGGGCTTTATCTTGTTTAGCTCTGCACACAGATTTAAGGTCTCGTCCGGAAGGCAGTCGGGACGGGTGGCAATGGATAGGACCTGTACTTCCGGGTGACGGACAGCAGCAGTAAAGAGATTTTGCAGATAAGGTACAGGGGCATAGGTATTGGTGTAGGACTGAAAGTAGGCTATGTAGGCATGGGGGGAGGAGCCGAGCTTTTTACGGATACGCGCAGAAGCCCGATGGATCTGATCATCTAAGCCGGAGGAGGAAATTGCACGGAGTGTCATCGGGCCGAAGAGTCCGGGAGAAGGCCGGTCCTGGCAATCTGCAGAGAAAACAGGTTCCGCAAATTCTCCGGATCCTCCCTGGCTGCAGAAGATACAGCCCCGAGTGTCTAAAGTACCGTCCCGGTTGGGGCAGGTCATCCCACCGTCTAAGGCGATTTTATAGACCTTTGTGCCAAATCGGTTCTTCATTTCATAATCAAGAGAGTGGTAGGGATTTTGGTTCCAATTCATAGAGAAGTTCTCCTTTGGTAAAATCAAATCGTTCCTATCATACCTTTTTTTGAGGCGGATGTAAATCCGTTTGTCTAATATATGTGAGTATCGGGACAATCCGTGGTATTATGGGGTCAAAATACCTTTTGACCCCAACATCATGACATTGTTACCTGAACAATAACCTTAGGGATACAGATTAAGAAAAGGATGGATTTTAAGATGATAAAGGCCGTGATATTTGATATGGACGGATTGATGATTGACAGTGAGCGGGTTACATTTGAGGGATATGTAATTGAATGTGAAAAGCTGGGACTGACTATGGAGGAAGAGTTTTACAAGCAGGTATTAGGTTTGCCTCTGCCGACCGTATTTGAGATGTTTTACGAAAAATACGGCAGGTCGTTTCCCATGGAGAAGGTATTGGGAGAAGTACATCGGTACATGGATGATCGCTTTCAAAGGGAGGGAGTGCCGGTTAAGGAAGGGTTGAGAGAGCTGCTGGAATATTTAAAAGACAATGGATATAAAACCATTGTGGCCACCTCCAGCAACCGTGACCGGGTGGACAGAATTTTGAAACAGACAGGACTGGCAGAATACTTTGATGATTCAATCTGCGGAGATGAGATTGAGAGAGGAAAACCCAATCCGGATGTTTTTTTAAAAGCCTGTGAGAAGGCGGGGACAGCGCCGGGGGAGGCCATTGTCCTGGAGGATTCGGAAGCAGGGATCCAGGCCGGGTTTTCTGCCGGTATTCCGGTAATCTGTGTGCCGGATATGAAATATCCCAGAGAAGGCTTTCGTGAGAAAGCAGCCAGGATTGTGGATTCGCTGACTGTGGTGTCCGAACTGTTTAAAGCAGGTCGGTTGTCGCTATGATTGACTGACCAAAACAATCCGTGTCACAGGAGGCGGCTAAAAACCTTTGGCCGCTTCTGTCACAGAATAGAAAAGGAAGCAATGGGGGAAATGAAAGGGAGAAGCAGGCGGCAGCCAGAGAAAGGAAAATTGAGAAAGGGAAGGACAGCAATCTTGCTGCTTTTTGCTGTGATGGCCGCCCTATGTCCGTTTATTCTATGGAGAGGATCGTCAAAATGGGCGGGAAGCAGGCAGGAGGAGAAGGGAAGCCGCCAGGAGGGGAAAGGAAGCAGGCAGGAGAAGGAGGAAAGCAGGCAGGAGGAGAAAAGAACCCGGCAAAAAGGGGAAGAAAATCGGCAGGAAGAGAAGGAAAGACGGTATCCGGTATCCGGCAGCACACGGGAAGATTTGTCAGAAGAAGATACAAAAAAGGAAGAGGCCCGGATGTACCAGGATTTTCTGGGGCGGATGGAGGCGGCAGAGAGCCGGACGGAGATTGAGGAGAGAGGATTCGCGGTTATAGAGGAGCAGGTCTATCCTCTTGTGATGGAAGAATTCGGAGAGGTTTTTATGGTTCCGGCCATGGATCCGGAAAGTCGGAGGCTGGTGTTGTTTTTTACGGGGGAAGATGGGAAGGTAGTTTTTTGTACAGAACGTCTGGAGACCAACTGTCAGTTTCAGGGAAAGTATAAGCAGGGGACCCGGGGAGTGGCGGCAGTGTCTTTCCCTGATATTAATGGGGATGGATTAAGCGATGTGGTGCTGATTACAACCTGTAATACAAGACCAGATGGCACCGGGGTCGCCTGTAAGGTGGGGGATGTGCTGTTTCAGGGAAAAGGAAGCTTTTATCAGGATTGGCGGCTGTCTGACAGGATCAATCAGTTGGCCATGAACAAAAGCGTAAGACAGATTACCTCCTTTGCTAAGGAAGGAAATTCCGCAGAATTTCTCTACCAGGCAAAATCTCTAAAGGAATTAAAGGAGTATGGTTTTGTGGAGGAAACGGGGTATTCCTTTAAACGGGATTTTGAGAAGCTGGGAGAGCTATTGGTGGTGCCTGGCTATTATAAAATGGCAGAATACCATATCTTTATGATTTATCTTATCAACAGTCAGGGGAATATTGCCTGGAGCGGTCAGCCTATGGGAGAGTATGAAAATCTGTATGAGATTCTGGCAATTGACAGCAGGGATATTGACGGAGACGGTCTTAAGGATTTGACGATTCTGGCCCGATACACCCTGGACACACCGGCAGGGGAAATGATGACAGAAAAGGATTATACAATTTATTACCAGAGGACAGGGGGCTTTCTGACGGATACGGAGTTTAAAAGCCGGTATCAGTGCACGGAGGAGACCACCATGGAGGAGTTAGTGGAGCTGGCCCGGTCTTACTGGGGATGGGGAACAGAATATGATTAAGATTTTGATTGTGGACGATGAGAAGCCGATTTGCGACCTGATTGATCTGAATTTGTCGGCGGCGGGATACCACTGCACCACGGTGCAGGACGGAGTGACGGCTCTTCGGATGATTGAGGAGGGCAGATATGACCTGATTCTTCTGGATGTGATGCTTCCGGGGGTGGACGGATATGACATTATGGAATATATCCGTCCCCTTAAGATTCCGGTTATTTTTATTACGGCTAAGTACGAGGTGAAAGACCGGGTTCGGGGACTGAAGCTGGGGGCGGACGATTATCTGGTAAAGCCCTTTGATGTGGTGGAGCTGGTGGCCCGGGTGGAGGCGGTGCTGCGCCGCTATAACAAGGCGGAGAATATTTTGACCGCTGGGGATGTGACGGTGGACGTGGAGGCAAGGCAGGTGATGAGAGCCGGGACGCCGGTGGTGCTGACCAACAAGGAATTTGGTCTTCTTTTGTTGTTTATCCGCAATAAAAACGTGGCTCTGTTCCGGGAGACCCTCTACGAAAATGTGTGGGAAGGCGAGTATTCCGGCGACAGCCGAACCGTGGATCTCCACGTACAGAGACTGAGAAAAAAGCTGGGCTGGGAGCGGTGTCTGGTAACTGTTTACAAGGTGGGATATCGGTTAGAGGTGCCTCAATGAAATTTTCATTTAAGCTGCTGCTTTGGACAATCATTGTGCTGGCATTGGCTTTGGGAATCAGCGGTTATTATTTCGTAGATTATGTGTTTGAGACATCCATGGAGCGGGAGACGGGACAGGCTATGGATGAGAGCCGGATTCTGGGGTTTGCCTTTGAGACAGCGGCACTGAACGCTCCTACAAAATATGATGTTTTAGCAGATCGGACTATCCAGGAGATTGCTCTCAATCTGGAGAACAAGGGAAGCCGGCTTTTGCGGATATCGGATGAACAGGGACAGACAATTTACAAAAGCAATGGCTTTGAGGGGAATGAGTTTTTGCTGCACCAAACCACAGAGGAGATCAATACCTGGCAGGTTATCCGTCCGGGAGACCATTATTACATCCAGACGTGTATGGTAATCGATGCCATGGACCGGGCCTTATACCTTGAAACCATGCGGGATGTAACGGAGGTATTTCGGGAGCGGTCTATGGGTTTTTTGGTGTATCGGCGAGTAACGGTTCTCATGCTGATTTTTGGTACCTTAACAATGCATGGGATTGCCTCCTGGCTGACCAGGCCTATCCGGCTTCTGACCCGGGCTACCAAGCGAATGGCAGAGGGGGAATACAGTTATCGGGCCAGGAAGGTAAGCGAGGATGAGTTAGGACAGCTTACCCTTGATTTTAATCAGATGGCCAATACACTGGAACACAATATTGCCACATTGGAGAAGGAGCTTAAGGCACGGGAGGACTTTGTGGCCGCCTTTGCCCATGAGCTTAAGACGCCCCTGACAGCGATTATCGGATATGCGGATATGCTGCGTTCTCACCGGCTAGACGAGGAGAAAAGCTTTCTTTCCGCCAATTATATCTATACAGAGGGGAAACGGCTGGAAGCCATGTCTTTCCGCCTTCTGGAGATTATGGTGACCCGACATGGAGAGCCAAAGCTGCAGATGGTGCCGGCGGATGTTTTGTTTCAGTATCTGTACGACATGTATATGTCCAACAAGACCATGGGATTTCATCTGAAATATGACGATGGGATTGTCAGGGCAGAGCCAAACCTGATCAAATCCGTTTTGATGAACCTGATAGACAATGCCTGCAAGGCATCGGATCCGGGAAGTGTCATTGAGATCAACGGAAGGATGGGAAAGGGGAAATACCGTTTTTCTGTGAAAGATTATGGTATGGGAATCCCTAAGGAGGAGCAGGAGAAGATTACAAAGGCATTTTATATGGTAGATAAATCCCGTTCCAGAAGCCGCAACGGAGCGGGGCTGGGGCTGGCTCTCTGCGTGGAGATCCTTGCCCTTCACAAAAGCCGCTTGGAGATTGAGAGCGAGCCGGGGAAGGGAACCTGTATGAGTTTTGTGCTGGCGGCAGAATGGAGATCATTATGAGAAAGAAGCTTTTAAGTCTTTTCTTTCTTGTGCTGGTGATTTTTACGGTGGGAGTATCCATATGGGGGCCGGAGACATTGTCTGAACACAGGGATCGGAGCCTTTTGGGAAAGGCTCATCTGGTGCAGGTGGAGATGGCAGGGGAGGGCTACCGGTACAAGCTGAGCAGAGAAGAGAAACTGTTTATTTTGTCTCAGGCGCTAAAGAGCCAGGAATATCTGGAGAGCAGTCCGGATATAGGGGGCCAGACGGATTATTACCAGGAACCAAAGGGAAATTATGCTTTTGTGCCCAATCACCAGGAGGTATGGGGAAACGAGCTGAGCGGGGAAGAGATTTATGACACGTGCAATCAGCAGCTAAATCATCTCAAGGAGGCGAAAATCCTGCCAGAGACGGTTCAGGAGATCGATCCGGCGCTTTATGAGGCGGTGTTGTATTCTGCCATCGATGTGAGGGAGCCAACAAACTATGTTCTGGTTTGGAAGGTGGGACTGTCGGATGCCTTGAGAGGCGTCAGCAAGGAGAACCGCCTGATTGAGGCCTACGTGGACGCGGATGACGGAAAAATCTACGGGTTTTATGCCCGGACACAGAAGGAATGGGAGGAGCTGGAACCGGACGGGATGATAAAGGGCTGGTGCAGGTATCTGGGTCTTTTGGAGCCGGAGGCGTATGAGGAATCAAATCCTCTGGCGGAGGCAACCTCCTTTTTCAGGAAATATGCAGTGTCCGGGGAGGAGGGGGAGGACACGGTTGTGACCGTAGGCTTCTATGAAGGAATTCGGGAAATATTTATTCGGATAACCAGATGAAAAGAGAAAGATTCTATTGTCGAACCTGTATTTTATGTGATATACTTTTCACAAAGGTCTGGTACTGCCGGGACGGCCGCGGGAAAGAGTTATGACGGCGGACAGCCGGGAGACGGATTCCGGATTGCGCCACAGACGCAAATGTGATTCTGGAAACAAGGAAAGGAGAAAAATGAAGACTGAGGAGACATTACAATTTTTGGAGAGTCAGCCTGTGAAGGAGCTGATGATTAAGCTATACGGGGAAGACAAGGAGGAGGAGAACAGAAAAAGATACCGGGATATGATAGAAAAATTCAGGGAGACCTACGGGGATCAGGACATCCGGATGTTCAGCTCACCGGGAAGAACAGAGATCAGCGGCAACCATACGGACCACAATCACGGCAAGGTGCTGGCAGGCAGCATCAACTTAGACTGTGTGGGGATTGCGGCAAAGAACAACTCCTCCAAGGTGAATCTGGTCAGTGAGACCTTTAATCAAAAATTCAGCATTGATTTGGAGGACTTAGAACCCAGTGAGAGAAAGGCCGGAACCGAGGACTTGGTCAAGGGGCTTTTGCAGGGCTTTAAGGAATTCGGCTATGAGATCGGCGGCTTTGACGCTTATATCACCAGCAATGTGATCAGCTCTGCCGGCGTCAGCTCATCGGCATCTTTTGAGATGCTTTTATGTGCAATGATCAACACGTTTTTCAACGAGGGACGCATGGACACGGTGGCCTATTCTCACGTGGGAAAATATGCGGAGAATGTGTACTGGGACAAGGCGTCCGGTCTTTTAGATCAGATGGCCTGCGCGGTAGGCGGCCTGATTACCATCGATTTTAAGGATCCTGCGGCTCCGGTGGTGGAGAAGATTGATTTTGATTTTGCATCCCAGGATCACAGCCTGATTATCGTGCAGACCGGAAAGGGTCATGCAGATCTGAGCGCTGATTATTCCTCCGTGCCCAATGAAATGAAGAAGGTGGCGGAGTATTTCGGCAAGGAGGTCTGCGCGGAGATCAACGAGGAGCAGGTGATCCGTCAGCTTAAAGGGGTTCGGGAGTTTGCCGGCGACCGCTCCGTGATGCGGGCCTTCCATTTCTTTGAGGAGAACAAGCGGGTGGAGGCAGAGGTGGCTGCTTTAAAGGAAGGGCGGTTTGAGGATTTCCTGGCGGGTATTACCGCGTCCGGCAACTCCTCCTGGAAGTGGCTTCAGAACTGCTATACCAATTCCAATTACCAGGAGCAGGGGATCTCGGTGGCGCTGGCGCTTACAGAGCTGTTTATCAAGGAGAAAAAGAGGGGCGCCTGCCGGATTCACGGAGGCGGCTTTGCCGGGGTGATTATGGCTATGCTGCCCAATGACCTGGTGGATGAGTATGTGGCTTATATTGAGGAGGCCTTAGGGGAGGGAAGCGCTTATCGGATGAGCATCCGGCCTTATGGGGCGATTTGCGTGGATGAGGTTGTGTAAAGAATACACAGCTTGACAATAAGATATGACAGAAAAGTCAGGGGGTGAGAACCAAAGCCGGCTGGTACAGAGTGCCAGGGGGCTTCGGCTGTCATCCCCTGTCATTGATAAGGCTTGAATTATGAGACTGAGAAGATATATACATGTAATGCTCTATTTTCTGCTGCTTTTCTGCTGCCTTTGGATCGTCATTTTCGTGGGAAGGCTTGCAAAGCCGGAGGAAGAGAGGGGAAGGGAAAACATTCAGAAAGCAGAGGAAAAGCCGTCCTCTTCCCGGCAGGAGGAAGAAACCTGGCAGGAAGAAGAGCCAGGAGAATTACAGGGAGAGACAGAACAGAATTATCCGGTTACGGAGGCGGAAAAAGGACATCCAGGCCGGTATGAGATTTCGGAGACAAGAGAGGATTTCTCGGAAGCCGAGGAAAAGTCCTACAGTCCCCCAACGTTGATGCTGGTATCAGATCTTCACTATATGAGTGGCGATACTCACGATGACGGGGAGGCATTTCAAAAGATGGTTCGGGAGGATGACGGAAAGATCAGTATTTACAGCGATGTGCTTATAGATGTGCTGGTGGAGGAGGCTATTGCAGCATCCCCATCGGCTTTGGTTCTCACCGGAGATATTACCCTCAACGGAGAAAAGGAGAATCATCTGGCTCTGGCAGAAAAACTGCAAAAGGTAAAGGATGCGGGGATTTTGGTGTTGGTGATTCCGGGCAACCATGATGTCAATAACCGGAATGCGGCCACCTATTTCGGAGAGGAGAGGGAGCCGGCAGAGTATCTGGAAACAGGGGAGGATTTTTTTAATATCTATCATAAATTCGGATACGATGAGGCTTTCAGCCGGGACAGTGAATCCCTGAGCTATTTTTACGAGCTTGATGAGACCCACTGGATGCTGATGCTGGATACCTGCCAGTACAAGGATTATAATCATGTAAACGGGCGGCTTAAGCCGGAAACCATGGAGTGGATAGAGGAATATCTGATTCAGGCTGAGGAACGGCGAATCAGGGTTTTGCCGGTGGGACACCATAATCTGCTGTCGGAGAGCCGCCTCTATACAACAGAATGTACTATGGAAAACAATCAGGAGATTATCCGACTTTTTGAGAAATACAGGCTTCCCCTCTATGTCAGCGGTCATCTTCACGCTCAGCGCATCAAAAAGCATAAGGCAGAGCCGGGAGTGGAGGACGAAGCCTACGGTATTCGTGAGATCGTCCTTTCTCCTTACAGTATTCCGCCCTGTCAATATGAGTATTTGTCCTGGACAAAGGAAGACCGTCTGGAGTTTTACACCAGGCAGGCGGATGTGGAAGCCTATGCGGCAGAAAAGGGAAGCACGGATGAGAAACTTTTGCATTTTTGCCGGTACGGACCAGAGTTTGTGAAGGAGATTGTAAAAGGACAGGTCAAAAAAACCATCCGGGCCATACCGGAGGAGCTGAAAAATGAGATGGCAGGCATGTATGGAGATATATACTATGATTACTGTGCCGGCAATTTTATGGACCGGGGGGAACGATTTTCCACCAGAGCCTGCCGTCTGTGGGAGCGGTTGGATCCGGGCAACGGATACATGAAGGACATGGAGCAGATGCTTGCGGATGCCAGGGAGGCAATGCATGAGTGGCGGGAGCCGTAGTCAGTGGGAAGAATTTGATATGCCGTCTGTTTGTGAGGCGACATTCTTTTTTCTGTATTCTCCGGGAGTCATGCCGAATTTGTCCCGGAACCTGCGGTTAAAGTAGGACAGGTTTTCAAAGCCCGATTCGGCAGCTATGGCCAGAATGGAATCCTCGGAGGCCAGGAGCATCCGGGAGGCCATAGTAAGGCGGTAATCATTTAAGTAGGCGGTAAACGGCTGTCCAAAGGTGTTTTTAAAGAATTTCATAAAATGGGACTGGCTGAAACCTGCGGCTTTAGCCAGTTTTTCTATAGATAAGGGTTCATTGTAATGCTGCTCTAAAAATTTCAGAATCTGCCGTGTCTTTTCCAGGGATTTTTCCTGGGAATGGCCGCGGGAATTTCCGGAAACCACGTGAGGGGTGATCAGGCCATGGTGGTACAGCAGGAAAAAAAGCTCATACAGCTTTCCCTTAATCAGAAGCTCATAGGCGTGGGGAAAGGTGTGCCGGATCTGATCAATCTGATCGATACAGGAAGAGACAAAAGGATAGGAGTCCATGTCCGGGGAAAGGCGGGCAGGCAGATTCATCTGCCGGTGATGGATAGGCGACAGATACGTCTCCCAGAGACTGTCCGGCTGACGGCCGCACAACAGGGACAAAGGAAAAATAATATTTTCGTACTCCATGGATAACAGCGACATTTGCCGGATGCTGTGGAGCTGTCCCGGGCATACAAAAATAATATCCCCCCGGGCTACAAAAAGCTTTTTAAAATCCACATCTACAATGCCGGATCCTTTTTTGATGTAAATCAGTTCCATCTCGTCATGCCAGTGGAGAGGTACACAGGTAAAATCGTGGGGGATGGAGCAGAGATAGGTCAGGTAGGGGAAGGGATTTCCTTGCTGGTTCAGATTTTCCTGATAGTTTTCATACTCGGTAATGTTCATAAAATCGTCCTTTTTTCAGAGAGAATGTCATCAAATTGATAGAATTGTACCATGTTTGCCCAGAATAATGCAAGAAAAACAAGGGGAGAGTTTTTATAATTGAAAGCAGCAGGGGATGATTTGCTCCGTGAAAGGTTCGGGAAAGGGACCGGATACATCCCAGGCTACGTTATCGGATGATTTATTCACCGGAATTTAGGAAAGGCAGTACTAGTATAAGCCGATTTAAATACCTTTCCATTTCGTTGAGGATGCTTTTTCGAGAGTGCAAAGGAAAAAGCGGAGGCGTAGTGGTGCTACGCTGAGCATTTTTTCTTTGTGCTATCGGGAAAGCAGGCCAGCGAAATGGAAGGTTATTTAAATCGGGTTATACTAGTACATCGTTGCATTAATTCCTAAACAACAGCACTTGCTTTCTACGCCAGAGCGCGTCTGCAAAGCTAGACGTAGGATCCGCTACGCCGTCATTTTGCAGACGCACACCTGACGCAGATATCAAGCACTGTTACTCAGTTATTAATGCAACAATGTACTGGTTCAACTAAAATTAAGTGAGCATAAAAAGAACGGAAAGCGCTTAAGCTAAGGTAATCTTTATTAACAGTAAGAAATCGTAACTGTTCAGACGGACAGAAAATCATGGTAAGGAGGAAATGATAATGAGGCTTGAAGAAGAGTTAAAGAGAGAATGTGGCAAGGAGATTTCTCAGTGCGATAATCATGAGCTGTATGAGGGGCTGCTGGCGTTGGTGCAGCAGGAGGCGGCAAAGAGGGAGAGCAATGAGGGAAAGAAGAAAATCTATTATATCTCGGCAGAGTTTCTGATTGGGAAGCTTTTATCCAACAACCTGATCAACTTAGGCTGGTATGATGAGGCGAGGGATGTGTTAAAGGCCAACGGAAAGGATATAGCGGAGGTGGAGGAGGCTGAGCCGGAGCCGTCCTTGGGAAACGGAGGTTTAGGCCGTCTGGCAGCCTGCTTTTTGGACTCCATGGCAGGTCTTGGACTAAACGGGGCAGGAATAGGCCTCAATTATCATCTGGGACTGTTTAAGCAGGAATTTGCGGATCAGCTGCAAAAGGAGGTTGCGAATCCCTGGATCGAAAAGAAGAGCTGGCTGATCCGGCGGGAGGTGTCTTATCCGGTGCGCTTTGGAGGACTGACTGTACATTCTCGGCTTTATGACATTGCGGTGACTGGCTACCGGAACCGGACAAACTGGCTCCATCTCTTCGATGTGGAGAGTGTGGACGAGGGGATTGTAGGGGATGGAATCTCCTTTGACAAAGAGGATATTGCAAAGAATCTGACTTTGTTTTTGTATCCTGACGACAGTGATGAGGCGGGAAGGAAGCTGCGGATTTACCAGCAGTATTTTATGGTCAGCAACGGGGCTCGGCTGATATTGGATGAGTGTGTGAAAAAGGGCTGCACCCTTCATGATTTGCCAGAGTACGCGGTGATTCAGATCAATGATACTCATCCCTCCATGGTGATTCCAGAGCTGATCCGACTTCTTGTGGAGCGGGGAATTGATTTTGACGAGGCCGTTGAGATTGTCAAAAAGACCTGTGCTTACACCAATCACACTATCCTGGCTGAGGCCCTGGAAAAGTGGCCGATTTCCTACTTAAAGGAGGTAGTGCCTCAGCTTGTGCCCATTATCGAGATTTTAGACGACCGGATCCGCCGCAAATTCAGTGATGAATCCGTGGCCATTATTGACAAGGACGATCTGGTGCATATGGCTCATATGGATATACATTACGGCTTTAGCGTCAACGGGGTGGCTTACCTTCACACGGAGATTTTAAAGAACACAGAGCTTAAGAATTTTTACGACCTGTATCCGGACAAATTCAACAACAAGACCAACGGCATTACCTTCAGACGTTGGCTGCTCCACTGCAATCATCCTCTGGCAGACTATATCACAAGAAAGATCGGTTCCGGCTATAAGCAGGACGTGGAGGAGCTTGAGAAGCTGGGAGCCTTTGATGATGAGGCGTCCTTAAAGGAGCTTTTGGAGATTAAGCATCAGAATAAGCTGGCTCTTAAGCATTATCTGATGGAGACCCAGGGGATCCAGGTCAATGAGAATTCCATCTTTGATATCCAGATCAAGCGGCTGCACGAGTACAAGAGGCAACAGATGAATGCCCTATATGTGATACACAAGTATCTGGAGATCAAGAAGGGAAAAGTACCTTCCACACCGATTACGGTGATTTTCGGGGCAAAGGCAGCGCCGGCTTATGTGATTGCCAAGGATATTATCCATCTGATTCTCTGCCTGGAAAAGCTGATAAACAATGATCCTCAGGTCAGCCCCTATCTCCATGTGGTGATGGTGGAGAACTATAATGTGACCAAGGCGGAGAAGCTGATTCCTGCCTGCGATATTTCTCAGCAGATTTCCCTGGCTTCCAAGGAGGCCAGCGGCACCGGCAATATGAAGTTTATGTTAAACGGCGCGGTGACACTGGGAACCATGGATGGGGCCAATGTGGAAATCGCGGAGCTGGTGGGAAAGGAAAATATCTATATTTTCGGAGAATCCAGCGAGACGGTCATTGACCACTATGATAAGGCTGACTATGTGTCAAAGGATTACTACGAAAAGAATGAGGATATTAAGGAGGCCGTGGACTTTATCATCAGCCAGGAGCTTTTGGAGCTGGGATGTAAGGAAAATCTGAAGCGGCTTCATGATGAGCTTTTAAATAAGGATTGGTTTATGACCTTGCTTGACTATGAGAGCTATGCGAAAGCCAGAGAGCAGGCCTATAAGGATTATGAGAACAGAATGGAGTGGGCAAGGAAGATGCTGGTAAACATCAGCAAGGCCGGTTTCTTCTCCTCTGACCGGACTATCCGGGAGTATAACCGGGATATCTGGAAGCTGGATGAGGAAAAACAGGAACCGGCAAAAAAAGCAAAAACAGAATAAAACAACCGGATGCCAAAGCACCCGACTATTTGGGCAGCCCTTCATCAGAGGATGAGGAGGGGCTGCTTTTTTTGCTGCCGGGATCATCCCGCGGGGTGGTTTGCTACCTGAAATGAAGCGGATTAAGCAAGGAAAAGTTTACAAAAAGATTTCCTTTTTTTTAAAACATAAACACCTTCTTACGCTTTCTTACTAAATCCTCCCGGCCGTTGACCTTGGAACGGTTCCAGGGTGTAGAGTGATGACATCGGCAGGAAAACACGCAACGGTTCAGGAAAATACGTGTACCAAAGAACTGCCGGGGTGTAGATGGAAATGTATATCAGGAAGATTATCAGGAAGGAGAACTAAGTATGAGAAAACAGACAAAGCGGATTTTGATTCCCTGCGCAGCAGCTGCGTTTACCATAGGAGCCACTATGATGTCATTTGCAGCAGCGGGATGGCAGGAGGAAGGAGGTGTGTGGAAATATTACAATTCTGACGGAGATTACGCCACGGAAAGCTGGAAGAAATCCGGAGACAACTGGTTCTGGCTGGATTCTGACGGGGAGATGGCTACTGACACCCTGGTTGAGGATGATGACGATTATTACTACGTCAACGAAGCGGGAGCCATGGTAAAAAATGAGTGGCGTCAACTGGATAACACGGATGACAGCGATGATGCATCGGAAACCTGTTGGTATTACTTAGGCCCCAACGGAAAAGCTTATAAGGCGTCCGGCTCGGGAAAAACTTCCTTTAAGACCATCGGAGGCTCAAAATACGCTTTTGATGAGGAGGGAAGGATGCTGTATGGCTGGGTGGATGAGGAGTCCGGCCGGGTGACGGAGGAGGATGCCTGGAAAACCGGCGTCTACTATCTGGGAGACAATGGTGACGGAGCCCTGCGGACAAACAAGTGGGAGCGTCTTGAGGTAGAGGATGATGAGAATGACAACGATGATTTTGAAGGATTCTACTGGTTCTGGTTTGGCGCCAACGGAAAGAAGGCGCAGGATACCACCAAGACCATCAACGGGCAGAAATACCGGTTTGAGGAAAACGGAAATGCGGTTTCCAATTGGTTCAGCGTAGCCAGCAGCTCCACCGCATCGTCTTCTGACATGTATTATAATCAGCCGGATCAGTGCTGGCGGGCCCAGGGATGGTTTAAGTCTGTGCCGGATGAAAACATCGATCCGGAGGGCTATGAAGACGGCGATGAATACTGGTATTACGCCCAGAAGTCAGGGGAGCTGGTAAAGAGCGAGATCCGCAAGATCAACGGTCAGTATTATGGATTTGACGAGTACGGAAAAATGCTCTACGGCCTCTACAAAATGTCAGTAAACGACCGGCAGATACAAAGCTATGAAAAGATTGAAGACGAAGATGATCTTCCAAAGGAGGACGATGCATGGCAGGTGTATTACTTTGGCGACACGCCGAAGGAAGGCGTGATGAAAACAGGAACAACCCGGATTGAGGTGGACGGCGAGACCTACACCTATGAGTTTAGAAAGTCTGGCGGTCAGAGGGGCGAGGGCTATGACGGAATCCAGGACGGCGCTCTGTACATCAAGGGACGGCTTTTGAAGGCCGACAAGGATGCTAAGCTGGAGAAGGTGACTTATAACGGTGAGGAGTATTTGATCAATACATCCGGAAAGCTCCAGAAGAACAAGACGAATGTAAAGGACGGGGATGATAAATATTATTGCACAGACGGCAACGGCGCTGTTACCTATGAAGGAAATGAAAAGCAGGAAAAGGAGGACTGAGTATAAGATAAAAGAACCATAACAGTTTTAGAATAAAATAATTGCACTCTTATCCATAAATAAAGCAGCGCAAAGGGGCAGAATAGCCCCGGAGCGCTGTTTTTGTTTTTTTGATGGGCAAAGATCGGCTGGAGAGGGACAAAAATCAGAAAACCGGAAGATAAATCCGCACAAACCAGGTATCCATCCCATCCATGCGCCCGCGGGTGGCATAGGTGGAATAAAATAGTCCGGATACTAAAAAGCCCTGTTTCTCGGCCCATTGGATCAGGGGAAGAAGATCCTGGGAGGAGGGAATACTGGATGCACAGGCACAGCAGGAGGACACACAGAGCATGGAGCGGGGTGTGCGGGCCGTGTCCGTTGTAATGGGATAATCTACAAAATCTTTTAAGTATTCATAGAGCACCAGCTGAGTATTTTTGTGCTCCATGCGTAAGGTCTGACCATCCTTTTGACTCCAGGTAAATTCGCTGAAGGTGTACATCATATCCAGACCCGAATATTGCGCGGAATAGCGGAACCATTGGGTCACGCTGTCAGAAAGCTCCATGTGGGGCACAATAATGTAGGCAGAAGGAAAATCCAGCAAGGAAATTTTTCCTAAATTGCAGCGGATATCTTCACAGTCAGCCTTGGTAAGCTGAAGGCGGGCTATATTTTGCTGATGAAACCGGATCTTTAGTTCCTCCTCTTTCAGACGGCTGTCCATGATGGCGCTCATCTTCTCAATGGTGTTGTCTGCCACGCACAGGGACTCCATGTCATTTAGGCGAAGATCCATTTTTCGCTGGTAAAGAATGCCGATCAGCCGGGATATATCCTGGTCCGTATAGTAACGGTAGCCGTTTTCTCCCCGCTGGGAGGAGAGGATACCGCGTTTTTCATAGTAGCGGAGTGTGTCGCGGCTAAGGCCTATTAAGTCCGCCACATCGCCGATTAAGTATTTTGTCTGTTCCATAGTAGTATTCACCTCCACTTATTGATATAGCAGGAAAGAAAAGGAAAATCAATAAGGGTAATAAAACCGTAATAATATGTAAGATAGTTTGAAAACAGAATTAAGAATTGTTGTGAACCGACATGAAGAGTGGCAAAAAGGAGTGCTGGTGAACAATCCCGAATAATCCCGAAAAACCTTGAAAGTACGCGGAAAAATGGATTATTTAATTTTATTTTTGCCATTCTTTATGTCATAAAATTTGTCAAAGTTTATTTGAGCTGCGATAGAGCAAGATTTTGATTTTATATATGTTTAAAAGTCTTTAAATCCGCTTAAAATCAAGGGATTGAGGACTTTTTTTAATTAAGAAAAGGAAGAAAGGGGATGTGGGAAAAAAGTAGGGATTGCGGAACTAAATGCACTTAGGTTACAATTTAGTTCCGCAATCCAAGAAAGCCAGTAAAATCAAAGCTTTCAAAAGTGACACTCCCAAATTTTGAAAAAACATGACATCAAAAATGGCAAAAAAATCTTGAGATATTTCGTAGAAAATAGCGTATTAATCTAATACATTAGATAAATACATTAAAAAAATAAACGCTTATGAGAATCTACCTTTTTGAGGACTAGTAAGTATCACTTTTCCCTGAATTTTAAAATCATATTGCTCATTTAAAGAATATTTAAACGGTTTAAAATCAGGGTTTAAAGATTGTAAAATCAAACAATCGGACTGTGGGTGATATTTTTTGCAGGTAACATCCCCATCTATATAGAAGATACCAATATCACCATATTCAAGAGAGTCACATTTTTTAACAAAAATATATTCGCCGTCTAATATCACTGGTTCCATGCTATGCCCCTTTGCTATCAGTACATAGTCCGCATTAACCGTGGCTGGAATATAGCCTAAAGGTATACTAATTCCCTCGATAGGCTCCCCTGCTGCAACATATCCGAGAATGGCGATTACATCCTGTTTGGTTTGATAATGGCTTGGAGCTTCTCGAACCATAGAATAGTGAGCTTCTGGAGTTTTATAAATGGTCTGCATTTCCTCTTTCATCTGCATCGATGTTTTTATTAAACTTATTTCCATGAAATATTTTATTTTTTCTTTATCTAAATCAGATAATTTTTCATATTGCTGTATAAATTCAGGATCGAAAGAGTTATCTTCATGGATTCCAGTAGCAAGCCATGATAGGGAAACTTGTAGTAAATTTGCAACAGCTATAACTTTAGAAAATGATGGTTCAGATTGATCCCAACGATATATAGATTTTTCACTGATACCGATTTCTTTAGCTATTTCTGGTATAGAAATCCCTTTTTGATTTGCGGCGGTTTTAATTCTTTCTACTAATGGCATAGGTCACCTCCAGGAAAAGTATTAAATTTAATACTATATGCATTGACAAGTGTTAAATTTACAACTATAATGTATTATGTATCAATTAGATTTTAGTAAATTATATACCAGTTAAAAGCGCACTTCAAGAGAAAGGAGGAGAAATTGGATGAAAAGGACCCGGGAGCTGACGCCGCTGGGGATGCAGATCAAAATTGCATTGGTGCAGCAGAATATAACATCAAAGGAACTGGCTGCGCGGATCGGGGTGACAGGAGCAACGATCACAGAAGTGATCTGCGGAAAAAACAACAAAAAGGAAACCAAGAGATTAATTATGAAGGAATTAGGATTGGAGGGACTTGAATGAAACGGCTGACAACCAGAAATTATGAAGGGGTTGCGGTGTATAAAGAACCTTATGCGTGTGATCGATGTGGTGAAACATTTTATAGACTTCCGGATTTGGGTGATGGAAGTCCAACGGATAGTCTTGCAGCCTATGAAGAATTAGAGGAACAGAACAAACTGCTAAAGTTACCTTGTAAAATCGGGGACATTGTATATGAAGTTGATTTTATCGATGAGCAAATAGAGAAGAAAAGGATATGCAGCATTGAGATCAGCGAATATGGAGTAGATATTTTCGCCAGGGACATACAAGAGGATCTTGATAATTATCTATTATCTGATTTTGGGGAGAGTGTCTATCTGACGCGGGAAGAGGCAGAGAAAGCCTTGCGAACGTTTAAGCAGATAAATTAAAGGTCATTTTAATTATGGCTAAGACAAACAAAATTGTAACAGAGGGAGTACAGACTGACTATACCAGTGTTATTGTAAGTTACTCTAACGGGATAGACAGCACAGGGGCATTGTATTGGGCCTTGAGGGAATTTCCAAAAGAAAAGATATTCCTTTTGTACTGTGATACCGGTTTTGAGTATCCGGAAAATATCAAAATGTTCCATAAAACAGCTGCTTTTTTAGGAATCACCCCAATATTGCTCCAGCATCCCAAAGGATTCCTTAACCTGCTGATGGAAGAAAGGATGAAATGGCCGGATATGAAAAACCGGTGGTGTACCGCATACTTAAAAACGGGTGTAACGGATCATTGGATCCGGAATCACAGAGATATCCTGGGACCTAAATGCTTGTTTATATCGGGCGAGCGGCGGGATGAGAGCCGGAGCCGTGCGAAATTACCAGAGATAGAATACCACAGTACAACGCTATGGACAAAAAGGAAAGGGGATTTTACCTGTCACTGGTTTCGGCCCTGCCTGGATTACGAAAAGGGAAAAATGTTTGAAATGGGGAGGAAATTACATTTGGAGCCGCATTTCTGCTATGAGTACCTGGGAAGATGCTCCTGTATGGCCTGTATGTTTATGGGTGACCAACATGCGGTTGAGAACATGAAAAGATATCCGGAGCAGATATGGCCGTTTATCCAGGCAGAGATCAAGCTAGCTCATAGATGGAAAAGTAAAAGGAGCTTGGAAGAACTATGGGAGCAATGTCTGGATATGGATGATGTGGAGGCAAAGGAAGGTTAAAAGGGGAGCAAATAGCATGACAAATTCAGTAAAGAAAGTAATGGGACTGGAAAAGAAAAAGGATAACAGATATGAGGACCTGATCCAAGGGAAAGCCCCTGCAAGAAATGTGCAAGAGAAGATCATACAGAAATATACAAAAACGGATGCAGAATTTGTCCTAGCAATCATAGGATTGGAACATCCTGCATCTGTTATGGTACATCGCTATCTTGTAGATCAAAAGCGTGGTGGGATTTCTTTAAAAAGAGGGCTGATTCGATATCTTGTTAGCGGCTATTGCCATAATCAAACCCGTAATTAAAACATATTTGCAGTTAAGTAGGAAGGAAGGTATGTTAAAAATATTAGAAATTTTGTTGCAAAAATATAATGAAAGAATCTATTTAAAACATGGATTTGTCTATTGTACTTATTGCAAAAAGCTGATTTGGAAGAAAGATAACTATTGTCAGTATTGCGGAATGTCTATAAAAAAAGGAGCTTCTTCGCAGATGAACACAAAAAATCGGTAAGAAGTGCAGTAATGGAGTTAGTGAGAATTATATCCGCTTTCTCTAATCCTTTATTATATTGAGCAACTGCAATAGGAGTAGCTGGAGTATCTGTCAACAGGTTAGGAATTGCATTTTTGATTAATTCTTTAGATTCCTCATCCAAAGAATTATCTAATGATAAAAGTTCAACAGCGCTATTTAATATATATTGTGTCCAAGGATATGGGGAACCACATTCGTAACAATATAAAGGTTTCGTGTAAGTGCGGCTACTAGCAACGAAAACACCATCGATTTTTATTAATCCGCGGATAGGTGCTTTACAGTTATGGCAAAAAGAATATGTTTCTTTTCCACATTTTGAGCAATATTTTTGGGAATTTGCATCATATTTGCTTATTACATGACCGTTGTAACAGATGGTTGCACCATGATAAGCCATAATTATCCTCCTATTAATGTTATGAATGAAGAAATAGTTTACTATATTGTGCCACAAGATATTAGAAAAAACAAGGATGTAAGGATGAAAGAATGGAGAAAAGCATAAGCGAAATACTGCAGGAAGTATGTGAGGATATCTGCAATAATTATTGCAAATTAAGAAATACCGAAGATGAGGAGTATTTATGTAGCAGGCTCAGGAAGGGAGACAGCTTCCCTCTCGACAGACTTAATTAGAATTTAAAGGAGGTGAGTGATGAAAGAATTGAAGAGATTGACCATAATATCTAACAATGGAAGCGAGAAGATTTTTTTGGATGATGAGGAACTGCCATATGTAGCAATGTATAAACTGGAAAATTCTTTCAGATCAACGGCAAAATTGACAGTTACAATGTATGTCACAGTTGGTCATATTACTTATTGTAATAAAATAACTGATTTAGTGAAAAAAAATAAAAGCAGCATATTAGAAACAATACGCTGCATTATATTTACGATTATAGGATGGGAAATTGGAAGGTGGTTATTTTTTTAGTTCAATTAGATTTTTTAAGATTTTAGAGAGGTAAAAGATAATGATAATGTGGCAATATGCAAAAGATCTAAATGATATAAACAGAGCCATAGAAACACATGATGAAAATTGGGAGGGTATTACAAGTGAAAACATAATATCCATAACATTTGACACAAATCACATGTGCTATGTTATATTCTGGAAACTAAATTAAGATTTAGAGGAGGCAAAGATGAAATATACGATAGAAACAACAGAAAACGGGTGCCGGGAAACGATAGTGATGAATAACGGAAATACTTACACAAAGAGACATAGAAAGACCTTTTATGGTTCTGAGTGTAAGGATGAAGAGTTCTGTAATCAGATGGAGAATGATGGGTATTGCGAGGAGATGCTTGAAAAAATATATGATGTTTTTGATAGTTTCCTTGCAAGCGAGTTTATGGACATTGCTAAGCTATAAGCTAAACTGAAATTTAATGGAGGAGCAGGGATGAAGATTGGTGACCAGGTAATCATGAACGGCAATTATTACGTGCCGGAGAAGAACCGTGGGAAGGTGTTTACCGTCAGGAGCCGGCCGTTTACGGTGTGCGGGACCGTGTGCGTGCTGCTTGAGGGTTACTGCGGAAGCTATGCAGCCGATGGCTTATCAGTGGTTGTAAGCCGTGGGAAAGCAGCATCCGGCAGGAAGGGGCAAAAAGAAACGCCCTCCGCAACAGGCACGTAAACAGAAGGCGTTAGACAAGCGTCTGGAATTATCATACCGTAGATTCCGGAAAAATGCAAGAAATTTTTCTCCGTCCGGTATCAAGCCCGGCAGCCGTCAGAAGGCGCGGAGAGATTACGATACAAAAAAGTAGGGAGGTGATAATGATTGATGGAAGGGATTGCCAATATCCGCCTAACCGTAGAGGAGTATGCTCAGCTACGCGGGTGTTCTGAACGTTATATTCGCAAACAATGTGAAGAAGGAATATTACAATATGAGGAAACATATGAAAAAACCCGAGGCGGCCGCAGCGGCATCTCCTACTGGATCCCTCTGTCCGGCCTCCCGGACAAAGAAATCCGGCGCTACCTGCGCAAGCTGGACAAGGAAAAGCGCAAACAGGAAGCAGCTTCCTCCCCGGAGCCGGACAGCTCCCCGCCGATCCGGCTGGACTATGAACGATTGTCAGCGGAAGAGCGCCAGGACTTGAACCGGAAAAACAAAATCCTGGATGACTGGATCGCCTACCGGTACGAGGAAAAGCGCAGGGGCAAAAGCCTGGCGGAGGCGGATGCCAACTACGTGCGGATCTTACAGCTGCAGTACCCGGACATGCCCATGAGCCTGCGGACCATCCGCCGCTGGGACGAGGCCCGCAGGAAGTCCGGGGAGGCCGCCCTGGTGGACAGCCGGGGCCGGCACGGGAACCATCCCAAAAAGATGAAAAAGGAAGTCTATGACCTGTTTGAGTATTACTACCTGGACGAGAGCCGCAAGGCGGCCACCCTTTGCATCCAGTTAGTCAAGCTGGAGCTGAAAAAAACCGGGCGCATGGATCTGCTGCAGAACCTGCCCTCTGAGCGGACCTTCCTGCGGTGGGCGGAGGAGATCATCCCGCTGGCCGTGCTGCAGTATTACCGCTACGGGGAGAAGGCCTGCCGGGATAAATGCCTGCCCTACATACACCGGAGCTATGATGACCTGTACAGTAACGACATCTGGGTATCAGACAACCACACCTTTGACCTGTTTGTCCTGGAGGATGGCAAGCCGCTGCGGGTGTACTTAACCGGCTTTCTGGACGTCCGGAGCCGCAAGATGGTAGGCTGGCATGTGACCCTGAATCCATCTGCAGACGCCACCATGTACGCCCTTCGGCGGGGGATTGAGCACTACGGGATCCCGAAACGGATTTTATCCGACAATGGCCGTGAGTTTTTAACCTTCGACTTAGGAGGCCGCGGGTTTCGGAAAAAAGCAAAGAACACGGAGCTGGATCCGGAGACCATCCTGTCCCGGCTGGGGATTGACTTCCACACCGCCCTGGTGCGGAATGCCCGGGCCAAGATCATTGAGCGGACCTTTCTGACCGTGAAGGAGGAGTTTTCCAAGCTCTTTGACCATTACACCGGAGGCAATACCCAGGAGCGGCCGGAACGCCTCAAAAAGCTGATGAAGGAGACCGGAAGGATGGCAGTCCTGGAGGATTTCTCCGGATTCGTGGACACCTGGATTGCCGGGTATTACAACAAACGTCCCAGCAGCGCGGCCGGGATACGGGGGATGACGCCGGACCAGGCTTTTGCCAAATACCTGGTAGAGCAGCGCAAAGCGCCGGAAGAGGAGTTAAACCTGATGCTTCTGCGGAGCACACGGCTGCAGAAGGTAAGGCGGGACGGGGTAAAGCTGCGGTTTTACGAAAAGGATCTCTGGTTTGTATCCGACAGCCTGGTCTATGACCATTTGGGCGAGGAGGTCTTTGTCCGTTATAACCCGGATGACCTTTCCCGGGTCCGGATTTATGACCGGGAGGAGCGTTTCCTGATGGAGGCTCCGCAGGATACGCAGATCGGCTACTTTGCATCCAAGGAGGAGGTGGCGGCCAAGATGCACGAGAAACGGCGTCTGGAAAGCGTGGTGAAGTCTTACAAGAAACAGAAGGGCATCCAGGCCACGGATGCGCTGGATCTGGTGATGGGCCTGGCAGAACAGAACCTGCGGGATGGCCGGGAGGAGTTAGACCCGGATATTATCCGGATTATCCGGTCCCCGGAGTTTGGGGAAAATATGGAGCTCATCCAGCAGGCCGTAGGCGGGGACACGATTGACTGGTCCATTGCCAACCAGCGGCTCCGGGCCTTCCAGGGGCAGCAGGACGGAGATTAACCGCTTCCGTCCGGGGTCACAGCCGGACGGGGGATTCGGATGGCAGAGCCATCCCAAGGATGATGAAAGAATAAGGAGGACAGGCGTATGAATGAGCAACAGGCACGGGAAGCAGTTGTGGGATACCGTGACAGTTCCGGAAAATCCCAAAGTGAGATTGCCAAGGAGCTGGGGATCAGCTCCGGGCAGCTGTCCGCGTTTATCAGCGGGACCTATAAAGCGCCCCACACGGTAATCCCGAAGATTGAGGCGCTGCTGCAGAAAAACGAGAGCAAAAAGCAGGCCCCGAAGGCCCCGCCCTTTGCGGAGACAACGGTAAGCCGGCAGGTGATGGATGCCATTGAATACTGTCACCTGCAGGGGAAGATCGGGGTGATCTACGGGGATGCCGGGATTGGAAAGACCATGGGGATCCGCAGGTACTGTGAAAACAACCCCATGGCAATCCTGATTACTGTATCCCCGGCTTTTGCCACTATGAGCGGGGTCAATGACCTCTTATCGGAGCAGATCGGCATCCGGGAGAAAAATGCCCGGAGAATTTACCTGGAGATGGTGAACCGGCTGAAAGGATCCGGGCGGGTGATTATCATTGACGAGGCCCAGCACCTGACGAAAAAGACCCTGGAGCATCTTCGGAGCATTTCTGATGAAACCGGCGTAGGGATCTGCTTTGTGGGCAATGAGGAGGTGTACAGCCGCTTAAAGGGGAGCGGGAAGGCGGACTTTGCCCAGATCTTTTCCCGGATTGCCATCCGCAGGCCGGTATTATTGGGAAGCATCAAACGAGTAGACTTGGAAAAAATCTTTTTCGGAGCCGGGCTGGATGAGGAGGCCATGGATTTTTTATACAAGATTGCCAAGACCCGGTACGGAATCCGGGGGGCGGTCAATACCTATGTGGCTGCCGCCGCCCTGTTTGGCAAGGTGGATTCCGGCGCCATTGTCCGGGTGGCCCGGGAAATGAATATCGGATAAGGGGGATAGAGGAAATGAAGGAGTTGCTTGTTGGTCTGATTGTATTGGCCGGGCTGGTGCTGCTGCTTATCGTACTGGTATCCTGCTGCCTGTACCTGGCCTGGTGTGTCCTGGTGGATGCAAAAGATTTTTATGATTATTTTGAAAACCGTACCTCGTACCGTCTGTGGAAATGGATGAAGGAGCAGGAGGAAAAAGAGCCCTTGGAGGTGCGGGAGCAGCGGTGCCTGGCAGAATTAAACCAAATCCAGGAGGAAATGGCCCGGAGGGAGAGCAGGCGTCCGGCCATGCAGGTTTATACCTTCTGTACACAAAAAAAGCCTGGGTAATATTTTTAAGGGGACAGCCGGGTCCCCGCCTTAATGCAGCCGAGGACGGTCCGAAGCCCGTAAAATGCAGACGGAGGAAAATAGAAAGATCGGAGGGACAACGGATGAAGCATATGAAACGGATCACCAGTCATGGATCCGTCAGCATCCCGGTAGCCATACGCCGGGATTTGGGGATCCGGGAAAGGGATGCCATGGATATGGAAGTGGATAGCCAGGGACGGATTATTCTTAAGGCCCATATCCCCCGCTGTATGATCTGCGGCAGGGAGGAAGATACGGCAGCCATATCCGGAAAGAGGATCTGCCTCTCCTGCTGCCGGAAGGCCCTGGCAATCCTGGAAGGGGGAAAAGGCTGATGGAAAACACCCGGGAACTGAAAGAAAGGCAGGAATTGAAAGACCGGCCGGTTGCAACCATAAACCTTCAGGAGCTTCCGGTGGAAGAGTTGGTGGACCTGGCAGCGGCCAAAAAGATCAAGGTGGATTTTGCCAAGGCGGAGCTGGATGTGATCAGCGCGGAGATCCAGAACCGGGCGGTTGCTTTCCAGGAGGACCGGCATATCAAGTTTACGGAATGGGCGGGAAGCGGGAAGGCACTGGCATCTGTGGCCGTGGCGCAGAAATTTGACATCTTAAACTACTTTAAATTAAAAGAGCTGTTAGGTGCGGAGCTGGTGGGAGAAAAGGTACGCATAAAGCCTGCCGAAATCAAATATGACATTGATGATGCCTTTAAGCGGGCTTTAACGGCGGTGATCCTGGATGATTATGAACGGGAGATGACCATCCCCGAGGTGGTGGAGAAATCCGGATGGTGCGCGGAGGACCCAAAGAAAAAGGCATCCCTGTTAAAAAAGTTAAAGGGCGACTATAAGCGGGATAAAAAAGCCGTCCTGGATGCCTTAAACATGCGGGAAAATGAAATCAACATTGACGAGGAACTGTATCTGATTTACCAGATCCAGAACTGGAAGCTGATTTTAGCATTTTTTGACGAGGCCCGTTTTGAAGAAACGGCGGAATCGATTAAACGGTGTATCCTGGTGGATGAGACGGTTAAGATCGGCCTTCGGGCCGGATGAAGGAGGTGGAAGAATGAACCCGGCATCAGCAGCACAGAAACGGAAGATTTTTGCATTGGCGAAGAAAAACGGAATGGACAATGACCTGCTGCACGCCTATGTTTGCGCATTGGTAAAAAAAGAAAGTCTGTCCAAGCTTACCATCCTGGAAGCCATCCAGGTCATAGACGGGCTGTCCGGAAGGGAAGTAAGGTCCCCCAGGCCCCGGACGGATGGAATGTCCCAGGCCCAGCGGGGATACCTTTTAAGCCTGGCCAGACGGCTTGGCTGGGTAGATGAGGCAGGGCACCCGGATGAGGAGCGGCTGAACGGATTCTGCAGGAAGCAGCAGGATACCCTGTACTGGACCGGCCTGACCCGCTCCAAGGCGTGCAAGGTGATTGAGGCCTTAAAGGCAATGGTGGAAAGGGGGGAAGAGGATGCAGGAGGAAGGGAAGCAATGGTCGGGAGAAATTGAGGGGATTTTAAAGAGGATGGAAGCGTGCCGGCAGGACTACCAGAAAGCCCAGGAGGCCGTGAAACAGGAGGAAGCCAGGCTGCAGGATTTCCTCCATGCAATTGAGTTTGCAGGGGATGAAGAGGAACTGCACCGGACAGCGGCCCGTCTGAGAGACAGCCGGATCCGGAGGCGCCAGGGCAAGGATCGGATGCTGGAGCTGGAATATATCATCCGCTATCTGGATGAGCCGTCCTACAAAAAAGCTTTCAGCGGCTTAAGGCAGCTTTTGGGGAACCAGAGGAAGCGGGAAGTCTATTTAAACGGGGACCGGAAGTATTATAACCGGGTGAACGAAGAAGCAGAGAAAAATGAAGGAGGAAGCAAAACATGAGGAAGAAAATTTTACTTATTGCAGGCCACGGCCAGGGAGACCCGGGCGCCTGCAGCACCATGAACGGGGTGCAATACCAGGAGTACCTCTATACCAGGGAGCTGGTAAACCTGCTGGCGGGATGCTTTAGCGGGGCGGATGCGGAGGTTACCGTATATGACCAGTCCAAGAACTGCTATAAACAGAATAAGGCAGGTACCGGCCCCAATTTTAAATCCTACGATTACATCTTCGAGGTCCATTTTAATGCAAAGGTGCATGGGGACGGGATGATGGACGGGAAATTCACCGGAATCGGGTTTTATCTCCATACCGGGATCCGGGGAGTATCGGTAGAGCAGCGGATCTTAAGAAACGTGGTTTCCCTGGGATTTAAACAGTGGGGGGACGGGATCTTTTATACCTCCGGCCTGTTAAACTGCAACATGGCCTACCGGGCCGGCGTGGATTATGCGCTCTTAGAGACGGCATTTATTGACGACCTGGATGATATGACCTGGTACAATGCCCACAAGAAGGAGGTTGCCCGGGCGGTAGCGGCCGGAATCATTGACGGTTTTGGGATTCGGAAAGCACAGGAAGCAGAGGCCGGCCCCCAGGCGCCGGCTGCCCCGGGCTGGCAGCGGGATGAAACCGGATGGTGGTACCTGGATCATGACGGGACTTATCCTTCGGACGGGTGGTTAAGGATTGGCGGCCGCTGGTACCTGTTTGACCGGGCCGGCTACATGCTGAAGGGCCTGCAGTTTAAGGGCGGGAAGCCCTACTACCTGCATGAAGGTCCGGGAGCCGATGAAGGAGCCCTGATGGAAACGGATGCGGACGGGGCACTGACGGTGTTCTGGGACAACGAATAGAAAAGCAAAAAAGAAAGGAGGTGGCGGCATATGGAGCAGGAGGGCATTTCCCTGGAGGATCTGCAGGAGCAGCACCGGAGCTATGCACAGATCATCGGGATTGAAAAGCTTTTAGAGCTGGCAAAGGTGTACGGGGGAACCCAGATTTACATCCCAAAGCCGGAGGAGCTTTTGAAAAACCGGAAGTATAAAGCCATCTCCGAGGAGTTTGACGGCAC
This sequence comes from uncultured Lachnospiraceae bacterium, assembly GCA_910586255.1. GTDB lineage: Bacteria > Bacillota > Clostridia > Lachnospirales > Lachnospiraceae > Brotaphodocola. Next base: position 20,109 of record CAJUHR010000005.1, on the reverse strand, counting down.
CAACATCAAGCAGCTGGCAAAGAAATACCAGGTGTCGGAATCCACGGTTTACCGGCTGGTCCGGGATCAGATCGTAAAGGCAGCGTCCCGCCAGGTGCCCGGGCAGTACGATCTTTCCCAGTATCTTTAAACCCTTGTCAAGCACCTTTTTAGGATTTTTCCGGATTGTCAAAAAAATTGTCACAGACAACGTACTTGACAGAGCTTTTATGATAAGATTCCCTTACAGGCAGAATTTAGGGCCTGTAAGGGAATCTTTTTAAGTTTAAAAAGAAAGGGGAAAAGGATGATGAAAGAATTGTTTATGGATGTGGCAACCACAACGGCGATGGCGGTATTTACTGTGGGTTTTTGCTTCCTCTGCCGGAATCTCCAGGTAGTGGCCGGCAATTGGCTGGACAAGATGCGGGATGAGGCGGAGAACGAAAACCAGGAGATCGCTGCCCGGATGTTTGAGACAGCCAAAGAGCTGCTGGATGGGATCACCTACAATGCAGTGGCGGCCATGGAGCAGACCAAGGCAAAGGATATCCGGGAACGGGTAAAGGCAGGGCTGGAGGACAGGAGTTCCCTGACCATCCTGGCCAAGGATGTGCTCTACGGCGTAAAGGGCCAGCTGACGCCGGGCGTTACCAAGACGCTGGAAACCTATATCACGGATCTGGACGCCTATATCGCAGATCAGATCGAGGCGTACTTAATCGGGATTAAGCAGACGGCCCCCCGGATGCTTGAAATCTCCTCGGGAGAGATCCTATCAGGCACCGGTACGCTTACGATCCTTCCGGAGGAAGGAGGGGAGTAAGAGATGACAGGAATCACCGAGATCCTGGAAATGATGCAGAGTGTCGGCCTGCAGTCCGCGCTCCTGATCCTGTTTGTGGCCTATTTTTTAAAAAGGGATAAGGACCGAGAGGAATCCCTGGTAGAGGAGAAATGCAAAAACCGGGAGGAGGCAAAAAAGCAGAAGGAGGAGATCAGCCGGGAGCTGGAAAATGCGAAATCCCAGTTCCGGGACAAGGAGGCCCTCCTGATGTCCGAAAATGCCAAAAGGGAGGAGTTAATCCGGAAGGAATCGGATAAACGGGAACAGATTTTAAAGGAAGAAGCCGAGAAGCGGGAGAACGCCCTCATGTCCCAGTTAAATGGTACCAGCGAGACCATGAAGGAGATCAGCCGGTCCATGGACGGAATCAACCGGTCTATGGACGGGATCAACCGGACGATTGAAGGAATGTTAGGGCGGATGGAGCGCCTGGAAGAAAAAGTGGAAATAAGGGGATAGGGAGATGGAGATGAGCCGGTCGGCACTGGATATTATTAAGACAAAGCAGCTTCGGGGAAATATTGTGGAAACCCTGTATCGGTATTACGGGGAGGACATCAGCCTGTCCGTACTAAAAGCATCGCTGCCGCTGTCGGGACTGCTGACCGATACCGGGATCAAATCCGCGCTCTATTACCTGGGCGGAAGGGAAAAGGAATTTGTCCATTTGGAACTGAACAAAACAAATTACATGGATTCCCTCATCTGGCTGACGCCGCGGGGCGTAAACTTAGCAGAAGGGGATCTGGAGGATGTGGGGGTGGTCATTGATGGCTGATTTAGTCAAAACAATAGAAAACCAGGTGATCCGGAACCAGCTCTTAGAGCTCCTGCGCCAGGCAGGGCCCAACGGGGCAAGCGAAAAGGTGATCCGGATGGCCATGAAAAAGGCCGGGAGCCGGGCAGAGCCGGGACAGGTCAGGGAGCAGCTTTTTTACCTGGAAAGGAAAGGGCTCATCTGGAAGGCGGAATGTAAAAATCAGGCCCTGGGGATTGACATGGATGTCTATATCCTGACCCCGGACGGGATCGATGTCCTGGAAGGGACGAAAGAGGAGCCTGGGATCGGGGTGGGGGATGGATAAGAACCGGGCCCACGGAAAGATTGACAGCCTGCCGGCAAATATCCGGGAGGATGTGGAACAGCAGCTGATGGACGGGCGGACCTATGAATCCATTTCCGGGGATTTAAAGGAGCAGGGCTATGATATCCATGCCAGCAGCGTGGGGCGGTACGGCAGGCGGTATCTAAAGAAATTTGAATCCGTGCGGGTGGCCCAGCAGTTTGCCCGCCTGCTGGCGGAGGACAACATCGAGCGCCCGCCCACGGAGATCCACGAAGCCAACAACATGATCCTCAATCAGATCATCATGGAGACGCTGATGGATGAGGAGCTGGATGCGGCAGGAATGAGCAAGGCGGCCAATGCGGTGGCTACCCTGCAGCGGGCACAGGTACAGAATGAGAAACTGAAAATCAACGCCCGGAAAGAGGCCGGGGCAGTCCATACGGCCATGAACCTGTTAAAGGACAAGGTATTTATGGAGATTGCCCAGAGTTATCCGGAGGTGGCAGAGGTCTTGATCCGGCTGGCGGAACAGACGGAGCAGGAGATGGAAAAAATGTCATAGGAGGGCCGTAAAGGCGGTTTTTAAGTCCGGTGGAAGGATGCGGCACCGGAATGTTTTAAACAGGAATTTAAGCCGGTTAAACGGGTTTTTAACGGCAGAAAATAAGAGGCACACGAAAAGGTGTGCAGTCTGTGTTCATGCCCAAAAGGAATCCGACAAAAATGGGAAGCAGGAAGCGGGTGAGGAGGATGGTCTCCGGATGGAGGAAGAAGGCGGAGAGCCTTTTTTTTGATGATAAAAAGAGCATTGTGGAAATAGAAAAGGAGCTTAAAATCTCCCGGAAAACCCTGTCCGGATTTTTAAAGGGCTGTCCCGGATACCGGGAGGAGCGGGAAAGAAGAAAGCGGGAGCATGAGGCCATGCGTCCGGCATATAAGCGGGAATGGGACCGGAAGCACCGTCCCTTTTCGGCCGGAGCCGTGACCGGGGAGACCATGCGCCGGGAGCATGACCTGGCAGCCTTAGAGCTTTCCCGGGAAAGGTACCGGTGAGCAGATGGGAGGATTTGGTGATTTTGCCCGGGAATACCGGATGCGGGATGCCGGGCTTAAGGGACAGGATGATTCCCCCCAGTCTGTCCGGAAACGGAAAATTGAATCCGGCAGGAAGGATTTCCGGACCTACTGCAACCTGCGCAACCCGGATTTTTTCCGTCCGGAGCGGGCCTACCAGGATGATATCTGCCGGACCATGCAGGCGGCCTATGAAAAACGGCTCATCAACGAAACCACCGGCAAGCCCTATGACATCCTCATTATCAACGAGCCGCCCGGTTTCGGCAAGTCCTACACAGCCAGCACCTTTATCACCTGGGTGTACGGACAAAACCCGAAAACCCAGGTGATCAGTGTCTCCTATAACCAGACATTGTCCCTGACCTTCAGCAAGACGATCCGGGAAGCCATTAATGATAAGGAGATCGAAGGGGATCCGGATTACTTTACCGTAGGGAGTTTTTTCCCGGGAGTAAAAATCAAGTACGGGGACGGGGCCATGGAGCGGTGGAGCCTGGAAGGGTCCTATATGAGCTACCTGGCAACCTCCTTTGACGGATCCATCACCGGCATGAGGGGCCATATCGGGATCATTGACGATCCTATCAAAAATGATAAAGAGGCGGTCAATGATAACCGGAAGGAAGAGATATGGAGTTTTTATAAAAACACCTTTCAGTCCCGGATGCTGTCCGGGGCCTTGGTAATTGTGATCCAGACCCGGTGGGCGACCGATGACCTGGCGGGCCGCCTCCTGGCCGAGTTTCCGGAGCGGTGCTATGAGCTGAAGCTGTCCGCTGTGGACGGGGATTGTAAAAGCATTTGTGAGGATCTGTACTCCACGGAAGATTTACGGATGAAAAAGGCAACGTTGGATGAGCACATCTGGCTTGCCAACTATGAACAGGTGCCGGTGGATAAAAAGGGCGCCCTGTACGGGACATTTAAGACCTATGATGTCATTGATCCGGATAAGGTGGAGCGGATCATCAATTATACGGATACAGCGGACGAGGGGACGGATTATCTGTGCAGCATCTCCGCGGATGTGATCGCCGGCTATGGCTATGTAAAGGATGTGTACTATACGGATGCAGCCATGGAAGAGACGGAGCCGGAGACAGCCAGGCGCCTGCAGCTTTCCGGGGTCAGGGAGGCGCTGATTGAAAGCAACAACGGAGGCCGCGGGTTTGCGCGGAATGTGATCCGGATCTTACGAAAGAAGCTGAAATGCTACCGCTGTATGGTGACCTGGTTTACCCAGAGCAAGAACAAACGGACCCGGATCCTGGTCAATGCCACCAATGTGATGGAGCAGGTTATTATGCCGGAGGGCTGGGAGAAGAAATGGCCGGAGTTTGCCCGCCATGTAAAAAAGTACCAGCGGAAGGGGAAGAATGACCACGATGACGCGGAGGACTGCCTGACCGGCCTGGTGGAAGTGATCAACGGGGAAGTGAAGGGCAGGAAAAAAGCCCGGCTGGGAAAAAAGGACCGGCTGGGGATGTAGGCAGGGGGAACAATGTACAGGTTTGCGATTGAAAAGGTATTAGATGAACGGTTTTTAACACGCCTGGTAGAAAAGTTCCGGGCCCGGGAAATCCCGGAGTATGACCGCCTGGACCGTTATTATGCTTCCAGGAACGATACGGTCCGGCTGCGGAGCATGAAATCCGGGAAGCCGAACAATAAGATCCTCCATGGATTTTCCCGTTATATCTCCAACATGGCCACCAGTTACTTTATGGGAAAACCTATCCGGTACCAGGTGGAGGATAAGGAATATCATGAGGCTATCCAGGATTATTTAAAGGATACCTATAATTACAATTATGAAATCAGCAAAGCAGCCAGCAAAAAGGGGATTGCCTTTGAGATTTTGTATATCAACGAAAAAAGCGAGCTTCGGGGCCGGAAATATGAGGCTCAGGAAATCCTGCCGGTATATTCCCCCCAGGCGGATGAGTTTTTGGAGTGTGCCATCCACCTGTGGGAGACCAGAGACTTGGACGGAAACCTGCTCTCAGACGGGGCGGATGTGTATGACAAAACCGATATCTGGAAATTCCGCAGAAAAAATAAGGCGGCTTTATATGACCTTTATGAGGTGGAACCGCATTATCTGTCGGATGTGCCGGTAATTGTGTACTGGAACAACGAGGAACAGACCGGGGACTATGAATGTGTGATTCCGGAGATTGACGCATACGATAAAGCCCAGTCCAACACGGCCAATGATAAGGATTATTTTACGGATGCTTACTTAATCATTAAGGGCGCCGGCGGGGGCTTTACGGATGACGAAGGCAATGAAATCCCCCAGAGCGAGGCGGAACGGAACCTGCGCAACAGCCGGGTGATGTTTTTTGACGATAACGGAGACGCCAAGTTTTTGGTCAAGCAGGCGGACGGGAGCCAGGATGAGGCTTATAAGGACCGGATCTTCCGGGACATCTTTTTTATCAGCCAGGTCCCGGCCATGACGGATGAGAGTTTTTCGGGGGATTTATCCGGGATTGCCATCCGATACAAGCTGATCGGCTTGGAGCAGCTGGCCATCATGAAGGAAAACAAGTTCCGGCTGGCCGTGCAGAAGAAGATCAAGCTGGTGACGGACTGGATCAATCTGAAATATTCCCGGAACTATGATCCGTCCCTGGTGCAGCAGATTTATGAGCGGAATTTTATTGACAATGACACGGAGAAGATTGAAAATGCCGGAAAGGCAGAGGGAATGGTGAGCAAGGAGACCCAGCTGTCCATGCTGCCGTCCAGCGTGGTGCCGGATACCAAAGAGGAACTGGAACGGATCGCGGAGGAAAAAAGGAAGGAGGAGTTTGGTTATGGGGAGGAGGAGATCCCGGAGGATGAGACATGACGGCGCGGGAGAAGGAAACCCGGTACTGGGAAAAGCGCCGCCTGGCGGATAAGAAGAGGAGCATCAACCGGGCGGAAAAGAATATTAACCGGGAGATCCGGCGGATGTATCAGACCGCCATGGATGAAATCCGGATGGATATTGAAAATCTATATAAAACCTTTGCCGAGCAGGAGGGGATCACCCTTCTGGAAGCAAAAAAACGGCTGTCAAAAGCGGATTTTAAAGAAATAGATTTTGACAGGATGATCCGGGAGACAGCAAAGGAACGGAAGCAGCTGAAAACGGAAGAGCTTCCGGATGATATCGCTGCCGCCATAGAAAAAAAGCTTCAGGAGCAGGAACGGCATCTGAAGGAGTTATCCCGGCGGGGATACCTGACCCATCTGGAGCTGATGCAGGCGCAGATCGAGCGCACAGCACTGGAGGTGGGCAATGAGCAGCAGGTGAACCTGTACCAGCTGCTGGATGAGGAATACCGGGACGGATATTTCCGGGGGATTTTCAACCAGCAGCAATGGCTGGGGATGGGGAAGGATTTTGTTTCCCCGGATCCGGCTGCCGTCAGGAAGGCGGTGATGCAGAGCTGGGCGAAAGATCATTTTTCTGACCGGATCTGGGGAGGGGTGAAAAAGCTGAGCCAGGAGCTTAGGGAAAATCTGACCATCGGTCTGATCCGGGGAGAGGGTGTGGAGGAGATGACTAAGCGGCTGACCCGCCGGATGGAGGTGTCGGCCAGCAATGCCAGGCGCCTGGTCCGCACGGAAAGCGCCTACATCCATGAGAAAGCGACCCGGGACGCATTTGAGGAGTGCGGGATCACCCGGTACCGGTTTTTGGCAACCCTGGACAGGCGGACCAGTAAAGTCTGTCAGGAAATGGACGGGAAGGATTTTGCCATCGGGGAAGCGAAGGCCGGGAAAAATTATCCGCCCATGCATCCTAACTGCCGGAGCACGGTGGTGCCTTTCAGGCAGGAGGTGACGGAAAGGGCGGCAAGGACGGCATCCGGGAAGTATTACAAAGTCCCCAGTAACATGACCTACCAGGAATGGTACCATGGGCTGTCAGAGACAGAAAAAGGAAAGATGGCCCTGCAAAACCGCCAGGATCGGAATAAAAAGGCCGATCAGGAGCAGCATGGGCGTTACAAAAAGGTACTGGGTGCGGCAGCCGGCAGCTTCCGGGATTTCATCACAAAGAAATATGAGGATCCGGAGGGGTATGAACGGCTGAAACAACAGTATCATGAAACAAATTATATAAACCAGTTTAAGAGGCGGCTTGCGGAAGGAAAGGTGAATATCCGGATCCAGAAAGCAAAGCAGCTGGAACATACTCAAGGGACTAAAAGCTTGAGAAACCGAATGAAGCAGGCATTTGAAAGCCAGCGGGATCCTACCATTCCCCAAGAAAAAAAGCAGACCCCCCAGTCATACCTGTATAGGCAAATCAATGCCCAGGAACTTGTAGACCGGTATGCAGGAAAAGGGCTCATTACGTACCGGCAGGGTTCCGGAACCCTGCGGGAATGGATTACCGTTGAAAGATCAATAGGAAGATGCTATAATCAGGGTACTAAGCGGTATGAGGAAACCAGCCGGATTTGCATTATGTATCATGAACGGAAAGGAACCCATGTATTCCCGGTAAAGGAGAAATGAAATGTACTGGACCTATGAACTGAATGTGCTGTGCGGCCTGGACAAACGGGCCCATGTACGGATGAAAAACGGAGAGGAGTTTGACTGTATTCCGGACAGTCTGGTCTATGATGATGACGACAGTGAGATCATGGCTGTGAGGGAGCTGCCATCGGAACGGATGCGTCTGCTCCCGGAAAACGAGATTGAGAGTGTCACGGAAATCGAATAAGGGAGAATCAAAAAGGAAAAAAGAGATTGCATGAAAATGCAGTCTTTTTTAATTGGATCAATCAAAAGGAGGAGACGGATGGACGAAAATATGAATAATGCCAGGGAAACCGCAGCCGGAGAAGAAACTATGGCAAATGGAGCCGGGCAAGGGGATGCACAAGAGGTAACCGGAGAGAAAACCGGAACGGCCGGAGAAGGTACTGCGGCAGGAACCCGGGAAACGGGACAGAATACCACAAAAGATCCGGCTGACAGCCTGGAAAAGGATACTGCCCGAAAAGAACAGGAACCGGGAAAAGAGGCGGAAGGGAAGGAGAAGCCTTCCGAAGCAGAAACCTCTCCAGAAGAATCGGATCCGGAATCCCGGGAAAAGGAGCTTAAGAAGCGGGAGGAGATCCTGGCCAGGCGGGAACTGGAGATGGACACCAAAGCAATCTTAAAAGAAAAGGGAATTTCTGAGACCATGCTCCCATTCCTGATCCGGGGGAACAAGGAGGAAACCAAAGAATGCATTGAAGCGTATAAGGCTGCTGCAGATGCAGAGCTGAAGGCGCGGCTGGATGAGCGGCTGGTAGGGAAAACGCCCCCTCAGTCGGCCGGCCAAGTAACAAAAGGAGACAAGACCATTTCGGATGTATTTGCATCCGCACTGAGAGGATAGGAGGAGAATGATGGCAATTAATACGATTGAAACACGGCAGGTATTCCAGACCGAACTGGATAAGCAGATGATGGAGGGGCTGACATCCAGCTTTATGGATGCCAATGCCGGGCAGGTAATTTATACCGGCGGGGCCGAGGTAAAGATCCCGAAGATGTCCCTGACCGGCCTGAAGGATTACAGCCGGGGGGACGGGTATCCCAGTGGCAGTATTACCCTAGAGTATGAAACCAGGACCATGAAGATGGACCGTGGTACATCCTTCCAGATCGATGCAATGGAGGTGGATGAGAGCAATTTTGTTGTGACGGCCGGGACCGTCCTGGGGGAATTCCAGCGGACAAAGGTGATTCCGGAGGTGGATGCCTACCGGTATTCCACGGTGCAGGAGCTGGCAAAAGGAAATGCCGTTATTGCTGCGGTTACGGAAGCAAACGTTTATAAGCTGTTAATCAAGGACATTTCCGCAGTGCAGGACATTGTCGGGGAATCCACCCCGTTAATCTGCTGTATGTCCGGAACGGCAAAGGGATTTTTAAATGCTTCCACGGAATTTAATAAAAATATCGAAGTAACGGAATTTAAACGGGGAGAGATCACCACGAAGGTCCGTGTGGTGAACGGAGTCCCCATCCAGACTGTCCCGTCTGACCGGATGTACCATAAATATACGTTTAAGCCGGGAAACTTAGAAAATCCGGCAGAGAGCGGGTTTGAAAAGGCGGAAGGGGCAGAGCTGGCGGACTGGATCATCCTGCCGTTAGCGGCAGCGATCGCCGTCTGTAAACAGGATAAGGGCAAGATCATTGACCCGGATACTAACCAAAAGGCAGACGCCTGGTTTATCGGGTACCGGAAGTACCATGATGTATGGGTCAAGGACAGCCAGCTTAAGGCAATCCTGCCCCATTACGGAAAGCAGCCGGTGTGGGAAACCAAAAGCGAGGGCCAGGAGGAAAATAAAGGCGGAGGGACCGTATAATTGATGGAAATATTGGATGCGGTAAAACGGCTGGCCGGGATTGAGACCGATGAGCAGGACGGCGTGCTGCAGCTGATGATTGAGGATGCATCAGCAGCAGTGCGGGATTACTGCAACCGGAAGGAGTGCCCTCCGGAGCTTTCTTATGTGGTCCGGGAGATTGTCCTGGACCATTACCGCATGGAGAACGGGGATCACGTAGCCAGTATCAAACGGGGGGACACCCAGATCAATTATCAAAATATCATCACCAAGGACAATTTTACCGCCCGCCAGCGGGATGCCATGTATCGGTACCGGCTGGTGCGGGTGATGTGAGGAGGATAAGATGAACGCAAAGCAGCGGATGCAGTATCTGCACCGGAACCTGAATCAGAAAAAGCGTGAGGAAGGAAAAAACAGCCCCAGAAACAAAAAGGAGGAAGCGGATGTTAAAGGACCTGGAACGGGAAAAGCGGATCCTGGATAAGACCTATTGTGACCGGATGGACGGATACCGGTACCGACTGGTAAAGGATGCAGACAGCGGGGAAACCCGCCAGGAGCCGGACCGGATCTACGAAAACAGGAGATGCGCACTCAGCCTGTCGGGGAATGACGCCCCGGAGGAAGGAACCATCACGGATTCTTCCACGAGTAAATATACTCTGTTTGCTGCTCCGGAGATCCTTTTTCGGGAGAACGATCTGGTTGTGGTCCGAACGGCCTCGGGTCCGATCTATGAGGGCCGGACCGGTCGGACCTATGTGGTCCTGAACCACGGGGAAACGCCGGTCAAAGTTGAAAAGTCTGTATAAGGAGACTGCAGGTGAAATCGTTTGAGGATTTAGAAAAAGCATTTGAGAAGGGCCTGGATGCCTGGCAGAACCGGATTTTTATCCAGGAGGCCAAAAAGATCGGGTTAAATGCGGCCGGGCAGGTAAAAGCACTGACACCGGTAGATACCGGGACATTGCGGCGGCGCTGGACAGTCCGGGCAGATCCGGGAAGCGGCGCTGTTATCATCTGGATCGTAAACAATACCCATTACGGCCCGGCAGTGAATTACGGGCACCGGATTGTGAGGGGGAAAAGGACGGTCGGAAAGAAAAAGGGGGTCTACATGTTAGAAAATGGTTTGTACCAGTATAAACGGAACCTGCTGCAGTCGGACATACATGCTATGTTAAACGAGCTTCGGAGGTGCTTTTAATGGTGGCTTTAAATGGGATTAAACGGGCATTAACCAGGCTGCTCAGCGAAGCGTTTCCGGAAGCCAGTGTATTTACCGAGGATATCGAGCAGATCCGGGCAGCAGACGGGAAAGCATTTCCCCTGCTCCACGTACAGCTTAACCTGCAGGGCAGCGAACTGGCAATGGGGGCCGATACAAGGGACAAAACGGTGTTGGTTGATATCACCTATATGGAGGAATCAAAATCCAGCAATCAGACCTTGTATGATGTCCAGGAGCGGCTGGAGCTGACCATAGGGGGAGGCTTTTTCTGCGGAGACCGGTACCTGCATGTGGAATCAATCAGCGGGAACATAGCAGATGACCTGCTGCATGTCACGTTTCCGGTTGCCTATAATGACGGGATCCCCCGGGCAGGAGAAACCTTCGATTTATTTGAGGAACTGGAAATCAGGATATAAAAGGAGGATGAAAATGAAAATAGGATTGCCGGATCTGGTCATGACGTTTACACAGAAGGCATCGACCGTGATTGAACGGAGCTCCAGGGGCGTGGTAGTGCTGCTGCTCCATGACGCCACCAAGGAGCAGGCAGTGACCTTATATACCAGTCTGCTGGATGTAAACCCGGGAGACTGGACCGGAGAAAATTATAAATATTTAAAGTATGCGTTTAAAGGAAAGCCGTCCAAGGTGCTGGCGGTGCGGGGAATTGAGAAGGAAGCCGGGGGTGCGGTGGATGTATCCGCCTCGAAAAAGCTCTTTTCCTGCCTGGAGTTTGACTGGTTTGCCTTTCCGGAGTGTACCGCGGCAGACGCCACAGCCCTGGGAAGCTTTTTTGACCAGGAGAAAAAGACCAAATATCGGAAGTGGAAAGCGGTCCTTCCAAGTGCCGCAGCAGATTCCGCAGCCGTGGTAAATTTTGCCACGTCCGGAATCTCAATTGTGTGGGATGCGGATTCCGGCGTAGAAGAGGTAACAACAGCGGGGTATACGGCCCGGATCGCCGGGATCCTGGCGGGGATATCCCTGACCCAGTCCAGTACCTCGTATATTTTAGATGAGGTAGTGGATATTGCCCAGCACGAGGATCCGGATGAGGAAATCAATTCCGGAAAGCTGATTCTGGTGTATGACGGGGAGAAATTTAAGATCGGGCGGGGAGTGACCAGCCTGACCACGGTATCGGAGGAAATGCCGGAGGACTTTCGGAAAATTAAAATCCAGGAAGCTGCAGACATTGTGCGGACAGATATCCTTACAACCTTTCGGGAGGATTACCAGGGAAAACGGAATAACACCTATGACAACAAGCAGGCGTTTATTGGCGCGGTGATGACGTATTTAAAAACCCTGGAAGATGTGCTGATTGACAAAGATGAGGGGTATGAAGTAAGCCTGGATACTGCGGCAACCAAAGCATATCTGGAAGGCAGGGGGAAGGATACATCGGAAATGACGGATTTGGAGATTCATAAGTCCAATACCGGATCGTATTTCGCCATTACCGGGAAATGGAAATTTTTGGATGCCATGGAGGATTTCCACATGAGTGTCAGCATGTAAAGGAGGGAGAGGAAGATGGGAGATGTGCCAGGCAACCGGTATTTATCCGGATCGGCAGCAGAAGTCTATTATAACGGGCTCAAGATTTTAGGATGTACGAAAATCAGTATTAAAATCACGGTAAACCGGGAGGAAATCCAGACCGGGCCGGATGTGGACACGAAAATTGTCGGGCTGAAAGGGGAAGGAACCATTTCCGTGACCCGTTGCTACAGTGCCTTTGAGGAGGTCCGCAGGGAGATTGTTGCGGGCAGGGACCCTAGAGGAACGATTGTCACAAAGCTGGAAGATAAGGATGCCGCTGGCGGGCAGCTGGAGCGGTATCAGATTGGCAACGTGGCCTTAAACGAGTTTCCCCTGGAATACGAAAAAGGAGCTGCGGTAAAAAGCGAAATTCCTTTCGGGTTTACCCCTACGGATATGATTAATCTGGATGAAATCAAGCAATAAGGAGAAAAGAGATGGATAGAGAAAAGGTAATCAACTTTCAGGCATTTGCTAAAAAGGCGGCCCAAAAGATTGAAGAAAAAAAGAAGATGAAACGGAAATCTCTCTACATCGGGGCTTTAGAAGAGACCATTGAGATCCGCGCCCTTACCGATCAGGAAATCAGTGACTGCTATGAATATAGCGATGATGATTATATTAATGACAAATACACCGTGTATTATGCATCTTCCACCCTGCAGGAGCTGGCGAAATACATGAAACAAGAAGGGATGATCGAGAAGCATCTGGAGGTATGCGACAGTATCAGCAAGGTGGACCGGAACAAGATAGTCAATGAAATCCTGACTTTATCCGGAGCATTGGGAGAAAGCACGGTAAAGGAGCTGGATGAGGTAAAAAAGTAATTAAAAATACCCGCAGAGGCTATCTTTACGGGTATTATCTGGATCGGGGCTACCGGCCGGAGGAGCTGGACCGGCTGAACAGGGACGAAATGCTGGTTTACCTGGCACTGGCACAGCTAAATGAGGAAAAACAGATTGAGATCATGAAACGGGCATTTTTGGAGGCCCTTACTGATTTTTACAGCCACCTAGGGAGGTGAGGGCGTGGCGGCTACCGAGGTATTTGGCGGGATTATCCGGATACAGGATAATGTCTCTGGTGTGTTAAAGCAGGCGGCTGCGGCGTCCAAATCCTTTTCTGCAGAAGTAAAAAAGGTAAAAAGCAGCCTGATAGCCTTAGAGAAGCAAAAGATAAAGCAAAAAGAGATCCGGATCAAAAATTCCCAGGCCTATCAGGCGATTGAAGGGGTAAAAAAGCAGCTGAAGCCATTAAAGGATAAGGTGGTGCAGCTGAAGGCCAGGGAAGAGCTGGCCATGGCGAAGATCCGGAAGGTAAAGGATGCCTTGGCAGCAGTCAAGGAAAATAAGGTTGTAAATTTTGTGGCAAAAGGAGCAACGGGGGTGGCCAAGGCAGCCGGGAAGGTTGCCCTGGCCGGAACGGCAGCCGCTTTTACCGCAGCAGCCGCCGCCAGCGGGGTTGCGGTTACCCAGGCAGTAAACTTCCAGTCGGAAATGGCAAATGTTTCTACCTTGTTGGATGGGGACGTCAAAGCCAAGATTGCCTCCATGGGATCGGAAGTAAAAAAGATTTCCGTGGATACCGGGATTTCAGCTCATAACCTTTCTTCCGGGTTATATGAGGTGGTGTCTGCGTTTGGGGAATCTGCAGATTCCTCCAAGCAGCTGGAGATTGCGGCAAAGGCGGCCAAAGCGGGAAATGCCGAGACTGCCGATTCGGTGAAGATGCTGGCAGCTGTCACCAAAGGATACGGAGATACCTCTGCCTCAGCAGTCCAAAAGGCATCCGACCTGGCATTTATGACTGTTAAACTGGGACAGACATCGTTCCCGGAGCTGGCATCCAGCATGGGGCAGGTGGTCCCTCTGGCGTCCGCCATGAAAGTGAGCCAGGAGGAGCTGTTTGGCGCCATGGCAACCCTGACCGGCGTAACAGGCGGGACGGCTGAGGTAACCACCCAGTTAAAGGCGGTCATGCAGGGCTTTATGTCCCCATCAAAGGAGATGGCGTCCGCCCTGGAAAAGATGGGCTATTCCTCCGGAGCAGCGGCTTTGGAAAGCGAAAGCCTGGGCAGCGTCCTTGGCAAGCTGAAAGAATCCGTAAATGGAGATGAAGTAGCGTTTGCCTCCATGTTTTCCAGTGTTGAGGCCAAAAATGCGGTGCTGGCCCTGGCGGGAACCCAGGCAGATAATTTTGCCTCCAAGACGGAAGCTATGAAATCCGCGACCGGGGCGGCCGATGAGGCGTTTAAGCGGCAGACATCTTCCGTGAAAGAGATGGCATCCAGGATTAAAAACCATGGGCTTGTGATGCTGATGTCCATGGGGGAAAAGGCGCTTCCCTATCTGGAATCCGGGCTTAAAAAGGTATCGGAGTACATGCCTCAGTTTGAGCAGGCGGTATCCGGAGCCTTAAGCGCTGTAGAACCGTTTTTTTCCGCAGCAGGATCCGCAGTAAGCGTTTTATGGGACAGCTGGAAGCCGGCACTGGATAACCTGGGGCCATCCGTAGGAAATACCATTGAGAGTGTATCCGGAACAATCCAGGCAGCTTTGCCGGTCGTGTCGAGTATTTTTAATTCCCTGGGATCCGTAGCACAGGCAGTTCTTCCCACAATTGGCGGCATTGTGGAAAGCATGTCAGAAAAGGCCTCCCGTGCGTTTGAGGTAGTAGGAAATCATACCGGAACATTCCGGGCGATCATAGAGGCAGCAGGCCCGGCCATCAGCGGAGTGCTGTCGGCAGCCTGGGCCATATGTGGCCCGGTGTTGGACCTGGCAATTGAAGGTTTTAACCTGATGGCATCTGTAGTCGGATATGTATTCCCTTATATCCAGGGCGTGATCTCATCGGTGTGGAGTGTAATCGAACCGGTAATTTCCGCTATTGGAGCCGGGATTGAGGCTGTGGCCGGAGTGTTTAAACGGGCAGCAGCAGCGATTGGCGGAAGTGCGGCAGATGTGAGCTCCAGTGCGTCCAAGGTAGCGGCATCTTCGGCAACCGGCAAGGCGTCCGGAGCAAGCAGTATCGGATCCAATGCCAATGGTACGAGCTATTGGAGAGGAGGATATACAACCATTGCAGAGCATGGCCCAGAATTAGTAGATTTACCTACCGGCTCCAAGGTATACTCCAATTCTCAGACCAACAATATTTTAAACCGGGGGCGGGAAGTGAAAATTGAAATCCAGAACGTTACGGTGCGGGAAGAGGCCGATATCCAAAAGATTGCGGAGGCGATTGTGGAGGAGCTGGACAAGGTAGACAGATAGGAGCAGACGAGCCATGGCAAAGACAAGGACAATCCTGATTAAGGAGAGCGGACGGAAAAAGATCGAACTGACCGTAAACCCGGCAGAATGTACCATTACCGACCCGGTAGAGCATATCCGGGAAAATGTTGACCAGATGGGACAGGTCAACATTCCCGGAAAACGGGGGTTAAAAGAGGTTACCATTTCCACGTTTCTTCCGGACCGGAGCTCCCCGTTTTATGACGGGGAAACAATTAAAAGCGCTTTAAAGCTGATTGAGCGTTGGAAAAAGAAAGCAACCAAAGTGAGGATTATCATTTCTGACCCGAAAGTCAATTTTAAGGCCATGATTGATTCTGATTCCGTGACGCTGAAAGAGGGTCAGAAGGATGTTTATATCAGCTGGAAATTTACAGAGTATAAATCACTGTCAGTTCCCACGGTGGAATCCATTCAGGGTCTAATAAATGTATCGGATCCGGTGCTGCTCCCCCGGACAGAAGAAGCGGCGCCGGCCACCGGTGGGACAGAAACCGTAAATTCCAAGACAACCCTCTGGTCCCTGGCAGTAAAATACTATGGGGACGGGAACCAGTGGACAAAAATCTCAGCAGCAAACGGAAACATCGACCCCAAAAAGCTGCAGGAAGGAATGGTCCTGACGATACCATGAAACTGATTGTGAATGATAAGGATTTGTCGCAATTGTACCAAAGCGTGCAGTGGGCAGGAGATAAAAAGCAGAGGGCAAGGAGCCTTTCTGCTTCTTATTTATATAAAAAGGGGAGCGGGATCCCGGAAGTCCAGGTACAAAAGGGGGATACCATTGCCCTGTATGATGGTGGAAATAAACAGCGGTTTGTCGGTGTGGTAACCCGGGTAGAGAGCAGCCTGTCAGGCGTAACCGTTAAAGTAAATGCGGCAGATATTTTATGGTATCTGGGACGGAATAAGGTTGCGAAAGTGTACCAGGGGACTGCAGATGCAATTTTAAAAAGTGTCTGCGGGGATTTTAATATTGCTGTGGGGGTGTTTCCGGTAATCCCAGGCGAAAAGACCGTCATCAGTACCGGGGAGAAAACCATCCACCAGGTAATTTCCGAGGCATACGGAAGCGGTTATTATATCTATGCAGACGGGGCCGCCGTATCGGTAGGGGCAGAGGGAAGCGAAGTGGCAGCTGTGATATCCGGAGAAGGGAACCTGCTGGATGTAAAATACACCAGCAGCATTGAGAACATGGTCAACCGGATCCTGATTCTGGATGATAACGGGAATGTTACCGGCAAGGTGCAGAATGACGAAGATCTGGTTTACGGTATCTTACAGGAAACCTATAAAAAGGAAAAAGACAAGGATGCAGATCAGGAAGCAAAGGGAAAGCTGAAGCGGAGCGAAAACACATGCTCCCTGGAATGTCTGGGGAATTGGGACTGCATATCCGGAAAAGCGGTATATATCCTGGATGCCAGCAATGGGATGCTGGGAAAATATATCATCACGGATGATACCCATACCTTTTCCAATGGGATCCATAAGATGAAATTAGGAGTGGAGGCGGTGATGGCCGGATGAACCCATACAGCAGAATGGCGGAAATCATGGAGGAACGAGGGGCGGCAAGGAACGGTTATGATATGGATGTGGCAGTTGTGACAGGTGTGTCCCCTCTGAGGATCAAGGTGGGGGAAGTAGAGATATCGGTTAATCTCTGCTGCCATCCGGCCCTTATGCTGGGCCTTAACCCATCCGGCGTATCCACATCAGAAACCGCATTAAAACAGTGTTTAACTAAATTTTACAGTGCGTTTCAAATCCATGCAGGAGATAAGGTTTTAATTCAGAGGGTCGGAGATCGGTTTTTTATTTTGTGTAAGGTGGTGGAAGTATGAACCTGTTTCCGGAGCTGACGGTGGGGATCGCGTCCGATGCCAGCCAAAACCTGCCGGTTTATAAGGAATGGGCCTATGATTTTGAAAAGAATTGCTTTTTGACCAGGAACGGGAAGTATTATCTGGTGGAGAAAAAAGAGGCGCTTAAAATCTGGATTTACAAGGCAATGAAAACAGCCAGGTACCGCTATCCGGCATATCCCAGGGAATATGGACAGGAGTTTGATGAGATTGTCGGAATGAGCAGCAGTCGGGAGATCCGGGAGAGCGAGGCGGAGCGGCTGGTCCAGGAGGCACTGATGGTAAATCCTTACATTACCGATGTGGGGGATTTTGAATTTGAGCACCGGGGAAGCAATTTGCATATATGGTTTACAGCAGAGACCGTATACGGGGAAATAGAATCAGAAACGGAGTTTAATTATGGGTAATACATCAAGTGAAATATATGAACGGATGACAAACGATTTAAAGCTCCCCGCCAGTAAAATGGCCGGGAGCTTTACTGCAGATAATCTGCTGGCTGTGGCGAATGAAATTGCCCGGATCTACAGTATCGAATATGACCGTCTGCTGTCACGGGCGCATGTGCGGACCGCAGCCGGTGAGGATCTGGATGTAGCCGCCAAAGAAAACCATGGGATGATACGGAACCCGGCAACAGCTGAGGAAGTAAACTTAACAATTATCGGACAGCCTGGGGCAATCATAAATGATGACATGCGTGTCCGATCCGGAGAGGTGGTTTATCAGATCATGGGAACCTATACAGTGGGGGATTCAGGAGAGGTGCAGGTGTCCGCCCAGTGTATTAATACCGGGGCTGGCTATGGGATTTTGCCTGAGGCTGAGTGGGAATTTGTTGAAAGCTATGAGGGGCTGGAAAGCATATCCAATGAGGAAGCATCCAGTGGGGGATATGATGCGGAAAGTGATGAGGATTTTAAGGCGCGGATAGAGGCCGAGGAAAATGAGATTAAGGGATACGGAAATATTGCCTGGTACCGGGCAGCTGCTCTGGAGGTGACCGGCGTGGCCAAGGCAAAAGTATTTGATATCCCCCGGGGGCTGGGAACGGTAGATGTTGTAATCATTGCAAAGGGAAACACGGAAGCTTCTGATATTTTGGTGCAGCGGGTTTTGGGGCATATCGAGGCGGAGCGGGTACCAGGTGCAGACGTGCTGGTCCAGTCAGGCACTGGTTTGGAGATTCAGGTATCGGCCAATGTTTATCTGGCAGCAGATATGTCTGTCAGTTCTGTAAAGGCTGAATTTAAAAAGAATTTAATAAGTCATTTAGAGAGTATGGATTTTAAGGAATCCGGTACCAATGCACGGGTATCTCACGCAAAGATTATTGATATTCTGATGGGATGCCAGGGAGTAACGGATGTAGAGGATTTGTTGATTAACGGAGAGGAGAAGTCATTGGTACTGGAAAACCGCAGCTTCCCGATAGCAGGTGATCCAATTTTGATCTTAAAGGAGGAGGCTTATGCTGCAGGATGACATTACCCCTTTATTTGCTGACACAGAGCAGATCAGGGAATTATTTCAGGCGGAGCAGCCGGAGATTGATGCCGTGGAAGCGGCAGTGGGCGGATGGATCCGGGAGCTGCATGTGATGACAGCCCTGGAAACAATCGAGCTGTGGGAGAAGGATTACTGCCTGGATCACAACACAGACCTGACCATTGAGCAGCGCCGGGCCAGGGTTTTTGCCAAAAAGATGCAGCGGAAGATTCCGAAACGGGAAAACATTGAAGATACCATAAGACAGATGCTGGGGGCTATCCGGGTATCTATCACCGAGACAGGGTGCATGTTTACGGTGATGGTGGAATCCATGACACTGATTGATAACCTTAAGATTGCGGAAGATTACTTCCGGAGAATCCGTGTGGCACATTTTGGATTTAAATTTATCAATCAGCTCACCCGCAATTACCAGATGGATAAATACTTTACGCCAGCAGTTGTGGAACATAAAAAGATATGGACGGAGGTGGAACGGTGAAATTTAAACTAACCGATCTAGGAAGGATAATGGAGGCCCAGTTAATTGCCGGGTCCAAACCGATTATTACCAGGATCGAGGCCAGTGATGCATATAGTTCCAATGATGGAGCACTTTTGTCAGTACAAAACAAGAAACAGGATTTAGAAATCGAGGAGATTGTGGTAGTGGAAGGGGCCAGCCATTTGAAATTTGTACTGCATAATGTGGGGCTGGCAGAAGAATATATGCTCCGGCAGATCGGTATTTATGCCAGGCAGCACGAGGGGGCCGAAGAAATTTTATATATCATTGGCCAGGATAAGATAGGGGAACGGGTTCCGGCCGCCAGTGAAAAGCTCGTGGAGTATGAGTATGACCTCATGATCCATACGGAAAATACATATGGAGCAGAAGTGATAGTCAAAGGCTCTTATTTTGCCACGAAAGCGGAGATGGAAGAAATAAAAGGGCAAATGGTGGATGCCAGTGATGGAGACATATCAAATACAAAGCTATCGGTATTTGATGATTTTGAAATAGCAGGAGGGGAACAGTCAGGAGAAGAGCCTGCGGAAGTACCTGCAGCACGGGAGGCCATTAAGGAAATTAAAAAGGGGAAGAAGCTATCAGTTATTATATCAAATATTAAGGCTGCCCTGATGGGGCTGGTGACGCTGGGCGAGATGCGGGGACTGCTGGTAAACAATGGTTTATGTGCAGAACCGGGGAAGTTCTTTTTGGATGCGGCTTACGGAAAAAACCTGCAGGATCAGCTTACTAAATTAAATAGTGATTTATTAAGATATATTGATGCTGATCCGATACCATCAGTAACAATCAG
>CAJUHR010000004.1:170417-199519 GCA_910586255.1 uncultured Lachnospiraceae bacterium | reverse complement strand
GTAAGTACCGGGGGATTTCTTATTTTGTCAAGGTACAGATGGTTACCTACTTACGGATATCCTGTGCTACCAGCCACTGATAATTATCCTTGGTTGCCAGAATATCCTCCGGCTCTGCCTCGATCTCCGCTGCCAGCCACCGGCAAACCTCCTCCACGTTCTCCTTCCGGTAGTCCATGGCCTTTAAAATTGCTGCATAGAACCGCACCAATGCCTCCCGGTTCTCCTTTCCAAAGCCCTCTGTGGCAATAAAACTTCCCGGAAATGCCACCTTGTCAAAAAAGTCCTCATTTCCCGCCAGGGTAACTGCCTTTTCCCCCATCCGGTCACGAATAATATTGGTGCCGGGAGACCAGCTGGCGCAGGCATCTACATTGCCGCTGATCATGGCCGTCACTGCCCCATTGGCATCCATCTCCACCAGCTCCAGATCCTCCCGGCTTATTCCTGCCTTTTCCAGAGCCAGATCCAAAACAATCTCTGATGAGGTTCCCGCTGTCACTGCCACCCGCTTTCCTGCCAGATCCGCAATTTTTTCGATCCCCTTCTCCTTGTTTGCGATCACCTCATCCGACTTTCCATACAGATCCAACCCGAATATCTGCGCCTGCCCCTCTATACACAGAGCATGTGCCCCATGGCCGATCTGGGAAATGTCAATGTCTCCGGAAGCCATGGCCGCTATCTCTGCCGGACCTCCCTGAAACTGCACCAGCTCCGGTATAATCCCCACTTCCTCAAAGAATCCGCCATCCCTGGCAGCGATAATCGCGGAGGCACTCCCCATATTGGGCATATAGGCGATTCTCAGCTTGATTGGGGAAAATTCCATGGGTTTTCCGTCTGTCTGGGAGGAGGAAACTTCTGTAGACATCTCCTCTGCCTGCGAGGCATTTTCCGTGCTTTCCTGGGCTGTGGAAGACGCTGCCTGGGTTGTAGGGCTGGGTTGGGGCTGAGACTGAGACTGCGGGCTGCATCCGGAGATTGCCGCAGCTGTGAAAAGCACTGCCATTGTGGAAAAACTCATTCTTGTTTTCATACTGTGTACTCCTTTTTGGTTTTATTATAAAGTTACGTAACTATATAATAAAACATTATTTTTCTATAGTCAAGAGTTTATTAAAAAAGTTGGGGTCCGGGATAACTTTTCAGTTATCCCAGACCCCCATGACTTTACAGTAATCTTCCTTTTTATCCCTCATCATCAATAATCCCTGATCCAGCCTTTCAAACGCGAGCCTGTGAGAAATCAATTCAGCCGGATGAATCATTTTTTGAGCAAGCCGTTCCATCACATAATGCCATTCATCGCTCACATCGCCTGTAAAAGAAGAATTCCACGTACCCGTTACAGTCAGTTGATTTCTTAAAATCTTCCAGTAAACCGCTTTTTCCAGCATCATATCCGAATAGGGATTTCCCACCAGACAGATACGGCCACATGGAGCTGCACTGTTCACTGCCAATGCACAGGTCTCATTCTTTCCCACACATTCAAAAAAAACGTCTGCCCCGGCGCCGTCCGTGTTCTCCAAAATCCACGAAGCCACATCTTTGGACCTTCCGTCACAGTAGGAATCCTCCCCCAATCCCATATGAAGGATCTGCTGTCTCTGGAATTCCTTATTCCCCACCACAAAAAGATTTTTCGCCCCCGCTTCCCGCAAAAACATCACAAGCAGCAGGCCAATGGTTCCTAAGCCGCACACCACAATCTTATCGGAAAAGGACCACTCCACTCTTCTCATAGCATGAACTGCCACTGCCATGGGCTCCAGCATGGCCGCCTCCTCAAAGCTGACCGAATCCGGAATCCGTAAAAGATTCTTTGCCGGAACCGCTACATACTCTGCAAAGCCACCATTTTTGCGGGATCCCAGATAGCTGTAGCTCCGGCACATTTCATATTGTTTTGCCCCGCAGGGAATACAATTTCCGCAGGGAATCAGAGGAAACACACAGACCCGCTGTCCCAGCCATTCTTTCATCTCTCTGTCAGCATCTGCCATTCTTCCCGTTTTTTCCATCTCCACCACGCCGGAAAACTCATGTCCGGGAATCAATGGATAAGAATAGGCACCTGTCCGGTATATTCTGGGAATATCCGACCCACAGATGCCTGCCGCCTTTACCGCAATTAGTACCTCTCCTTCCTCTAATTCCGGCTTTTTCACTATTTCCATAGAGATATCGCCAATGCCCCGCAAAACCCATGCCTTCATTTTTTCTCCGCTCTGTTCATATTTCACTGTTTTTCTTTCACCCTCCTTTTTCTTTCATAATATCCCGAAAGCGATCCAGATCCGCTTTTGTGGTAATCTTAAAATTCCCCTCATCCCCCGGAATCATGGCAATATCCAGTCCCGCCAAAATCGCAGGCTCCGTGGAGCCGTTAATCTCTAAGATTCTCTCAGGAAGTAATCGAAGGTTCGCTTCATAGTAAGCACCAAACCGAAACACCTCCGGAGCCTGTCCCGCATAGATTTCCCTGCGGTTTAGCAATGCCCCCACACATCTCCCGTCTGTGCTGGAATACACCGTATCCTTCATCGGTAAAACCGGCATTGCCCCGTCATGGCCAAATGCCCCGTCCAGACAATCCGTAATCTGCTTTCCTGAAAGCAACGGCCTGGCGGCATCATGAATGAATACATAATCCGAATCCTTTGCGTAGCTTGCCATATCCCTTAGTCCGTGATAGATGGAAAGCTGCCGGTTCTCACCTGGCAGGGAAAAACCCTTCCATTTTTTTCTTTTGGCCGCCTCGTCAATCTCATCCATCTCCCACAACCAATTCAATATTTTTTCCTGCCACACAGATTCCGCCACAATCTGCACTGCATCAATCCGGTCATGAGACAGCAAGGCCTTGACGCTATAAAAAATAATCGGTTTTCCCTCTACCTTAACATACTGTTTGGGAAGATCCATTCCCATTCTTGTGCCCGTTCCGCCAGACAAAATCAATGCAATATTCATGGCCATACGCTCCTCAAATCCTTCTTTTTCCTGATTTTCTCTCATCAAAACTGCAAATCCCGTATGTTCTGCAAGGTTTCCCCATATGGCCTTTCCTTTCCAAACAGCAAGGTGGTTCCCAGCACAAAGCCCTTCACCCCTTTCGGCGCGTACTCTAAAATCTTGTCCGCGCTGCAGGCCCCGTCCCAGTAAATCTCAAAGTCCATATCCTCTTTTAACGCAAGCAGCTTGGTAATCTTCTTGCCCACATAGGGCAGATACATCTGCCCCGCATTGCCCGGATTCACAGACATAACCAGAACCTTTTTTACGATGCGCAGCATCTCCATCACCGTCTCCACCGATGTCCCCGGATTGATGGCAATACCCGGAATCATATCCGCATTGATGATCTTCTGCAGGGTAGTGGAAGGATGGTACTCCGCCTCCGGGTGGATATATACCGTATCCCCTTTGCGAAGATTTTTAAGGAATAAATTAATACAGTTATTGGGATGTTCAATCATCAAATGAACATCCAGCGGCTTCTTCGTTGCACCTGCTATGTATCTCATGTCATTTAAGGACATGGCGAAATTCGGCACATAGCGCCCGTCCATAATGTCGATATGGAAGGAATCAATGCCTCCCTCATTCAAATCCATTACTTCCTTCTCCAGATTGCCGTAATTGGCGCACATCATGGAGGCTGTCAGTTCAAAATCCACAATTAGTCACCTCGTCAATAAAATTTGTCATTCAATCACATCGGTTATATCTGTCATCCGGTTAAAAAACGGGTCCTCCACCACCAGACTCAAAAAATCCCTATCCAAAATTTTTATTTTATGTATCAGCTTTAAAAGGATTTCATCCAGTTTTTTATCATTTCTCAGCTCTGACCGGGGACACAGCTTCATATAGGTTTTAAAATAATCCAATATCCCTCTTTGCGCCCTTTCAGCACACATCCGATCCTTATCTGTTCTGGTTTCTTCCTCATAAACAGGCTGCCCCTTCTCGTCAAAACCACCGACAGAGGGATCCGGTGATGTAAGCAGTGTCTCAAGAATATAATAGTCATCAAAAATAACACTTGCTTTTGTATCATCCCCCGCGTAAAAGGATTCGGCATCCACCCCTTTTCTTCTCATCGAATCCCTTTCCAGCTGCAAAAAATAAAACCCTTTCAGATGATCTTTCACAAGCCTCTGCACATACATCTGAGTTGTCCCCTTTGCCACAAAATCAAAAAAAGCAATCTCCCCCTCCTGTCTCTCCAAGCTGTTGATATAAGCTTTATAATTTTTCCTGGCATGAAAAGCGTTTTCCAAAATCGGCTTTTTATACTTTAGTAATCCATCCTCCTCTGATTCTTTCCCGCATCTGATATCGTTCTCATCAATTCCAAAGCGCTTTTTCAGGCTTTCCTCCAAGGTTCCGCTGAACTTCATTTCATCCACATACTGAATATCCTTTTCGCTCTCCATGCCCGCCCGAATGGCAGCGACTCTGGATGTGAGAAAATAGACAGACCTGTCCTTTTCCCCACACAAAGCTATAAAATGCGCATACATTTTCTGAATCAAATATCCATCTCTCGCGCTAAACCATATGGTTCTAATTTGCTCTCTTTTCACCTGTCCATAAAACCAAAGCACAAAATCACTGATTAAAGGCCCGCACAAAAGATATCCTACATCATATGCATCCCTTATCCCAATCGGTTTGTCTTTATTTTCAAATTGAAAAGGACTGTTAAAAAGCTTTGCAACAAATATGCCCGTTTTTAAACGTTCAGACAGGGTATCCATATGTCCTGCCAGCCCTAAGTATCCTACCGATTCCAGCAGCTCCAGTCCGCCAGGAAGCCTGCAGGTTTCAAAGCCTTTATCATGAGCACATTCCACATCTGCCACAATATCATCTCCTACATGGAGACACGTTCTTTCTCTCTCCCGATCCCTTAAAAGATCAAACAAATTCTGCCTCTTACCGGTTTTGTACTCACTGGAATCCAAAATATCTGCGTACTCTGTAATTTTGCATTTCTTAAGTATTTCTATCAGTTGGTTTTTGCTGTAATAAGTATCTGAAACAATGTAGACTTTTTTGCCTCCCGAAACTGTCTCCCGAAAAAGGCTGCATACTTCTTCTCTTGGAACCATAAAACGCAAGTCAATCTTCCATTCCAAATCCGCCAATTTTTCTGCCGAAACATCGCCAAAATCCACAGATTTTGGCTTACCTGTCAAATTTTTGTCAGCGCTCTTAGATTTCAGATCCTCTGTAAAGCTCCTGTCAATCCCCCCACATGCCAGCTTAGCCAACATATTCTCATAAATTTCTTTCAAGGTAGGAGCAGCCAGCTTTGACAACTCCTTCTCACTTTCCAATCTCCTTTGGGAAAATCCTTCTATAAAAATCCCCTGCTCCCGCAAACTCCGATCCACATACTCTGCAATATCCTCTGAATACAAGGTCTGCCGCATAATAAGGGTATCAAATAAATCAAAGCTGACAATCTCTGCCCTTTGTATTTTTTCTCTGAGCTCCCCTTTCGTCACTCCGCCTGTCTCCGGAAAATGGTATGTAACCTTCCTAATCTCCAGCAAATCCCTTCCGCGTATATCCAAAAGGCCAATTCCATTCTGCCGGCACAATTGCCCGATCTTTTTTACAATCGCCCTGCATGAGCCTGGACGGGCAACCACAATAATCAGTTTTACACCCGCTTCCACCGTTTTGGACAACGAAATAATCGGCTTTCCATACAGCCATCCATCCTCCTTAAAGCTGTCCAATAAGCCAATGATCTGATAATCCGGCTCCAGTTCTCTTAAAGTCTTTTCTGTCTCTGTCCCCAGTCCATAAAGCGCTGTCTTTCCCCCTTTATAGCCTGCAAACAAATCCTTTACACCCATCTATATGATCCTCACACTCACAGCAAAGAGTTGTTAATAAGTACTTAAATACACCACAACAATTCATACACAAACCGAGATATCACAACATTTTCTGTATAATTTTCAAAAGCTTGTCCTCAAACACAGCCATTGAAAAATAGGATTCATAAAGCTTTCTTGCATATTTCCCCACACCCTTCAGCTTATCCCTGTTAAATACACACCATTCAATTATTTCTGCCAGCTTTTGTGCATTTCCACTCTGAAACAAAAAACCGTCTCTGCCATCATGGATATAGGAGGCCGTTCCCACCGTATCTGACACAACGCAGGGAACGAAATGCATCATCGCCTCCGCAACAACTGTAGGCATAGGATCTTGCCTTGAAGGACAGAGCAATACATCCGAGTTCCCTAATAGTCTGTGGATTTCTTTACGATCTACACTGCCTGTAAAAATTATCTCCTTAAACTCTGCACTTTCTCTATGTATTCTTTCTCCAAACAACGTTTTATCATGTCCAACTATGTAAAACTCACATTGAACTCTAATATCATCTGAAAGTTGTTTTACAGCATCTATCAATATGTCTTGCCCTTTTCTATCTTCCAAAAAACCAATTACGATAAAACGTATTATCTGATCGTTTCTGTATTTCAATTTTCTATTTTTTGCACCTTTATTTTCTGCATCTTCTACACCATATAATAATTCTTCCCACTCTATCTCCGGCAAAAATTCCTTTATTGCTTTTGCCGGGACAGGTCCTACAGATACAACTCTCAAATTATCAAAATCTATTCTGTCAATCACTTTTTTATTAACGCCATCATAAAAAAATCTGGAGTCATGAAGCCACCATATAACCGGAATCATTATATCTCTTTCTGAAAGAAATACATGAAAATTCAAGGTATTACATACGATCAAAGAAAATGCGCTCACCCACTCTGTTCCCTTCATTACTGCCACCTGCAGGTTTTCATCTACCACCACAGGAATGCCGCTTTCTGTAATCCGCTCCCGCAATGGTCCGTCCCACATAGAAGCAAATACTAC
Source organism: uncultured Lachnospiraceae bacterium (assembly GCA_910586255.1). Classification (GTDB taxonomy): domain Bacteria; phylum Bacillota; class Clostridia; order Lachnospirales; family Lachnospiraceae; genus Brotaphodocola. The sequence continues at coordinate 192,595 of CAJUHR010000004.1, read as the reverse complement.
CCTGTATCCTTTCCTTTTCAAAATCAAAGCAGCATGGAACAAGGCGATGGGCGGGCCGCCCAATGTCAGCTCATTTGACAGCAGCAATATTTTAGGCTTTTCCACATTCTTATCTTCAATGATTTCCCGTGCGTTTAAAAAATAGTGTACAGGCCAAATCTCCCGCTCCTTCAAAAACAGCTCATGTAAATCATAAAAGTGATAAATCCTGTCCTCCTCCACGCCTAAAGACATTAGCTGATTTTTCATTGATTCCACATAAAAACTTAAAATCACAATACTTTCATAGGGCAAACCAATCCCATCTTCTGGAGGTAAAACCTTTAATCCATCTATCTCTGTGTACTGTTTCTGCACCGAATTATCCAACAGCGCCAAAACCTCATGCTGTGCAAACCATTTCTTATAACGATTGTAATAATCTCCTGTACCAAATAGAAGAAATTTCATTCTATGTGCCTCCCGCAGTCGCTCGTTATCTCAATCCTTCCTACTTTCTAATAATAAAATATTTATTTGTCAGCTCATCCTTTGCCTCAAAGGAATCCTTGATCAGCTTCTGCTCATGGGCATCCAGCCATCCCCCATTGTGCCAATGAATCCCTATTTTCGCGTCTTTGACCGTTCCCTCACCTGTATGGCAGGTCACATAATCATTTGATAAAATAAGCCTTTCACCGATCACCTGGGAATCATGACATCTTCCAAATCCATACTTCCTAAGGATGCTGCTAAGCCATTCCGGCTGGGGCGTCTTATCCATCTCCCCATTTTCTAAAATCAGTTTACGGTTCTTATATGTTCCCAGCATCTCCCCGATCAGTGGATCCCCCGCCCTAACTCCAAACCCGGATCCCAGCTCCAAAAAGCCATCCTCCTGTCTGCAAAAAAAGCTGTCTGCATAAAGCAATGGGGTAAGAGGCGCCACCAGTTCCACATCCATATCCAGATAAATCCCGCCACATTGGTACAGAACATCCAGCCTGGCATAATCTGATACAAACGCCCATTTTTTATATTCAAAAGCCTCCCGCATATATTGATTCTTTTTCACATCATAATTCTTTTCATTCCACTCAATGATCTTAAAAACCGGGCAATACTTATACCAACTCTCCACACATTTCTTATACAAATCTGGCTTTTCCTCTCCGCTGAACCAAAAGCTATGGATTATTGGCTCAATTACCATACTTTTGTGACTGTCAAAATATTCCTTCACGCAGGAATTATCCGCTTCATGAAAACTGTAGGTCATGAGAGGCAGGGAATAACATTCCGTATCACAGGGCAAACCTAAGGCCAATAACTGTTCACATATGCTTTTTTGATAGGCCAAAGATACTGTAATCAGAATGATATAGTTTTCTTCTCCCTTTAGCGTTTCCGCATTTTTGACTGGAAATTGTCGTCCGTTGATTTCAAACTGCTGTCCCTGCTTAGATAAGCTGTTATCTACAATAAACAGCGTATGATCCAATACTTCTGAGGAAATGTCAGGGAAGATTTTTAAATAGTAATGCCATGCTGACGATGCCCCGAAGTGGATGATTTTTCTGTTCTTTCTGTTATTTATAAATTCTTTATATGAAACGTTGATAAATTCCATAAGCACTCCTGTAAACATTTTGTTCTAAAACCTATACTATATCTGTTATCCCGTCATACCTCCAAAATAATTCTACTGTTCTGATGGCTTGACTGATAAAAACAAAACATTTTCCCTTCCACGCATTTTATCCATCACCTGCATTGTAGATTTTCTCATTAATGCAATGATAACCGGTGCATTCCTGTCTATATTTGATAATGGATATACTTTTTCTTCTTTATAAAAATCTTCTTTATAAAACTCATCTGAAACAATATATCCTCCAAATTCACTAAAGTATCTCCTGAACCTTGCCATAAACAATTTTGACATATAGCCGTTCCCATAGACATAGATTTTTTTATGCATTCTGCAAAACTCTATTACCTGCTTTCTTTCGGTTTCATTTCCTCCAAATGTATAAATCTTCGGCGAAAATGAATTTTCTATTTTCTCTGGAATTTCTCTATGGTATACCCTTTTCACAGTTTCCTGAATATACTTAAGAGGATACTCTGTGTTCTCATTTATTATCCGCAAAGCCTCTGCACAGCTCTCCTTTATATAAAAATCTTCGGAAAATACTTTCTTTTTTAGCATTGGAAAACTCAGATATTTTATAGCATAATCAGGTGATTTAAATATATCGATATTATAATTTTGTTGAGGCTTGTAAGTAAAAAAACCGGATTTTATATGATTCATCAAAAGTACTTCGCTTAACCCATGTTCATATCCATGTGCCTGCGCCAATTCCACTGCTTTACTATCCACTTCCTTATGCAAAAAATCCAGCAAAATCCCTATTGTGTTCTTCCTAAAAACCATAAAATAAGATTGAAAATGAGGCAGAAGTAAATCATCAATATAATTAATGCTCCACATCTCCAAAGTTTTATCTCTCATTTTACAAAATATCTTCTCAAAGGGAACCAATGGTCCAAAACAAGTATCATTGCATAATATCAATTCCTGGTATTGTTTTATTTCTTCAGGATTTAGATAATGTTCCAACACATCTTTATAGGCGCCAAAATCAAAGCCTGTATTTTCACGAATATATATTTCATCCGTTACGGTTCTCAATTTATGTTCCCCTGAAACATTAAGCTTTCCATTTATAACTACTATAATCCTATCCGCAACTGTTTTCAGTGATGTTAAATAAAAAATAATATAATCATCTATGATGCCGTCTGGATCATAAACCGACATAATGGCAAGGGAACCCTTGTATTCTGAGCTTTTACAGCTATTAATCTCATATTTAAATTTCATATCTACTTCCTGCTGTCTTTACAATCACTGTTTAACCCCACGAACAATGCCTCTGCACAATCTTGTTGATACATATGTCTGCCTTATTTTATCTGGAAACCACATATATCCTGGGGTTGTTGAACAACTCATTCCATGTCTCCCTAAAGTATCTTTTATTAATATTTCATCAAAATCACCATGATAAGAGCAAATTGCACATTTTAATGCAGATGACCGATCAAGCAGCTTCTCTGCTCCTAGTAATGCATCCCATTCATTTCCTTCAATATCCATTTTAATAAAATCAACTGGCTCACTAATTAGTGAATCCAAAGTAGCAGATCTCCCTGCGTCAATTGAAGTTATATACTTTTTAATAATTACAACCTTATCTAAATAAGCTTTGAAAGTCTCCCGAATTGCTTCTATCCACTCCTCGTCTGTTTCAATCAAATATAGTTTTGATACCTTTTCAATAATATCTAATGAAAAATTACCTTCTGCCACTCCCACATCAACAGCAATAGCTCCCTCCTGAATATTAAAATCACTGTCCAAATACCGGTGAGGAGACTGCTCATCCTGTTCAATAAGTAAATTTATATAGTATTTTTTTACTATACCCTTATTGTTTAAATGTTTTGCAAAATATAATCTTTTATTTTTGTGATAGACATAATACATTTTACAGGCCTTATCAAATAACACCTCTACCTTCAAATCTTTATATTTCTCAATGAAGTCATAGTTAAACACCTGTAAATTATTTTTTTGTATATAAATCAAGGCTTTTATAATATCTGAATCTACACTGTTTTTATAACGCTTTAAAATTCTCTGCTTATAAAAATAATTTTTATCTTCAATTACATCAGAAAGCTGAGGAAAATCATGTGAGATTTGATTTCGTATATCAATATAATAATCCGTTAAAACTATAATTTTATCTGGCCATATTTGATATAAAATATCAGATGAGAAAATCTTTTTTCCATAAAAATTCATCCCAATCTTGCTAATATTATTATCAATAAATCCCAAGATATTATATTCATAAAAAACATCACATTCATCCAAAATCTGCTTTGCTATGAAACCAGTTCCCCAAAGAAATACGTTTTCCATAAAACATACCTCATCGCCATTTTTATTCTATGACTGCAACAATTTGTGAACTATATACTTCATTAATAAACGCTTCTACAGTACTATTATCTGCAACCTCTGCAACCATTTTTCCCTTGATAGCACTTCTTTCCTTCGCCCTCATAAGATACCATTCATATTCATTATCTAACTGCCCCATATCAATGGATTGATACCCCATACTCGCAAGATCATAAGCTAAAACAGTTGCAGCAGGGCCAAGTGATATACATATCAGATCCTGCTTTTCTGCAACATTAAGTACTTGTTTTCTAATCTCATCATATTTTGACCATGCGTTTTGAGGTGGACAGACCACTCGCTTTATATTATCTGAATCATCAAACAGATCATTATTTATTCCATTTCTGGCATATTTTCCTTCCACCATAATTACAAAACGGCTTTTCCATAATTGTTTGAATAATGGAAAAATCGTATCTGCATTTTTCCTATCTTTATATATAATATAAGGTCTTGTTACATAGGTATCATAATAAATACGATTCATATCCAGCATATTGAGAATATCCGCTCTGGTTTGAAATGCCATATACTCCCTGATTTCATCTGCTGCTTCTTCTTTAAGATTTTCTAAACCCGAAAAATTTTGTGCAATCGCAATATTAATCCTCTCATTTTTTGAATGGATTACTTCATTTAATCTGGTTCTTAATGAATCAGAACCAGTTTGAAACCAAGGACGATTTTTTCCACGCATGATTTCAAATTCACCATCGCCAAACCGACAAAGAGAACTTCTGTCATAAATCATTTTTCTTAAAAGTTTTTCTCCGGATTCAATATGAGGAATCCTTTTTAATCCCCATTCAAAAGGTGCACTGTCAAGTCTGGTTTCATAAATTCTTTTCTTTTTTTGTTCTTTCAGAATTTCCGATGCCAGGTTTTTGAAAATACCATCCCCATCCAAATCGTTCCAATAAGCAATGATCTTTTCCCTAGAGATTTTCATCTCAATACATTGATTTTCTACAGATTTATATTGCATCATAGAAAGAATAATATAGTCATATTCCAATCTTGACAAACAATCCGGCGAAAAAATCATAATACCATTTTTCCATAATTCACCTTGTTTTCCCTGATCTGAATCAATGATTCCCACTATTGTGCATACTTCTCTGTTTATCATATTATAAACATGTTCTGCATAATTTCCCGCACCCCAAATAACGATTCTTTTCATCCCATATCACTTTCTCTTTATTATCTATAATCTTTTAGAAAATAAATCTCTGCTATACTTTTCAGGAAATCTCCAAATGAAATCCATTTGTAGTGATATTTCACACATATATCCTCCAGCTTTCTCCTTTTCATATTACAACTGGTTCCTCCTGTTCTAAAGTTTGCTATTATTTCTTTTATCTGTGTAAATACAACCTTTTTACTATCATACAGTCGAATCATAAATTCATAATCACTTACAATATTAAATGATCTTAAAAACAAGCCAAAATCCTGATATGCTTTCCTTGTCACAAAGCATGTGGGATGGGGAATCATTCCATTCTTTAAATCCTCATGTCTGTATTTTACAATTCCCGTAATACGATTTCCGCTCATCAGTCTGCAATATCCGTAAAGCACCTGATATTTATCATCTGTCATATGTAAGACTATATTTTCAACTGCATTATTATCATAAAAATCATCGCTGTTTATAATTCCAATCAATGAGCCCGTAGACATTCTTATTCCTTTATTCATAGCTTCATAAATTCCGCTATCCTTTTCGGAGATAAAACGTAATTTTCCTCGAAATAATGGAATATATTCCTTTATAATATTGATGGTGTTATCCGTTGATTTTCCATCAATAATAATATATTCTATATTGGTATAAGTTTGACGTAAGACACTTTCTATTGTTTGGTGAATCGTATCCTCGCTATTTAAGCATGGAGTTATTATAGTTACTTTAGGATACCTGTTCATTGTTTTACCTTTAACCCCTCTGTACCCAAATATGGACTCATTGTATAACCCTCTATAATCTATACAAAATATCTTCTAATGAAAGAATAGGGCACTCTAACTTTACTGAAAGTTTTTTCTTGATCTCATCATAAAAAGTAATCGCTGTTACTACAACTGCATCTACTTTTTTTAGTTCATTCTCTAAAGAAACAACTTCAATGCCATCGCAATCTATATCTGCATTTTGATCAATTCCATATATCACATTGATCTCTGTATCCTTTAATTCATTTACCAAAGCCTCTCCTGCATAACTTACACCGTAGACAGCAATGTCTTTATATTCATTTTGCAGTAAATATTTTGACAGATCTTTCCCATTCTGTTTTGCTTTTATCCATTGATTCATCATAAGAAATAGTGCCAGATGCTTATCAGCTAATCCTGCAAATCTGTTAATTTTATTGCCAGAAATTCTGCCTATGATAACAGCCCCAAGCACTGTCCCTGCTAATGCTGAAAATATTACAGTTATTGTTCTTTTCATTATTTTGATCTTTTCTTATCTATTTTAATATCTTTTAAATTTCACAACTTTTCTGAACAAAAATCTAATCTTTCCTTTTTTTAATCCAATTAATCATATTTTCAATACCTTCTCTGGCAGAGATTTGGGGCTTCCATCCTATATGTCTATTTACTTTGGAAATATCTGCCACAAAAACTTTTTGATCACTTGGACGTACCGGGCACTCAATATATTTCATTTCTATTCCCAATATTTCTTCCAACATTGAAAAAAGTTCTAATAAAGACAATGATTGCTCTATAGTACCTCCAATATTGTAAGCTTGTCCGCTAACTTTATCGATACAATGCAATGCCTGATAATAAAGACTTACAATGTCCTTGGCATGCAAAATATCTCTTACCTGCTTTCCATTCCCACTAATTGTAAAAGGCTTACAATCGGGATTCTGCTGTTTCTCAATAGCTTTTTCTATAAACCATCCAATCCACCCCTGATCATAGGTCGCAAATTGTCTGCTTCCATACATCGAAGAGTGCCGAAATACTGTTGTATTAATTCCAAAAATCCGATAAAAGTCTAACATATATTGATCCGCAGACCCTTTTGAGCAGCCATATGGAGAATGAAAATCTAAAGGAACTGTTTCATCAAATCCATTTGGAAACTCCTCGCAAATATACCTTGAATCTGTTTCTTTATATGTATATTGCTCTAGATCCCCATATATTTTATTTGTTGATGAAAGAAATACTGCTGTTTGAGGACTATATTTACGTACAGAATCCAAAACATTCAATGTTCCCATAGCATTTATTTCAAAATCCTTATAAGGATTCTCTATGGATGTTGTCATTGCCACCTGACCTGCCAGATGAAAAACTGCATCAAATTGACCTTTTTTAATTTCGGCCTCAACATCATTTTTATTTCTAATATCTCCATGAACATATGTAAAATTTCCCAAAGTTCTAAGCCATGTCAAATTATCTGCGGATCCATAACGTGACAAATTATCAAAAACCGTTATATTATATCCATTCTCTATTCCAAAAGCTGCCAGGTTACTACCAAGAAATCCACATCCTCCACTAATTAATAATTCCATTTTCTCTCATCTCCTCAATCATTTTTCGTATTCCTTGTTTCCATCCATATTTACATTCATATCCAATATTTTTTAGTTCTAAAGTATCAGCTATGCAATCTGGCTCACCACTTCGCATAGGAACCACACCAAATTTAAGATCTGATGTTGAACCAATTTCTGTTTTTATATATGTAAGCAATGTACGAATCGTTGGTGCCTCTCCCGTTCCCACACAAATTTCATGGTATCCTTCTATTTTTGCATGAATCGCACATAGTATTGCATTTTCTACATCATATATAGATACAATATCTCTTTTTTGTGTACCCAAAGTTAAATCTATGTCTTCATTTTTCGACATTTTTAAAATACAACTGGGAATAAACCTATCCTGAGGTTCATCAAATCCATAAAACATTTCTAACTTCATATTAATAAAATTAATTCCTTGACTATCTGCATAAAACTTTCCAAAGCCAGAAAATTGGGCCTTTGAAAAACTATACATGTTTAATTCATCTGGTAATCCTGTTCCGACTGTTAAATAATTACGAACGTTATACTTAACTGCCAGATTTAAAACAGATAGTGGAAATATAATATTGCTATCAATCACATTATCATAGAGAAGCATACTACGACCATAATTACATGCCATATTTATAATCCAGTCAAATTCTTGATATATAAATGCAGTCTCCACTGCCTCGGAAACTGCTGGTATTAAGGTGATTTTAGATTCATATCCCTTTAATTTTGTAAAATCTGATTTTGGCCTTTTAGTACACACAATTTCGTGTTCCATATCTAATAATGTTCTGGTTATTTTTGATCCCAAATAACCATTTCCACCCAAAATAAGAAATCTCATTTATCAATTCTCCACGCTTTCCTACTCGTCTATTAATATTTCCCTAAATCTATTAATTTATATTTTTCAAAATTTATCTTCAAATCATCTAATAAAAAGTAGGATTTAGAATTTATCCCGCTAATAAAGCAATTACAATATGATAAAAGGATTGTAGAAATCAGATATTCCTTTCCTCTAAGAAATCCATCATTCTCTCTTTTAAATTTCACCTCTCCAACTACACCTTTGGTTTTTCCAAGCTCATCAGCATATGAATCATATAATAGGCAATCATATGTCAAAACCTTTTCTTTATATATTTTATACATATAATCTATATTTCTTCTTTCTTCCGAAATAATATAAAGATAATCTATTTTCCACTTATCAATTATTTTATCAATTTCTTCTTTTATCAATGAAATATCTGGCTGAATATAATGGTTTTTAGGTTTTAATAAATTATAATCACTTCCTCTAATAGCAACTCCTAATACACGAGCATGAGTTAAAATTGCCTTTTTAAAAATTCTGTTATAAGTCAATTTGATTTCTTGTTTTATACTCATGTTTTCTTCAATAAAATTGTAAAAGCAACTCTTTGATAAGTCCATTTTCTCTATATTATATTGTTCTACATTTAATTTTGAAAAACAAAAAATAACCCTTTTACTTTCATATATAGTATCCAAATCATATTGTATATTTGATTTTATTGTATAATATTTATCCCAAATATTTACGTTTCCTATTTCATAATCTTGATGATATATAGTATAAAAATTTTTCATGTCTACAACAGCTATATACCCTTTTTCCTTAGCATAGCATATATTATGATACACTTTGCTCGCTAGGTTAATTAATCCATTATTAAACCAAGGCGATAATGGCGCTATTACATAAAAAATCTTCTCACTATTTCTATTTCCAAAATTAATCTCTGTTTCGCCATCACAAATATCCTCAAAATCATTCCAGAGTTTTATTCCTGATAAAAGTTTTTCTTTAGGAATATTATACTTTTTATATAATTCTTCAAAAATCTCACTAAAATGCAATTCACTTGTAATTATTATATAATCAAATTTTAATTCTTTTATTTTCTCGGGAAGTATATAATTATATCCTCTTTCTTTTAATTCAATTCTCTTTCCTTCATTTCTGTCAGAAATTCCGATAATATCATCAATACATTTAAACCATCCTAACCGGAATGAAAGCCATTTTCCATATCCATAAAGAATACACTTCTTTCTAACATTTGAATATCTTCCTTCTGAAGAAATAATCATATTTTTCACTCCGCTTTATAAAATTTTTCAAAATTTAGTCTTGCATATTTCCCAAATTCTTCCACCATAACTCTCTTTCTCTAATATACAATGGCTTTTATAGGTATTTTCTAAATCCTCAAAAAAAATAGGAAGATCCATATATCCATCTTCAGCTTCCACAAAATTTGTTTTAAAATCTTTTTTAAAACATATTTGTATTTCTCTACAGCTATTTTTACACAAATCATAAATTATTAAAGAATTACTTTTTCGGGAAAATAGATGTACCTTTTTCCCTATTTCACGTATACACAAAAAATTACCATAATGATCCTCCTGCTTTTCTAAAAAAACAGATTTACTTTTTCGGGTCTGAAGATCTATCATCACTGCCGTATTTTGTCTTGTACTTCTAATTGGAAAAATATACAGACAATTATTATCCCGCACTGCATAGTAAAATAAATTTTCTAAAACTTTATTTAAGTCTATTATTTTCTGAACAATTCCTTGGCCATCTACTTCACATAAAACGTTTGTTGAAAACAAATAAGTATTACATTCTGTCTTAGCAACCCCAACTATATTGCTCTCTAAAACTGCTATTTTTATAAATCTATATAAATTAGTTTCCAGATCCAGTTCCATTATTATATTTGACAGAAATTGAGGAATCAGAATTTTATTGTCATTTACCTTATTTGCAAAAACGAAACCTGGAATATTTTCACCACTTAAGGTTTTTAATTCTTCTACCCAATCATTTAAATATTGTATTGTATAATCTTCCATATCTATTTTTATAATTGCCGGATATCGATGACCTATTAAAAAAACATAATGGTCATACACTACAATATCATGGAACTTTCCTTCTATATCTTTATTTTCCAGTTTCAACATAACCCATCTGCTATGCTCAATATCATATATCGCTATCCTTTTTGCTGAAGAAGGCGCAAAAATTATTCTTTTTTTATAAAGCGCAGTCCGCATATATAAATCTTTCTGTTCTCTTTTTTCGCCTGGAAATTCTGATATAAAGCTAATATCTTCATTTATATTATCAATTTTATATAATCCATTCCAATTATTGCATGCCACCCAATATTGATCTTCATAAATAACTAAATCATTAAATCCTAATAGTCTTTTTCCCATATTTTATTTTCCTATAAATGCTAATATTTCTTTTTCATATAATATAAAAAAGATCAAAAATGATATTCCTTTATCACATCTTTTTATTATCTCATAAGTTTCTATAAAAGTTTTTCCACTCTCTACACAATGCATAATTGCATTTTTTAATAACATCATCTTATATTTTTTATTTCGTAATATATTTGTCATGAAATATAACAATGCAGTTAAATAACTATAATACAAATCTATACCAGAACAACTAATCGATCCGCTATGACTTCTAAAATAATTTAAAACATCGTCTAAATAATATATATATTTATAATTTTTAGATGCAAACAAATATATCAGAACATCTGGACCTGCACCTGTATCCAAATAACTTATTTCAAAATCATTTGGTATTTCTGTTACTATTTTTATATCTTTAGTCCGAAATAATGCACATCCTGGAGACAAGGGGACACTACCATCAAATCTACACATCTTTTCCAGAAAAATATCTTTTTCATATTTTCCATCTCTACCTAATGAGTAAGAAGTTATTCCATAATTTCTATCCATTCCAACTTGTGCACCAGACACTTTTGAATAGACAAATGCAATATCATTCTCTTTTCGCAAAATATTGACTGCTTTTTCGATAAATTCATTTTCCATCAAATCATCAGACCATAAAATTTTACAAAATTCACCGTGTGCATATTCTAAACACTTTTTCCAATTTCTTACTGGACCAATATTCGTTTCATTTTGATATATACATACAGAGTGATTATCTTCATATTTACTTTTTAGAAATTCATATGTTCCATCAGTACTATTATTATCTACAATGATGACTTCAATGTTCTTATATGTTTGATTTACAGCACACTCCACCACTTCTTCAATGATTGTTTTGCGATTATAAACAGGAATGATTATGCTTACTAAATCCTTAATCATAGTATATCTCCTAAATAACAACTATTATAAACTTAAAAAAATTTCATCAATAATTTCCTTAATTGAAATGATTGGACAATTGATTTTTTTACTTAATTCATCTCTTATGTCATCAAAATAATTAATTGCTGTCACTACTATGACATCTACTTCCTTAAGCTCATCCCTTGGCTCATATATTTTCAAATCAGTAAAAATCCTTTTTGCATTTTTGTCGATTCCATATTCTATTTTAATATTTGATCCAAGCAATTCATCATACAAACGTTCTCCCATATTACTCATACCGTAAATGGCTATCTTATTATAATTATGATTTTGAAAATACTCAGCAAAACTTTTTCTCTTTTGTTCTAAAATCAGCCAGGAATTCATCATAAGATACAGTGCATGATTTCTATTTGCAATCTTTCTTTCTCTATATATTCTATCTAAATATCTGTTTTGTAACTTAATAATTCCTATCACAGATATAATTACACCACTTAATATTTTAAAGAATTTTATTTTAGATCTCATCTCCATAATATTCTCCATCAATCTATTATTTTGATTGTTTCTGCAATAAGCAATCCTGTTACTTAAACATCATATAGATAACTCTAATTTAGACAGCAATCAACATTTTGTATCATAATCATTTTTCCAGCCTCTTGACATAACCACACCACACTACTCCCATCCCCATAATACCCATCACTCAAAACCACCGCCCTATCCACATCCGCCGTATCATCATAGATCCCCCACCCGGCCGCCTTGTACTCCTCCACAATCCCCTCATACTCCTCCCACAGCTTCGGCCGCATGCTCTCAATCGTGGCCCGGATCAGCGGATGGGGGCGCCACAGCAGGGCCACTTCATCCCTGTTTTTCTCAAACACCCGGAACACATCCCGCATCTTTAAAAGCATCTTCTCCCCATGCTCCAAAAGCGCTGTCACGCTGGTGTTGTAAAAGACGATCTTCTTCCAGCTCCCGTCCGGCTTTTCAATCACCCTCAGCCATTCCCCCGGGATCTCCAAATCCTCTTTCCTTGTATTTAAAACCTTGTCCACCTTCGGCGAGCCCAGACCTAAGATCTTCTCCTCCCAGTACTTCCTTCTGCCGGCTTCGCCTGCTTTTTCACTTAAGGCTCCCTCACTGTAAGTCAACTCTTGAGCAGAAAATTCTGTCATCACATCAACATAAACCTGCCGCATTTTTTCTGACTGTACAATTACCTTATCCGCATAGAGCACCCCCGGAACCGTACAGAAATGAGCCATGCCCTTCACGGCTTCCTTATTTTCCGGGTCAACCTCTCCTAATATAAAATAAGGTATATATACTAATTTATCTGTAAACCTTTTCAGATTCTTAGAATAAAAAAAGGGATGAACACTGGTAACATAGTTACATTCATCATATGGATTATGTATAAAAATCATATCCGGATGACGCTCTTCAAAATTATATTCCTCGTAGCTTGTCACTGGCACATAGGCCGGATACTGTTCCCCTTCATAATGCATCTCTCGGAAGCTTCCGTCCGGGTTCTTGTCAAAATAAGGGATGGGAATCACATAGGCATCACAGGTTGGGTCCTCGTCAGCCGCTTTCCAAATGCTCTCCAAAGAATCCCACATGGAAGCTTTATAAGGAAGAAATACAACTTCCCTGCGGACATTTATGTCATTTTTAACACTGTTTTCCACCGGAACCAGGGCTTTTTTTAAGTTTTTATATACCTTGCCGGCATTGATTCCCTGCATCTGATTGACCAGCGCATAACACTGGTACACCACCTCACAATAATTTTCCAGAAATGACACAGTTACAAAGCCTTTCCCCTCGATCTCCTCAATGGTTTCCCCCAGATCGATAGCGCTTTCCTGGCACTGAGACAAAAGCTCCATGGCGCTCTCGTATTGGCCCTGCTCAATCGCTCTTTTTATTCCGCTGTGAACATGACTCAACAGTCTGACAATATTTTCCGCCTGGTTTTTCTGTGTCTTTCTCATAGCCCTTTAGTCTCCTGCTTTCTTTTTCTATTCAGCCTTTCAGGCATTTCGCCCATCATCGAAAAATATATCCGAAGCTGCTGAGGACTTTGCGTTTTCTTTTATCAACTTTTTGTCCCCGCCGGCTGTTTAGAATAATAAGGAATATTGGTCACCAAACCGGTGATGCAGATAAGAACAAATCCTTACTGCTTCGCTCCCTGGTACGTCACAATTGTAAAGTCACAATCCTGTTCCCAAGGTCCTGGCCTACCCAATGCACGGAATTTTGTGGTTCCGCCTTCTAATGCCGTAATTTTTTTATATCACAGACATGCACCCGGTCCTTTCGGTGAAATGGGAACTCATCATCCCCATTCATCCGTCTGCCTGTCTTTATGATCTGCTTCTCCGCGCTTTTTTATATTCTGCGCTGCATTGATTCTGCCGTCTGTCTCGTACCCGCATTGGGTACAGACAAACCTTCCGTCCTTCCTTTTTCCGGATGCCCCACAGCTACTACACTGACTGCTGATGCCCTTTCCAAATACCTCCGTCAGACGGACAGATTGCTGCCTGCATTTAAATGACAGTCGCTCCCGAATGTAGCCTCTCTGCCAGGTAGACGAATAATGGTTAATTTTCTTTACAGAACTGATTGCTCCGGAACCGGGCAGTCTGGGCATATATACAACTGCCGGCTTTTCTTCCCTTAAGAAGCGGTTCAGTTCCTGATTGATATAGCTGTGAAGCTGCTCCTCCAGCCGCTCTTTGTTGGCGTAATATTTCTTTCGCCCCGGATTGGCCTCCCGATTTTGATTGTATACGGTACTTTGCCGGCGAAGCCAGTCGGAAAGCCGTCCCTGATAGTCACCCAGCTTTTCCCCGTAAATGTGTCCCTGATCTGTGGTAAGCATAGTCATCATTCCCATGGACACCCCCACAGACGATTGGTAATCCGGATGTTTTTTTACTGCTACATCCACAGGGATCCTTAGCTCAATTCCCTTTTCCTCCGGAAAAAGGCGAATGTGTATCTGTCTTGTATAGCTGTTTTTGTCTGTAAGCGGTATGAAAATCCGTTTTCTCTTTTCCTTTATGGAAATGTAGATTCCGTGATCGCCATAGCGGTATGCTCTCTCGCTTATGGAAAAACCGTCTGTCCCCTCTGTGTGAGGTCTGATGTGATGCCTCCTCACCTGCCTTTTTAAGTAGCTGCCCAGCTTTTTCGTATCCACTTCGGATGCCATCTGATCATAGGAATACTGCATTGCCTTTGGCAGCTCTGGCAAATGATTATTAAGTATAGCCTCAAATGCGGGATTTACTTTTAAGAGATACCGCAAAAAGTGTTTCTCATTATCCGTCAGTCCCTCATTCTTTCCAATGTTTTTAAGGATCCGGGATTTTGTCCTTGTCCACTGGCTCTTGATATCGCCCAATGCGTCAAAAATTGCCAGATAGAAATATACGGACGGCATCCCCAGCCTTTCTCTCAGCCCTCTCCTGGTCATCTCATTCTGAACCGTGTAACCCGGGTAGAGCTTCGACAGACTCCTAATTCCTCCATACTGCTGATACACATAATTTTTTACATTTCCAAAATCCTTTGCGATCTCCTGTAATTTCCCCATATCTTCATCGCTAATTGGATTTTTATTGTATTGACGCACAATCTTACATATTGATTCCGGAGGCATCTTGTTTCCTCAATTTAGGAGTGAATATAATGTTACAGTTCACGGGGCGGGGAAAAACGGATAAAAACAGACGTCAAGCTTGCTTATAAAACCGATTTTATCCGTTTTTCCACATCCGGCGAACGCGCGATGCTTCTTGTTCGGCGTAAGCCAGACAAGAAGATGCCCCCCCCCGTGAACAGTAACAATATAAAATAAATTCTCAAAATGTGTACTTTTTTGGGATTTATTTTTTGCTGTAAATCAGCTATACTTTATCATAATATCGTCAAATTTTCAATAATCTTAATCTTTTTTTCCATGGATATTTGCCCATGAATTGCCACCAGCCTTAAAATTCTAAAAAGTACGCTTTTGGGGATTTATTTTTTTGCCGACTTTCCCCTCCTGTTAAAACAATCTGCAGGTGCTTCCTACCCATCATCATTGGCTTCCTTTAAAAGGACCAAAGACAATATGGACATTCCGATTTCCGGAATGTCCATACCGAAAAAATATTTATTTCTCAATAACCGCGTCATCAATAGTATAGGCATCAAGAGAGCCTGCCTTGACCTGGATACATGCATAGCTTATCTCCGCCCCATCATCCGCAAAGAATTGTCTCTTTCCCGCAGGCGAGATGCGGACAATATCTCCCGCAGCCAATTCGACTGTGTCCCCGTCAACAACTGCCTTGCCCTTGCCGGAAAGAATAATGTATATTTCCTCATTGGCCTTATGGGAATGAACAAACGGAACACTTGCTCCGGCAGGAAGATGATTGATGCTGATCTCAGCACCAGTGAGCCCCAGTTGATCATGAAGCTCGGTTCTTGGATCATTTGCAACACTTACTTTACTATAATTAGCCATTTGTAATACCTCCGTTTTTGTTGTAATGTTTATTGATACAACAATAATATAGCATCAACCAATTGTAATGTCAAGTGTTACAACAAGATTTTTTAAACTTCTATCAGTTTTTCTGCGTCTTCCATAACATCTGCTATAGTGACAGACCTCATCTTCTCTTCCATTGCCGTCTGAATTTCTTCGAGCCTGTAATCCATGATCCTATGAATGTTCCTGCCTACCGGACACAGTTCATTTGGATTATCGTGGAAATGAAACAACCGCCCATTCTCAATAGGCTCTACCGCATTATATACATCCAGCAGCGTAATCTCACCTAAAGATCTCTCTATATCGGCGCCGCCACTTCCCCTCTTCACTGTGACAATATCCGCCTTTTTCAGCTGCTGAAGTAATCTGCGGATCACTGTAGGATTAACATTTGCACTTGAAGCAAGAAGCTCGCTGGTAACCTTTCGATCATTTTTAAACGTCTCAATGGCAATGAGTACATGAACCGCTATAGTAAATCTGCTTGAAATCTGCATTTTTAATCACCTCCTCTGCGCCTATCTTAATCCATTTTTGTTGCGATTTCAATAATTTCAGCAAATCCGGCTGCAATTTCCATCTAACTTGTTACCGTTCACAGATGCCCTGTGAACATAACAGCAACTTAAAATTTACATACCACTGATAGCGGCCTGATATATGTCTCTGTTAGATTTTTATTATAATATATTATAATATATTGACATATTTTAAAATATATTATATTATAGAAATGTAAATATTTTACCTACCGGATCTCTTTCAAAGGATCCGGCGCACACTTCAAAGGAAGAAGGAGGACGTATCAATGAGAAATGCAACCGCACTGTTATTGTCTGGGGGAATGGTTTTAAGTCTCGTTGCATGTGGAGGTCCCAAGTCGGACAACAACGTGGCTGCTGCCACGGAGGCAACAAAGGCACAAAAGGCAGCTGCTGCCGGGGACACGGCTGCCTCTCAGGACACATCGGATAAGACGAATAATGCAGAGGAAAGCGTGGTGCTCCGCATTGCCGAAAACCAGGCAGCCGACAGCCATCTGGCCAAGGCAATGATCAAATTCGGGGAGCTTGTGGAGGAAAAATCCGGAGGCTCCATGAAGGTTGAGGTATATTTAAATGCCGAGTTAGGTCAGGAGGAGGAAACCATTGAGCAGGTGGATGCGGGTGTGATCGATATCGCCCGGGTAGACGCTGTAAATCTCACTCCCTATGTGCCGGAGCTGGAGGTTCTCACTCTCCCTTATATCTTTGACAACGATGATCACAAATGGTCCGTATTTGAGGGGGAGGTCGGTCAGCAGCTGGACGAAAAACTGGAAGAGCAGGGCTTTATCAACCTGGGCTTTCTGGAATCCGGCTGGCGCAGCTTCTATGCAAAAAAAGAAATCAAAGGAATCTCCGACTTAAAAGGGATGAAGATCCGTGTTCAGGACTCCCAGGTGTACATAAAGATGATGGATCTGTTTGGCGCCAAGGCCACGCCTATGTCCTTCTCCGAAGTATTTACCTCTCTCCAGACAGGTGTGGTGGATGCTGCCGAGAATGATCCCGTGAGCTTTTTGACCTCCGGACATTATGAGGTGGCCAAATATTATCTTATGGACGAGCACTCAGCCGATATTTCTCTCTTTGTCATGAGTAAAAGTATTTTTGACAAGCTGCCGTCTGACCAGCAAAAGATCATCCTGGACAGTGCCAAAGAAACCGTTTTGTGGGAAAAGGGCTTTGCCAAGGATCTGCAGGATGATGCGAGGACTAAGGCGGAGGAATCTGGTGTCACCTTCATCGAGGCTGACAAAAATGAATTTCAGCAGGCGGTCCTTCCCATTTATGACATGTATCCCCAATACAGCGACATGATCGCCGCAATCCGCGAAGGAAAATGATAAGGAGGCTTCCATGAAAAAAGCAGATGACTTAATTCTTACCATGATCCGGTGGATCCGTCTGGCTGCCTCTTTCTTTATGCTTCTGGTGACTGCTGTCACGGTTGCCCAGGTAATCGCCCGGTATGTATTCAACAATCCGATTCTGTGGAGCGAAGAATTTTGCATGGTCACCCTGATTTGGTTTGGTTTTTTCTGCATTTCCACGGAGGTTTACTTAGGCGGCCATATGAGCATTGATGTGATTTATGACAAATTTCCTGACAGGATAAAATATCTGTGCGATATTTTAAGAAATGTTATTATCACATTCTTTTCAGCCGTGATGACAGTCTACACCATCAAGGTAAGCCTGGTGGTAGGCAAAAAGCTTCTGCCTATCTCCCGGCTGCCGAAGCTTCTCATCTATATTCCGGTGGTGGCCTGTGCTGTTTTGATGACCGTATACGGCGCTTTGCTCACGATCCAGCAAATCACCGGATATGAGAGAAAGGAAGCGAAGCCTCATGAATGAACAAATTCTTGCACTGGTTATGCTTTTTGGAATTCTTTTCCTGCTGATGGCGATCCGTGTCCCCATTGCTTTTTCCCTGGGGATATCCAGCATGATCACTGCCCTGTATCTAGGGGTAAATCTTTTCGCTGTCTTTCAGTCCCTTACGGTATCTCTATACAATTTTACGTTTCTTGCCATACCGTTTTTTATCTTATCGGCATCCATCATGACTCATGGGGGAATCAGTGACAAGCTGATGCAGCTTTCGCGGGTGATTGTGGGAAAGATTGCCGGCGGAACTGCCATGGTCAACATTGTGGTCAGCATGCTGTTCGGAGGAATCTCCGGCTCCTCTGTGGCGGACGTCTCCTCCATCGGATCCATGCTGATTCCGGCCATGGTCAAGGAAGGCTATGACGCTGATTACAGTGTCGCCGTCACCGTCACCTCGTCTGTGCAGGGGATCATCATCCCGCCGAGCCAGAACATGATTTACTATTGTATTGCCGGAGGCGGTCTGTCCATCAGCACGCTTTTTCTTGCCGGATACATTCCCGGGATTCTTCTGGGAATCTCACTGATGATTCCTGCCTACTGCCTGGCCAAAAAGCGGAATTATCCCTGCGGCTATACCTACACCTTTAAGGAAGGACTTCGTATCTGCCTGGATTCGATTATCGGACTCATGGCCATTGTGATCATTATTGTCAGTGTATGCACAGGCATTGCATCTCCTACGGAATCCGCTGCCATCGCCAGCGCTTACGGGCTGTTAGTCACCCTGTTTATTTACCGTACTATGAATTTTAAGAAGCTGATTCAGGTATGCTTATCGTCCCTCTCCTCCCTTGCCTCCATCATGGCTGTCATTGCCATGTCCTCCATGTTTGGTTATCTTTTGTCCTACTTAAGGATTCCCATGGCATTGGCAAACGGCATTGCCAGCATTACCACCAATCCGGTAATTATTATGGTGCTTGTCAACCTGTTTCTGCTGATATGCGGAATGTTTATGGATATGGCTGTTCTGATCTTCATGCTGACACCGATTCTGCTGCCAATTGTGGTAAGTGCCGGATATGATCCCATTCATTTCGGGATTATCATGATTCTGAATCTGGGGATCGGTCTCTGCACCCCGCCGGTGGGAAACTCTCTGTTCCTTGGCTGCGCCATAGCAGGGATTCCCATTGAAAAATCCGTCAAAGGATTTCTGCCCTTTTATGCGTCCATGGTGATCCTTTTAATCATCCTGATCGCCTTTCCGCAGATTTCCTTATGGCTTCCCTCGCTTGTGGGATAATGTGAATTTAGCGAGGTGCCTTCGGGCTTAGTGTGAGCCATACCTGACCGCTTAGCGAACCAGTACATCGCTGCACTAAAGCCACAGACAAACAATGAGGTTCGCGGACAGGTACAATCTACATATACCCGTGAGCCAAATGATTTGCCCACATGGTTCCCTTATTTCCAAACAAATCACCCAATCATTTGGCAAATAAGTATACTCATGAGTATAAAATGGAGGATATAATGATCATAAAAGAATTATATAAAGGAACCGCCCATATCACTGTTTTTGAAAACCGAAATCAGATGGGCATCGCAGCCGGAAAAGCCATTGCCTGCAAAATCAGAGAGCTTCAAAAGCAACAGGATGAGATCAATATCATGTTCGCCGCCGCTCCCTCTCAAAATGAGGTTCTGGCACAGCTGATCACAGAAGAAGGGATCTGCTGGGATAAGATAAACGGATTTCACATGGATGAGTATATCGGCATGGGCTCCGATAATCCGGCCGGCTTTGTGAATTATTTAAAGCGGGTATTGTTTACCCAGGTTCCCTTCCGGGCCATTTACTGCTTGAACGGCATGGCCCCGGACCCGGATAAGGAGGCCGAAAGGTACGCTGATCTTTTAAAATCTCACCCGCTTCACATCTGTGTCCTTGGAATCGGCGAAAACGGCCACTTAGCCTTCAATGATCCGGGAGTGGCAGACTTTAAGGACGCTCAGCTGGTCAAAATTGTTTCTCTGGATGAGCGCTGCAAAAACCAGCAGGTACATGACGGATGCTTTTCGTCCATTGATCAGGTTCCGTCCAGAGCTCTTACGGTCACCATCCCCGGACTCACGGCCGCCAGATATTTATACTGCTGTGTGCCTGCATCCACAAAGGCTGAGGCCGTCAGGCGGCTGGTCACGGAAGAGATCAGCTGCTCTTGTCCCGCTACCATCCTGACAATGACCCCAAATTCCGAAATATATCTGGATGCTGATTCTGCTGCTGATATTCTGTCCGTTACATAGTTGCCATATTCCGGAGCATTCTTGGAAGCATGTAAAAAGCTTCCAAGACCGCTCCTCTCAAAGAAAGAAGGAGTGATATGAATAATGTAATGATGAAACCGGCCGTTCCTGACAGCAGCAGCCCTGTCCAGAATATATGCCTGTCGGATCAGGAAATCCAAGGAAGCAGGGTTTACTGTCACTGGCTGGAAAAAGACGGCAATGCCTCTTGGGATCCCCTTACAGACAGTATCCGCATCTTTCTGCTGATCTGCGGCTCTGTCATTTTTGAAAACGATTCTGTTTCTTTTGAAGCCTTCAAAAAAGGCGTCTTCATCGGAAAGCCCGGCGCCATCGTCCATGTCCGCTGTCAGGCGGATGCCCAGATACTGGAATTGCAGCGTTTCGTGACAGAGGAGGAGTGGGATTTTCTAAGAGACAGCCACCAGCTGCCCTTTTTCCAGAACTATGAAAAAGCCCCCCGCTACCGGGAAGAAGGGAAAAGTGAAAAGACCATCAACCGTATGCTTATTCCTCAACGCATCATCCCCCGGTTTGCCATGGGAAGCGTGGAAACCCACGGAAAGGACTATGTGGCAAAGCACAGACATCCTATGCTGGAACAATATTTTTTCTCTTTTCAGGAAAACAATTGTTCTGTCCTGATTGACGACAAACAATATCCCTACCCGGGAAACACCCTTCTCCACATTCCTCTCGGCTCAAACCACGGCATCTCCTCCGAGGAAAACCAGCAGATCCACTATGTATGGATGGATTTTCTTTTCGGAGAAGAAGGACTAAAATACATGGATGAAGTCCACCACATGATTTAAAAAGTTACAATTCACAGGGCAGGGAAAAACGGATAAAAACAGGCGTCAAGCTTGCTTGTAAAACTGATTTTATCCGTTTTTCCACATTAAGCAAACGCACGATGCTTCTTTTTCGGCGTAAGCCGGACAAGAGGATCCCTCCCCCCGTGAACAGTAACTTTAAAAACCATTCCCCCATCCGAACTATCACGATTCCATAGAAAATTCCAAACGGGTGTGGTATAATGTCCACGAAAGCCAAAAGCAGTGCGGAAAAAGACAAATAAGAAGCTGCGTTGTGCTCGCACATAAGCAGATTCTCATTTGGCTTTTTCCATAGGG
>CAJUHR010000004.1:91711-170317 GCA_910586255.1 uncultured Lachnospiraceae bacterium | reverse complement strand
CTTGCGGCGGTGAGCTGCACTGCGCACCTCTCGGGAAAAACAACCAGGAAGCTGCGTTGTGCTCGCACATAAGCAGATTCTCATTTGGCTTTTTCCATAGGGCCCACAGGCCCGTGAGCGAACCGCTGCTTGCGGCGGTGAGCTGCACTGCGCACCTCTCGGGAAAAACAACCAGGAAGCTGCTTATGTGTCTGCACATAAGCAGCCAAAGCAACACAAAATATTATATACTACGGTGAACACAATGGACAAAATAAGCGGAAATTACACATCAAAGGTATACAATGGATTGATTGAAGAGATTATCGAAGGAGCCCTAAAAGGCGGAGACCGTCTCTGCGATGCCGACATTGCCAAACGGTACGGCGTATCCAGAACCCCGGTCAGAGAGGCAGTCCTGCTTTTAGAAAAAGACGGTTTTGTCGAGACAATCGGAAGAAAAGGCGTATTCGTCAAGACCATGTCAATACAATCGGTTAAGGACATCTATTTTGTCCGGGAAATCCTTGAATCCACTGCCGGCAATCTGGCCGCACAGCTTGTGCGGGAAGACGACCTGCTGCTGCTCTCCAATCTTTTAAATAAAATGGAAGAGATCCCCAAAAACGGCAGCTATGCAGATTACCCCCGGCTGGATTTGGACTTTCACCGCAGCATTGTGAATATCTGCGGTGTGGAGCTGTTAAGCCGTCTGTGTACCCAGATGAGTCTGTTGGGAGCCAGTATTCTCCTGAAAGGCGAAGATTATGATCGGAGCATTCCCCAGTTCAACAAGGAGCACCGAGCCATTTATGAGTGTCTCAAGTCCCATGATACCGAGGGCACCGAAAAGGCTATTCATGACCACATCCAGAGCGGCAAGGTAGGCGTGCTGCTGCAGATGCTCAACCGAACATAAGACTTCTCATTGCCCCGGGCTTTTGACTTTATTGGCCCCGGGGCATAGATCAGTGGGCAAACCCATTGTCCAAAGCAAGCAAAATTGCAGCCGCCTTATTTTAAAAGTTACTATTCACAGCTGCTCCAAACCCTTTTGCCTGTATTTTTTTCCATGCCAGATTTTCAGTTCCACAATATATTCCTGACCTGCATAAGAAATAACCACATCCATCCTTGTGTGGCTCCGCATCTCAGGCTCCACATAATAATTGCCACTGCCATTTATAATAGGTTTTATAAAACATAAAAACAACAAACGTCCTTGTCTTTCAAGAAAAACCTCATCCTTATCTGTATATTCGGCTTTCATAATTTCCTGAAATTTTTGCAGTACCCGTTCCATATCCAGCTTGCCACTCTCAACAAACTGGTTATTTTCCACCTTAAAGATATGATTTTATTATATGGTAAATGTTTGTATTCTGTCAATCTCAGCATCTCGCGTTCATAGTAACTATTGCCAGCATTGTTACTGTTCATGGGGTGCATCTTCTTGTCCGGCTCTGCCGAACAAGAAACATCATGCGTTCCCCCAAAAATCAAAAAAATGACCGGTTGGGGAACCGGCCATTTTAAGGAGAAGGTATTTCGTTTTATGGGATGTAGCAAAAACCATATAATGTATTGGGGGTACGTGTATTATAATACCACAGAAGCTTCAAAAAGTGTTCACAAATCTCACAAATTTAAATCGTATTTTTTATGCATTATCACAACAATTTTCCGTCAATATGCACTATGAACTCTTTCTTGTTTTTCCCATATTCCACAAGCGCCTTTAGCTCCGGATAAAAATCTCCCCCTTCCTCCGCTCCCAGAGTGCAAATCACCTTCCCGCATTGGTCCATGAGCTCCTTCACTCTTTTCACATGCTCCGGCCGGACCCGGCAAAAGGCCTGCTCCTTTACCACCTCCGCCGCCAGTATCCTTGCCACCGGATAATCCACATCGTTTGCCCACAGAATCCCGGTGGCAAAGGGAATCCCCTGCCGCTGCAGACGCCGGTATACGGGAATACCGGTTCCCCTTCCTGCCAGCACAAATACCTGAGGAGATCCTGAGGCGGCAGGCAGTTCCGGTGTCCCTGTCTGTTCCTCATAGCTTCCCGATTGGATCCCATAAAGCCGGCTGATATAGCCGGGAGTAAAGATTTCCTCCGGAGAGCCGAACCGGTCTATCACATCTCCCCGGACACAGGCAATCTTATCGGAAATCCTCTCTGCCAGGTCCAGTTCATGAAGGGACAGTATCACCGAGAGCCCCTGCTCCCTGGAAAGGCGCTGGAGCACGGACAAAAATTCCAGCTTGTGCCGGATATCCAGAAAGGAGGTGGGCTCATCCAGAACAATCAGATCCGGCTCCTGACTTAGAGCCCGGGCCAACATGACCCGCTGCCTCTGCCCGTCACTGATCTTTCCGAAATCCTCCTGAGAAATCTCTTCCACATGAACCAGCTCCATGGACCGCTGTACCACCTGACGGTCGTCTTGGGATAATCTCCCGAATTTTCCCGTGTAAGGATACCGGCCGGTTTCCACCACCTCCCTGCAGGTCATCATTTCCGTATGAAGACGGCCGGTCAGAACCACAGACATTCTTTTAGCAAGCTCTCTGCCGCTCTGTGCAGCCATATTTCTTCCGTCCAGATACGCCACTCCCGCCAAAGGCGACAACTGACGGATAATCGTTTTTAAAATGGTGGTTTTTCCGGCTCCATTGGGCCCGATTAAAGTCAGAATCTCCCCTTTTTCAAGGCAGAGCCGGACATTTTTTATCAGGGGAACTCCCTGATATCCCACAGACAGATTTTTTGTGTAAAAATATTTTTCTTTGTCCATAACGGTTCCTTCTCTTCCTGTTTTCGGCCTAAAATATGTACGATATGTTATCCATGTCAGGAAGAACGGCTCCGTCCATGTATCATAATCATGAGCACCACCGGTGCCCCGAAGATGGCTGTCACCGTACTCACTCCCAGCTCCGTAGGCGCAAACAGAACCCGGGCCAGCAGATCGCAGCACAGGCAGAAGGCGGCGCCGCCCAGAAAACAGGCCGGAATCATGAGAATCGGCCGGGCAGTCCCCAAAAGATGCTTTACCAGATGAGGCGTTGCTATCCCCACAAAGGAGACAGGCCCTGCAAAGGCGGTGACACAGGCTGACAAAATGCTGGAGGAAACCACTAGTGCCGCCCGGAAGCTTTTCACATTCAGTCCCAGGCTTTTCGCATAAGCCTCCCCCATCTGATGAGCACTGATTTGCTTTGACATAAAAAACACCCATGCAAAAACTACCAGAATCACGGCTGCCATTACCTGCACCTGCTCCCACCCGATTCCTGAAAAGCTTCCCTTAGACCAGTTGTGAAGATTTACAATGTCCGAATCATCTGCAAAAGTCACCACAAAATCCGTGACGGCTGAACAGATATAACCGATCATCACCCCGCCTACAATCAGCATGGACATCCGGTCCACTGCCTGAGACAAAAGAATGACAAAACCCATGGAGAGCATGGCCCCGGCAAAGGCAGACAGTATCATCAGCGCGGAGCCTGGCTGAATCATCATTTTCAGGGAAAATACCATAAAAAGGGCCACCGTCATCTTTGCTCCTGAGGAGATACCCAGAATAAAGGGCCCTGCAACCGGATTGTGAAAAAAGGTCTGCAAAAGATAGCCAGATAAGGCGAGACCTCCTCCCAGAATCGCCGCCGCCAAAGCTCTGGGAAAACGAAGCTTCATGACAATATCGCGAAACACCGGCTCCTTCCCTCTCCCTCCCAGTACGGATATCACCTGGGAAAGAGGAATATTGACGCTTCCCACACACAGATTTGCCGCCAGAAAAACGGCGGTCAGCACGGCCAGCACAAGAAAGGCAATACCGTAATTTCTTTTTTTCATTTTCTCTCCTCCGTGACGCTCTCCGGATTTCTGCAACCGTTCAGATACCCTTTTAAACAGTCTGCTGCGTTTTTCATTTCAGTCTGTACAGATATGTCAGTTCTTTGTCCCTTCCGGCCAGCATTTCGTGAATATCCAGGATAATCGTTCCTAACGCCATGGACGACTGATACAAATTCTTTGAGGTACAGTAGACATTTCCTTCCCGGACTGCCTTAAAGTCCTTAAGCAGGCTGCTTTTTGCCGTCAGTTCCTCAAGCTTTGTCAGTTCTCTGTCCACCGTGCTGTTATAAATCAGATAATCTGTTTCTCTCGCCGCCGCATAAAATTCCTCCATCTGAAGAGTCACCGAGGAGGAAGCGCTTTCTTCATCTCCCAGATTTTCAAAAACATATCTTCCCCCTGCCTGTTCAATCATCCTTGGCAGATAATCGGAGGATTTACGCACATTAACGCCGCCGTTTTCCGTAACATAAAAAAATGCCACGGTTTTTCCGGAGGCTTCCCGGCCATCCACTGCCTCAAAGGCCGAAAGCTCCGACTCAAAAGCCTTCCGGGCAAGATCCTCTCTTCCTGTCAGAAGCCCGTAGAGCCTCACCCACTCTGTCCTTCCCAGGGGCTCCGTCTCATAGCTGGAATAATCCACCATCACCGGAATACCAAACCTCTCTAACTGCTCCTTTACCTGAGGCGTGTGATAGATCATGGTATTCTCGATGGCAAGCCCGCACCCCTCCGACACGATCCTTTCATAGTCCGGAGCCCCGTACTTACCGGCATAGAGGATCTCTCCCTGCTCCATGGCCGCCCTGGCCTCTTTAATATACCACCCATCCGTCTTTAAGCCGCTGAAGCGGATCCTGTCCAGAGCATCCACCGATACAAACATATCCATGGCGGCTGACGCTGCCAGATAAATATTTTTGATCGGCTGTTCAAGCAAAATAATATCCGGATTCAGGTCCGTTGGAGCCTGGCATCCCTCCGGAACCACCAGCAAGCAATCCTCCGGTCCGGACTCCTCTCTGGTAATCCGGATCAATGCGTACCCGTTCTCATAATAATCCACAGAAAACCGCTTTGCATATTTCAAATCCATACTGTGGGAATAGACCAGGGATTTGCTGATCTCCTTTTCCCGGAGTCCGTCCGATTGTCTTTTGCAGGATCTAAGCCCTGTACTCACTGTTATACTGAAAATGATACAGAAAAGAGCCAATATCCTTCTTGTTCTCATCTCTCCGATTTTCCTCTCCTTCGGAATCCCCCATAAATACCTGCACACAGCAGAAAAACTCCGGCAAATATGCAAAAGACCTTCCATCCGGCGTCCGGCTGCCCTCGCCGGTCATCTTCACTCTGCTCTTTTCTCATAATGGAATCTCCGTGAAGAACCAGGGAATACTCAATCTCATGGGGCGTACCCATGGCAAGGGTATCTCCGGTGACTTCTATAGGCTTGTCAAAAGCTGTTACCGGAATTTCAAACTCGGAATTTCCCTCATCATTAACCGGTAAATATTTTTCCCCGCCCACCTTCATATAGTCATAATCCGGGCTGCTCCACAAAAGCCGCACATAAGCCTTTCCCTCTCTCACAAAGAGAACGGCCGGCGATTCCACAAAAGCCCTGCCGCTTCCACCCGAAAAATCAAGCGAAACCGTGTACGCTCCATCCTCCATATCCACAACCGTCAAAGCTTCCTCCCGGCTCTCTGCCGCTTCCCGGTTTTCTGCTGCCTCCCGCTCCTCTGCTGCCTCCCGCTCCCCGGCCTCCTCCCGGCTCTCTGCTTCCTTCTCCTTCCTCATATCCTCTATGCGCTTGTCCCTGTCCGCCTTTCGCAATGCCTCATAATCGGGCAGTTCTACAGACACTGCCCCCGCCGGAAGGCTTTCTGCCTGAAACAAAATACTGCGGCCGTACCATTTTTCTTTCTTCTTGCTGTATGCAGCACAGTCGATGGGCATATCCAGAGCCTCCACAGGAACCGTGTAGGTATATCTTCCCTGTTCGTCCTCCACATACCCGATATAATCCGATGGCTCACCTGCCGCCGCCTCCCGGGTCGTACCCATAAACAGCGCCAGATATCCCTTTCCCCCCAAGGTCAAAACCGCCTGCATCCTGCCGTCTTGCACCGTCAGCTCTGCCTGCTCCACCTGAAACATGGAAGAGCTGGACTCCACGCTTACCGGATAAATTCCGTCCTTCACATCCCTTCCGCAGATGGGAAACATTCCCTCCGTCCCCACCTGCCAATGGGCCGCCTGCTCATTTTCGGAAGCCACCTGGTCATAGGCCCCATAGCTGATAAAAGCGGCTGCCGGCAGTCTTCCCGCCGGCAGCACTCCTGTTAAAGCCCAAAGCAGGGTACTGATTATGTACAAATAGCTTTTTCCTTTCATTGCCTCTTTCCTTTGTCTCATTTCCGGAGTTCGCTCCAAAATCTTTGTATCACGATTTATCAGATTATTCACCATTCCGGCGCCCAATACCCTCAAACTGCTTCATCTCACTTTAAAAGCTCCGCCGCCGCTCTTGCATGCTCCACATAAAGCTCCCTGACAGCTTCCAGCTCTCCCAGCCCGTGAATCTGACACTCCACCGGATAGCCCTCAGCCTCCAGGACACGTTTCCAGGAATCCTCCTCTTCTCCTGCCATGTCATTATTGGCATGGTCCCCTGCCACCAGCATCAGGGGCCGCAAAACCACCTTTTTGCAGGTGCCGGCCTCCTTAAGAGCAGCGGACACATCCGCAAGTCCCGGCTCTGCCTCCACTGTTCCGATATAGTAATTCTCATAGCCTCCCTCTGTTAAGGTATTCTGAAGCTTTTCATAAACCTGGTTGGATTCTGCTTCCGTCCCATGACCCATAAACACAATGGCAGTCTCCCCGTCATCCTTGTCTTTAGTAGCCTCCACAATCGCCTTTGCCACAGTATCAAAGTCCTCCTCCGAATCAAGAAGCGGCTTTCCCACCACAATCTGATCAAAATATTCCCTGTACTCCTCCAGCTCGTTGACCACATCATTGTACTCAAAACCGTCCATCAAATGCGTGGGCTGTACAATCAGATTTTTGACCCCGTCTGCAACAGCCCGGTCCAGAGCCTCCGTCACATTATCAATCTTAAGTCCATCCCGTTCCTTTAGTTTGTCAATAATAATCTGAGCCGTAAATGCCCGCCTCAGCTCATACTGAGGAAGTGCCTCGGCAATAGCCTGCTCCACTGCCCCGATGGTAAGATCCCGGCTGTCATTATAGCTGGTTCCAAAACTCACCGCCAAAAGCACCGTATCCGAATGCTTTTCATTTTCATCGTTTTCCCCGTCCGCTTTCCCTTCTTTGGATGTCTCCTGGTCCTCTCCTGCTGTCTCAGATGTCACATCTTCTTTTTCTGCTTTTTGCTCCACTTCCTTTGTAGCTTCGCTCCCGGCTGCCGCCTCCTGACTGACGCCCTTACAGGCTGACAGGCTCAAGCCTGCGGCCAAAACCATTGCAAGTACTGCCGCTTTCTGCCTCCTCATGTTGCTTCCTCCTTGTGATTTGATGGTTTTTCCGAAGTCCTCGGCTTCGGCTCTTCCATACGCTCTCCCGCAAAAAACTGTCCGCAAGCATCTGAGCCCGTCCGGACAAGGTCACAGACAAAGCAGTAAAATGCAGCTATTTCGGCAATTAACAACACAAAAAGAAGGCCCACACGAGCCTTCCCCTATTAGCAGCCATTCAATCATGCATCGAAAAGAAGCCTTGCTATCCGCCATATGGCGTATTGCACCGACACAAACATTTTGTTGAACAGACTTTCACAGGAAGCGCCAACATACCAGATCAAGCAGGTTTCCTGGCTTACGGCTCACAGCTTTTTCGCACCTTCTCATGCCCTCGCACAATGGTATTTTGCAAAATCGCTCCCCACTCACAGTGACCGGATCGCCCGGGACTTTCACCCGGTTCTCTTTTACCCGTCTCCGTAAAGACGGCACTTGATCCTCTATGAAGTTATGGTTTTCTTTCTCATTGTAAAAGTCTTTCGAGGAAATGTCAAACGGTTTTCTTTAACCTGAGGCATAAATTTCCCCTGACAGAAGACACTATTATCAAAATATACGATTCCACCCAAAGGAGCACAAGCCATGAAAGATGTAACCGCAAGCCTTTTTGCTGACAATGATGCCCGCAAGACCCCCGGCGTAAGTCAGCTCACCCGCCTGAGTCTGATTGAAAACCGTCTCCGGCTCATTAAAGACAAGCTGGATCTCTCTAATCCGGTTCTCACTCTCGTGATCACGGAGGACAAAACACTGGTTCAAAGAGAGACCGGTGATATCCGTATTGCCGAGGAATTGATTGGCTATTACAACGAAACCCACATGATACATCTGTCCGCACGTCCCAGACAGAATGCTGTCATCATCTGCCTGACAAAAAAGCTCCACTCTCCAAAGACATATTCGTAACCCGAAAAAGGCTCCGAACAGACGGATTGTCCGTGACAGAGTTCTGTGGTCACAAAAATTTCCTTAACAAAAAATAATGACAGATTTCCGTTTTTATGCTAATATTTTTTCATGACATGATATCGGGGTCAAAAGGGGGGATATTGGTATGAAAAAGCAAAAAGCGGATCCGGCTCTAATTAACTGCATCCTGTCTCTTTTAGATATTTCGGAAAAAAGTGCCGCCGGCTCCCCCTCTCCGCTCACTCCCAGCCCTCACAGCATGCACGCAGCGGAAAATGTAGTGCGATTCATCAATGAAATGCCAGGGGGCTTCTTTATCTATCGCTCTGACAAAGATGAGCACATTCTCTTTGCCAATCAGGCGGTGTTGCGGATTTTCGGGTGTGCCACCCAGGAGGAATTCCAGGCGCTTACCGGAGGCTCCTTTAAAGGCTTTGTACACCCTGATGACTTAAATGCTGTAGAAAAGAGTATTGAGGAGCAGATCGCACACAGTCAGTATGACTTAGACTATGTTGAATACCGGATTATCCGCAAGGATGGTGAGATTCGCTGGATTGAGGACTATGGTCATTTTGTTCACAATGAAGCTGTGGGAGATATCTTTTATGTTTTTATCGGCGATGCCACAGATAAAAGAAATCAAATCAATGAACTGCAAATGCAGCGCCTCCGTGTCATTGAGGGTCTCAGCATAAATTATGAATCCATTCTTTATGTAGATCTTGATACAGACCAAGTGCTTCCTTACCGTTTAAACTCCAGAATCGAGCCTCTGTTTAAAAATCCGGAAAATCCGGCTCAATTCCCGGAATTTTGCCAGTATACCAATCAATACATTGATACCTGGGTTCATCCTATGGACCGGGAAATTGTCCGAAAAGCACTGGATCCGGAATATATCCGGCAGAAGCTTTCCCGGCAAAAAACCTACTATATAAATTACCGTATCCTTATTCACGGAGAGAGCCATTATTTTCAGCTCCGCCTTGTAAACACAGAGGACTGTCCCCATGTTTCCCAAATCGTCTTAGGTTCCCGGCATGTGGACAAGGAAATTCAAATGGAAATGGAGCAGAAGCAAATGCTGGAGGATGCGCTTCATGATGCCAATCTGGCAATCATTGCAAAGGATACATTTCTCTCCAATATGTCTCATGACATGCGCACTCCCTTAAATGCCATATTCGGATTCACCTCCCTGGCCAGGACTCATCTTGACGATACGAAAATGGCAGATACATATCTCACCAAAATTGAAACCGCTGGCAGGCATCTTCTGGATCTCATTGAGAAAGTGCTGGAGATCTCATGGACCGAATCCAACAACATTCATTTGGCGGAGTCGGAATGTAATCTGCATGATATTTTACAGGA
Organism: uncultured Lachnospiraceae bacterium; assembly: GCA_910586255.1. GTDB lineage: Bacteria > Bacillota > Clostridia > Lachnospirales > Lachnospiraceae > Brotaphodocola. The sequence goes on along the minus strand of CAJUHR010000004.1, from coordinate 160,630 downwards.
AATCCATCAGCTTTTACTGCCGCAGGCAAAGGAAAAAAACATTGCTCTGTCCATGGATCTTTCCGGTATCTCCCACGGTATTGTCTACAGTGATCCGCACAAGCTCAAACAGCTTTTTTTGAATCTTATTAACAATGCCATAACCTACACAAAGGCAGACGGAAGCGTAGATATTATTGCCAGAGAGCTTAAAAATCCGTCTGACAATCATCCGGCCTTTCAGTTTCTGGTAAAGGATACAGGTATCGGTATCGGCGCTGATTTTCTTAAGCACATTTTTGAGCCCTTTGAGAGAGAAAAAAACACCACTCTCAGCGGCATCCATGGCACAGGTCTCGGCCTTACCATAGCCAAAAATATTGTGGACCAATTGGGCGGAACCATTCAGGCTGACAGCAAGAAGGGAGAAGGAAGTATTTTTACCGTTATGCTTCCTCTCCCTGCCAAACAGCTGCCGCCTGTTTCCGTTTCTGACATGGATACTGACCCGATTCTTTTATTTCAAAATCAGAAAATTCTTTTAGTGGAGGACAACGAGATCAATCAGGAAATGGAATCGGAGATTTTAAAGGACTTAGGCTTTCTCACGGAGGTTGCCGCCGATGGAAGCATTGCTGTGGAAAAGCTTAAGGCAGCTTCCCCCGGTGATTATGCCCTGGTTCTCATGGATATTCAAATGCCGGTCATGAACGGATGGGAAGCCGCCAAGGCCATACGCCTTCTTGAGAATCCGCATATTGCCCGGATTCCCATTATTGCACTGTCTGCCGACTCCTTTGAGAGCAATCAGAAAATGTCTCTGGAATGTGGCATGGATGCCCATCTGAACAAGCCCCTGGATGTGGATTGTTTACTGAAAACCATGGCAAAGGTCATATCCCAGCGCAAATGCTTATAGTCTGAAAAAGGACCGCAGCCAAATTTCTTCCGGCTGTGATCCTTTTTTAAGTATTCCTTCACTGTAAACTAAAAATCTCCACATTCCTCCCCCCGCTCACACAAATTTCTCTCTTAATTCCATAGACTCCATTGCTGATCACATACTCTCCGTCATTAACATAGACTTCAATCATATGGTTATCCACATATACATCCAGCCGGTTTCCTTCCTTCACTGGAGGCGTCTCAAACACGGTCCGATAGTCCTCCCCCTTACAGTACACATCTGTCCGGTCTGTGCGAATCCGTCCTCCTCTGCGGCTGATCCTGTATCCGCCCACATTCAGACACCCGCCGTCCTCCAGCCAAAGACGAATCCGATATCCGTCCGGCCCGGTCTCCTTCACATTCTCAACCAGCCGGCTGTACCGGTTCTTCACATGGGGGTGAACCCGGAAATACACATGGCCGTCCTTTACCTCCACTACCCGGGGCAGGCAGAACATGCCCCGCCAGGGTTCCTTTCCTTCCTCTGTCACAGCCTCCGGCATCCGCAGCCATGCCACCAACACCCGCCGTCCCTCTTCATCCACCGCACTTTGAGGCGCATAGAGATCCAGCCCATAATCTATGTACTGATAGGTATCCGGCATACGCATCTCACATCCGTCTTCTTTAAAATCCACAGCCATGCAGATAGCCTGATTCTCCTCCCATTTTCCGTCCTTTAAAAACCGCATGGGAGAAAACACTAAAGCCTGACCGCCCTCTGTCTCAAAATAGTCGGGACACTCCCACATCCAGCCCCATCCGGCTCCCTTAGACACTCCATTGACATAAGACCAGCTTTCCAGATCCTCGCTCCGGTAGAACAAGAGCTTTCCCTTTCCCTTCTGACTGCTGCCCAAAACCATGTACCATCCATCCTTTCCTTTCCAGACCTTCGGATCCCTGGTATGGGTCTTATCTCCCTGGAGACTGTCCTCAATAGGAGGAATCACCACCTTTTTGCCGCCAAAATTGTCAAAGTTCATCCCGTCCTCCGAAGAAATCATCATCTGGCAGGAATCAAACTGGTCATTGAGACAGAGATGGATATTCTCCGGATCTGTCACATGGTAATGAACTCCTGTATAGTAGAGGATCATTTTCCCGTCATGCTCCACCGCGCTTCCGGAAAAGCAGCCGCTTTTGTCGCCTTCCTTGGTGGGGAAAAGAGCAATGCCCACATGCTCCCAATCTATCAGATTTTTGCTGATTGCATGGCCCCAGTGCATCGTTCCCCATATGGGGGCATAGGGAAAATACTGATAAAATAAATGATATTTTCCTTTATAGTAGATAAAACCATTGGGATCATTGATCCAGTTTCCCGGCGCCTTCAGATGTCCGTACTGCTTTATGTGCTGTTCCATTTTCCTGATTCCTTTCCGGGCCGGATGCCCTTTTGACCCGGCAGATGCCTGCCTTTATTTTCCGTTGTAAGACCGCCGTTGCCGTCCCTGCCATCTTTTATAACCGGTAAAGTAACCGGTTATTTCACGTTATAATATTACCATGCTCTCATAGTAATGTCAATATCCGTTTTTCATTTTAATCCCAAAATCAGGGCTAAACTAAATGACATTGGTTCACGGAACGTGGAAAAACAGATAAAAAACAGGCATCAGGCTTGCTTATAAGACTGATTTTATCCGTATCGGGCGAATCTTTTATAAAACATTTTACAAAATAATAAGTTAATTAATTTTCCAAAGAAAGGCATATGCTTTCGGATTTCCCCCTCTTCTCCTAATCCAGCCCAATCTTCTCCGGCAACCGCTTCATATATGGAAACATGCGCTGCCAGGCGCACCACAAGCAAAAACCGCCTGGTACATTTTCCATGTACCGGGCGGTTTTTGTCAATGTTCTCTTTTCTCCCAGAAACTCACTCCAGCTCACTAAGCCCTGTATAGAGCTCATAATACCGGCCCTTTTTAGCCACCAGCTCCTGGTGATCCCCCCGCTCAATGATCTCACCGTGCTCCAATACCATAATCGCATTGGCATTGCGCACAGTGGAAAGGCGATGGGCAATGACAAAGGTGGTTCTGTCTGCCATAAGCCGGTCCATGCCATGTTCAATGTGTCTTTCTGTCCTTGTGTCCACCGAGCTGGTAGCTTCATCCAAAATGAGAATCGGCGCTCTGGAAACAGCCGCTCGGGCAATATTTAAAAGCTGCCTCTGTCCCTGACTTAGGTTGGCCCCGTCTCCCCCCAGCATGGTCTGATATCCTTGGGGCAGCCGGTTGATGAAGGAATGAGCCGATGCCGTCTTCGCTGCCTGGATAACCTCCTCATCCGTGGCATCCAGCCTGCCATAACGGATATTTTCCATAACCGTTCCCGTAAACAGATGAGTATCCTGCAATACCATAGCAATGTTCCGGCGCAGGTTGTCCCGCCGAATATGGCGGATATCTATACCATCCACCATGATGGAACCACCCTGAATATCATAAAACCGGTTAATCAGGTTGGTGATGGTGGTTTTTCCTGCCCCTGTGGAGCCCACAAAGGCGATCTTCTGTCCAGGCTTGGCGTACAGGCTCACATCCTTTAAAATCACCTTGCCCGGGTCATATCCAAAGGTCACATGGTCCAGCACCACATGGCCCTTCATGGGGGCAAGAACCGCCGCATCCGCCTCATCTGCCGGCTCTGGAGCCTCGTCCATTACTGCAAACACCCGCTCCGCTCCAGCCAAAGCGGAAAACACATTACTGATCTGCATGGAAATCTCATTGATCGGCCGGGAAAACTGTCGGGAAAAGTTCAAAAATACAGTCAGCCCTCCCACGTCAAAATTGCGGAATATGCACAAAAGGCCTCCGATACATGCAGTCAGGGAATAATTCACCTGACTCAGATTTCCCATGACCGGTCCCATGATACCTCCGAAAAATTGGGCCCGGATTTGATTGTCCCGCAAATCCTCATTGAGCAGATCAAACTCCTCCTGAGCCATATCCTCGTGGCAGAATACCTTGACCACCTTCTGTCCGGTGATCATCTCCTCGATATAACCGTTGACGGCTCCTAAGGAGGTCTGCTGGGCGGAAAAATGGCGGTGGCTCTGCTTTGCCACAATCCCTCCGGCCTTCATCATCACCGGAATCATGGCCAGGGTCACAAGGGTAAGCCAAATATTCGTGTAGATCATCAAAAGCAACGTGCCCACAATACTCAAAATCCCGGCAAAAAGCTGCACCAGCGTATTGCTTAACATCATCCCGATGGTGTCCACATCATTGGTAAAACGGCTCATCAGATCCCCGTTGCTGTTGGTGTCATAAAAGCGCACCGGAAAGCTCTGCATTTTTCCAAACAGGTCATTGCGGATATTTCTCAGGGCCGTCTGAGCCACATTCAGCATGATTCTGGCCTGAAGATAATTGGCCCCCACTCCTGCCACATACACAAAGGCCATTACCAGCAAGGCCTTAAAAAGTCCGGTCGGATCCCCCCGGCTGCCGTCCACAGGAACAATGTAAGTGTTTATAATGGGGCGCAGCATGTAGGCGCCTGCCAATGTTCCCAGAGTGTTTACAATAATACACACAAAAGCAGCCAGAAGCTTCGGGGTATCTCCCTGCAGATATCTCAAAAGACGCCGAATGGTCTCCCCGCTGTTTTTTGGCCGTCCCCTGCCCATTCTTCTCCCTCTTCCGGGACCAGGAGGGCCTGCCGGACCATGGCCGGGCGGCCCTGCCGGGCCTGGACCGGATGACATGCCGCCCTCCCCTGTCCGTTTTCTCCCGTAACGGTATTTCAGGCTGTCCAGCTTTTCCTTCCGGTTCATATCCCCACCTCCTCGTCTCTTTCTCTCTGGGAATAATAGATTTCCTGGTAAGCCTCACAGGATGCCAAAAGCTCCTTGTGACTGCCGATCCCGATAATCCTTCCCTCGTCCAAAACAATAATCTTGTCCGCCTCCTCCACGGAACCGATGCGCTGGGCAATAATGATCTTGGTGGTATTCTCTAAGGCAGTCCGAAAGCATTCCCGTATCTTCGCCTCCGTGGCCGTGTCCACGGCGCTGGTGGAATCATCCAGAATCAAAATCTTGGGCTTCTTTAAAAGGGCCCGGGCAATACACAATCTCTGCTTCTGTCCTCCGGACACATTTATTCCTCCCTGTCCCATATCCGTGTCATAGCCCTTGGCAAAGGAAGTCACAAATCCGTCTGCCTGAGCCGCATCGGCAAAGACACGAATCTCCTCCATGGTGGCTTTCTCGTTTCCCCATCGGAGATTTTCCAGGATCGTGCCGGAAAACAACACATTTTTCTGCAATACCATACCTACGCCGTCCCGCAGATTTTTCAGAGAATATTCCCGCACATCCACTCCGTCCACCAGAACCTGCCCAAAAGTCACATCATAAAGCCGGGGGATCAGCTGCACCAGGGAAGTTTTTCCGCTTCCTGTAGCGCCGATAATCCCGATCACCTGCCCCGGCTCGGCCGTAAAGCTGATGTGTTTAAGCACCTCATCCCCGCCTTTTTTCCCGTAGCCAAAGGACACGTCACGAAACTCTACTCTTCCCTCTGTCACCTTCCGCTCCCTCTGCTCGGCATCCTCGTCTGTGAGATCGATTTTTGTCCTCATGACCTCATTGATACGCTTTACGGAGGCCATGGCCCTGGCACTCTGGAGAAATACCATGGAAAGCATCATCAGAGACATTAAAATCTGCACAATATAGGTAGTAAACGCAGTCAGATCTCCCACCTGCATGCTACCTCCGATGATCAGATTTCCTCCGTACCACACTACAGCCAGAGTGGTCACATTCATGGCCATCATCATCACCGGCATGGTGAGAATAACGATCTTCATAGCCCGCAGGCTGTTGGCCTGCAGATCTTCATTGGCAAGGCGGAATCGTTCCTTCTCAAAATCCTCCCTCACAAAGGATTTGATCACCCGCACATTGGTGAGAGCCTCCTGAATCCCCGAATTCAGCTTATCCAGCTTTGTCTGCATAATCCCGAACCGGGGATAAGCCGTAAACATAATGGCGCCTATCAATACCCCGAGCACCGGAATTACCACCAAAATAATCATAGCCAGACGGTAATTCATGATAAAAGCCATAATGAGCGCTCCGATGAGCATTCCCGGAGCCCGCAGGGCCAACCGCAGAATCATCATCATAACCATCTGCACCTGCTGGATATCATTGGTGAGACGGGTAACCAGAGAACCTGTACTGAAATCATCAATATTGCCAAAGGAAAATTGCTGCACGCGGGCAAACAGATCTTTTCTTAAGTCGCTGGTAAAGCAGATGGATGCCTTGGCGGAAAAATAGGCCCCTCCGATCCCGCTCACTGCCATGACACAGGCCACACATATCATCCAGAATCCCATCTGCAGAATATAGCCCTGATTGTGATTTGCCACTCCGTTGTTGATAATCAGGGACATCATTTTCGGCAGCATAATCTCACCAACCACCTCCGTAATCATCAGACATGGGCCAATGATAAACGCGCTGAGATAGGGCTTTGCATATTTTCCATAGTCTTTCATGGCTGTTTCTCCTTCCTGTCTCCATTATAATAGCACTTGCGGGGAAAGCAAGTGCCAAAGGTTGCGGTTATCCTGATTCTTGTATCTTATCATAAAAGCTATTACCCGTCAATAAAACGTTACAGTTCACGGGGCGGGGAAAACAGGATGAAAACAGGCGTCACGCTTGCTTGTAAGACTGTTTTCATCCTGTTTTCCACATCGGGTGAACACCCAATGCTTCTTGTTCGGCGTAAGCCGGACAAGAAGATGCCCCCCGTGAACAGTAACCAATAAAACACATAAAACACAAAAAAAGAAAATTCTGCTTGCAAAATCGCCAATTATTTGTTATGATACTTATGTTGTGGTTTCCGTTTCGGAAATAATCCGTATGGTTAAGGAGGTGCGATCATGGCTAAATGTGCAATCTGTCAGAAGGCTGCTCACTTCGGCAACAACGTGAGCCATTCCCATAGAAGATCCAACGCGATCTGGAAAGCGAATGTCAAATCTGTCAAAGTAAAAGTCAACGGCGGTGCTAAGAAGATGTACGTATGTACTTCCTGCCTGCGTTCCGGTTTAGTAGAGAGAGCGTAATAAAGGTAGATAAAGGCTGTCCCTTTGAGGGGGCAGCCTTTTAATATGCTCGGGACCCGCATAAGAAAGTTTGTTGTCAAAGCAACACGCGGGCCTTTTTTAAGTCTGTCAACAGCAGAACAGATAGTATCCCAGTGTCAGACAGCCGATAATAAAAATCAAAGTGGACAATGTTTCCGGAATAAACAGAAGAAGCGTCATTCCGATCCCGAAACAAAAAAGCATCAATCCAAAGACCCGCTTCATGAGAACCTCCGGTAGAATTCTTCTTCTACCAGTATATGCCGCCTACTCCCATTCCATGCATGGGAAGTCCTCTGTCTGCCCGACACTTCTCGCCAAAAGGCCTATCTTCCCCTTTTTTACTCCTTGTGCTCCGTATCGGCCGCCATCTCCTCCGCCGCCTTCATGGCCTCGGGAGATATCTTCTTATTTTTCCCATCTGTAAATTTGCTGACAATATCCGGTACCATGTCCAGCACCTTGGTCACCGCATCCTGCTGCTTCACATTGACCAGACGGGTCACACCGTTTTGAATTACCAAAACAGCGCTGGGGCTCATCTTTGCGCTTAATCCGCCTCCCCCGTTGTGCTTTGCATTGTCTGCAAAGGAGCCTGCTGCCATGCCGCAGGTCACATCCACCAGAGGCAGGATAATGGCATCATCAATCTTCACTGCCTCCCCAACCACGGTCTTTGTGGTCACAAACTGATCCATCCCCCGAAACAGGGCTTCCACTGTCGAACTAAAATGATTCTCTGCCATAACGACTCCTCCTTATGATTTGCGGAGCTTTCTAAGCCAGCCCCTGAAATTCTTATCAAAAAACATCCGGACAATCAGCACTATCAAGGTGCCAATGCGAATCCTGCCCTTTATCATTCCCTGTCCTTCCATCACCGATTCCTCAAATACAGGAATCACCTGAAAGCTTCTGGCATACAGCCCATAAAAGGGACTGATATATGTCAAAACCTGACCGGTGGTGGAGGGATCATCAAATCCGAATTTTACACGGCCGGTAATTTTGGTGGGCAAAATATGACGGCAGATAGCCCGCGCCTGCCGCTTAAAAAGCCTCCATGTCCGGCGGTTGGCCTCGTCCCTTAAAAGGGCGCGCAGCTCTTCCTTTTTCTTAAAAAGTTCTGACAGACCTTCCCGAAGCTTTTTCACACTGCTCTCAAGCTTTTCCATGATTTCCCGAAGCTTTTTCTTTAGTTTATCATAAAGCCTGGTAAATGAAAATCCCTGTTTTTCCTTGTTTTTTTCTTTCCGGGCTTTTCCTCTCCCCGGGCGGCGTTTTCTTTTTTCTCTGGCCTGATCCGGCCTGGTTTCTTCTGTTTTAGTATCCGTGGCCGGGCCGCCAAAATCCGTCCCCTGTTCCTCCGATATCCCAGAGCTTTCTAAATCTGCTCTCTGTTTCTCCGATATCTCAGAGCTTTCTAAATCTGCTCTCTGTTCCTCCAATGTCCCAGGGCCCCGCAAATCCGTTGCCGGCTCTTCCGACCTCCCAGGATCCCCTCCTGACTGTTTTGCCTCTTCCTGCCCGCGGCTTTCGGCCTCCTCCTTTGCCTTTCCCAAGGCTTTCTCCATCCGAAACACCCGAATCCCAAAAACGCGCGCTGCCACCGTCAGCTTTTTCTTATACACCGCCTTCACGGACAAAAGATGGCACAGCCAGCTTACCACAGCCTGCCCCTCAGGCTCCTTGTTATAGCTTCCCTGAATCCGGTACCGCAAGGGAACCAATAGAACCAGCAAAAGCAATATCAGCAAAAGCGCCAGTATTCCCAGAAGGACTATTCCCGATATTTTCAGTATTACCAACACACCCCACAAGGCAGTCTGCATATTTCACTCCTACAAGTCCGAATCATTGCCGTCAATCAGCTCCTCTAAGCAAAATCCTCCGGTTTTCCCATACAGCTCTTCCACGATCTGTCTTGCCACCTCCAGTCCCTCCCAGTATGTAACCGCGACTCCGATGACAAAAAAATCCGTATTCTGATAAGCCGGCGCAAAGAGCATAAAAGACGGAAGGATCTCAAGAACATTCTTCCCATTCAGGGGCGGTACAATCACATAGACCTCCGGCTGCAGCCGCCCCTTTTTTAACCCTTCAAGAATCCTGCTGTGGTTTTTCTTCGCCTTTTCTCCCAAGTATAAATGATCATACCAGGTCATAACCATCGCTCTCCATCAATTGAAGCAACAAATCCATACAGGCTTCCTTTTCTGCCCAGTCACTGCAGGAGCCCAAACTGTTTTTAATATAATCGCGGATCTCCTCCGGTAAGTTAAAAAATACCGGAAGATAAGAAAGGGTGGCGGACATAATCGCCCGCGCAACCGGCTTCTGACAGGAAGAAAATACCAGCCCCATATCTGCAAAGAATCTGTCTGCAGCCGCCTCCACATCCTCAAGGCTTACCTCTTTCTTTCTTCCCGTTACATCTAAAGATGCAAAGGTACTGGTGGACATCAGTCTGTCCACCATTCCGGAGGATGTGAGAGTGCCCTCCTCCCCGGTCATATCCTGACTAACATCCAGGCGTTGGTACTTTTCATTATACTCTTCCTGGATTCCCTCAAGCCGGGGCAACAGTTCAAAGAGATCGGAGGGAATCTCCCGGTTTTTCTCCTTATACAGATGCAAAAGTCCCCTCAGAAGCTTCCATGCAGGCTCCTGCTCTCCCGCTGCTTTTACCGCGTCCTTTTCTGTCAGGCATAAAATATACAGGTCATTGACCATTTCCTGTAAGCACATACTGTGCTGGCTCAAATTATCAAGCAGCTCGCTGCCCTCCGAAATCTGATCCCGGGCCTTCATAAATCCGTCCTTGTCCAGTTCCTTAAAGGTTAGCCCCTCCAGCCCGGAAAGCATCTCGTCAATCCTTCCGCCAAGCTTCCCCCGTGCCGAAAAAAGCTCCGTCATACCTCCGCTTCTCAGCAAAAGCATAATATCCTCCAGGGCCGCCATATCCGCGCCAACGTAGGATGTAAGAGCGTCATGAACCATGCCAAAATATTTCTGCCTGGTTAAGCGGACAGAAAGCTGTCCAACAATCTGCTGAATCCGCTGATTCTGAATGGCTGCATCCTTTGCGGAAGAGATATAGCGCATCAGATTCCCCACCAGCTCCTCCTCCCCTACATCAATGGCCGGAAGCTTTACAAATCTCCTCTCCACCCGGTTCAGCGCATATTCATAGATCTGAAAAGCGTCCGCATAAGCCATAATCCGCTGCATATGCTCCCGCATCTGGCTTCGTAAATCATCGATCGCCTGCAAAACCTCTTCCTGCTTTTCCTCCAGAAAAAGCCCCAACAATTCCATATACCTTTTGCCGTGCTTTTCCTCCTCGTTCTCTTCGCCAGGAAGAGGAAATGACTCAAAATACAAATAGAGATTCAGCGCCATGCGGGGCAGGGCACAGCCATAGGCCACAGACGCCTGTTTTTTCCAGTTATTCGCCATACTGCTATTCCTCCTGTTTTCGGGCAGCCCTCATCCGTTGCGATAATTTTCCAGAATCGAGCAGCGCAGCAAATCCAGTGCCCGCACCACAGCCATCTCCCGCACCTTTGCCCGGTTTCCCTTAAAGTGGTACTTTTTCACGGTGACCTTTTCCTTCATATAGGTGGCAATATAAACCAGCCCCACCGGCTTTTCCTCTGTGCCTCCGTCCGGCCCCGCTATGCCGGTTACCGCCACACAGATGTCACAGTCCGCCGCGAACACGCCGCCAATGGCCATCTCCCTGGCCGTCTGCTCGCTGACCGCCCCGTATTTCTTCAATGTGCTCTTATTTACATCCAGATATTTTCTCTTGGCCTTGTTGGAATAGGTGATAAAACCCTCCCGGAACACGTCCGATGCCCCCGGCACATTGACTAGTCTTCCCGCCAGCAGCCCGCCGGTACAGGATTCGGCCGTGGTGACCGTCAGCTCATGCTTTAGCAAAAGCTTTACCACCGCCATTTCCAGGCTCTCCTCCTCGCGGGTGGAATAGACATGGATCCCAAAACGGTTCTTGATTTCCTTCACCACCGGCTTGACCAGCCGCTTGGCCTCCTCCTCGCTCCCTGCCCGGGCCGTTATCCGCAGATGAACCTCTCCGGTCTTTGCATAGGTGGCAATCGTGGGGTTGGTCTGACCGTCAATCAAATCCAAAAGCCGGTCCTCCACCTGGCTCTCACCCACACCGCAGATCTTTACCATCTGAGAGCGGATCACCTCCGGCTGAAGCTGTTTCAGATAGGGATATACCTGATTTTTGAAGAGGGGAATCAGCTCGCCGGGAGGTCCGGGCAGAAGAATTGCCCTCTTGCCGCCCTTTTCCATAATAAGCCCGGGAGCCGTGCCATTGTCATTGTCCAGTACCAGGGCTCCCTCAGGAACCATAGTCTGCTTCCAGTTATTATCGGAAATTTTCTTGTAAATGCTGTTTTTGAAATACTCCTGCAGCCTCTTTTTGGTGTGAGCATCCTCCTTTAACTCAAAGCCCATCACCCGGGCGCAGACCTCCTTGGTCAGATCATCCTCCGTAGGTCCTAAGCCTCCGGTAAAAATCACCACATCCGAACGTCCCAGAGCCGTCCTAACCACCTCTGCCAGCCGCTCCTCATTGTCCCCCACCACAGACTGATGATACATGGACAATCCCAAAAGAGCACACTGCTCCGCCAGAAACTGAGTATTGGTATTGACAATATTGCCCAAAAGCAGTTCCGTTCCCACAGATACCAGCTCTACAACCATCGCTACATCCTTCCTTCCGTAAGTACCTTATGATTTTTCATGATATAGTCAACAAGGGAAACAATTGTCAGTATCAGGGCCACCCAGGTACAGATAACCGTAATCAGGCGCAGCACCGGCAAGTCCACAATCATCAAAATCACCGCAAGCATCTGAAAGGTGGTCTTAAACTTTCCCCAGTAGCTTGCCGCAATCACGATCCCCTGCTCCGCAGCCACCAGCCGGAAGCCGCTGATAATAAACTCCCTGCTCACAATGATGATTACCATCCAGGAGGGAAGCTGCCGAAGCTCCACCAGACAGATAAGAGCTGAGCAGACTAAAAGCTTATCTGCCAGAGGATCCATAAATTTCCCGAAATTTGTCACCAGATTGTATTTCCTGGCAATTTTTCCGTCCAGCATGTCTGTCAGGCTTGCCACGATAAAAATGGATGCAGCCACATATCGCAGTATCCGCACATTTCCTCCGAAAGCCAACAGAGACACCACAAAAAACGGAATCAGTATTACCCGCAACACCGTAAGCTTATTGGGCAGATTCATCGCGCACCTCCAAACCGGAACCATTCCCGTCCCTTTCCTCAAAAACATCTCCAATCAGATCATACTCCGCGGCGCCAATCACCTGCACCCGCACGAAATCCCCGGACATAAAAAGCTCATCGCTATTGACGAACAGATAACCGTCCACTCCCGGCGCGTCCATGTAGGTTCTGGCCACATAGGCAGGCTCGTCTGCCACCTTTCCTTCAATCATCACATCCAGCACCCTGCCCACCATGGACTCGGATTTTATAAAGGCGATCTCCTGCTGAAGCTCCATCACCTCATCCCGCCGCTTCTCCTTTAACTCATCAGGAATCTGATCCGGAAATTCTGCCGCCGGAGTATCCTCCTCCGCCGAGTAGGCAAAGACTCCCAAACGTTCAAATTCCATCTCATCCACAAATTCCATCAGCTCCTGGTGGTCTTTTTGCGTCTCTCCCGGGAAGCCGGAGATCAGGGTGGTGCGCAAGGCGATGTCCGGAATCTCCCTCCGCAGCTTTTCCACCATCTGCCGGATGGATGCCTGGTCGGTCTTTCTCCCCATTCTCTTTAGAATCCGGTCACTGGCATGCTGAATGGGAATATCCAGATAATGGCACACCTTCTCCTCCGTCTTTATGGCCTCAATCAGCTCGTCCGTAATCTCCTCCGGATAGCAGTACTGGATCCGTATCCAGTAGATGCCGGAAATGGCTGCCAGCCGGTGCAAAAGCTCCGGCAGCATCTTTTTCCCATACAGATCCACCCCGTAAAGAGTCGTCTCCTGGGCCACCAAAATCAGCTCCCGAACTCCCTGCTCTGCTAAGGACTCTGCCTCTCTCAAAAGCCGCTCCATAGGCACACTGCGATAACGGCCCCGCAGACTGGGGATAATACAGTAGGTGCAGAATTTGTCGCACCCTTCCGCGATCTTCAAAAATGCGTAGTGGCCTCCGGTAGTCAGAATCCGTTTGCCATATGATTCCGGCAGACGGTCAACCGGTTCAAAGCAGACAGGCTTCTTCTCTGTGCCGGATTCTTTTAGCACCTGGCTGATCTCATCCCAGGAGGCCGTGCCCAGAATCCCGTCCACCTCCGGTATCTCCTTTAAAATCTCCTGCCGGTAGCGCTCGGCCAGACAGCCTGTGACGATCAGCGCCCGGCAATTGCCGCTTTCCTTAAGCTCTGCCATCTCAAGGATTGTCTGGATGCTCTCCTCCTTGGCATCTCCGATAAAGCAGCAGGTATTAACGATCACTGCCTCCGCCTCCTGCTCATCGTCTGTAAAGGTGTGGCCGTCTCTGCTCAAAATCCCAAGCATATTCTCCGTGTCCACCAGATTCTTGTCACACCCTAAAGATATCATCAATATTTTCATATAATCTCCCGCCCGGTGAAGAAAAAAGCCATCTCCAGTCCTTTCCCTGAGACAGCCTCCTTCCTGTTACTCTTCTTTGTAACAGTTCAGATAACCCTTGAACTGTCACTCTACTTCCACGTTTTCTTCCGAATCATCACCGATAATCTTGACTCTGCCATCATAGATCTCCTGGATAGCCTCAGACAAGGGCTTTTTTCCTGCCGCTCCTGTCATAGAATTGGTATCCTCAATCAGCTGACGGGCCCGCTTGGCCGATGCCAGAACAATAGAATAACGGCTCTGAACCACCGGCTGCTCCCCCGGTTCAACCTCACTGTTTACAACATTAATTAAATCTGCATAAGATGGATGTAACATGAAAGCTCCTTTCCGAATCAGCTTTTATAGATGTTGGGGTCAAAAGGTTTTTTTAACACTTGTATCATTTAATGCCTTCCCTGGCAAGAAACAGAATATCCTCCTGATATTCTTTTGACACGGCGTCCTTTTCACAGATTGCGCAGCTCCCGGCGGATCCTTGCTATCAGCTCTCTGTTGCCGTCTGTCCGCAGGTGCTGAGCCTGAATCAGCTCATGCATCTTTTGAACGCAGACATCCAAATCGTCATTGACCAGAATATAATCATACTGATCCATAAGCTCTGCTTCCTCCACTGCCCGCTTAAGACGATTATGGATAACCTCCTCGGTCTCCGTCCCTCTTCCTCGCAAACGATTCTCAAGCTCCCCGGCTGTAGGCGGCGTCACAAACAAAAGCAGGGTGTCCGGAAATCTCTCCTTCACCTTAAGGGCCCCCTGGATCTCTATCTCTAAGATCACGTCCCGCCCCGCCTCCATCTGTTCCAGCACATAGCTTTTGGGCGTGCCGTAATAATTTTCCACATAGCAGGCATACTCAATGAGAGCTTCCTCCCGGATCATCTGCTGAAACTGGTCCTTTGACAAAAAGAAATACTCTCTGCCATGTTCCTCTCCTGCCCTGGGCGCCCGGGTGGTGGCGGAGATGGAAAGACTGTACCGTTCGTTGTATGTTTCCAAAAGCCTTTTCATCAATGTCCCTTTTCCGGCTCCGGAAAAGCCGGACACTACTACCAGGATCCCTTTTTGCTTCATGCGCTCGCCCTCCGACTTTATTCCTGTCACTCAATATTCTGAATCTGCTCCCGTACCTTCTCAATCTCCGTCTTTAAAGATATAGCCCTGTCGGAAATCTCCAGATCCCCGGACTTGCTCAGGATTGTATTGGCCTCCCGGTTCATCTCCTGGGCAATAAAATCCAGCTTTCTTCCCACACTTCCACCGGCGCTTAACTCTTTGCGGGTAGCCCCAATATGAGCACGCAGCCGCACAGTCTCCTCGTCCACACAAATCTTGTCTGCATAGATGGTCACCTCTGTCAGAATCCGGTTTTCATCGATGGTGGTATTCTCCAAAAGCTCCTTTACCTTGTCCTCTAGCTTTGTCCGGTACTCCCGGATAACCTGCGGGGAACGCTCCTCCACAAAATCCACCAGACTTTCCATGTAATCCAGCTTGCCCAGCAAATCATCTCTCAGCCGCTCTCCCTCCTGGGCTCTGGATTCCACAAATTTCTTTGCCGCCTCCTCAACCGCCTGAGACAAAAGCTTCCACATCTGCTCCTCATCCTCCGGCACCTGCTCCATGGAGAGAACCTCCGGCATATTGGCCAGAGTAGACACCTTCACATCGTTCTCAATTCCAAACTGGCGCTGCATTTTCACAAAGTAGTCCATATACTCCGATGCCAGTGTGCCGTTGTACTTTAAATTGAGTTTTTCCTCCGTATAGTCCTCGTAGCTGATAAAAATATCAACCTTTCCTCTCTGAATGTAATTTTTCAGAAGACCGCGAAGACCTGATTCAAAATAATTGAATCTTTTGGGCATCTTAATATTCAGATCCAGATATCTGTGATTAACAGCTTTGATCTCCACCGAAATCTTGCGTTCCGGCGTCACAGCCTCAAAACGACCAAAGCCGGTCATGCTCTTTATCATCTGAAATGTGTACTCCTTCTACCTTAAATAAATAACTACAAGCCTCATTATAATTCATCTGGAAAAACAAGTCAACGGTTTTCACCGGCCCCGCTCCTCGACTCTTATTTCAATTCGGTCTCCCTCTGCCAAAGCCTGCTGAAACATGGCCTGTTTTCCGTTGACTGTCAGCCGGATATTGCCCTGGGGATTTTTTAGATCAATCCCGGAATATTCAATCATATCCATCAGATAATAAGGGCTTTTGTCCTCCTTTGGCGGCAGAGTGAGAAGGGAGTCATTTAAATAGAAGAGAAGCTTTCTTGCGGTCGCTGCCTTCCTTTGAGAGACTTCTTCTGCTGCCTTTTCCCTCTTTGCGGTCACTGTCTCCCGCTGCAAGGCTTCTCTCTCCTCTATGTCCTCCTGGCGCTTCACCGGCCCGGTATCCCTCTGTGTGGCCTCTGCCGCTTTCTGCTCAACCGGCTCGCTCTTGCTCTGCATGGCCTCTGCCGCTTCCCATTCAACCGGCTCGCTCTTACTCTGCATGGCCTCTGACGCCTCCCGCTCAACCGGCACCGATCCTCTTCTAGCTCCTGCTCTTTGGTTTGTTTCTTCGCTCTTTACCTGCTCCTTGTCCTTTTTTGCGCCCTTGTCCGTCCCGGCCTCCTTCTCGCTTTTTATTCCAAGTCCTTTTTCGGTTGTTTTTCTCTCAGCCCTTTCCGGCATAAGTTCCTTCCTGATGGTTTGCCTTTCTTCCGACCTCTTTTTGACTGCTTGTCTCTTTTCCCCTTCCTCCAAGCCCTTTCCGGCTTCGTCCTTTCTTTCCTCTTCCGTCTTAATCACAATCACATCTCCGCTCTTTAGAGGAGTCTCAAGGAAAGAGTATTCTCCGTTTAGGGTTATCTCCCGACAGGTAGCGGCGCCCTCGATATCTCCCAAACAGGCCTCTGCCGGTGTCCCCGGCCTGGCCGGCACAAAATCGATACTGTCCCCGGCCCGGATAATCTGAGAAAGCTTCCCCTCTTTTCCGTTAATGAAAAGGGACGCCGGTTCGGATGCCGTCCCGTAAAAGACCTTCCGCTGTCCGTTGACCGTCACGGAAATATTGCCTCCCGGGCGCCCCATAATATCCCGAAATCCGTAACCGTTCATCATCAGAAGATTCAGGGCCGTAAAGCTTCCGCTTCTAAAGAGCTTGGCCGGCTTTCCGTTTAAGACCACCCGGAAGCTGTCATTGATCATATTAAGCCCTGCTGAAACTGCGATTCCCAGGGGGGTAGCATACTCCGGATTGTTTAAGTCATATTCGTCAGAAAACGCGCTTGCCTGAAAGTAATTGCCCGCAATGGCCACCCGGTTCACATCCATCTTGAGAGCTGTTGCCAAACCGTCCCGCAGTCCGGCCAGCTTGCTCCCGCCTCCTGCCAGAAACAGCGCGGAGGGAGCTCCGCCGTTTACCTCTATGATCTTTTCCGATATCTCCTTACACAAAATCCCTGACACGCTCTCAATGCACCGAAAAACATCCTCCTTTGTCACCTTGTGTTCAATGCCAAGAATATCAGAAAAGGTAATCTCCTTATCCTGGTCAATCCGGGCTTTAATGTTCTCCGCTGTCCCAAAGTCAACCAGATATTCCTTCATGACCGCCTCCGTAACCTCATCTCCGGCTACGGTGGCCATGGTGTAGCCGGCCACGCTTCCTCCGGTGCAGGCAGCAATATCTGAAGTTCCGGCGCCAATATCCACCATAACCAGGTTCAAAAGCCGCAGATTCTCGGGAATCGCCGCATTGATGGCCGCAATAGGCTCTAAGGTAATACTGGCAACCTCCAGCCCGATCTTATTCATGGTGGTATAAAGGCTCTCCACCACCTCGCTGGGAAGAAAAGTGGCAATCAAATCCACCTTCACCTTCCTCCCCCGATGGTCTTTCAGACTCATCATCCCGTACTGATCCAGATAATACTGACATACCGTATATCCGGCCAGGTAAAAACGGCGGGAATCTCCTAAGGCCTCCTTTTCTTCATTGAAGGCCTCCTCCGCCCGGCTGATGGCTCCTGCCTCCAGACGGCTGATCACCTCGTCATCTATGGTCTGGGTCTGAGAAAGCTCCAGTTCAAATTCGGCCCGTCTAGTCCTTAATGCCCGTCCGGCTGCCGCCACGCAGACACGGCTAAGCTGAATATCCAGACGGCTCTCCAGACGCTTCTTTACCTTGTCTGCCAGCAAGGAGACCTTCTCTATATTCTCAATCTGACCATCGATCATAGCCCGCTCCGCGTGCTCCTCCTTCTCAATAGCCAGAATCTTTACCTTTCCCTCCTCAACCACTCCCACCATGCCGATGATGCTCCGAGTCCCGATATCCAGGGCAAATACCGTCTGCTCTGCCTGAACCATTCCCTTTTTCACTTGTGCCTTCGCCATGCCTGCCCTCCCGCGCAACCGTTCTCTTTTCCCTCCATTATAGTAAAATTATAATCCAATGTAAATCATTTCCCACAAAAAAGAACAGCAAAAAACATCCCTGACCCGCTTTCCCGGCCGGTCAGGGATGCCGAAAGGCAGACTAATCTCCCAAAACATTCTTGATTTTCACCGGAGTCCGGTAATACATATCCGACCGGACAATCCCCACCCGCTCATTGGAGGCGTGAACCACCTGCCCGTTTCCCACGTAGATGGCAACATGGTTAATGGAGCTTCCGTTGCTGTAAAACACCAAATCCCCGGGCCTGGCCTCCTCTATGGACACGGACCTTCCCTGACCAGACTGCTCCGCCGCGGTCCGGTTTAAATAGACTCCTGCCGTATGCCCCAGAATGTACCTGGTAAAGCCGGAACAATCCACTCCCGTGTTGGGGTCATTTCCCCCATACACATAGGAATTGCCGATATAGCTGGAAGCACTGGTGACAATGGACGCCCGAAGGGCTTCCTTCCTTGCCTTTTCCGCCGCGGCCGCTGCCCTCTTCTCCTCGATGGTAGTCAGATATCCTTCATACTGGCCTGTCTTTTCTGAGAGCAGATTCTGCAAGGTCCCAAGCTCCTCCTGAATGGCGCGAAAATCCGCCGTGTTTTTAGCCAGTACAAGAGGCAGATCCGTGGAGGCAATCTGAATTCTTCCGTTGGCGGCTGCAGAGGTATCCGGATCTCCGTTTCCGGCCGTATCCAGACTGTCTCCATCTCCGGCGCCGGCTCCATCCGGACTGTCCATGTCTCCAGCCCTTCCATCCAGACTGTCTGCATCCCCGGCTAAGCTGTCCGCGCTACCGGCTCCATCCGAACCGTCCACATCTCCGGCTTCGTCCGGTCGGATATCCTCCAGCCCCAGCTCCTGACGGATCTGTCCCTCCCGCTCCACCAGATCCTCCAGCTCCTTTAAGGTATTTTTAGTCCTCTCCTCCAGCTCCTCAAGCTCCTGCTTTTGAATCTGCTGCTCCTGCCGGAGAATCTCATTTTCCTGGTCTGCCAGCTGCTTCTGCTCTGCTAACCGCTCCCACTCCTGTTCCAGCTGCTCCTTTTCCCGGCGAACCTGGGTCAGCTGATGACGGGAACCGGCAAAAAACAGGCAGGTCCCTGTCAGAACCAAAAGTCCAAGGAAAATCACACCGAATGTCCAGACCGGGGTTTTAAAATGAATCGGCTTTTTCTGAGAATGAGGAACCAGCATGACCGTATAGTCCAGGGAAATCCGTTCCTTCTTAAACTTTTTCCATTTCATCGGCGCTTATTTCTTTTCATTCCCTTTTTGCTTGTCTTGTCCGCTTCCGTTTTCCTTATTGTGCCCGTTCTCCTTTTGTTTATCCTGCTGCTCCTTCTCTAAGGAAGGCTTCTCTGCCGGAAAATCCCCACGGATATTCTCCGGAGCCTTTTTCTCCTCCAGAACCTCCATGGTACAATTTCCCTTAAAGGAAGCGCCCTCATCAATCACCAGACTTTTCGTCACAAGATCGCCAAGCACCCGTCCTGTCTCCGTCAGCTCAATCCGCTCCTCCGCTTTCAGATTCCCATAGACCGTTCCGGCCACCAGAATCTCCACCGCGCGGATGTCCCCCTTTACCACACCGCTCTCTCCTACAATCACCGAGCTTTTCGACAAAATCTCCCCCTGCAAAAGCCCATCGACCCGGGTGGGATCCGAAGCCACCAAAACACCCTCAATCTTAGAATTGTTTCCGATAATCGTATTGATCATCCCTGTACCAACCGAATCTGTTTTCTTCTTTGTATTAAACATATTTCCTCCCTGCTTTGGTCAAAATCCTTCTGATTCCTATATATTAATACTTTCAGAACAAAAAAGCAATGGCCTTTAATAATTTTGTAACATTTTCAGACGGAACAGTATATACCCATTTGAAATCGTCTGCGGCGGGGGCGCATCTTTTGTCCGGCTTACGCCGAACAAGAAGCATCGTGCGTTCGCCCAATGGGGAAAAACGGATAAAAACAGTCTTACAAGCAAGCTTGACGCCTGTTTTCATCCGTTTTTCCCCGCCCCGCCAACTGTGATACTCGTATTATAAGTAACAATTATTTTTTACAACTATATATTGTAAAACTCTCAAAACTCCGCTATAATCATATCAATAACCACCAGACATTTTCCGAAAGGCAGCCTACCAATGATCACAATAGAAAATTTATGGGACACAATCATTGCCCATCAGGGAGAAACCTTCTATACAGCCAAGGGCCTCCCCTTTACTTACACCATCCGGGGCGGGGAATTTTTCACGGACCGAAAGAAAAAATCCATCACAAGGGCCACCTTTGAGAAGGCATTTTTAAAGATCCAGGCAGATACCAAGCACACCATCACCGGTCCCAAGGCCCTCAATGTCTTTGGAGCTCCCTATGTATTTGCCATGTTCCGCCAGCTGGGTGTGATTCCGTAGCCGTTTCTGTCCCAAAACCTTGTCAATCCATCTAAATTCCTGTATAATCCCCTTATGACTTTCCAAAAACCTATAAGGTTCCGACAAATCACGTACTCAGGAAAGCCTCCCGCCGAATCGGCCACGGAAAGCTTTCCCAAGTACATATCTATAAAAAGGAGTATACACCATGGCATTGGATGGAATCGTTATCGCAAATTTGGCCCACGATATCAGGCAGAAGCTGGAGGGAGGACGTATCAGCAAAATCGCCCAGCCGGAAAAGGATGAGCTTCTCCTCACTGTAAAGAACAACCGGGAGACCCTGCGCCTTTCCCTCTCTGCCAGCGCCAGCCTTCCTCTGGTCTGTTTCACGGACACAAACAAGCCTGGGCCTCTCACTGCCCCCAACTTCTGTATGCTGCTCCGCAAGCACATCGGCTCCGGCAAGATTGTAAAGGTAAGCCAGCCGGGACTGGAGAGAATCTTGGAATTTACCATTGAACATCTGGACGAGATGGGGGATCTGCGCCGCAAGCTGCTGATAGTTGAGCTGATGGGCAAGCACAGCAACATCATCTTCTGCAGGGAGGACAAAACTATCTTAGACAGCATCAAACACATTTCCTCCCAGGTCAGCTCCGTTCGGGAAGTGCTGCCGGGTCGAACATATTTCATTCCTCAAACCACAGAAAAATCCGATCCCCTCACTGTTACAGAGGAAGAATTTATTGAACTCATCCACACCACCCCGTCCCCTGTCCAGAAGGCCCTCTATCAGAAGCTGACCGGTATCAGCCCTATTATGGGAGAGGAGCTGTGCCATTTGGCCTCCATAGACAGCGATCTTTCCGCCAATGAACTGTCCCGGACGGAGCTGTGCCATTTATACCGCAGACTGTCCCTTATGATGGAAGACGTAAAAAACGGCTGCTTCTCTCCTGTCATTATCTATCAAAAGGGGGAGCCGGCAGAGTTTGCCTCTGTTCCTCTGACCTGCCTTTGGGGAGACGGATACGAGACAAGAAGCTATCCTTCCGTCAGCGCCCTGTTAAATATCTACTATGCGGAAAAAAGCGTATTGACCCGCATCCGCCAGAAATCCTATGACCTGCGCCGGATCGTCCAGACAGCCTTGGAGAGAAATTATAAAAAATACGATCTCCAGCAAAAACAGTTAAAGGATACCGAAAAGCGGGAGCGCTATAAGATCTGGGGAGAGCTTTTGACCACCTACGGCTATGAGCTGTCCGGAGGGGAAAAAGAATTGGAATGCTTAAACTATTACACCAATGAGAGGATTCGCATCCCCCTGGATCCCCGGCTCACTGCCCAGGAAAATTCTCAGAAATATTTTGCCAAATATAACAAGCTTAAGCGGACCTGGGAGGCCATGACCGAAATGGTGAAGGAGACCAGGCAGGAAATCGACCACCTAGAGTCCATCAGCGCCGCCTTAGACATTGCCACCAGAGAGGAAGACTTAGTGCCCGTCAAGGAGGAGCTGACCGAATTTGGTTTTATCAAAAAAAGAAGCCCCGGCGGGAAAAAGGCGAAGATTACCAGCCGCCCCTTCCACTATCTTTCCACCGATGGCTTTCATGTCTATGTAGGAAAAAACAACTACCAAAACGAGGAGGTCACCTTCAAAATCGCCGGCGGCGGAGACTGGTGGTTCCACGCCAAGGGCATCCCCGGGTCCCACGTGGTAGTAAAGACAGAGGGAAAAGAGCTGCCTGACCGGGTATTTGAGGAAGCCGGCGCTCTGGCTGCCTGGTACTCCAAGGGTCGGGGCAATGAGAAGGTAGAGATCGATTATATCCAGCGCAAGCATGTCAAAAAAGCCGCCGGAGGAGCTCCCGGCTTTGTCATCTACCACACCAACTACTCTCTCATGGCAACGCCGGGACTTTTCCTAAAGGAAATAAATTAACTCTAAAGATCAATCAGGGGCGATTCCATCCGTCCCCATCCTCCCCAGGGCGGCTCCACCGGTCCTCTTCCATTCCCTCCGAATAGAAAACCACCGGCTGTCCGCCCAGCTCCTTGGTGTTCATCCTTCGTATACCCCCTGCCAGATAAGCCAGAGAGATCCCCAGGCTGATAACCGGGTAGAAGGGGATGCCCACAGGAAGGAAGGAAAACACTGCCTTGATAATCAGAGGTGTGGTCCTGGTATAAATTCCCAGCTTGTAGAGCTCTCCGAAAGTCAGCTTTGCCTGCAGACAGGAGGCCACAATCATCCCGAACAATCCCACAAACAACACGCCGAAGAAAAAGCTCGCCTCCATGAAAATAAAGGCAATGATCATCACCAGTCCAAGAACAAGGCTCACAATAGGCTTTGCCATCTCAACCAGCTCCGACTTGGTGATCTCAAAATCCAGATCATCAATATCCAGCGTCTGCACCTGCCCGTTGCTCTTGACGATTACATTTCGGGAATCCAGAATCATTACCGTGCTGTATCTGCGCAGATTCTCTATAACCTTCTCCTGAGCCATGTCCTCATTTTTCGTGTCAATGAATATATATGTGTCGCCCTCCGCGTACTCAAACTGCTTCTCCATATCCAGACGGCCGTCTGCAATGGTAAAATCCGGCACCAATTCCTCCACGATTCTCACAAAACCGCCAGTGGATACCTGGAATTGGACAAAGGGCAGAATAACGGTCACAAGAAAATAGATAAGCACCAGGAGAAAACCAAACAAAAAGGTTTTCCTTTTTTTGTCCTTCAAAAAAATGCCATAACTCTTTAAATCATAAACCGAGTGAATCAATTCACTGAATACATTCATGTTTGTCTCCTTATTTTTTGCAAAAAGGCGCCATATTCCTTCCTGCAGACATCGTGAAAAAATCCGGCGCCGAAGCGCCGGTTATCAGAGAGATCCCACCAGACCGGTCACCGCAAATACAATGCCCAGATCAATCACGGCAAATCCTACCAGAATCCCGATATTCAAAAGAACCTTCACCGGAGTGGAGAAGTTATTGTTACAGGAAACAGAGATGGTTGCCATAAGTCCCAAAAAGGCCGTAAGCACACCCAGAGCTCCGCCCAGCAGGAAAAATATGTACAAAAGATGAATCACCATGAATATATAAGCCCACTTTGGAAGATTCGGCGGCGTGTAAGGCTGCCCTGTGGCACAGTCTCGTCCGTCCATCACCAGCTTGGCTCCCCCAACCCAGGTGTTTACATAGTATTCTGCTTTCTTCGGCCCTAAGGGAAGTTCATATATCTTCCACATGCCGTCCTTTTTCGACATAAGGTTTTTAAGCTTTTTCTTCTCGCCATTGACAACCAGCTTGCCGCCCTTTGCCTTGATCTCGTACTGCGTTCCGTCCACAACCACATTCCATGGTTTCATATCCGGTTCTCCCTTCTTCCACTTTCTTTAATGCGGCCGGACCAGGATACCGAATCCTGGCTGACCGCCTATAATTTTACTCTATTCCGCCTCTTTTGTCTATTACTTTTTGTCTCTTTTTGTGTTTTTTCGGGCTTCTCTGTAACAATTCAGGCGGTCAGGCTTTCTTCGGCGCCATCACCTCCATGCCTCCCATATACATTTGAAGGGCCCCCGGGATTTTTACCGTCCCGTCCGCCTGCAGGTTATTCTCCAAAAATGCGATCAGCATGCGGGGCGGAGCCACCACCGTGTTGTTGAGGGTGTGGGCAAAATACTTGCCCTTCTCCCCGTCCACCCGGATCTTTAAGCGGCGGGCCTGGGCATCTCCTAAGTTGGAGCAGGAGCCAACCTCAAAGTACTTCTTCTGTCTGGGAGACCAGGCCTCCACATCGCAGGATTTTACCTTCAGATCCGCCAAATCCCCGGAACAGCACTCTAAGGTTCTCACCGGAATATCCAGCGAGCGGAACAGATCCACCGTATTCTGCCACAGTCTGTCATACCACATGGGAGACTCCTCCGGTCTGCATACCACAATCATCTCCTGCTTCTCAAACTGATGGATCCTGTACACGCCCCGCTCCTCGATGCCGTGGGCTCCTTTCTCCTTGCGGAAGCAGGGAGAATAGCTGGTCATGGTCTTGGGAAGCTGCTCCTCCGGAGTGATGGTGTCAATAAACTTGCCGATCATGGAATGTTCGCTGGTGCCGATCAGATAC
Source organism: uncultured Lachnospiraceae bacterium (assembly GCA_910586255.1). Classification (GTDB taxonomy): domain Bacteria; phylum Bacillota; class Clostridia; order Lachnospirales; family Lachnospiraceae; genus Brotaphodocola. The sequence continues at coordinate 135,900 of CAJUHR010000004.1, read as the reverse complement.
AGATCCTCCCCCTCAATCTTATACATCATGGCATCCATCTCCGCAAAGGACATAACGCCGGTAACCACATTGCTGCGGATCATAAAGGGCGGCACACAGTAAGTAAAGCCCCGGTCAATCATGAAATCCCTGGCATAGGCAATCACTGCGGAATGAAGTCTGGCAATATCTCCCATCAGGTAATAAAAGCCATTGCCCGCCACCTTGCCGGCGGCATCCAGATCAATGCCGTCAAAGGTTTTCATAATATCCGTGTGATAGGGGATCTCAAAATCCGGCACCACCGGCTCCCCGAATTTCTCAATCTCCACATTCTCGCTGTCATCCTTGCCGATAGGCACGCTGGGATCAATGATGTTGGGGATGGTCATCATAATCTTTAGGACCTGAGCCTCCAGCTCAGTCTCCTGAGCCTCTAGCTCCGCCAGCCGGTTGGCATTGGCCGTCACCTGAGCCTTCACCGCCTCGGCCTCCTCCCTCTTTCCCTGGCTCATCAGCTGACCGATCTGCTTGGAAAGCTTGTTGCGCATGGCTCTGAGACCGTCCGCCTCCGCCTTGGCTGCCCGGTTCTTCCCGTCCAGCTCAATCACCTGATCCACCAAAGGAAGCTTGTCAAATTGAAATTTATTCTCAATATTCTTCTTCACAATCTCCGGATTCTCACGGACAAATTTTAGATCTAACATAATCTCCTCCTGATTTCTTCTCGTAATTCTCAAATTATTGCTCCATAACCATACCGGCCCATGACTAATCAGAGAAGTGATTAGCCATAGCGTGAACAGTAACCAAATTATACTACATTTCCCCCCGAATTAAAACCCCCAAAAAAGTAGCTTTTTGCAGTTTTTCTAGTGACATTCTCATATTTTGTGGTAAAATATCCACATGAGCAAAACGAAAAGCCGAAAGCCGGCCACAGCCGGCAAAACGACTGGTTTTGCACATGTACGCAAAGGGACTGTAACCAGTGACCTCACAAGAGATATACAATGCAAAAACGATTGGAGAAGACATGAAAATTATCATTATCGGATGCGGCAAAGTGGGCTACGCCCTGGCCGAGGGCCTGACCCAGGAAAACCATGACGTAACCATCATTGATTCCTCCGCCGAGCGCCTGCAGGACGTCACCGAGGAGCTGGATGCCATGCAGATCATCGGCAACGGGTCCAGCATCAATACCCTTATGGAAGCCGGTGTCGCTGACACGGATCTTCTGATCGCGGTCACCGGTTCCGATGAGCTGAATCTATTATGTTGCCTGATTGCCAAAAAGCAGTGGGACTGCCATACCGTAGCCAGGGTCCGCAATCCCATTTACAACAAGGAGATCGATCTTATCAAGGAAAGCCTGGGGATCTCCATGATCATCAACCCGGAGTTAGCCGCGTCCGCGGAGATTGCCAGACTTCTTCGCTTCCCTTCGGCCATCAAGATCGACACCTTTGCCAAGGGACGGGTAGAGCTTTTAAAATTCCGCATCAGACCGGAATTCCAGTTAGACCAGATCTCCATTGCAGAGCTGCCCCGCCGGGCTAAATGTGATATTCTGGTGGCCGGCATCGAGCGGGGAGAGGACGCCCACATCCCCAACGGTAACTTTGTACTGCAAAACGGAGACCTGCTTTCCATCATCGCCTCTCCTCAGAATGCGGCGGCCTTTTTCCGCAACATCGGTCTGGCCACCAATCAGGTAAAGAACTGCCTGATTATCGGCGGCGGCACCATTGCCGTATATCTGGCCAGGCAGCTTTTGGACATGAAGATCCGCGTGGCTATCATCGATAAGAGCATAGACCGCTGCCACATACTCAGCGAGCTTCTTCCGGATGCCGTGATCATCCACGGTGACGGCACCAGCCGAAAGCTTCTGATGGAAGAGAACTTAGACGGCGCCGAGGCGTTTGTGGCCCTGACCAACATGGATGAGGAAAACATCATGCTTTCTCTCTTTGCCAGAGAACATTCCAAGGCCAAGCTGGTCACCAAGGTGAACCGAATGTCCTTTGACAATATTCTGGATCAGTTTGATCTGGGAAGTATTATTTATCCCAAATACATTACGGCAGACTACATCCTGCGCTATATCCGGGCCATGCAAAATTCCATCGGCAGTAATGTGGAGACCCTTTATCATATTCTGGACGGCAAAGCAGAGGCGCTGGAATTCTGCATCCTGGAAAATTCTCCGGTGGTAGGCATTCCCTTAAAGGACATGCAGCTGAAAAACAATCTTCTTTTGGGATGTATCCATCGAAAAGGAAAGGTTATCATCCCCCGAGGCAATGACTCCATCGCCGTAGGCGACACGGTCATTGTGGTCACCACTCAGAAGGGACTGGACGACATCCAGGATATTTTGAAAAAATAGAGGATAAAATCATGAACTATCGAATTATTTTTTACATAATCGGATGGGTCTTAAACATCGAGGCGGCCTTTATGCTCCTTCCTGTAGTGACCGGGATCCTGTACCAGGAGTCTGCTATGTGGGCCTTTGTCAAATCCGGCGCCCTGTGTCTGGCGGCGGGACTTGCCCTGACCCTCAAAAAGCCCAAACGCCAGTACTTCTATGTAAAGGAAGGCTATGTGACCGTTGCCTTAAGCTGGATTTTCTTAAGCGTCATGGGAGCTCTGCCCTTTTTGTTCAGCGGCGCCATCCTCCATCCGGTTGACGCCCTCTTTGAGACGGTCTCCGGCTTTACCACCACCGGAGCCAGCATCGTGCCGGCAGTGGAGGATCTGCCCAAATGCGTGCTTATGTGGCGCAGCTTCACCCACTGGATCGGCGGCATGGGCGTCCTGGTATTTCTTCTGTCCCTCCTAAAGCTGGCGGGCGGCTCCCACATGAACCTGATGAAGGCGGAGAGCCCGGGGCCATCGGTCAGCAAGTTGCTGCCCAAGGTCCATTCCACGGCAAAGATCCTCTATGGGATCTATATTGCCATAACCATTGCTGAATTTGTAGTGCTTCTCGTCAGCGGCATGAGCGTCTTTGACGCCCTGACCACCTCTTTTGGAACAGCGGGAACCGGCGGCTTCGGAATCAAAAATGACAGTATAGCCGGCTACTCCCCTCTGATTCAGATCGAGGTGACCATATTCATGATCCTCTTTGGAGTAAACTTTAACTTTTATTTTCTGCTGCTTTTGCACAAGTGGAAGCAGGCCTTTTCCAATGAGGAGGTTTTCTGGTACTTTTTCATCATCCTGGCGGCCATCCTTATGATTGGCTGGGATATCCGCGGCATTTACGGCTCTCCCGCTGTTGCTCTTAGAGAATCGGCCTTCCAGGTAGGCTCCATCATCACCACCACCGGCTTTGCCACTGCCGATTTTAACCAGTGGCCGGAGATATCCCGGACGATCCTGGTGCTTTTGATGTTTGTGGGAGCCTGTGCCGGAAGCACAGGCGGCGGAATCAAGGTTTCCCGTTTCATCATCCTTATCAAGTCTGCCGGCAAGGAGCTGACTCAGTACCTTCACCCGCGTCTGGTAAAACGAATCCGAATGGACGGAAAGCCCATCGACCACGAGGTTGTCCGCAACATCAATGTATTTTTGATCATCTACATCCTGATCTTTGCCACCTCTATGCTGATACTGGCCGGAGGGGGAACGGATCTGATCACCAACTTCACAGCCGTTGCGGCCACCTTCAACAATATCGGCCCCGGCTTAGAGCTGGTAGGTCCCGCGGCGAATTTCGCCTTTTTCTCGGTTCCCGCCAAGCTTGTTCTTATTTTTGATATGCTGGCCGGCAGACTGGAGATCTTCCCCTTAGTTCTTCTTTTCGCCCGGGATACCTGGAGAAAATTCTGAAAGCTTTGCTGCAAGGAGCGTGCAATAATTATGGGCAGGAGAAACTTATCTCCTGCCCTCTTTTTCCTTATTCCTCCCCTGCCTGGCCTATTCTCTCAATCACATCCATGTAATCAGCGCAATACCTTTGGTATACCGGCTGCATGGCCTGGCGAAACCGCTCCTTCTCCTCCTCTGACAGCTCTAAAACCGTGCATCCGGCCCCCCGCACCCGCCTCTGTGACGCCTCCGACCGCTGAGTCCACAGCTTTCGCTGATAAATGGCCGAATCCCTGGCGCACTCCCGGATAAGATTCTGATCCTCCGGCGAGAGCTTCTCCCAGGTATGCCGGGACATGAGCTGCATCTCCGGCACCCGGGTGTGCTCATCCACCGTGTAAAAGGGCGCCACCTCATAGTGTCTGACCGACTCATAGGAAGGCCAGTTATTCTCCGCCCCATCGATCTGACCGGTCTCCAGAGCTGAATATACCTTGTCATAGGTCATGGGCACTGCCGTCCCGCCCAAAGCCTCCACCATAGCCCCCATCATCTCCGATTCCTGAACCCGAATCCGCATCCCCTTTACGTCCTCCAGACTGCGAATCGGCTTATTTGTGCAATAGAAATTCCTGGTTCCCGCATCATACCAGGACAGCCCGGTCAGTCCCGAGCCGTCAAGAATCTCCATAAACTCTTCTCCTATCTCCCCGTCCAAAACCTTCCACATATGCTCTGAATTTTTATAGAGATAAGGCATCTGCAGCACATTCATCTTCGGCACAAACTCGGACAAAGAAGACAGGGATGCCCGCACGAAATCGATTCCCCCATACTGAAGCTGCTCCACCACCGCCTGCTCGTCTCCCAGCTCCCCGTTGGCCTTCACAAGGATCTCAATTCTTCCCCCTGTCCTCTCCTTCACCAGCTGGGCAAACCGATAAGCCCCCAGGGTTGTGGGATAATCCTCTGCCTGGTTCTCCGCGTAGGTGAAAACATACTCCGGCACCGTCTCCTTCGTCTCCTTCCCCGCCTTCCCGCATGCTCCCAATATTCCCAAAATCATCCCCCAAAAAATCACCCGGATAACCATCCGATCTCTCTTCATCTCCACAGCCCCCATCCTTCCATCATGCCTTTCCAGCCCGTTTTGGCTTTTCTCTTTGCTTGTTTGTTTTCTTTTACCATTATATCAGCCTCTTTCTATCCACGCAATCCTCTCCTCCTTCTCCTGTCCTTTGGGGGCCTGCGCATAAAAAAGAGAAGGCTGCTTTCTCCAAACAGTCTTCCCTCATATTTTGCAGCCATTGCCCGCCGCCAGACAAAAACATCAGCCAAGCATATTCGGCAGCCACATGCTTATCGCCGGAATAAAGGTAATCAGCAACAGCGAAATAATCATGCACAGATAAAACGGAAGGGTCGCCTTTACCACCTTCTCCATAGGCAGCTTTGCAATCGCCGATCCGATAAAGAGAACCGCGCCCACCGGCGGGGTCAAAAGTCCGATACCACAGTTTAACACCACCATAATACCAAACTGAATAGGGTCAATCCCAATGGAGGTGGCAATCGGCAAAAGGATCGGCGTGGCAATCAGAATAATCGGCGCCATATCCATAATACAGCCCAACACCAGCAGAATCAGATTCAAAAGCAGTGCCAGAATATAAGGATTCCTGGTCAGCCCTGTGATGGCATTGGCCGCCAGATCCGGCACGTGAAGCCGTGTGAGGCAAAAACCGAACACTGCCGATGTGGAAATCAGAATCAAAACAATGGAAAGGGTAGCCACACAGTCGTCCAGAGCCTTCCACACACCTTTCCAGTCCAGTCCTCTGTAGACAAATACACTGACAATCAGGCTGTAGATAACCGCAATAGCCGCTGACTCCGTAGCTGTAAACACGCCGCCTACCACTCCGAACACCACAATCAGCACCGCAGCCAGAGCCCAGATGGACACGCTGAGCTGCTTTAAAAGATTTTTGATGGAAAAAGGTTCGCCCTTAGGATAGTTTCTCTTTATGGAAATAATGTAGGAGCCGATCATCAGGCTTCCTGCCAGCAAAGCCCCCGGCACATATCCGGCCAGAAACAGAGAGCCAACGGAAATTCCTCCTGCCGTTGTGGCATAGATAACCATATTGTGGCTGGGCGGAACCAAAAGCCCCTCACAGGAGGATGTGATGGTAACTGCCGTGGAGAAATCCGCATCATACCCCTGATCCACCATCATGGGAATCAGAATGGAGCCGAGAGACGCCGTATCCGCCGAGGCAGAGCCGGAAATTCCCCCGAAGAAATAGGATGCCACAATATTAACCATGGCCATTCCGCCCCGCATCCAGCCCACACAGGCATTGGCCAGGGCAATCAATTTATCAGAAATACCGCCGGAGCCCATCAGCACGCCCATGGTGATGAAGAAGGGAACTGCCATCAGACTGAAGGAGCTGATTCCCTTTACCATGTACTGACAGATGTTCGACAAGGGCAGCCCCTGCACCATCAGACACAGGACCGAGGCCAGCCCTACTGCATACGCAATGGGGAACCGGAGAAAAATCATTACAAAAAAGCCTCCGAGCAATACGGCAATCGCCATTGTATTCGCATCCATTATGCCTCGCCCTCCTTTACGAAAATCAGCTTTATATGATTATAGATCGCCTCAATCTCAAATACCAGCATGGCAACCCCTGCCAAGGGAACCGGGAAATACATCCAGAATCTTGACAGCCAGGGCATGCTCTCATAAGCTCCCCGCCCGCCGATAGTCTGGGCATACTGCCATCCCACAACGATCATGATAATGGCAAGCACCAGCACGGCAAGATCTGCAAGAATATCCAAAAAACGGATCAGTCCCTTAGGAAGATAAGAATCCAGGGCCGTCATACGGATATGGGATCCATTGCGGATTGCCAGGGCAGCAGAAAGCACTGCCATATAGGACATCAGTGTCAAAACCACCTGCTCCGACCAGGCCGGATCCGGAATAAAAGAAATATATCTCCCGCAGACTGCCATGGAGGTGATCCCGATGTCCGCAATCAAAAGCAATTTGCAAATGAAAAGAGTTATTTTATACACAACATCATAAATCGGTTTAATCTTATCGATGGTCTCAAAAATCGCAGGCATACCTACTCCTTTCCTTAAAGCGTCACTGTTACTACTGCTGCATCGCGCAAACTCAGGCAAAGCCGGCATCCACTGTCTGCGCCATCAGGCAAAGGCCTGTGCATGCAAACAGGCACAGAAACCTTCACTGGCTTCTGTGCCTGTAATCTGTCACACCTTACCGACTGTCAGCAAACTGCAACCAAAACACCTGCCATCAGGTTTATTTTCCTGCACACTCAGTTACTGTTCACAGGTATCCTGTGAACGTAACAGCATATGCCCATTTGAAATCGCCTGTGGCGATGGGGCATATGCTTTGGCCCCATAACTATACTGGCTCATGACTAATCAACGGGGTGATTAGTCATGGTGTGAACAGTAACCACACTCACTCTTTTCCGGCAGGATTACTGCATATCCACGATCTGCTGATACAGATCTGCATAGGCAGCAGTGTTGTCTTCCACAACCTTCTTACAGGCCTCCTGCCACGGAGCCTTGTCGGTCACCTCCACAACATTGCAGCCCTCTGCCTTCAGCTCCTCAAGCACCTTGTTCTCCGCATCCTCAGAGATCTTGCGGTTGTACTCGGAAGCCAGCTTGGAAGCCTCCATCATGGCGTTCTGCTGATTCTCCGTCAGCTTATCCCATGCTTCGTCTGTGATGATAACCTGGATAGCGCCCAGAGTATGACCGTCCAAGATCAGGTTGTTGGCAACCTCCGGGAATGCGTTGGACTTGTAGTTGGCGATCGGCTGCTCGGCGCCGTCCACCACGCCGGTCTGCAGAGCGGAATACAGCTCGCCAAAGGCCACAACAGTCGGGGAAGCACCCAGTCCTTCAACCATACCATTCATGATCGGGTCATTGGACACACGCAGCTTCATGCCCTTTAAATCCTCCAGTCCGCTTACCGGATTCTTGGTGAAGAAATGGCGGAAGCCCTCCTCGCCGTAGAACAATCCTCTCACGCCTGTGCCGTTGTCATGGGGCTCAAGCAGGAACTCAGGAGCCAGATCTGAGGTGGCAAAGTTCCAGAAATGATTCCGGTCCACAAAGGTGTAGGGAATGGAAAGCAGCATGGACTTCTCACCGCCGTAGCTGGTCAAGGCAAAGGCGGAGATACGGGACATATCAATGGTGCCGCCGCCCCCAAGCATGGTATCCAGCACATCGTTCTCAGAACCCAACACGCCGGAGGCCTGCAGATCAATGGTGATGGAACCGCCGGACAGCTCCTCAACCTTCTCCTTAAAGAAGGAATCCGTCTGCCCTACAATGGTGTCAAGAGGATTCACCTCCGCGTATACCAGGGTAACAGCCGGGTCATTGGCTGCAGCCGCGTCCGCGCCGTCCTCTTCCTTCGCCGCCTCCGTGGCATCTCCCGCCGCCTCTGTGGCAGGGGCCTCCGTAGCCGCAGGAGCTGCCGTGGTAGCCGGAGCCTCCGGCTCCTTCAGTCCGCATCCGGACATGGAAGCCACAACCATAGCTGCGCACAATGCCGTACCAATCCATCTTTTTTTCATAAAACATTTCCTCCTTATGATTTTTATGAAACCTCTCAAAATCTCCCGGAGACCATAGACATCTCCTGGATAATTCAGGAATATGTTTATTATATATCCAAATGGTTTAAATAAAAATAGTAAAATTTTGTGAATCATAGTATAATTTTAACTTGTTTAAAAATAATATTTATACATAAGCAACAAATTCTTTTTTAAATACTCCCTGACCGGAAACGCTGCACCCGATACTCGGTGGGGCTCACTCCCGTGACCCGCCTGAACACTTTTGTGAAATAGTTGGAATCCCCGTACCCCACAGCCTTGCCGATCTCCTTGATGTTGACCATAGGATCCTCCAAAAGTCTTTTTGCCTCCTCCACCCGGTATTCCGTCAGATAAGATGTGAAATTTTTGCCAAAGCACTGCTTAAACAGCTTGCAGAAATATGCCTCCGAATAGCTCATGGCCCGGGCTACATCCTGCATGGACAACTCCGACCGATAGTTGTCCCGGATATATTGGATCACCATCTCCTGCAGCCCCGTCTCCGCTCCTGCATAAGACTCCTCCACAGCATCTTTTTGGAACTTTTCCGTCCCCGCTTCCTCCCCTGTGGTCTTTCTCTCCCAATCCTTTTGCAGCCCCTCTGCAACGCGCATAGCCTCCTCCACCACCAGCATCAGCTCCTGCTCCTCATAGGGCTTTAAAAGATAATCCAGAGCCCGGACCGTGATGGCCTTGCGGGCATAGGCAAACTCATCAAAGGCTGTGAGAAAGATAATACAGCAGTCCTTGTCCTTTTCCCTGATTCTTTCCGCCGCCTCGATGCCATTGATCCCCGGCATCTCAATATCCAGAATCGCAATGCGGATTTTTTCTCTCTCATAGACAGAAAGAGCCTCTCTGCCGTTTTCTGCCTGAAAAATCCGGCACCGATCTCCCAGATTTTTCTTTAGGGTCTTGCAAAGCACCGCCCGCTCCAGCATCTCATCGTCCGCAATCAGTAAATGAATCATAATACTCCCCCTTCTGCCTTTGTGTCATCTGCTGCCCTTTCCTCCCGGACAATCTCTTTCCGGGAAATCTCCCTCTGAAAAGTCTCCTCCTGAAAAATCTCCTCCTGGGGAATCTCCAGCCAGATCACCGTTCCCTGTCCTTTTCTGCTGTAAATCCGCATCTCTCCGTCCCGGTACATGGCATGAATCCGCTGGTAAATATTTCCCAGACCAATTCCCACCTTGGCCGTATGGCTTTTCTCCAGGGCCTCCTCCAGATTCCGCCTTTTTTCCTCATCCATCCCCACCCCGGTGTCTGCCACCAGCACAATCACCCGGTTTTGCTTTCTGCGCACCCGCAGATATACGGTTCCTCCCTGTTCCTTTTTCCCAATGCCATGAACAATGGCATTTTCCACCAGGGGCTGTAAGGTAAAGGCCGGTATCTTCACAGCCATTTCGTCCACCAAAAGCCGGCAGTCATACTGAATACGGTCGCCAAACCGCATCTGTTGGATATACATATAATCCCGCACCACCCGTATCTCCTGCCCCAAAGGAACGATTTGCTCCGTGGTTTTCAGATTATACCGGAACAGATTGCTCATGCTGGTAATCATCCGCTCCGTGGTGGACGCATCCTCCAGCTTAGCCATACATGCAATAATATTCAGCGTATTAAAAAGGAAATGGGGGTTAATCTGACTCTTTAAAAGCTCCAGCCTGGCCGCCTCCAGCCGCTTCTCCATCCTTATCTTCTCCATCTCCTCCCGGTGGAGAAGCTCCGATATCTCATGGTTCTTCATCAGGGTTTGAATATATCCTTCTGTGGCATGCTTCATCTTGTTAAAAGCCCGGACCATCTCCCCCATCTCGTCCTGATTATCCACCGCCAGATCCTCCCCGGTGAAATCATTGACCGCAATCTTTCTGGTGGCGTCTGCCAGCTTCTCCATAGGGTCAACCACCCCGTGAGACAAAATCCTGGTCAGCAGTGTTATGGCCCCGATAAGCGCCACAGAGCCTAAAAGAATCAAATACGGAATCCGGTAATACACCGGCACCTGCCTTTGATAGCTGGCGTCCCCCTCCACCATGGTAAGCTGCAAAAGCTGGCGGGCATAGGTCCTTAAATATCCCTGCATGGCATAAATTTGATACAGACTCTCAATATACTCCCCGTCTCTCTGATCCCGCAAAACAAATTCGTCCCGGGAGCTTTGATACTTCTCATAGGCATTGCACACACTCCATGTCCGTCCATAGCGCTCCGCCCCGATCAGGCTGTAGTCATAGGGAAGCTGTCTGAGACTCAGCTCTGACCTTTGGCAGGCCATTTCATACTGTTCCCCGTTTTCCCTGCTGCGGTCCCGGATATAATTCTCAAAGGCCCTGCTCTCCTGCTCCATAGCCTCCTGAAAATCATAGCACCGGGAATTGTCATCCAAAATCACATTAAAATTCCCCAGAGCAAAATCCATCAGAAAAAAGCTGAACGCCGCCGAAATACCGATGACCAGAATCACCAGACACACATAAATTCCCAGCTTCTTTTTCAAAGACAGCCCCAGCCAAATCCCCCGTATACTACCATACATCCCACTTTCTCCCTTGCATGCATTCTAAGTTCCTTCCTGCCGCTTCACACATTTGCTTTTCATTTTATCATGAATCAAAAAAGGAGACAACTCCTTTCCAAAGTCGTCTCCTGCCCTGTACCTTAATTTAAAAATCTCCGAATCGTCTTAGGTTTCCGGTAATTCCATGTGGAAATCTTAATTCCGCTTCTGCGGCTTGCCGCATGAACAATCTGCCCGTTGCCGATATACATGGCCACATGGTTCACCACGCCGCTGCTGTTGGTATAGAAAATCAGATCTCCCGGCAGCATCTCGCTGGCAGTGACCGCCCGGCCTGCCTTTGCCTGCTCTCTGGAGGTTCTTGGAAGTGATACCCCGGCCGCGTTGCGCATTACATACTGGACAAAGCCGGAACAGTCAGCCCCTGTGTTGGGGTTGGTTCCGCCCCACACATAGCGATTTCCCACAAACTGCAGTCCATAATTGACCACCTTGCTGCGCAGAGCCGCCTGCTGGTTGGCCCGCTCCTCCACCGGCGAAAACTTAATGGCCTCCGTCAGAGCATAGCGCACCTCCACATTGTTGTCCCTGGTAGCAATAAATGCCTTGTCCGGCTCCTCTCCCTCCTCGCTGTCACCGGTATCCAGCTCGATCTCCACCCATCCGTCCATCTGATTTAAGACCGTGTATCTGTCCTCCTTGGAAATCTGGGTCCAGATACGAGCATCCGTGGTGGGCTCTGAGCGGACATTCAGCTTGTCCGTATTGACAATTGCCATGAGTGTGGCCGATTCCAGAGCAAGATCCTTGGCCTCCTGCCCGGTGGCCACATACTGGGTGTCCGCCGTAATATAGCCGGTAATGGCTCCGGACTTTACCTTGTACCATCCGTCTAAGGTCTCTAATATCTCTCCTGCCGCCTTGCCGGGGAATTTGCCGATGATATTGGTGTCATCCTCCGTGCTGGGGCTCTTGCGGATATTTAAGTAATTGCTGACCTTGGAAATCACCAGATTGTCATACTGGTTTAAAGCCATGGCCCGCAGATCCAGCTTTCTGGCCTCATTGAGCGCGTATTTTACAGTCACAAAATCAGAGGAAATGTATCCCTCCTGAATCCGGATCCAGCCATCCAACTCCTCTATCACCGGATAACGCTCATGAATCAGAGCCTGAGCCACCACATTGGCTGCGTTTTCCATGTCCGGCTCTGACCGGATATTCAGTTTTTCCGCATTGACCTCCGCCATCCACTCCACCTGGCCTAAGGCCTCCTGACGGGCCTCATTTCCACTAAGCACATAGCGGTTGTGGACATAGCCCTCTATGCCGCCGGAGGTAATATGACTCCACTCTCCCTCTGTCTCCAAAACCTCGCAGGCACTGTTTTGCTGAAGCTTTCCGATAATCTTTCCGTTGGAGCCCGGTGATTCCCGCACGTTTAAATAGCCAGCCACCTGTACCAGCCCCAGATTCTCATAGGAGTCAATCACTGCCTGCTTGTCCTGGAGAATGCGCTGTCTCTCCAACTCCTCCGCGGACACAATGGATTCTAAGGTAACCGGCGCTTCCGGGGACGCCTCCCCCGGATCGGCAGCTGCCTCCTGATATTCATCGGGATTTGTACGGGATGAGAAAACACTGGTGAAAACAGCCGTCAGAGCCAGAACCGCCGTAATGGCTGTCCCAATGACCATGTGCTGACGGGTGGGAAACCGGCTCTTTCGGCGGCGGGAGCGGGTGGGGCGGGCTCTTCTTGAGCGATCCCCAAAGGCGGACTTTCCGTCTGATGTATTGGTATATTCCTGATTGGCATAATCTCTTATATCTGACATCTCGTGTCTCCTTTTTGGAATGGAATCCATTTGGAGAGTATACCACAATTCTTTCCTATTTTCAATTCTCTTATGACTGGCCCTCTACCCTAAAATCAGCCCCAGAACCGCGGCAATCAAAATAGTCTTTGGTATGGAAAGTCTGCCCTTTATGAGAATCACTCCCGTAATCAGGGCAATTGCCGCAAAATTCCAGGCAATTCTTCCTTCCGGAAGGAAGGTGGTAAGGCCCAGGGTCACGGCAGCGGCTGCCAGCATGCCCAGGCTGGCCGGGCGAACCCCGCGCATGGCGCTTTCCAGATATTTATTTCCTTTCAAACGGAAGATAAAATGGGCCGCCGCCATGGATAAGGTCAAAGAGGGCATCATCACTCCTAAGCTGGCGCAGAGGGCCCCCCACACGCCTGCCGCGCGAAGCCCCACAAAAGTGGCGCAATTGATTCCTAAAGATCCGGGCGTCATCTCCGCCACCGCCACAATGTCCATCACCTCTGACGGCGTCATCCATCCATACCGCAGCACCTCATCGTTGATCACCGGAATCATTGTCATCCCGCCAAAGCTGCAAAACCCAATCTTCATAAAAGACAAAAATAATCTAAGACACGTCATCCGGTATCTCCCCCTTCCACAGGATAAGTCCCGCAATCAATGCCGCCGTCACAATCAGAAGCTTATTTATGCCCGTAAAAATACAAATGCCAAAAACCACTGCCAGAATCACCCAGGAAGCTTTCCCCTTTAAAGCCGTCTTTTCAAGCTTCAGACAGGCGCTGACTATAATCGGCACCACCACGCTGCGCACTCCGTTTAGTACCTTTTCCACCAGCAGGTTGTCCCGCAAAGAGCTGTAGCAGTAGGTCACCGCGGCAATGGCTGCCAGCGCCGGCGCCGAAAGTCCTGTGGCAGCAACAACTCCCCCGGCCACTCCCCCCATGGCATAGCCGCAAAACACCGACATATTGATAATCATCACACCGGGAAAGGATTTGGCCAGGGACATATAATCCACCACCTGCTCCTGTGTCAGCCACCCTCTCCTATCCGCAAATTCATTCTGCATCTGGGCGATAATACTCCATCCTCCCCCAAAGGTAAACAGGCCGATCTTTGCCATCACATAAAATATGACCAGCAGTCTCTTACATTTCTCCATGTAAAAATCCCACCCCTCTTTTCTTTCTCAAAGTCCCGGATAGCTTCTTACCCGTCTGTTCTACTACCGTAATCATAATATTCCCTCTCTATAAGGTCAAGTAGCAAATTCCTATAGTCCCTATCACATTTATCCTATGGAAAAATTCTCTCAATCCTTTTCCAACTTCCGCTATCGACAAATTTTGCTATTTATTTCACAAAATATTCACACTTAGACGGAAATTTAATAAAAAATAAATAGTTTTTTTCTGCCCTTTGTAGTAAACTCTTGTATGCAACAGCCATTTCCCTAAGACCACGGAAAATGACACATTTTAAATTTCACAAGAGGAGTGATTTGTAATTATGAAAAAAACATTATTGACTATGGCGATTCTTACCATGGTACTGGGTGCATCCGCATGTTCTTCCAACAAAGCCGCAGAGACCACCACAGCAGCGGAGACTACGGCCGAGACCACCCAGGCTACAGAGGCTGAGACTACAGCAGAAGAGACAGAGGAGGAAGTTGAGGAGATGTCCATGACCGGTGTGGTCACAGGCATAAACGGCGATGTTATCACTGTCCTTGGCGATGATGACGATACGGAAAAGAATTATGATCTTTCTGGTGCCGAGATAACCCGTGAGTTTCCCTTTGCCGAGGGCGATCAGGTAGAAATTATTTATCCGGACGGAACCACCAAAGACCCGATTCCGGCCATTTCCCTGGAGGTTCTTGAATCCGTCATTGCCGAGAATACAGATCCCTCCGCCACCGGTATCATCACAGAGGTAGGCGATTCCACCCTGACCTTCCAGCCGGAAGATGAGGACGAAAGCTACACCATCCGGACAGCCAATGCCTACATCGTTGCCAAGGACGGCATTGCCCCGGACAAGGAAGCCACCATCACCTATATCGGCGATCTGGATGACGATGCCATGGCCACAAAGGTGGTTATGGAGGATTCCTACGATACTGCCGAGTCCGACTTATTTGCTTTCATCGGCAAGGTGGACCAGGTTGGAGAGGACAACATCGTCCTGATCTCCGCCTATGACGAGTATTTCACCTTTGTGGCTGAGGACATTGATTTCTCCCAGTACAGCGCAGGAGATACCCTTCAGATCTACTATACCGGCACCCTCACCGACAAGACCATCACCGCTGAGGACGTGGAGAAAAAATAAGCGCTTGCATGCTGCTTTGGCAGAAAACTTCCTTTGCGGGTCTGCTCACTGCAAAAGACCGCCGTGCTGTCAGGGAATACTCCCCCGCACGGCGGCTTTTTAAATGTCATATCCTACCATCTTAATATAGCTCTTGATCAGCTCCACCACCTGATCAAGCTCCAGACGGCTGGCATTGATGGGCAGGTCGTAATTCTCAACATCCTCCCATTCCTTACCCGTGAAATAGTGATGGTACTCCCGGCGCTGCTTGGTGATCCGGTTTAACTTGGAAAGGGCCTCCTTGGTGTCTGTGATGCCATCCACCTCCATTGTCCGGCGGATACAGGTATCCACATCCGCATAGACAAAGATCTTGATCAGATCCTCCTTGCCTTCCGACTCCAGGACAAAGTCCGCGCAGCGTCCCACGATCACGCAGGATTCCGTGTTTGCCAGCTCCCGGATAACCTGTGACTGGAATTTAAACAAATTCTCCGGGGAGGTCACATCTCCCTGAGTCTTAGGCGCCCCTAAGGGAGCGTGGCGCATCCCTCCCACGATCCTTCTGAGCAGGTTATTGCCTGCCTTCTCGTCAGCCAGCCGGAAATACTGCTCTCCCACAGCGCTTTTCTCCGCCGTCATGCTGAGGATCTCATCATCATAGAAGGGAATCCCCAGCTCCTTGGCCAGCTTTCTTCCCACTATTCTTCCCCCGCTTCCGTACTGACGCTCGATGGTGATCACCAGCTTTTTCTTATCCATAAAAAACACCTTCCTTCCTGAACAATGCTTTCTTCTATCATACCACAAAACCGTCCATTATGCAAAAAAGAAGTTTTGCATCCCATGATTGCCGTAGGGATACAAAACCTCTCTATATTCCTTATTTGGCCAGCATCATCCGGTCATTGGCAAAGGCTCCCCCGCTGGCCTCTGCAAACTTATGCAGCAGATCCTCCACCGTCAGCCTTTTCTTCTCCTCCCCGGACACGTCATAGATAATCTGCCCCTCATTCATCATGATCAGGCGGTTTCCAATCTGTATGGCATCCTTCATGTTGTGAGTGATCATCAAGGTGGTGAGATGATCCTGATTGACTATGTTTTCCGTTGTCTCTAACACCTTGGCCGCCGTCTTGGGGTCCAGGGCCGCCGTGTGCTCATCCAGCAGCAAAAGCTTGGGCTTTTCCAGGGTTGCCATCAAAAGGGTCAGGGCCTGTCTCTGACCGCCGGATAAAAGCCCCACCTTGGAGGTAAGCCGGTTCTCCAGCCCTAAGTTCAGCTTGGCCAGCAGATCCCGGTAAAGCTTTCTCTCACTTCCGGAAATCCCCTGTTTTAGGGTTCTTCTATGTCCCCGGCGCAGGGCCAGGGCCAGATTCTCCTCGATTCCCATGGTGGCGGCAGTCCCGTTCATGGGATCCTGAAACACCCGCCCCAGAAATCCGGCCCGCTTGTGCTCCGAAAGCTTTGTCACATCCTTGCCGTCAATCACAATCTGTCCCTCATCCACCGGCCAGGTGCCGGCAATTGCATTTAACAGAGTGGATTTTCCCGCCCCGTTGCCTCCGATCACTGTGACGAAATCCCTGTCCGCCAAGGTCAGGCTGAGACCGTTTAAGGCCAGCTTCTCATTGACTGTCCCCGGATTAAAGGTCTTGTAAATATTTTTTACCTCCAGCATCAGCCTTTGCCTCCTCTCTTAACCGGCTTTGAAAAATAACGGCTCTTCCAGGTAGGAATAGCCAGGAAAATGGCCACCACCACCGCTGAAAGAAGCTTTAACAGATCCGTGTCGATTCCCATCCAGATAACAAACTGCAGCACCAGATAATAGATGATGGAGCCCAGAGCCACCCCCAGAAGGCGAAAACCGAAATTGCGGAATACTCTTCCGAAAACCGCTTCCCCGATAATCACAGCCGCCAGGCCAATGACAATGGCCCCCCGGCCCATGTTGATATCTGCAAAGCCCTGATACTGGGCAAGCAGGGCGCCGGACAATGCCACCAAGCCGTTGGAGATCATCAGTCCCAGAACCCGGTTGAAATCTGTGTTGATGCCCTGAGCCCGGGCCATCTTGTCATTGCAGCCTGTGGCCCGCAGAGAGCACCCCAGCTCTGTGCCGAAAAACCAGTACAAAAATAGGATCAAAATCACGATCGTGAGAGCCACAATCGGAATGGTATTTTTATATAAAGGAACATTTTTAATAAAACGCAGCGAGACCAGAAGATCAAACTTATCCACATTGATCGCCTGGTTCGCCTTTCCCATTATTTTCAAATTAATCGAATACAGCCCCAACTGGGTCAGGATTCCTGACAGTATAGCCGGAATTCCCATAAAGGTATGAAAAAGCCCTGTGGACAGACCGGTAAGCATCCCTGCCAGAACTGCCCCCAGCATGGCAACCCAAACATTCTGTCCTCCAAGCATCAGCATAATACAGACCGCGCCGCCGGTGCACAGCGAGCCGTCTACAGTCAGATCTGCAATGTCAAGAACACGAAAGGTGATATACACGCCGATCGCCATAATTCCCCATATCAATCCCTGTGCCACCGCTCCGGGCAGTGCGTTCAATAAGCTCATCATAATTTTATTCTTCCCTTGTTTGCGTATTTATCTGTTTGCCATAGGTCAGTTTATGCGGAAACGTGCCTTAGCAGGTTTGCCTGCCGCGCATTTCCGCAAAGCTCTCCCATGGCCGGACAGCTACTGATTAGTTACTGTTCACGGGGGCATCTTCTTGTCCGGCTTACGCCGAACAAGAAGCATCGTGCGTTCGCCCGATGTGGAAAAACGGATAAAATCAGTCTTACAAGCAAGCTTGACGCCTGCTTTTATCCGTTTTTCCCCGCCCCGTGAACTGTAACACTGATTATTCTTCGATTGCCACGTAATCATCCGGAACCGTGATGCCTAAAGACTCACAGATACTTGCATTATACTTCTTGGTAAACTGAGGAGCATACTCAATAGGCATCTCGGAAATGTTTGCCTCACCGGTCAAAATCTTCGCTGCCATTCTTCCGGTTCCCACACCAAGATCATAATAGCTGATGGACAGCGTGGCCACTCCGCAGCCACGGCAGATGTTTTCCTCTCCTGCAACCACCGGAACGCCTGCTGCCTGGCATACATTGTTGACGATCTCCGTGTTGGATGCCGCCGTATTGTCTGTAGGCACATAGATCACATCGCTCTCGTCCGCTGCCTTTGTGACGATGGTGGACAGGTCATTGGAATCCGAGAAGGCATAGTACTCACAGGTATAGCCTAACTCCTCCAACGCCGTCTTCACCGTATCCACCTGATACTGGGAATTGGCCTCTGCAGAACAATAGAGAAGGCCCACCTTCTTGGCATCGGGAAACAGCTCATGAAGCATAGCTGCCTGCTCGTCCAGAGGAGCCAGATCCGAGGTTCCGGAAATATTGCCGCCTACAGTACCGCCAAAATCATCAATTCCCAGAGCCACGCCGTACTCCGTGACAGAGGTTCCCAGAATCGGGATTTCATTGGTGCCGGCCTGAGCAGCCTGCAGAGCCGGTGTGGCATTGGCAAGAATCAGATCTACATCGGCAGACACAAAGCTGTTGATGATGGTGGAACAGGTATTGGAATCTCCCTGGGCATTCTGCTCGTCAAAGGTCACCGCATCCCCCAGCGCCTCAACCAAAGCATCCTTAAATCCCTGTGTGGCCGCATCCAGAGCGTCATGCTGTACCAGCTGACAGATTCCCACAGTATAAGTCTCCCCGGAAGCATTTCCCTCTTTGTCCTCCGCGTCCTTTTCTGCCTCGGCAGCCGTGGTTGCATCCGTCCCTGCTGCCGTAGTGGTCTCAGCAGGAGCCTTGTCATCGCCGGATCCGCCGGAGCATGCTGCCATAGACAGTACCATGGAGGCAGCCAGAGCCATGGATAATAATTTTGCTGATTTCTTCATAATTTTGATCTCCCTCAGATTGAATTTTATGTATTCCCGAAAAGAACACACTTGGTATCATACTACAAAACTTTCCCCACGTCAACTTTATAGAACTTTAAAATGTTAAATTTTAAAGCATTGAAGTAAAATCATCGAAGTAAAACCAGTAAGCCCTGAGGGATTATTCATTTGCTATTTTCTGTTTTTTCTATTATAATAGCACGTAAAGAGGTTGTAGCAAATTTTGTCACAATCTTTACGGAAAGGAGAAGGTATGAAACAATACGTAAAAGGAAAAGCTTCCAAGGTGCAGGGCTTCATCTTCAGCACCGCCATGCTGCTGGAGCTGCTGGTAGCGCTCATCGTCATCATTGCACTGGCCATCATGCTGGTCAATGTGCCCCACGAACTGCTAAAGCTGGTAGAATCCATGGAATTTAACAATTTCCTAAAGAACATGTTCGATATCATCATCGGAATCGAGCTGCTCAAAATGCTGTGCCGGCATGATCTGGATTCGGTAGTGGAGGTACTGCTGTTCTCCGTGGCCAGAGAGATGGTCATCGAGCACATGCCCATCTACTTTACCCTCATTGGCATTATCGCTATTTCCGTCCTGTTCCTCATCCGCAAATATCTCTTCGTATCCGCCCTTGATAAGGAAGATCACTGACGGAAAGCTCATCTGCCTCGCGTATGTCCATTTGAAATCGCCTGCGGCGGTTCGCGCCAGTGGTGCTTGTTCAGAACCGACCGAAAGGTCGTGTAGACCGGGGCATATGCTTTGGCCCCATAACTGTACTGACTCATGACTAATCAGCAAAGTGCTCAGTCATGAGTCAGTACAATAACACAGGTCACAAAAGCTCCCTGTACAGTCTCAGAACATTTTGGGAAAACACGGCTTCGATCTCCCCGTCCGTAAAGCCCTGGCGGTCCATCTCCTGTGCCAGAAGCCCAATTCCGGAACAGTCTCCCATCTCAAGGATGCTCAAGATTCCGTCAAAATCACTTCCCAAGCCGATACAGCCGATTCCTCCAATCTTTTTCATATGCTTTATGTGTCTCACCATGTCCGAACACTTACTATGTACGGCCTCACCGCCATTTTCCTTATCCTTAAGAAACGCGGCGCAGAAATTGATTCCCGCCACTCCTCCCCGCTCTGCTAAAGCCCGAATCATCTCATCCGTCAGGTTGCGGGGATGGCCCGCCAAGGCTCGGGCATTGGAATGGCTGGCCACAAAGGGCTTTTTTGTGTAACGGAACACATCCCATATTCCTTTGTCACCCAAATGGGAAATATCAATAATCATTCCCAGCCGTTCCATCTCCCGGACAAATTCAATCCCTGTCTCTGTCAGCCCGTGCTCTGTATCCGGCACACAGACCGGCGGCCTGTTATTCTCCGAGAGAATCCGGTTGGGATATCCCAGCTCATTGGGGAAATTCCAGGTCAGAGTCATCATCCGCACTCCCAGCCGGTAGAAATCCCGCAAAAGAGACAGCTCTCCCCTGCAGACGCCTCCCTCCTCAACCGTAAGAAGAGCCGACATTCTTCCCTGTATTCTGTTTTCTTCAATGTCCTTCCAGCTTTTCACCGCCCGGATTCGATCCGGATAAGCTTCCAGCTGCTGATAGAAAAGATCCACCAGACTCATGGCATAGGTTAAGGGGTCCTTCTGCCGCTCCAAATGAGTAAACAGGGCAAAATTCTGCAAAAGATAATCCCCTTTTTCCATCTTCTCCAAATCCACATGGAGACTGTTGGAGCAAATATCCTCCCGGACGCCCTTTTTCCTGCGCTCATACAGCTCAGATATGGTATCGCAATGCATGTCAACAACCTTCATTCTCCAATGTCCCCTTCTTCTTTTTTAAAAATGCAACAGTTCAGGCAGGTATCTTCTTGCCTGTCTGAACTGTTACTAAAAAACCGTCCAAAACGCGCCTCCTACAAGGTCTGGGCCCGCTCCTTAATATTCTTCCGGAAATTAATCACATCATGCTGATAGTCCGTATTCATATGTTCGGATGTAATCATAAAATCTGCCGTTGCTTTATTCACTGCCATGGGAATATCATAGACCTGGGCAATCCGCATCAGCGCCTTCACATCCGGATCATGAGGCTGGGCTGTCAGCGGATCGGAAAAGAATACAACAAAATCAATCACACCCTCCACGATCTTGGCTCCGATCTGCTGGTCTCCTCCCAGAGGGCCGCTGTTATACCCCTTTACCGTAAGTCCGGTCTGGTCCGTGATCATCCGGGCCGTGGTTCCCGTTCCATATAAATTATGATGCTTTAAGATCGCGTAGTGCTGCTTACACCACTCAATCAGCTTCTGCTTCTCATTGTCATGAGCAATCAATGCAATGTCCTTCTTCGGTCCGATAGTAAACGTAATATAATCCTTTGCCATAGTACTCATCTCCTTTCTCTACGGCATGTTCTCTGTTATACCATGAACCCGGCTTTTACACAACTTAAATAATGGTAAACAATTCCTAACATCTTTCTGAAGAATATTCAGACAGCTTGTATTTTATTCTGTTTTTATATGCTCATTCCAATTCATTTCTCATTTCACCCTCTGTTTTTGTCAGAGAATCAATTAATTCCCAGATTTCCTCCCGCCCCTGCTTGGTCACAGAGGAATATGGAATCACCATGCTGTTTTTGGAAGCCCCCAGTCCTTCCCTCACCATTTTCACATGCCGCGGAATCTGACTGCGGTTCAGCTTATCTGCTTTGGTGGCAATGACCGCCGGCTCATAACCGTTGGCCATAATCCAGTCATACATCTGTCTGTCATTGGCAGAGGGCTCATGGCGGATATCAATAAGAAGAAACACCATCTTTAGCATAACGGATTTTTTCAGATACCGCTCAATCATCTTCCCCCACCGGGCCTTCTCCTCCACCGGTACCTTTGCATAGCCATATCCGGGCAAATCCACATAGTAAAATTCGTCATTGATATTGTAAAAATTGATTGTCTGGGTCTTTCCCGGCTGGGCGGAGATCCTGGCCAAGGACTTTCGGTTCATCAGCCCGTTGATCAGGGAGGATTTCCCCACATTAGACTTTCCCGCAAAGGCAAACTCCGGATGTTGGTTTTCCGGAAGAGTGCTGGTGATGCCACATACCGTCTCCAGCTCTGCTTTTCTGATAATCATAAAATCCTCCCGTTCACACAAAGGCTTCCTTCACGACTTCCTTCATGGTCCGCACAAAAACAATGTGCAGTCCTTTGGTTATTTCCTTGGAAAGTTCTCCAATGTCCGGGCGGTTTTTCTCCGGCACCAGAACCGTCTGAATATGGGCCATCTTGGCAGCCAGAAGCTTCTCCTTCAGCCCTCCGATGGGAAGGATGCGCCCCCGCAGGGTGATCTCACCGGTCATGGCCACCCGGGCAGCCACCTTTTTCTCTGTCACGGCCGACAGCATGGCCGTGGCCATGGTAATCCCCGCCGAGGGTCCGTCCTTGGGCACAGCCCCCTCCGGAATATGGATATGAATATCATGCTTCTCAAAATACTCATCACTGATCTGATATTCCGGGGAAATGGAGCGGACATAGGTAAGCGCCGTCTGGGCAGACTCCTTCATCACGTCTCCCATCTGGCCGGTCAGCTTTAACTCGCCCTTTCCCGGCATCACATTGACCTCAATCTGCAGGGTATCGCCGCCCACACTGGTCCAGGCCAGCCCCCGGACAATTCCCACCTCGTCCTCCTCATTGGCGTCCTCAAAGCTGATCTTCTCTTTTCCCAGATATTTTTCCAGGTTGGCCTCTGTGACACGAATCTTTTTTTTCTTATTTTCCAGCACCTCTCTGGCGGATTTCCGGAAAATCTCCCCGATCCGCCGCTCCAGATTCCGCACTCCTGCCTCCCGGGTGTAATTGTGAATGATCTTTTTTAGGGCTCCGTCCGAAAGGATGACCTGCCCTTCTTTGAGACCGTTCTTCTCCAGCTGTTTCCCCACAAGAAAGTCCCTGGCAATGTGAAACTTCTCATTTTCTGTGTAGCTGTTGACCTCAATCACCTCCATCCGGTCTAAGAGAGGCCGGGGAATGGACTGGGTAGTGTTGGCGGTGGCAATGAAAAGCACATTGGAAAGATTGATGGGCGCCTCCACATAGTGATCCCGAAACCGCACATTCTGCTCCCCGTCCAACACCTCCAAAAGGGCGGAGGAGGTATCTCCCTTGTAATCGCTGCTGACCTTGTCAATCTCGTCTAAGAGCATCAGTGGGTTGGAAACCCCTGCCTGCCGCAGACCCTCCACCAGCCTTCCGGGCATGGCTCCCACATAGGTCTTTCTATGGCCTCGGATCTCCGCCTCATCCCGGACGCCTCCCAAGCTGATACGCACATACTTTTTGTTGAGGGCCCGGGCCACAGACCGGGCGATGGAGGTCTTGCCGGTGCCGGGAGGCCCCACAAGACAGAGGATAGGACCGGCTCCCTTCTTTGTGAGGGCCCGCACTGCCAGGTATTCAAGCACACGCTCCTTCACCTTCTCTAAGCCATAGTGATCCGCATCCAGAATCTCCTGAGCGTGGCGGATATCATTGTTGTCCCGGGACATCTTATTCCAGGGCAGCTCTAACAGAGTCTCAATATAGGTGCGGAGTACATTGCCCTCCTGGCTGCTTCCGGGCATTCCCTTAAAGCGCTCGATCTCCTTGTGAAGCTTCTCGCGCACCTCCTTATCCGCCTTTAAGGCGTCCAGCTTTTTCTCGTATTCATCCGCGTCCGACATGGGATCCTCCCCCAGCTCCTGACGAATGATCTTTAGCTGCTCCCGGAGAATATATTCCCGCTGATTCTTTTCCACCGCCGCCTTTACCTTTGCCTGAAACTCCTGGCGGATGCGGGAGATCTCAATCTCATCGGCAAGATTGCCGATCAGAACCTCATACCGGGTGATGGCATCTGCCGCCTCCAGATATTCCTGACGGACAGAATAATCCCAGGGCAGCTGGCTGGCCATCTGCAGCATCAGATCCTCCAGGCCGCTGGCACTCATCAGATTCGGCTGGGCCTCCCTGGCAAATCTGGGATGCTGCCGTCCGTATTCCTCCACCTTTTCCCGAAGCACACGCTGCATGGCCTCCCCTGTCAGGGAATCCACATCATCGCTTCTCCAGGGGGAAGCCGTCACCTCCCCCATAAGAGCCGGCTCCTCCGAATCCAGCATCAAAAGCTCCGCCCGCTCTATCCCTTCCACCATCACCCGAATCACTCCGCCGGGCATTTTCACCAGCTGCTTTACATGGACAATCACCCCGATGTGATGAAGCTGTTCCATATGAGGATTGGAATCCTCCGCATCCTTCTGGGTGACCACACAGATTTTCTGGTCGCTGACCATGGCCTTCTCCACAGCCGCCACCGAGCGGGAGCGGCTGATGTCAAAGCTTACAGTCATTCTCGGCAGAATCGTCAATGACCGCAGGGCAATCACTGGCATTATCATTACTGTCGTATCCATTTTCTTCTCCTTTTTCGTCTGTCATCAATCAAACAGGGAATATTTTCCCGCTCTTTTCCCCCTCGCCGTGCGGCCCGCTACTGCTTTCGCTGCAAGTTTCCTTGTGCAAACCTGCCCATAGAAAGCAAAAATGGAGGCAAAGCCCCCATTTTTAACAGGTAAAATCCACGGAAACAGCCTCTCAGGCAATTTCCCCCGATCTGTCCTTCTTCCGTCTCTGGGAGATTGTCTTGCGCGGCACGGTCGTATCCCGATATACCAGCTCCGGCTCTCCAGTCTTGTTGACCACATTCTTCGTGACCGTACAGATTCCGATACTGCTGTCAGATGGAATCTCATACATCAGATCCATAACCGCGTTCTCCATGATGGAACGAAGTCCCCGGGCGCCGGTCTTTCTGCTGACTGCGAGACTTGCAATCTCCAAAAGCGCGTCCCTGGTAAACTCCAGCTTCACATCATCCAGCTCAAACAGCTTCTGATACTGCTTGGTGATGGCATTCTTGGGCTCCGTCAAAATCCGTACCAGGGCTTCCTCGCTGAGAAGCTCTAAGGACACGGTCACAGGCACCCGCCCGATAAACTCCGGAATCAGCCCGAATTTCACCAGATCCTGCGGCTCCACCTTCCGCAAAAGCTCATCGATATCTGTCTTGTTCTTATCCACAATATCCGCGTTAAAGCCGATGGAGCCGGCGCTGACCCTGCGCTCGATGATCTTCTCCAGACCGTCAAAGGCCCCGCCGCAGATAAACAGGATATTGGTGGTGTCGATCTGCAAAAGCTCCTGGTGGGGATGCTTTCTGCCTCCCTGGGGCGGAACGCTTGCCACCGTACCCTCCAATATCTTAAGGAGCGCCTGCTGAACTCCCTCCCCAGACACATCCCGGGTGATAGATACATTTTCCGATTTCTTTGTGATCTTGTCAATCTCGTCAATATAAATAATCCCGTACTCCGCCTTGGCGATATCGTAATCGGCAGCCTGTATCAGCTTCAGAAGAATATTCTCCACATCCTCGCCCACATAACCTGCCTCCGTCAATGCCGTGGCATCTGCAATAGCAAAGGGTACGTTCAGCACCTTAGCCAGAGTCTGAGCCAGATAGGTCTTGCCGGAGCCGGTAGGGCCCAACATAAGAATATTGCTCTTCTGCACATCCACATCCATATCCTTTCTGGATGTAATACGCTTGTAATGATTATATACTGCCACAGACAAAACCTTTTTGGCATTCTCTTGCCCAATCACATATTCGTCCAAAAACGCCTTGATCTCCTTGGGCTTTAGCAGATTGATCCCGTCAAAATCCGGATCCGTATTGTCCTTCTCGTCAAACTCCTCCTCCAGAATCTCCGCGCAAAGATCAATACACTCATCACAAATGAAAACATTATTGGAACCAGCGATCAGCTTTTTAACCTGATCCTGAGTTTTTCCACAAAAAGAGCATCTGACTCTGTCATCCATTCTGCTCGGCATAAGTGCACACCTCTATCCTTTCCTATTACCAGTCTTTTTTCTAAACGCTGCTATCCGAAGGGACCTTTAGTGGTTCACAATGACCTGATCCACCAGCCCGTAATCCCGGGCCTCCTCCGCAGTCATATAATGATCTCTTTCTGTATCCCGGCATACCACCTCATAGGGCTGCCCCGTGTTGGCCGCCAGAATCCGGTTCAGTTTTTCCTTAGTCTGGAGAATCTTCTCCGCCACAATCTGAATCTCCGTTGCCTGGCCTCTGGCGCCTCCGGAAGGCTGATGAATCATCACCTCCGCATTGGGGAGAGCGAAACGCTTGCCCTTGGTTCCCCCTGCCAGAAGAAACGCCCCCATGCTGGCAGCCATGCCGATGCACACGGTGGAGACATCGCATTTGATATAATTCATGGTATCGTAAATAGCCATCCCTGCTGTCACGGAACCGCCGGGGCTATTGATATACAGATTGATATCCTTCCCCGGATCCTCAGATTCAAGAAACAGAAGCTGAGCCACAACCACGCTTGCCGATACATCCGTCACTTCCTCACCAAGGAAAATAATCCGGTCCTTCAAAAGCCGGGAATAAATATCGTAGGAGCGCTCTCCCCTGCTGGTCTGTTCAATTACATAAGGTACTAACGGCATAATCCATCCTCCTTGCCTCCGGCATATATTAATCCATCCGTTTCCAACTCCCCGAAAAAAATCGCGGGCCGCGGAAAACGGTACAGAAGTGCAGACCTCCGAAGCTTCGGAAATCCACACTCCCCCATTGTAATTCTATCTGTCCAGTCTTCTGTAGCTGACAAAGCTTTATTCGACTCGACAATCGTCACGGACGGCCCGAGTCCAGTTATACCAGCTTGGCCTCTGCAACCAAAAAGTCCACTGCCTCCTGCACTGCCAGATCCTCTTTCATACGCTCGATTCCGGCCTCGCCTAAAAGCTCCTTCATACGCTCCGGCTCCATCTTGTAGCTGTCTGCCATTTTCTGAATCTCTCCGTCCACGGTATCCTGGGAAGCCTCAAGCTTTTCCGCCGCCACTACAGCCTCCAAAACCAGACGGGTGCGAATCCGCTTCTCTGCCTGAGGACGGATATCCTCCATCAAACGCTCCCTTGTCATGCCGGTAAACTGCATATACTGCTCCATGGTAAGGCCCTGAGCCTGCATCCGGCGGGTATAATCATCCAGAGTACTTCTCACCTGCTCCTCGATCATGGCATCCGGAATCTCCATGGAGGCATTGGCAACCACCTTATCCACCACATTGTTCTCATTCTCCGTGGTAGCCTGCTGCTGCTTGGTCTCTGAAAGCTTTGCCTTAATATCTGCTTTATATTCATCCAATGTGTCAAATTCGGAAACCTCGCCGGCGAACTCATCATCCAGCTCAGGAAGCTCCTTGACCTTGATCTCATGAATCACTACCTTAAACACTGCCGGCTTGCCAGCCAGCTCCGCAGCATGGTACTGCTCCGGGAAGGTCACATGAACCTCCACTTCCTCGTCCATATTCTTACCAATCAGCTGCTCCTCAAAGGTATCGATAAAGGAGTGGGAACCGATGGTCAGGGAATAGGCCTCTGCCTTCCCGCCCTCAAAAGGCACCCCGTCCACATAGCCGTCAAAATCAATCACTACCTGATCGCCGTCTGCAACCGGCCGGTCCTCCACGGACACCAGACGGGAATTCTGCTCCTGCACCTTCTTAAGCTCTGCATCGATATCCGCATCCGTCACCTCCGGCCGGGCCCGCTCCACCTCGATGCCCTTGTACTCACCCAAGGTCACCTCCGGCTTCACAGCCACCAGAGCCGTGTAGATAAAGGTCTGCCCCTTCTCGATCTGCTCCACGCTGATCTCCGGACGGGAAACGATATCTAACCCGCTTTCATCCATCGCATCCCGGTAGGTGGTGTTGATCACCTCATCTGCAGCATCCTCATATAATATGCCTGGACCATACATTTTTTCGATCAGGGCCTGGGGCGCTTTACCCTTGCGGAAGCCCGGAATATTGAATCTGCTTCTATTTTTCTTATAGGAAGTTTTAAGAGCCTCTTCAAACTGCTCTGCCGGTACTTCTACGGTTAATTTCGCCATGTTCTTTTCCAGCTTTTCTACTTGTAAACTCATGATCTGGGTTCCTCCTTCACATCTGTGTATGGTCGTCTCGGCAGGGCGCCACACTTCAATGTAACATTATAGCATAGTCCTTTCATAATTACCAGTACTATTTTGTAGGATTTATGGTGTTTTTCAGCGGTTTTTCAGTGTTTTTCAAGGTGTCCTCTCACCGCCTCCACTGTACACAGAATCCCTTCCTTTATAGAAACTCTCGCTTCCCATCCAATTTTTTTTAATTTCACCACATCCAGCATTGCCTTCGTGGCTGCAGAATATCCTTTTTTCTCACTCTCCTGTGGAAGCTCAAATATGACCTTAGTTCCGGAAAGCCCGGCCATCTCCTTTGCCAGCTCTCTCAAAGTAATATCTGAAGTTTCGTTTGCCACATTATATGCCTCCCCGACTTTTCCAAAGCACATAGTCCAAAGAATCCCCGCCACTGCATCTGTGACAAAAACGTAGGAATACTTTTGAGTTCCCTTGCTTTTCAACACAATATCCTCTCCTCTGGCAGCCTTTTTGATAAACTGCGAAATCGCTTTGGTGTCTGATAAAAGCAAAGTAGGGCCATACACTCTGCTCAGTCTGGGAATGACAAAATCCATCCCATAAGTCTCCCTGTAAGCATTACACAGCGCCTCCCCCAGCCGCTTGCTTTCCGGATAACCTGCCCGCAGGGTATTACAGTCAAGATATCCCAGATAACCCTCATCAAACTTTTCTGTATCTCCCCTGTTTTCCCCATAGATTTCCACAGACGATACAAAGCAAAACTGCCGGATCCCATGGGCGATTCCATAGTCCAGCAAGTTTTTTGTACCAAAAATGTTCGTAGCTATCGTCCCGATGGAGTCCTGAGAGTATTGTTTAGGGTGGGTATTGCTGGCCGCATGAATAATATAGTCCACTTCCCCGCACTCCGGAATCGGCTGATTGACGTCACAGGAAATATACCGGAACCATTCGCTGTTCCAGCACGCCTGGAAACATTCTCTTGCCGATGCTTCATTCCGGCTCATAGCAACTATTCTTATACGCTCCCCCATATTTGTCTTATGATTCCGCAGCATCAGAAGATCCACCAGGCATTTACCTATCATCCCCGTTGCCCCGGAGATCATCACAGTCCTTCCATTTAATTTATTCCACAATTCACTCTGCTCTGCCCAAAAAGATAATTCCTGGTCATATCTTGTCATTTTTTCTAATCCTTTCCCGGCATTTCCTTCCATACCGCCCCTCTCCCCTGCCTATTCCTTATATCAGCATCAAACGTCCTGTATGAGCAATCTTCAACTCCTCTTTATGATGCATAAAATATAAGGTAGTCAGATTCTCACCCAGATATCCGATATATCGGTCGGACCGCTCCCACCCCTTTGGACTGCTTAAGCTTTCTGTTTTCTCAAGAATTGAAAACATCCATTCACAAAAATCATCAAAAATCTTTCTTTTTGCAATCAACATATTATAGTTATAAAAATAAGGCTGAGAAAAGATTCGGGACATATTCTTGGCATATTCCGGGGCTAACTCTGCCAATGCCATGGTCATGGCCTGCCAGTCCTCCTCCCGGACATATCTCTGGTGATGTTCATTGGCAGAGGGATAGTGAATGGTGGGAAAAGGAAGAATGATATCAATATGATTTTCTTCCATTCTACACCGATCCTCCTCTGTCAGATCTAATATCCGGCGATAGTGAAACAAACCAAAATATTCCTTATCACGATCCAAAGCCCGCGTATTTTTCCAAATCCAATATAGAGCTGACAGCTCACTGTAGTTTCCATTTTTTCCGGATATGTTATCTCCTGTATTGTCCTTTATATCTGCAACAGAAATTTCTGACAAAGCAGCCCCCGCCTGAATATCGCATATCCACTCCTGTGTTTTATAAGGATTCTGCAATAGAGTATCTTTATGGAATCTGGTCATGTACACCTTCAAAGAAGCCCGTTTTGTCCCCACGGGATAGGAGCGAAGTGAAATGAACTGTTTTTTTCGGTTAAAATATTGCTCCATAAGAGCCGCTTCTTTTCGGGAATCCATGAGCAGATAATTCCTGTGATTTCTTTTATGAAGCTCTAAAGCAATCATCTCATGATGGTTTTCTGGTGTGGCCACTAATATCTTCACATTATTCCTTCTGTCAATCCTAAAAAATTCTTCTATGGAAAGAACCGGAATCCTGTCAATATTGTCCGGATTTCCCGATTTGTTACTGACAATAAAACAGACTGCTCTCCAATCCCTGTACAACTCCTTGATGGCATAGTAAACACTTACTGCCACCATCCCTGCGCCATAGAAAGCAACCGCCTTTTCCACACTCACACCTCCCGGGATTTTCCGTATCTTTACTTGATCCAATCCTCTCTCTCCATATTAAGAAGAGCCTTAAACACTTCCAAATCATCAATGGTGGTAATTTTCACATTTTTCTCAGTTCCCTTTGAAAAATATACCCGCTCTCCTAAGTGAAGCATCAAAGTGTTAATATATACTTCTCCTTTGATCCCTCGTCTCGCCGCTTCCTCATAGGCCTGCAATGCTTTCCCGTACAAATAAGCCTGAGGAGTTTGGACACGCATAATCTCCTGACGTCCGATATTCTCGTTCCCGGAAAATCCGTCCTCCGTCCTCACAATTGTCTCCTGACACCGGACCGCGCTGAGACCAGAGCCCTTCTTTTGGCATACCAATATGGCATCACTAATGACTTCTTCCGTAATAAAGGGACGAATGGCATCATGGATGATGACCACATCCTCCTTCTGGCAGATACCTTTCAACGCCTCAATCCCCTTCTGAGTTGATTCCTGCCCGTCACTTCCCCCACTTACGATCCATCTCAGCTTCTCAATCTTATACTGCCTGGCATAGGCTCTCAAAACCTCATGCCACCCTTCCAGGCACACCACCGCTATCCCGTCAATATCCGGATGCCGTTCAAAATTCTCAAGAGTATAAATGATCAATGGCTTCTCATACACATTCATAAATTGTTTCGGAACATCCTGCTGCGTTCTGCTTCCGCAGCCTCCGGCCAGAATCAACGCAATATTCATCCTGTGTCTCCTTCTGCAAATTTCTATAGTTTCAGGCCTTCTTCTCTACGGCTTCCTCCGGGTGTTTCATGCGGTAAAGGGCCTTGAACATCTCCACATCCTCCACGGTATTGATCTTCATGTTCAGGCTGGAGCCCTTGGAAAAATATACTTTTTCTCCCAAATTGGTCAATAGAGAGCTGTTATCCCAGGCTCCCAGACAATTTTTCTCAATCGCCTTGTTGTGAAGATCCCAGATCATCTCAAAATCAAATGCCTGAGGAGTTTGGACCTTCATGATCTCATAGCGATTGATACTCTTATACCCTTCCTGCCCGTCCCAGGAATGCATGATCGTATCCATGATATAAGTGGCCGCCACCCCCATTCCTTTCTTCCGGCACATCTGCATGCTTCTGGTGATCACCTTCTCCGACACCATAGGGCGGATGGCGTCATGAATCACCACCATGTCTCCTTTTCCCATTCGTTCCCGGAGAAGCTTCAGTCCCCGGTATGTAGATTCCTGGGCGTCTTTGCCTCCCGGAATGATCTCTCTCAATTTCGTAATGTTAAACTGGCTTGCATAAACCCGGACCATCTCCTGCCAGCCGTCCACACAGGTGACAATGATCTCATCGATATCCGGGTGGTTTTGGAAGATCTCTAAGGTGTAGACGATAATGGGGCGGTTATTGACATTGACGAATTGTTTTGGGATATTCATCTGGAAACGGGGGTCAATGCCTCCGGCCAGGATTAGTGCTGTGTTCATCTTTGAAATCTCCTTGTATTATTTCCTGTAATATGAAAAATTCTGATTTATAAATATGTAACTATATAATTTTCTAAAGCTTTGTTACTTCTCATCAATTACACAAAAATATCTATACTCTGCTTTATATACTTCCCCATTACCCTTCCACAAAATGCTTCTTCACATGTGCAATCTTATAATCATCCTCATGTCTCAAAAAATAAATCCCCATAAGCCGTTCCGCCAAAAAACCAATGTACCGCTTCTGATATGTACCCTCCCTCACATTGCAGCGCTCCTCACAGTACTCCAGTATGGGGAACAGCCATTCACAGTAATCATCCAGTATCTTCTTTCGGGCAATCACCATGTTATAGCCATAATAAAAATTTCCCTTTTCCAATTCCTGCGCCGTCTCTGCATAATCCGCTGCCAATGTACGGACCGCCTCCATCATCACATCCCAGTCACCTGCCACATGATCATGGCCATAGACCTCCCTCACACTTGGAAAGTTTATAATAGGTATGGTAAGCACCACATCAATATCCGAATAGGCCAGCCGCTTCAGCATATCCTCATTCAGTTCAAAATGCCTCCTGTAATGGCCAAGTCCCGCATAGTCAGAAGTATCATGTTTCCATATCCAGTACAATGCCGTCAGTTCACAGTACTGTCCGTTCTTATGGGAAATATTATCCCCTTCATTATCTATCAGGCCGCAGATCCGCTCCTTTGTCAGTGCCGCTCCCACCTGAATCGAAGCCTCCCATGAATACCGGGAAAGATCCTCCGAAAGCGGCCTGTCCACATGGCATTTGGCAGTATAGATACAGACCCTGTTTCCTTTCCTCTCTTGGCCCTCTGCCTCCACAGGCACCTGTACCTGTTTCAGTTCTTCCTCCAATATCCGGTAATTCTTCCCTCTGCCAAGACGGACATACCAGTAATAATTGCCCTGAATCATGCTCCACAAATCACTTTCAAAGGTCATAGGCAATATATGTACAAAACCCTTTTTCTCAAGATTTTCGAGAATTTCATCCAGATACTTCCCCATGACCGCCACAATAATCAGAGCATTTTTATGAATTCTGCCCTCCCTCTCATCTAAACTGATCACAGGAAGGCCCAACATCCGATTCGGATTTCCATTTTTGTCAGACACAAGGAAGCATGCTATGTTGAGTCCATAAGGTTCTCCCATAAGACAGGACGCTACCTCGTATGCCACAAGCCCGGCTCCATAGATCACAAGCTGACTGCTGTTCTTCAATTCCTCCACTGTATCTCTGGCATAGTACATAGGGCTCCCCCTCTCTTATTTCCCGATAAAATGCTTCCTTGCATGGACGATCTTGTATTCCTTTTCATGGTGCAGAAAATATACAGACATCAAATGTTCCGCCAGGAATCCGATATACCGTCCTTGATATCCCTCCCGCTCCCCGGCACAATGCTCCTCACAATAACTCAGAAGGGGGAACAGCCACTTACAGTATGGCTCCAGAATCTCTCTTCTCATGATAAACATGTTGTAGGCATAGTAAAATCTTCCGGTCTCCATCTCCCTTGCCGAAGATAAATACTCCGGACAAAGAGTGCCAATGGCCCGAAGCATCACATCCCAGTCGCCTGCCACATGGTCTCGCCGGTATACTTCCCCCACACTGGGAACATCAAAAATCGGAATGGTCAGCACCACATCCACGTCTGAACAGGCCAGCTTCTTTAAATCTCCTTCCTCCAGCTCCAGATGCCTTCTGTAATGTCCCAGCCCCACATAGTCGGACTTATCGTTTTTCCAGATCCAATAGAGGGCCGTCAGTTCACAGTACTGGCGATTCTTATGAGAGATATGATCCCCTGTATCATCACGGATTTCGCATATCTCCTTGTCCGTCAGCGCCGCCCCCACCTGAATCGGAATCTCCCAGAAATACCGGGAAATATCCTCCGAAAGAGGCCTGTCCACATGGCACATGGCTGTATAGATGCTTATCTTCTTATGGGTATCCCCATATATATCCCTCAAAGCAGGAACGCAGGCTTCCTGAAGCGCTTCCTCCAGGGTGATATAAGATTTCCCTTTAGACAACCGCTCCTCCCGGTAAAGATTGCCCCGAAGCAGCATCCACAGATCCCCCTCATAGGTAAGAGGAAGGATGTGATGATATCCATGACTGTAAAGACTCTCTTCCATGGACTCCAGATTTTTATCCACTGCGGCAACGATAACCAGGGCATCTTTCCTTAAGACAGACTCTGCCTCCCCAAAATCAAGAACAGGAATTCCTGATACCTGGCTGGGGTTTTTTCTTTTGTCTGATACCAGACAGCATTCTATGTGCAGACTATAGGGTGGGACTGTAAGGCAGTTCACAACCCCCAAGGCCATGACTCCGGCGCCGAATACGGCCGTCTGGCGGCTTTGCTTTAATTGGTTTACGATCTCTTTGGCGTAGTACATTGGTTTCTCCCTGCTGATTATAATGTCCTTCCTAAAACCTCTTCATAAATCCCCAGCATTTTTTGAATGCTTCTTTCTTTTGTATAAGCTCTCCACGCATAGCTCTGACCATTCTTAGCAATTTCCCTGGACTTATCAGAGTTTTCTACTGCCTTTGCAATCGTCTCTGCAAGAGCCTGGACATCACCCCTTTTATACAGATACCCTGTCTTTCGATCCTCGATCAATTCCTGTGTCGCCCCAAAATCCACACCGATTACCAAACATCCCGACAGCTGAGACTCTATGGTCACCCTTCCATATGCCTCCCTGCTGCTGCACATAAAAGAAATATCTGACTGCATATAAAGACGATACACATCATTCGCAGCGCCATAAAAAGAAATATGCTCCTCAAGATTATAGGATTTCACAAGCTGACGCAGTTCCTCCACGTAATCAGGAAGCCCTTTTCCAACTAATAACAAACGGAAATCCAACGCATATTTAGTTTTTAAAATATGACAGGCTTCAATCAGGTCCTTCTGTCCCTTATATTCAATCAGCACCCCAACCTGAATCATCTGTAATGGTTTCCTACACAAAATCTCCCTTTCAGGACAAGGCATTCCTCCCATATCTACTGCGTCATACAAAACCTCTGCTATCCCTTTCTTCTCAAATGGAACCAGATTCTTTATATATTCAGATACGGTAACGATTTTGCCCGCCTGCTGCATTAGGTTCCATGCCCTTTTCTGTCTGAAAATCCGGTATCCCTGATGCTCCAGATTCTCTCTCAGATGCCATACAAACGGGATTTTGCAGTGTCTCGCCGCAACGGCACCTATATAAGTATAGGTAGTATTGCAGTGAACCAAATCCACATGCTGTTCCCTGATTAAAGAGACAAGCTCCCTTTTTGCCTTTTGGTTAGAAAGAATCCCTGCTATAAATCCTGCCTTCTGCCATAATGTCTTCGTATCCTCCACCTTATAAGCCCAATCCCTAGACTCAATATAGGTATAAGGAATGTCCTTTTCCTCCAGCAAAGAAGTACCCGTTCCGTAATGAGGCAGAACCACTCCGGCTCCGATTCCTTGCTCCCGCAGCTGTTCACATAACTCTGCCATACAGAGAAACGCCCCGGAAACCCTGTTATTATCCGAAGCCATAAACAAGATCCGCGTCCTGACATCTGACGGAAATGCCAGGGGAACATTCTGTTTATAGTTCCGAATCAGCCTTTTGCAAAGTTCCCTGTAAAGTCCTTCCGTTATAAAGATGACATGTCTAAACTTAAGCTCTGCCGCCCTTCTTCCCATGGCCTCATGAAGATCCGGTAAGGTTGCCACAATAACAAGAATATCGTCTTTTTGTGCCTCAAATTCGTCAATTCCATAGATCGGTACTCCATACAAAGAACCCCTCTCCGACTTATCCCTCCGGCTGACGGCCGCCCCCAGCACATGTTTCTTAAGTCCATATATAGACAGACACCTAAGTACCAATTCCCCTACCATACCGGCGCCATAAATAATCACATGTCCATACTCCCGGACCTGATTCATCAGCTGTTTTTCCCTGTCACAATATTCCTGCATTGTCATCCTCATTTCTGAGCGTCCTTTTAAGCAAAACATGTTTAAAGAAAAATCCATAATCATTGCACACAATCATATTCCCATTATGAATCCCATATTGCTCCAGCTGGCCCTGTATCTCCTTAAAATGCTCTACATTAGCGATAATATAAACCCCGTCAGGAAATAACCGTACCGTTTCTTCAGGCCTCAGAACAGGAACCGATCCCATATACGTCCCCCATAACCTGCTGTCATTGTCCGCATATGCCGCGGCTTTCCTGTCCGTAAAAGTCAGATAACGATAAACTAATTTCCCCAGTGCACCACATCCAAATATAACGATCGGCACTTTTTCTTTGATCTGTTCCAACCTGCAGTACATAACTTCAAGTTCCCGGTATATCTGCTCAAGGTATTCTGCCAGTTCCTCCTCTGACCCCCCGGCCCTGATTACGACTTCCCTCTCTTTTTCAGAAAGCCCCTTTTCCCAGAGGCCTTCCGGCAGCATATCCATAAGAAGCTCCTGACACATAAGCGGCACATACTCTTTTTTCAGCTTTTCCGATAAACTGTCATAAAAGCCCAGATGTCCTCTGACCTTCCATAAAAAGAAATTATCCCTATATTTCTCAAAAACCCCCTCCTCCTCCAGCCTCTTTTTCAACAGACGATACTCCTCCGTAAGCATGGTTATCCTTTTCGGGTTATTTACAGAAGAATTCGGATTGTCCAGTCGATAGCAATAGAATGCCTTCCTGGATAACATGGCACGTTTCGCTTTTATAGCTGTCAAAAAAGAAAAAGTCGTATCCTGATAGGCTGCCCCCTTTGTCTCATTCATAAAAAGCTTTTCATTTAGCAAAAAATCTCTTCTATATAACCCGCTCCAAAAACTGTTGACACCTAACTCCACAACACGGCTGTCTTCTGTCAGGTTCAGCACACAGTCATAAAGACCATTCTCCTTAGAAAGATCTACATGAAAAGCATATTCCTTCCCATTGCGGTCCTCGACAAAGTGATTTGCATCTGCCCGTAAACTATCTAATTGGTATTGTTCTGCAATCTTATACTGTTTCTCATACATATCGGGGAGAAGATAATCATCGGATTCACAGATTCCAATATATTCCCCCTTGGCCTCCCTCAAGCCGGTGTTAAACTGCAGACCTACCCCCGGAGCGCTGTGAATCAGCCGGATTCTTGTATCTGAATGAGCTAATTCTTTGATTATCTCTAATGTTCCATCCGTGCTTCCGCCATCAACCACCAATATTTCTAATTCCTGTAATGTCTGATTCATAACACTTCTGATACATTTTTTGATATACGGAAGGCCGTTTAGCACATAGATGAGTACGGATACCTTTATTTTATTAATCATATTGTTCCTTCTATATTGAAAACATTTTTATATGGAGTCCAAACGATTTTTTCTTTTAGCATTGGCTTCTGATCCAATAATTCTTTTATAATCTCATCAGCAATCTCTTTCTTATCAATGGCCACTATAAGATATTGATAAATATCATTCTGCTGCAGTAAAACACTTGGGGATACAACTGGAATATAATCAGATAGTGTTTCGTGATTTCGATCCACCCACAATGTAATCTCAACATAGTGAGAAAACTGCATTAAATTGTAAAATGCTTGTCCTACCATTCCTGCTCCATAAATCGCAACTTTACTTCCATAAGGAACTTTCCCGTAAGGAAAGGTAAAAACTTTACAATCTTCGATGCGCTCCCTTAACTTTTTTGCCTCCATCAACAATTTAAAAATCATCTCATCGTAAACAGAGGTTTCCCGCGCCAGTCTCCAAAAAACATCTGCCATTGGAAGATCTGGATCTGACCAGGGCTTAAATTTCCCGGTATAATGCAGAATATAGGGTTGACAAGATGTCTTTTTATAGAGCTCCCTATACTCTTCAAATATCTCTTCTGTTTTCCACATATACTGTACCTGAAAATTCCATGCGCTATCCAGAATTTTACACTTTTCATATAGAACAAGATTAAGCGCGTCATTATCAGGATAAATCAATTTTCTCTCTTTGTTTTGATAATCTTTTAAAAGTAATGCCATGCATTTTTCTCTGATTTTTTCTTGTTCAAATACCTTTAAATCTATCAAAAGCACGCCGGAATTAAAGGTTTTTCTGCAATCCATTCCCCCTATTTCCCTATCATGTGTCTCCAGATGTTCACATGGTATATCATGCACAGCCCCCATAGCACATCCTTCTAAATTATTTTCATATAATTCAGCAAGATCCCGTAAAACACAGGTATCCGCATCTATATATAAAATTTTTCTATATTCCGGAAAGATCAACGGAATAAATAAACGGTAATAAATCGAAATCGGAAACTGCTCTGTCTCTCTCAAATCAAAATTCTTTATTACATTGGCAACATCAATACATTTCACGTATATAAAATCAGAGGATAAACTCTCTAATTTTTCGCATTCTCTCTGACAAACACCTGTAACCAAAACAAAAATCCTATAAACCTTCGATTGATTCGCCACTTTAGTAATCGAATAAACCGATATATAACAATTCAGGACATATGCCGCATCCGTTGTTGTGACAATCACAATCTCTTTTTCCATGCTTTAATTGCTCCTCTATTCATTCGCCTCCAAAATAAACTGCACATTAAAATGCTTCTATACTGCTATCCATTCTTCCAAGATAAGACCCTTCCGTTCCAGTTTCCACTTTTTCGGAGCTATTACCACTTTATCTTTATTTTGATTAAGCCAAGCGGCCCACCAACTAAATGTACTGTTCGCGATAATATTCGCTTTACACCTGCTCATAATTAATAATTCTTCATAATCTTCCAAAGTATTATTATCATTCACATAGATAAATCTTCCATCAATATATAGATTCTTCTTCACCCAATCCAGATCATCCGAAAAAACTAAAAAGATCGGATTCTTATATAATTGTTTTATATAGCTTATTGCTCTCTCATAATATATTGGATTTAATGCCCAATTAAGTTTAACATAATCTCCTCTTCTAATATGTATTGAAACACTCTCTGGTTCTTCCAAAGCATTTATAAGTAGTCTTGGTATTTTAATTTTCTTTTTTGGTGTAAATTCCTTAAGCAGAACAGACCTTATATTTTTAAAATATCGTTCATCTTGAAAATAACCCTTTACATAGCAATCCCCCTTAATCCGCATTTTTTCAGGAAAATACTCTAATAATTTCTCTTCATAAAACTTATATTTCCATAGAGAATTTCTTGACAGCCATGCCACTATTTTCTCAACCACAGTCTTTTGGCCTAAAAACGAATACTTCCCATACTTAGATACATTGATATCCGGAATAGATATCCTAAAATTTTGTATACGGCTTGTTCTCGGCGCGGCATTTTTAAGTATACTAAATGATTCCTTATATGCTTCATTTAAATCCAGCCTAACAGTAATACCATTTTCTTTCATAGCCCTGGCATAAGCATACTGGAACATCTGATTGCCTAGTCCTTCCCATATTCTTACAATAACCATGCTCTTGCTCCATTAAATAATCTTAATCTATCATAAGTCATATAGAATATTTTCTAAAGATACAATATCACAATCTATTTTTTTAGATATAGATTTTTTGATTTCATCAAAATAGGAAATAGCTGTGATGACAATAGCATCTACTTCATCAAACGAATCCTCCAATGTTACTAAGTTAACATCTGCATATATCCCTTTTGCGTTTTTATCAATACCATATTTTACTTCAATCTCACTTCTTTTTAATTCCCTCAGTAAGGTCTCTCCTACAAAACTCATACCGTAAATTGCAACTTTCTTATATCCTTTGTTTTTTAAATAAGAGTCAATACTTTTCCCCTCTTGTTTCGTTTTTACCCACTGGTTCATCATCAAGAATAAGTCTTTATGTTTATCAGCCAGTTCCGCTAATTCTGTCTGTTTCTTTTTTCCTTTTTTATAAATAATACAATTGCTTATCGTTAATCCTGCAATTGCTCCCAACGCACTCAATATAGTTAGTTTTTTCATTTAACTATTCCTTGTTCATAACACATATTCTAAATTCTGTTTGGACCATTTAACATTAAAAAATAATCCTCATTTCTCCTTTTTCCGCAGTCATCAAGCGTCTTCATAATTTGCAAGCACCCATTCATATTACCTATAGCCAGCAGAATTACATCACAGGAAATTATAATTTGTTTTTCCGCCTTTTGTATCGGATATCCCAAATACATCCCTTCTTTATAGGTATCAATAAACCCAATAAACACATTCTCATAATCTAATCCTTTTATCCAATCTAATGCTAATTTTCCCCAATATCCTGCCCCCCATATTGCCAATTTTCGTGGTTGTTTTAAATTCAACTTATTCCATAAATGATATAGAAACCATAAATTTTTTTTTGTATGAGGATTCTCTTGTTTCAAATGATTTTTAATAATAAAATTTTTAAATATTTCTTTGATATCTCTTATGCCAATTAAAAGTTCTCTACTATCATAATCTTTCAAAATCCAATAATAATAATCTTCTAATTTTTTTCCAACCATATCGTATGTATGATTCTGTATATATGTCTGATATGCACATTCTATAATATCTTGAATCTTTCCAGAATCTTTATATATTAAAAATCGCCTAAATGCTTCATATAAGTCTTGCGCATAAAAGCTAGTTGATAAAAACGCATTATATTCATCTTCTAAAAGTTCAGGAATTCCTGCCACTGCAGTCGATAATATAGGAACCTTATATGCCATACTTTCTACAATTACTCCTGGAAAAGATTCAACTTCACTTGCTAAAATCATTAAATCCGTTTGCATAAAATAGTTCTCAATATCCAAAACAAATCCCTGGAAAATAACTTCGTTTTCTAAATTATTTTGTTTTACAAATCTTTCACAGTCTTTGCCATAAGGAGTATCATGATTACCTAATAGTCTTAATCTAATTTGAATCCCATTATTTTTGCAAATTAATATAAATTTTATTATTTCCAATTGTTTCTTACGCTCTGCCAATATACCAATAGATAGAATATTTAATATTGTATCATCAGACTTGTGAACCATATAACTTTTTTTACTTTCATAAGAAACACGAATACATCTTGATTTTATATGAAGTCCATCTTTCCATCTCTTGGAAAAAAGTTCCGAATCCGCACTATGATATTGCGGATAAACATTTAACCACTTTATATTAAACATTTCTATATCTGTTTGGTAAATATTCATCAAATGTGGAATTTGCAACTTTCTAGAGACCATTTCAGCCACAATGTTAATTTGGGTACTATGAATTAAGTCAACTTTTTCACTTTTTACTAATCGAAGTATACTATCGTAATGGGAAAATACTGACATGATATCAATACCTTCCATACATGTTGTTACAGTAAAATTCGATGTTATTGTGTCTAATTCATAGATTTGACATATTTTATCATATTCCGATGCGTGTCCATTTATATCTTCTGGAATTATTACAATTACTTTATGTCCTCTATTGCGCATAATATACGCTTGCGTAAGCAACACTTTATTAGAACCACCAATAAAATGTGGAGAATCCAAAAAATATGCTATTTTCATAAAACTTCTCCTTTATTCCACCCTTTTTCTTAGCATACTACTTACACGCAACTATAATACAAGTATTGATATCAAACGCTTTTCCTCCAATTTCGCATATTGCTTCATATAACTCTGCACTGACCTCCTTTCTAATCTCTTCATAATATTTTGGCCAAACTGTTTATTCATTCTTTACTGATAGAACAAAAAAGCCTGCTGCTTTAAAAAGATTTCCAAGAGTAAGACAATTCCATGTAAATAAATGATTATTTAGTTCACTTCTATAATATTCCGTTTCACAAGACTCATATCTTCCCCTCATTAAATTCTTATTTTAAAATGTCTTCCAGTGAAACTATATCTATATTTATATTTTTTTTCTTCAAATTGCTTTCTATTTGTTGATAAGATGTAACCGCTGTAACAATAACAACATCAACTTCAGGAAGATTGTCTGAAGAATTATAGATAGGAATATTCATGTTATATAATTGTGATGCATTTCTAT
Source organism: uncultured Lachnospiraceae bacterium (assembly GCA_910586255.1). Lineage (GTDB taxonomy): Bacteria > Bacillota > Clostridia > Lachnospirales > Lachnospiraceae > Brotaphodocola. The sequence continues at coordinate 93,724 of CAJUHR010000004.1, read as the reverse complement.
CTATACCACAAATCACTTTTATATCTTTTTTTCGTAAAGTTTCTTCCAAACATTGTCCTAAATAGCTCATACCATATATTGCTATTTTTTTGTATCCTCCTTTCAATATATATTTCTCTACTTTATCATAATTTTTTATCCAGTTAATACTGCAAATCAACAACTCATAATTTTTAAATGCAAGATTCTTCATCTTATGTATTTCTTTGTTAGAAAACTTCAATCCCAAAATATATCCATAAAAAAACACAATAATAAATAATATCAATAACATAATAAATAGCATAACTTGTCCTAATTCCTTATATCATTTATACGTTTCTTTATACAATGTATAGCAATTCTAATACCAACTTTACTCCATATATAGACTATTTCTTTTAGTAAATCATATGTAGAAATAAAAGAATTGACATACCAGCTTGTATACTTTTCTTTTAACTTAGAATAATCCAGCTTCACATAAATTAATTTTTCAAGATATGAAAGAATTCTAATATGTTCCTCAAAAATCATTTTAGGTGTACGTGTTGTGTTATAAGAATTTACTCCTTTTATTCTATCTGTCCTATATACACCTAGAATTTTGTCTAATTGAAATAATTTACCATGCAACAAAATATATAGAGAAATTGTTATATCACCCACTATCGGATTGGCCAAATAATAGCGGTAATCATATTTATTATCATTAAAAAAGTTCTTAAATAGTGTTCCAGACATATCAAAAACTCGGTTTCTTTTCAAAAAATCATCTAAAGTAATTTCCTTATTGTCACATGTATTGTCATAAGATAAAGTCATATTTCCTGTTTTCTCTGATAAGGTAATACGTCTACCGCAAACACCTACAAACTCACTATGATTTTGTAACCAATCAACAAGAGTTTGTAATCCATCCTGTCCAATCCAGTAATCATCTCCTTCACAAAAATAAAGATACTTACCTTTTGCTTCATAAAAAACAAAATAGGCATTTTTTCCACCAGAATTTTCATTACGCAAAATTAATCTAATATTTTTATTGTTACTATAATTCTCTATCAGAATTTGTCGCGTATGATCTGTTGACGCATCATCAGCAATTAGCAATTCATAGCAAAATTTTATGTGCTGATTCACAATGCTGTCCACTGCTTGTTTAATATAATTTTCTTGATTATATGTCAGCAAGCAAATACTTACTAACACATCTCCTGCCTTTTGATCTGTTCCCATATTTTATCTCCTGATAATAACTTAGTTCTAATACTTTGTTCTAAACAATTGCTGTTTAAATATCGCAATAGAGTTTGAATAGAAAAAAAAGGCTCATCAAATAGTAATCCATAATATTTTTTATGTGTTTTCAAAAGTTCTAACGGATTTAAAGGAGAAGGTTTTATCCAATATATCTTTCCGTCCGACTTTCTTATTTTCATCATAAAGTTTGCCGAACGCATCGCAAAATAGCAAAACTCGTTATCACTGCAATATCCATAGTATTTACTTCTTCCCAAGTTAAAGTATCTGAATTTTTTCGGATATTCTTTATATATCTCCATATACTTCGTATCTAGATATAATATTACAATATCTTCTCCAAGTGATGGAAAAAGAAAAATTTTGTTAGCAATTACAATAATTTTTTCAAAAACATATATAGAACTATCTTCATTATGATAATCAGCTATTTTTTCTAAAAATTCGAGTTTCGGATCCCAACAAAAAACGCTTCCCTCTGAACTCAACAAATATAATTTGTTATTATACATTATCATATCTACGCAATTTTTTATATTTATACATAAATTATATTCGCACCAAGAATCTAGTACTAAATTATATCTAACTATTATATTTTTACTTCTATGATAAAGCCAAACTTCATTTTCAAATTGATACCCACACTCAAAATATCTTTCACTGTTTGTACTAATATTTAGTTCCGAATACAATCGAACTTTTTTTTCTATTCCATTCGATCCTAAATGAATTTTTATTATTCCCATCACGTATTAGATCGGAAGAGCG
>CAJUHR010000004.1:0-91701 GCA_910586255.1 uncultured Lachnospiraceae bacterium | reverse complement strand
ACGTATTTCGGAAAAATATATATGTCATTTTTATATTTTGCAATAACTGCATAATTGTTCCAATCATTTCCGTGACAATATATATTACAATAGCTACATCTATTATTAGAAATATCCCATGTCATCATTCTATTCCCGTTTAACTCAAAAAAATAAATACATTTATCATCATTTATCACTTCTTCTGAATTAAAAGATATATACCCTTCTAAGTCAGAAAGAAAGGAGAGTTCCAATTTCCCTAAATCCAGTATCATAGGATAGTTTCCAAAACTAGTAACAAAATATATTTTATTATCTATTAATGCACACATCGAAAACAACATACTCTTCTCTATATTAATTCCATATTCAATATGGTTATCTATGTGTTCTTTTTCATTCATAATAAAACCTCCAAATATTATATTTTCAGACTTTCAAACAGTATTTAAATTATCAAAAAAATCTGCATATATAATAGATGTCTTTGCACTGTTTTTTCAACTGTAAATCCCTAATGTTTATATAAACCAATTGCCCTTTTGTTAGTTTTCAAGTCTTTCGGTTGCATCACTATCATTTTCTTTTCTTTGATTCTATGAGATTTTTTCGTTGTCAGTTTCAAATATCATCTTCTTTTTTGTTTACACATGCAGATTTCTCGAAGCATCCCGAAGGCATCCATAGTAATACGGATTAAATCCTGCCTTATCCATCAATGTTCCAATCTTCTTATAATCATATATAACTCTATGCAGTTTAAATTCCTTTCCATCATATGTAGCAAACGCCGCCCTGTTATCACCATCTCTTGGCTGACCAACAGAGCCCGGATTACAATAAATCTTTGCCCCATAATCCCTTATTATCTGTATATGCGTATGCCCTGAAGCAAACAAACTTCCCTCTATATCCTTAAAATAATCCTTACTCGGTTCAAGATATTCATCAACAGGATTTATCCACCCACCATGGACCATGGATATTCCCATAACATTCATTGTCACAGGGAAAGACTCGATCCACTTTTTATTCTCTTTAGTGATCACTTTCCTTTGATATGCCATACAATCCCGCACACTTTGAGATCTCTGACAATCTGTTCCCGATGCCATATACCAATCATGATTGCCCATTACACAACGAATATTTCGTTTTCTCATTTCATCACAGCATTCATTTACCTGCGAATAATATCCCGTCACATCTCCAAGACAATAAACATCGGATATTCCCATGAAATCTATCTCTTCCAATACTCTTTTAAATGCCTCATAATTTCCATGAACATCAGATATCAGTGCTATCATTGTATATAAAATAATCCTCCATATATCGAATAGACTTTCCCTTTCGTATTTCCGGCTGTCGAATTTTTTCTCCATCCAGAAAGTATTTGACCGCCATCATACATTCATTAAACCCAAACCCCGCTTTAATTGATGTAGATGACGATATCCGAGGATTAATCTCAAGCAGCTTCCAGTCTTTCCCTACCAGTCTAAATTGAAAATTTGTTGGTCCAATGGGATGGAATATTCCGGCAAGTTTCTCTATAATCGCAATGAACGGATCAAAATCAACTGTTTCAGCTATTTCAGTAAAACCTGCACTGGACAACTTCCTTCTCATTGCTATCGCCGCAGCAATTTGCGACTCTCTATCAAAAAAAACAGATACCGTATATTCCTCATTGTCAGAACCTACAAACTCCTGCATCATCAAATCCTTACCAATTCTGTCCCGATATTGCGCAAACTCCTGCTCTGTATTAATTTTCACAACTCCCTTTGAGCCATATCCCCTTCTTGGTTTAATGATAAAAGGTTTAGAAAATCGGTCATAATCTTTGTCCACAGAAGACTCAATACAGCAGTTCATATGATTTCTTTTTAGCTTCTCATAAAAAAACCATTTATCCATACAATCCGAAACCAGTTCCCTGCCATTCAGCAAAACCACTGTGTTTGTTTTCTCAATCTTTTCTCTATGTTTATGCCAGGCTATCATATCCGCTTCTATTCCTGGTATTATCATTTTTATGCTATACTTTTTTATCACATCCAGCAAATATGGGATATATTTCTCATCTGTTGCCAAAGGCACAACTTCCACAATATCTGAAAAACAATTTGCCGGAGACTCCTGATAAATTGTAGTACCAATCAGTCGATACCCTGCACCTGCCAGATTTCTTAATACCCCATATCCTACAATTCCTGATGCTCCAGATACCAGTATTGTTCCCTTTGCATTTGCCATAATCCTGCACCTATCTTTCGATGTACCTTTAACATACAAATTAATAATAATTTATGTTTGTTTTTTTAGCTGTTCTAACTGCACCAACGTTTCATCAGTAGGCTTTTTCTGAAACAATGTCCTATTTTTATTTATCATATCTGTTGGAAACTCCCACCATGCAATTTCCAAAAGCCTTTTCCGCACACATGCATCAAATCGCCATTTCAAATGCTTCGCAACCACCCCCCCTACCAATTCATAAGGCATCACATCCTTCGTGACAACAGTTCCTGAGGCCACTACCGCTCCATCGCCAATCTTTACTCCCCGATGAATGATCGCTCCGGCTCCTATCCACACATCATTGCCTATGTGACACTCTGTATTCCTACATAATTCTTCAACAGTTCCCCATGTATAAGATGTAACATTGTCAAATCTGTGATCCGGTCCGCCAATACTCACGTCCCATGATATAGAACAATATTTTCCGATACTTGTATAAAAAAGTTTGGATGCGAACCCGATCTGTGTCATATCACCAATGTCGCATCCCAAAACCCTAACATCCTTATTAAGAAGAATCTGCTGTCCCAGCCTTGAATCCTTTACATATACATTATCAGCCACAGTGGCAGATCGTATATACGAACCAAAAACAGATACATTCTTCCATATCCTGAGAGTATCACTACAATAATCCTCATAATCTGTGGAGTTTGTGATCATTCTGTCATAATACACTTTGCTTTTAAATACCTCCTGCTGTAAATCTTTTCACCACCTGTTCTATCGCCTCTTCAAAAGGTACAAAAGGCACATTCCATTTCTCAAAATAATTTAAGTCTGCATAAAAATCATTATCTTCCATATCTGGCTTATCCTTCAGGAAAACTATCTTAGATGAACTACCCGTTGCTTCTATAATAATCTTAGCCATATCACTCAAAGAAAGATTATCTGGCGAAATTGCATTTACAAAATCCTCTGCTTGTCTTTCCACCGCCTCATCAATAATTTGGAAAAGATTATCTGCATAAATATAATTTCTCAAGACATCTTTATTTCCATATATGGTTATTGGCTTGTTTCCTAAGGCACTTTTTATCATCAAATACAAAAGAGGCTGTACTTTTCCATAAGCTGGGTCAGGGCCGAATATTTGGCTTGGTCTAATGATGCATAGTCTCAATCCCTCTTTCTTACAGTATAAAGCTGCCAATTCTTCTCCCTGTTTTTTTGTAAGAGAATAATATCCATAGTAAAGAGATTTCTCAAATAGAGTGGCATTAATTGACGATATATAAATAATCTGTTTTGTTCTATAATGTTTTGCCGCCGCACATACTTTGATCAAACCAGCAATATTCACATTTATCATTTCACAAATTTCCTTCAGGTTATTTGCATACATCATCCCTGCGAAATGTATCACAGCATCTGCTCCATCTGGAATATACAACTGTTCATCCTTTGCGAAGTCAAAAATGATATCACTGTTCCGCCGTCCAACCGTTACTAAATCATACTTGTTATTTAGATACTTAATAAAATTTTCGGCAATCACAGATGTAGGCGCTGTAATAATGATCTTTTTCTTCATGCCTCACCCTTCTGACATACACAATATATAGTAGCGCACAAATCCGGATACACCTGCCCTAACTCATAGCATCCTTCCAGGTATTCCTGCGATACTATGCCATCTCTAATTGCCCTGTCCCACTGAAAATTAGCCAATGCTTTAAAAAACACACCTGATTTGTATATAACATTCAGACCTGCTCTTCTTGCATCCGTCTCCAACGTATCAAGTGAATAGGTAACCCGATGCCCATGCTCCCTTTCCGCCTCTGTGACAGCCGAATTATATTCAATCAGCCCCATCTTCACTGCTATCTGCCTGGACGGCGCATTAGCATTAGGACAGGCGAGAAAAAGTACACCATTGTCACTTAACCACTCATCATTTATCTTTTTTAAGAGCCCCACCCTATCATCCAAATGTTCCAACACATGGGTTAGAAAAATATTGTCATATTTTCTTGGCAGCGTTACTTCTTCAAAAAGGCCATGTATAAACTGCGCCTTTTCACCAATTCGCTCTTTTGCTGCCTTCAATGCCTCTCCTGATGCCTCAACACAGGTAATATCATCAAAATACGTTGCCATCTTTTCTGTAAAATTCCCCCGAAAACATCCCAGTTCCAGTGCGCTTCCCCTACGAAACATTGGAGAAAATGCCCTCAGCATAAAAGGATGCATGACATCATAATCAAAATGATATGCATACTTTCTGTCATTATCTTGAATTTCTTTATCATAGTTTCTCTTCAATATTAAAATCCCTCCAACTTCATCAGTCCGAAGCCATTTTGCGCAAAATGATTACCATTGTACAGAAAATACAGATTTCCATCCATCTTGAACAAATTGGGGTAACACTGCATTTCATTACACCAGTCCTCTAAAGGAATCTTTATCTTTGAATCATCTCTCTTCCAATTCCACATGTCCAAGGATGATGCGTATCCTATTCGATAAGCATGACTGCTATCATTACGAAATCCTACCGTATGACGATAACAAAATGCCATGTGCCAACATCCTTTCCAATAGATGACTGTTGGAAGAGCCTGGGCCTCTCCTGGAAATCTGCTTTCAATGATTTGCTTTCCATCCCGCTTCCAATCCAACAGATTATCGGACTGAGCAATTGCAATCTTATATGTTCTCTCCGGCTGATCCGCTTCATCATAATCCGCCCAGTCTGTGCCAAATATATAGTACATTAAATAACCATATTCATCCGATTTGACAACAAATCCATCGGCTACAAGATATGGTTCATTTACTGTAGCAGCCATTACAGGACCATCGCCATAACGTTTAAAAGTTTCCCCAGCATCATTCGATACCGCCAGTCCGAGAGCCGCATCTGTAGAAACCGATTGCCGCCTTGTCCAACCGCTGGTAATTGCCTTTATTTGAGTTCCATCCCGAAAGGGGCTAAAGGGAAATATTCCATGTTCATCAAACGCACCTAAAACTCCATCCGGCATAACATCTTTTGATACTTTTCGTATCTTTTTAAATTTCTTATCAAAATCTACAAACCCTGTTCTGCTGATAAGTTTTTTCCCATCCGGAACACAATACGAAAAATATATCCTGACAAATTCATCAAAAACAATTGCCTGAGGACTTTTACAGTATTCCAAACCATAATCTTGTGGAATGAAAATCCTGCCATAATTATAACTCACTCTATTTCACCGTCCAATCTGGCAATTCCAAACCCATACTTTCCTACCTCATTACCAAGATACAGCATATATGTTTCTCCATCAGTCTCAAACACATGAGGATAGGCTATCATCTCATTATCAAACCCCTCTTCGGACAAATCAATCCCTACTATTTCATCCTTTCTCTCCCATGTTATCAAATCCTTAGATAATGCATAGCCAATCCGGTAACTATGTGCAGGATTTCTCCGAAAATCCTCATGCCCACGATAACAGTAGAACATATGATAAACACCATTTCTATACAAAATATCTCCACATGCCTGAGATTCATTTTCTCCTAACTTGTCTTGTATCAGATTTCTATGCCATTTTTCCCAGTTGACTGCATCCTTTGAGACAGCCATTCGCAACTTATAGCAAACTTCCGCCCTTTTCCCGTCACGGATTGTCCATTTTCTTCCTGAACAATATGTCATATAAAATATGTCACCAAATTTTCTAATCTTGGGAGAACCTATGATAAAAGGCTCGTCATAGGAATAGGACAAAACAGGTCCCCTTCCAATTTTCTCAAAATGATCTCCATTATCCCTACTGATACATTCACCGATTGCCGCATTAAATGGAACTGACTCACACCGTGTAATTCCACCATAAAAGCCACGAATTATATCTCCATCTCTTATGACAGAAAAAGGATATTGCCCAAATTCATCAAACTCACCCAAACCTCCCAATTCTATAACCGGATGATCCGCTACCTGTATTACTTTTGTAGGATCTTTCTTATCTACATCCAGATATGTCATCCGGCTTACCGTTCTTCCATACATATCTGGCTTTTCACGACAGCAGAAATATATTCTTATGAAATCCTCATATATTAACGAATTAATCCCCTGTGCAAAATCATATCTCCAATCTGGCCTGTTTTCGCTCTTTGTAGGGTCATATACGACACCCAATTTTTCCCACTTCATCCTCTTCTACACCTCAACACTTTTTCTCAATATTTTGAATATTCATCGAACTATTTTTTCATTCAGTTTCCACCATTATATACTCCGATGATTTCTCCATTACTTCAAACATGGTAGCTTTGTCTTCAAATCGCAGTACCAATGTTCCTATTGCTCTGTTTGCGCCAGAAAAGGTTTCTATTCTATCACCTTTCGATACCCATAGATCCGTTTCTACTACAAATTTTTTTAATTTGTCAAAAATATGAAGTTCCTTAAAGATACCTCCATATCTGCTGTGAAGTATGATCTCTGCCCACAACTCATCAAAATGACCAACTGGAAGTGGCCCAATTGGATCTCCAAGGGCCGCTTTCACTGCATACTCAATCAAATCCACCCCTGTAGAAAACCGAATCATCTCAGCCAACCTGTTTCCTCCTCCCCGCGGAGACACCTCCATAATATACGCCTTGCCATCTATACTTTCCCTTGACTCAACATTGTAGATCGATGTCCCCATATGAAGGATTTTTAGCAAACGCTGCAATTCACTTGTCAAATAGCTCTGCTGCTTTTCTGATATAGTAGGGATCCATGTAAATGCAGCTGGTGTATATGGATTTCCACATTTCTTGTCAAATCTTTGTGAGGAATAGGAAACAAACTGTAAATCCCCATTTATGGAAAAACATTCCGAATCAGATGGATGACCCTTACTTTCCAGAAATTCTTCAATGATAAATTCCTTTCCGATTGAATTATTCAACGCATGTTCAATTGCTGGTTTTAGGGCTTTAATTTCATCTACCTTTGTTACTCCTTTGCTTCCTGCTGAATCTGTAGGTTTTACAATAACAGGGAAACAAAACTCTGTTATTTGCTTTAAAGCTTCGCTAGCACTTTTAAACCCATCTGACTTCGGAACATTAAAACCATGCTCTACAAGCAATTTTCTGAATTTTTTTTTATTTTGCAATATAGACACAGATTCATAAGAACCACATGATGGCAATCCCAATTTTTCAGCAACATAGGCAGCTGTAGTCACACCAGGATCACAAGCAAAAGACATGATACCATCTACGTTTAACCTACTTGCTGTTTCAAGCACAGCTTTTTTATCCACTATATTGATATTTTCATAGCCATCTGAATGTCTGTGAGCTATATTACCCGGCAAATAATCACAAGTAATGACCTTACAGTCCATCTTGTGAGCGGATTCAATAACTGGTAATGCATAGCGGGATCCTCCAAGCAAAAGTAATTTTTTACTCATAATTCCTCCCCCTGATTGTCAAAGATGGATACAGCATCAAAGAAAATATTGATCTTTCTTCGCCATATAATCTTCTCAGCTTCACAAAGACCCTATTTTTAGACATAAAAACCAGCCCCTTTTTTCTTGTGCTATTAAAAGCTCAATAAAACACTCTTTAAAAGAACAACATCTTGTACTCTTTCTGGCAATTCTACCTAATTTCTCAAATTCAAATTTTATATATCTTTAATTATGTAATTTACATACCTAACTTCTGTATATTCTATTTCATCTTCAATATACATTTTCATTGTCTAAAAGGTTATTGACGTACTATTGATATTAAAGAGTAAATTATATTTGCAAATCCACACTCATTAAAACTAAAAGCAGCAAGATAAAAAATATTCTTACTTTACGATTTTCAAAATTCGTTCTATCTTACCCATTTCCAACCCCTCATACACCGGCAACACCAACACTCTCTTCGCCATCTCCCTTGCGCATTCCAGCCTCACCCCACGATACCGGTTCTTAAAGCAGGCCTGATCCGAAGTCAGCGGATAAAAATACTTCCTGGTATAAATCCCCTGCCCCTTCAGCTTCTCATACAGCTCATCTCTCTTTAAAGGATACTCATCCTCCACCAGAATCGGAAAATACCCATAATTCCGTTTCACCTCCGGCTTATTCTCAAACAGCCGAATCCCCGGCACACCCTTAAGCTGCCCCTCATACTCCTCACACAAAGCCTTCCTCCAGGCAATGGCCTCCTCCACATGGTTCAGATTACAGAGCCCCATAATGGCGCAAAACTCATTCATCTTCCCATTAGCGCCAACAGAAACCACCAGTTCCTCCCCGCGGATTCCGAAATTTTTCAGATTAAACAGCCTTTCATAGAATCCCGGATCAGAAAAAGCAACCGCCCCACCCTCTATAGTATTAAACACTTTCGTAGCATGAAAACTAAATATGGAAGCATCACCATAATTTCCGATGCCCTTCCCCTCATAACTCTCCCCAAATGCATGAGCCGCATCATAGATGACTTTCAGCCCATACTTGTCTGCAATCCTCTGAATCTCCTCCACATTGCATACATTTCCATAGACATGAACGGGAACTATGGCAACCGTATGCTCCGTAATAAGCCCCTCGATCTTTCTCTCATCAATCGTTCCATCCTCCGGCTTCACATCACAGAACACCGGTTTCAGACCATTGCGCACAATGGCATGAGTTGTAGAGATAAAGGTAAATGGAGTGGTGATTACCTCCCCGCCTTTTGGAAGCCCCATGGCTTGTATCGCCATCTCCAAGGCCATATGCCCATTCACCATCAAAGACAGTTCCGGCACATCCAGGTATTCCTTTAATCTGTCTTCCAACTCCTGATGATACCTCCCCATATTGGTAAGCCAATGGCTGTCCCACAAAGGCTTAATAGCTTCTATGTATTCCTCATAGGGAGGCATGGAAGATCTCGTTACAAAAATTTCATCTCCATTCATATCTTATTTCCTTCTGTCAACTGTCATTTATAACCCGCCGCTAGCCTTTTATACAGCGAACACGATCAGCACCCGCTAGCCCTGTTCATTCACTCCAAGCATCCCATCTGCTCGCTCCAATATCCCCACATCCTGTATCATAACTGGAATCCCCTTCTCCTGGCACAGCTGCACCAGAGAACTTCCGTCCCCATAATACCCATCACTCAACGCAATCGCCCGGTCCACATCCGCTGATTCATCATAAATCCCCCACCCGGCCGCCTTATATTCTCTCACAATCTCTTCATACTCCGCCCAGAGCTGTGGCCTCATACTCTCTATCGTAGCCTTCATAAGGGGATGGGGTCTCCATAGCAATGCAACTTCTTCCTTGTTCTCCTCAAACACACGAAACACATCCTGTATTTTTAAAAGCATCTTCTCTCCATGCTCCAAAAACGCTGTCACACTGGTATTATAAAAAATAACCTTCTTCCAGTCCCCATCCTCCTTCCGGATAATCTTCATCCATTCCTCCGGAATTTCCAATTCTTCCTTGTTTGTGCTCAAAAGCTTATCTACCTTCGGTGATCCGAGCCCCTGAATCTTCTCTTCCCAATACTTTCGATTAGCGATCTTCTGGGCCTCTGATTTGCTTCTTGTGGCATCTGTCTGATGATTCTTCCTCTGCGACTTAATATTGTTATCTTCGTCACCGGTTTCTTTTCCTGCTGCTTCATTCCCACTATCCTTCATCCCGCCTGTCATAAATTCCGTCATTACCTTTATATAAACCTGACGCATATTTTCTGACTGGACAATTACCCGATCCGCATAAATCACCCCCGGAACAGTACAGAAATGAGCCATGCCTTTCACCGCTTCTTCATTTTCCGGATCCGGCTCGCTTAAAATGAAATATGGTATATAAACTAATTTATCGGTAAACTGTTTTAAATTTTTTGCATAAAAAAACGGATGCACACTGGTCACATAATTACATTCATCATAAGGATTATGGATAAATATCATATCTGGATGACGCTCCGCAAAATCATAATCCTCATACCTGGTAATCGGTACATAATCGGGGTACTGATCCCCCTCGTAATGCATCTCCTTAAAACTCCCATCGGAATTTTTATCAAAATAAGGAATGGGCACAACGTAGGCATCACAGTCCGGATCCTCATCTGCCGCTTTCCACACACTCTCCAAAGAATCCCACATAGATGCTTTATATGGAAGAAACACTGCTTCCTGACGCCCCTTAATATCCTGGCGCACGCTATTTTCAATCCTGACCAGCAGCTTGCGCAGGCTTTTGTGAGTTTTGCTGGCATTTAAAGGAAGGTTATGCCAGATAGCCTCATGGATCTGATAGACCAGCTCGCAATATTCTTCCAACAGAGATACCGCGGGAAATCCCTCTCCCTCCTCTGCCTCAATCATATTACCCAGCTCAATCACACCCTCCTGGCACTGCTCTAGCAGTTCTGAGGATGCATCCCGGTCTTTCCGTTCCATAGCCTTTTTCACTTCATTGTGTGCACGGTCCAACAGCTTTATAAAATCTTCTGCCTGTTTTTTCTGTGCCTTCCTCATATTTTCCATCCTTTCACGCCCTGGCAATCAATACTCCTTGACGTTTAACAAGATTTAAATAAGGTATATTGGTCATCTCTGATTTTTCACACCAATCTCTGACGGAAATGCTCCGTCCGATCTCAGTGTAAATTCTCTCTTTGATGATGTGGAAAACTCCACTTCGCTCTCTGCTACCTCATGGATCGTCTCCAATGCAAAGCATGGAGCACCAATGCACGCCTCAACATGCTTCTCTCTCATGTTCACAGAGTCCTGGCCTACCCAATGCGCGGATTTCTTCAAATCTGCCTTCTAATGCCGACTTTCATTTTCTATCACCAAAGCCTTTGCAGGCTGGTTTATCAGGAACACACCCTTTAGTCCTCACGGTAAAATTCCGGTTTATCACCGGAACTCAGCTAAAAAGCGGCTCTTATGATCTTCTTCTTGATTCATTGCGCGAATACCGCGATTCTTCGCGTTTCGCGCTGCATTTGTTTTGTCATCCTCCTGATACCCGCAGGATACACAGACAAATTCTCCTTTTTTCTTATTGCCGATTGCTCCGCAGCGACTACATTCCCTGCTGATATCTTTTCCAAAGACATCTACCACCTCTACCGACTGTTCCCGGCATTTCAGAATCAGACGTTTTCGGATATATCCTCTCTGCCAAAGCGCCGCCATGTGATTCAGTCTGCCGCTGGCTCCGCCCGCCTGAGGCTTCGGAAGTTTGGGGAGCCAGATGATCCGGGGTTTTTCGGTCTGCAGAAAACGATTCAGCTCCTGGTTAATATAGCTGTGCAGCCGCTCTTCATATCGGTTCTTTCTTGCCTGGTACTTTTTCCGGCCCGGATTATTTTGCCGGTTTTCATTATAAGTCCGAATCTGTTCCCGAATCCAATCTGCATACTCCAGCTGATATTTTCCCAGCAACTCCCCATATTTATGGCCCTCATCCGTGGTAAACATGGTGAGAAGCCCCGGAGACACTCCTACCTGTCTGGTATAATCGGCATGGCTGCGAATCGCCACATTCACTGGCACTCGGATTTCCAAACGTTTTTCTTCCGGAAACAGCTTAATATAAATCTGAGATTCATACTGGTTTTTGTCTGTCAGAGAAATAAAAACCCTCTTTCTCTTTTCCTTTGTGGCAAGATAGATTCCATGATCCTCATAACGATATGCCTTCGCCGAGACAGAAAATCCGTCTGTCCGGTCTGTATGCAGCTTTTGATGATATTTACGCACCTGCCTGCACAGATAACGGTGAAGCCGCTCCACATCAACATTCCCAGCCAGACATTCATACTTCGTTTGCAGCTCTTTTTGCAAATGGATCGGCATCTCATTTACCACTGCCTCAAAAGCATTGCTGACTTTTAAAAGAAAACGGAGATAATGCTTTTCTTCTTCTGTCAAACTTTCATTTTTTCCTGCCAGCTCCAGCACCTTGGCTTTCGTTCGGGTCCATTGACTCTTGATATCCGCCAGTGCGTCAAACATAGCCAGATAAAAATATACGGAGGGCAAGCCCAGTTGCTCCCGCAACCCGCTTCTTGTCATCTCATTTTGTACTGTATAGCCAGGATAGAGCTTCGCCAGGCTTCCCTTACCGCCATAACGGGTATACACATAGTTTTTTACTGTGCGGCAATCATTTGCAATCGCCGAGAGCTTCTCCATATCCTCCTCAGGAACCGGCCCCTTGCTATACTGGTGAATGGTCTTACATATTGTATCCAGTGGCGCCTGCACTCCCTTTCTTTGGCTTTGATTCGTCTGCTTCCCGCAGCAATTTCTTTGCTTTTCCCAAAAAGTGTACTTTTTGGGATTTTTATTTTTGCCCTAAATCAGCTATACCTTATCATAATATCGTCAAAATATCAATAAACTTAATCTTTTTTTCTATGGATATTTGCCCATAAAATCCCAGAAGTCGAAAATCCCAAAAAGTACACTTTTTGAGACATCTCCTCAACCTCCGAAAATTAAAGATTTCCGATAAAATGCTTTGATATTCTGTACATAAACGATTCAAAAAAACACTCAGGCTCTGATCATTCTTTATCACTTACCGTTTCTTCATTAATTGTTCTTGATATAGCCATTCCGTTTCCAAGTATTCCTTCTATAATAACCTCCGCCTTCATGCCGGCATAAAAAAGTTACTGTTCACGGGCAATGTCAGTAAGTTAAGAGTTCGCGAAACACAGCCAGGGAAACGGGGAGAGCAGCCACCGGAAAGGGTCTGCAGATTTTGACTTTGCAGAGATTTAGAAGTCCTTGAATTTCTGAGTTTTGTGTTGAAACGAAAATTCACACTGTCTGAGCGGAGCGAGTTTGTGAATTTTCGTTTCGTTTTTAGCAAAATTCAGAAATTTTAGGAATTCTTGATCTCGAAACCGGAAAAAGCAGCAGACCCTTTCCGGTAGCTGCTCTCCCCGTTTCCCTGGCGTACCTTTTGGAACAACTTAACTTACTGACATTGCCCGTGAATTGTAACTAAAAAAATCAAAACCCAAATAACCAGAACCAAAACGCGTTGACAATATCAATAAATTTCAATACAATATATATACAAATAACAAAATGAGGTATAAGTTATGGCGCAAACAAATATCAATATACGCATGGATGATACATTAAAACAGCAATTTGACCACCTTTGCAATGAACTAGGCCTGACTATGACAACTGCCTTCAACATTTTCGCCAAAACAATGGTTCGTCATCAGGGGATTCCCTTTGAAGTTTCCCTGAATACCCCAAATGCTGAAACTTTGGCCGCCATTGATAATGTAAATCACGGAAGAAATCTCAGCAAAACATTTCACAGTGTTTCCGACCTCATGGAGGATTTAAATGATTCTAAGTGAAAATCAATTTCAACCTTTCAAAAGACCATACCTTTATACAAAATGCGGAGGCAAAGATGACACGCAAATACAGAACAAATATTGCAATAATGAATAAAAAAACAGCCATATTGGGATTAATTCTTTTGATCCTTCTCACATTAGCATCCGGATGTGGTAATATTTCAGCAACAAGAGAAAAAAGCCAGACACAAGCCAATGAAACAGAACCTGTCACAAATCCACCCGGCAATCCTTCTGAGTCACATGCCGGTGAAGGCGATGCCTGGGATGCCATTGCACCGGCTTCTTCCGAATCCCCGGATTTTTCTGAGGACGAGACAGATGCTCCTGACAACAATTCTGCCATGGAGCAATCCAAAGAAAACAGCCGGACGGACGAATATATTCTTCTGGAAAGCAACACAAGGTATTTATCAGAAGAGGATCTGAGAAACAGATCGAAAGAAGAATTAAAAATTGCCAGAAACGAAATTTATGCCCGCCACGGAAGAAAATTCCAGGCTCAGGATTTGCAGAACTATTTTGACGGCAAAACCTGGTATCAGGGGACAATTGAACCGGCAGATTTCAGTGAAAGCCTGCTAAATGATTTTGAAAAGAAAAACATCAAATTGATTCAAAAAGCTGAGGAGACAGCTAAGTCATATCCTGAGCTTTCCGGCTTTCCCGATGCCCCGTCCAAAGAGATCATCGACCGCTATGGATACGAAAACGGATATTCCGTATTATCCTTTCACATTAAAGAAGGGACAGTGAAGGATTGCGGAGAATATTACCAGGTGGATGCCACCTATCAGCAGGGGATCGAGGCTCCGGCAGATTTAAAAGAGGGAGATCAGGTCACTCTCACCTTCGATGAATTGACCGGCGAAACAAGAACACTAATCTTCCGTGAAAACCATTTTTGCCCCTTGGATTCCGGTAGTTACTACGATGGCTTTTACTACCATCCTTCATCAAACGGTAAATCCGTAGTTTTATATCATGACAGTGACGACCGGATGGATAAGCCTGTGTATGAAGGAAAACTCTATATCCGAAAGGATGCCACCGATGAAGTCGATATTGTGCGGCAGGTTCAGCCGATAACAAAGGAAATTTTAGGCCGGGAAAATTGGTATAACGGAGTCTATTTCGACCAAAAGGGCTATGTAACCCGCCTTGTATATTATGGAGATTAAACTCAACATTGATCTGGCTATTCGAGAAAACGGCCCAAACACATATTATGGCGATTAAGGAGAAATCATTTCATGGAAATCGAGCGCAAATACAAAATTGAGTCACCCCCTGCCGATTACGAAAGCTATCCCTGCCACGAGATTGAGCAGGCCTATCTGTGCACCCAGCCGGTAGTGCGCATCCGCCGGCAAGATGACCAGTATTATCTCACCTACAAGTCCAAAGGCCTGCTATCCAGAGAAGAATACAACCTTCCCCTGACCAGGGAAGCCTACGACCATCTTCTTCCCAAGGCAGACGGAATCGTCCTCACCAAAAAACGCTACCGGATTCCCCTTATCTCCTCAGAGGAGAAGCCCAGTCTCACCATTGAGCTGGACGTATTTTCCGGCATCTACGAGGGCCTGATCTTAGCGGAGGTAGAGTTCTCCACCGAGGAAGACGCCCTAGCCTTCACCCCGCCCGACTGGTTCGGACGAGATGTAACCTTCACCGGAGAATACCAAAACAGCCGTCTAAGCCAGGGCATCATCCCTGGCCGGTGATCCCTGATCCACCAGCGCCCGCAAAAATAAAAGCTTCTCACCGGTCCAGCAGCCCCAAAGCCACCACAAAAACCAACCCGGCCAAAAGAACCCCGATAATAATATCCAACTGCTTCACAGTCAAAGGAACCCTGTCATAAAGCCGCTCCTTCAAGGGCAAGCTGGCCCGATACTCCTTTAAAAGCTCATTCTCTCTTCTCAGCCGTTCATTCTCCTCCTCCAGCTCCGACAACTCTTTCTCCAGTCCCTCTCCTTTTTCCATATCCCTTTCTATATCATCTTCCGCCCCCACTCTTTTCTCCATCTCCGTTTTCCTCTCCGCCCCCACTCTTTTCTCCATGCCCGCATCTCCCTTTACTGCCAATTTATCAACCTCAACCGATTCTCTCCCCATCTCCATCTCCCTTTCCGTCAATCCTGTCACCTATCACAAATGCATCCACATCCGGTCTCACTTTATTTATCCTAACAATCCTACCCGGCAGCTTTCCCAGTAATCTTACCTCAACAATTTTCTCCTGGCAATCCTGACAATCTTCCCCCAGCAACCCCTTCAGCATCTTTTATCCCCTCGCCTCTCCCCTGCTATCTCCCCATTCCCCCATCCTCCCACCTCCATCAAAAAAACAGCCGAACCCTCTCCCATCCAGCTGCCCCTTCACTTAACCTACCCATCCCGCATCCACTCTCCCAAAGCCAAAAAAAGCAGCCGCCGGGGAATAAGAGAACGACTAAAGACCGTGGTTTCACGTTGGCACTTAGGCGCTGTCCTTTAGCGCCTTAGTACCACTACGTGAAACATCGAGCGAGAGCGCGTCTTTTGGCGTTCTCTTATTCCCCGGCGGCGGACCCTTTCGAGATCCCCCCCCCCTCCCGGGAAAAAGGAACCAGGAATCCTTACTTCTTGGCAATATACTTCCGAATATCCAAAGCAATAGCCACCACAATAACGATACCTTGGGCAATATACTGATAGTTTGGATCAATCCCCAAGAACTGCAGACAGGTCTTAAGCAGCTCAAACACCAGCACACCGATAACCACACCGGACACCCGTCCGATACCGCCGTTTACAGACACACCGCCGATGGTACAGGCCGCGATTGCCTCCAGCTCATAGCCATTACCGGTATTAACGCCGGCGCCGCCGGATTTAGCACCCAGCAAAAATCCTGCGATTGCATACAGAGCAGCAGCTGACACATAAATAATAATCTTGGTCTTTTTTACATTGACACCGGCCACCTCTGCCGCTGCCTCATTGCCGCCAATGGCATACATATATTTCCCATGGCGGGTATAATTGTAGATAAACCACATGATCGCGCCGATAATGATCGCTATGATAAACAGATAAGGGAACACCCCGAACAGCTTACCATTGGCAATCACCGTATAGTCTGTCCGATAACCGCCGAGAGGCACGGACTTGGTATAAACCAGATTAATACCATAGATAATCATCTGCATACCCAAGGTGCCGATGAAGGCGGGCACGCTTAAGTAGGCAACCACGATTCCGTTGATCATACCGAAAATACAGCAGATCGCAACACAGATCAACAAAATCAGCCATACATTCAGCTCCGGAAAATCCTTGGTCAGCTCAAAGCGGCCGCTGTAATCTGCCCGCTGAAGCAAGGTACCTGCCAGACAGGCGGCAAGGCCTACGGAACGGCCGGCGGAAAGATCCGTGCCCTTGGTGATCAGACAGCCGGACACACCGATAGCAATGATAAAACGACATGCCACGTTGATGGAAATGTTGCTGAAGTTACTCATGCTGAAGAAATTCTCCTTGGTGATTCCCACAATCAGAACCATCACAAGAATCAGGATTACAATTCCATTGTTAATCAATACATCTGCTACATTGACTTTCTTGCTGTTCATTCTCTCTTCCTCCTCTTCCTAGAACTGGGTCGCGTAGCTCATGATACGCTCCTGAGTCGCTTCCTCGCCCTGCACTTCGCCGGTAATATGGCCGTTGCACATGACGAGAATCCGGTTGGATACACCGATCAGCTCCGGCATCTCCGAGGATATCATAATGATACCCTTCCCCTGCTTTGCCAACTCGATCATGATCTGATATATCTCATACTTGGCTCCCACATCAATACCGCGGGTCGGCTCATCCATGATCAGAATGTCCGGATTGTTGGCCAGCCAGCGGGAAATCAAAACCTTCTGCTGGTTGCCGCCGGACAGAGACTGAATCAGCGTCTTGCTGTCAGGGGTTTTGATGGAAAGCTTTGCCACGTTATCTTGTACCAGTTGTTCGATCTTTCCCTTGTTGAGCTTAACGCCCATTTCCAAATACTGATCAAGAGAAGAAATAGAAACATTATCTGCAATTGAAAGGCATCCCAATATTCCGGTTCCCCTCCGGTCCTCCGTGATCATGCCGATGCCTCCCCGAATGGCATCCTGAGGACGGTGAATATTGATCTTCTTTCCCTTGATGTAGACTTCGCCTCCGGTAATATGGCGCATCCCGAAGATCGCCTCCATCAGCTCTGTCCGCTGCGCTCCCACCAGGCCGCCAAAGCCTAAAATCTCACCGCTGCGAAGAGTAAAGGAGCAATCCTGGAAGGAACGCTCATGGATACTGGAGTAGTTCTTTACCTCCAAAAGAACCTCTCCCACCGCGGCATTATTCTTGGGAGGATAGATATTGGTAAGCTCACGGCCTACCATCTGCTTGACAATCTCCTCATCCGTGATATCGCTCATGCTCCAGGAACCTACATAAGTACCGTCACGCATGATGGTTATATCATCACAGATCTCCCGGATCTCTGCCATCTTGTGAGAAATATAGACCAGAGATACCCCTCTGGATTTCAAATCCCGTATGATACGGAAGAGAGCAGCCACCTCATTGTCCGTAAGAGAGGAGGTGGGCTCATCCAGGATCACAACTCTTGCCTGGAGAGATACGGCCTTGGCAATCTCCACAGACTGCATCTGTGCAATAGACATGGTCCCCAGCTTTGCTTTCGGGTTGTAAGGCATCTTAACATCATCCAGCCATTTGGCTGTCTCCTCATACATCTTTTTGTGGTCCACTACCTGAAAAGGCCCAAACTTTTTTGTAGGGTAACGGCCGGCATACATATTTTCTGCCACCGTTCTCTCCGGTATTGGCTGCAGCTCCTGATGTACCATGGCAAGACCCTTATGTAGCGCCTCATCCGGATTGTGGATATCTACATGCTCTCCGTCCAGATAGACCTCTCCCTCATCCATGTGATAAATGCCAAAAAGGCATTTCATCAGCGTGGATTTTCCTGCACCGTTCTCTCCCATCAGTGCATGAACGGTGCCCGGACGGACTTTCAGGTTGATCCCGTCCAGAGCCTTTACGCCAGGGAAGCTTTTGGAAACCCCGCGCATTTCCAGTCTGTACTCTGCCATCCCATTCTCTCCTTTCATAAAATCAGGTGTGCCATGAAGGCACACCTGACATTTTTCTGTCTTTTTCTATCAGTCAGAATTCCGTCTCTATTTATTTGATCAGGTCCAGAATCTCTGCTGCATTCTCCGGCGTAACTTTCACATAGTCAACCATATATACATTGTCAACATCCTTGCCATTTACAAAGTCAAGGGCTTTGTCGGCTGCTGTATGAGCCTGGCCAAAGTAATCATTGAATACAGTACCAGTCATCTTGCCGTTCATAACGTGCTCAACAACCTCAACCAATGCGTCAACACCTACCAGATAGATGTCCTCGTTGACCTTTCTTCCAGCTGCCTCGATAGCCTGCAGAGCACCCAGTGCCATGGCGTCATTGTTACAGAATACAACATCGATCTTTGCGCCATGCTGAGACAGTGCATTGGCAGTGATCTCCTGGCCCTTGGTCTGGTCCCAATCACCACGCATCTTAACAAGCTCCTCAACCTCAACGCCTGCCCCGGTCAGAGCCTCGATGGACTTCTCGGTTCTGTACTGAGCGTCTACGTTCTCCGGATCACCCTGAACCATGATGTAGCGGACTACTCCGTCACCGTCTGCATCGCCCTTGTTCTCCAACTCAGCAATCTCCTCGCCCTGATAGGTACCGGACTGTCTTGCATCCGCGCCTACGTAGGTAGCCTTGATCCCCTCAGATACCCAAGCTTCCTCTCTCTCTGCCTCCGGCTCACGGTTGATGTAGACAACCGGGATACCTGCCGCATTACACTCCTCGGTAACAGTCGGCTCGGAAGATGCCTGTACCAGGTTGATAATCATCACATCGTAGCCCTGAGTGATGAAGTTACGAATCTGGTTCATCTGCTCGCCCTGGTCGTTCTTACCATCCATGATGGAGATGTTCTCAGCCTTCAGGCCGCACTCCTCAACCAGATACTTCTGCAGCTCCTCCCGGTAAAGGGTCATGAAGTTGTCAGCAAACTGATAGATGGAAATACCAACCTTGATCTCAGCCGGATCCTTGCCCTCTGTGGCTGCTGCTGCCTCTGCAGCGGTGGTCTCCGCCTCTGCTGCCGCCTCAGTAGTCTCTGCTACCGCCTCAGTGGTGGCTGCCTCTGTAGCTGCTGCTGTGGTCTCTGCCGGCTTGCTTCCGCCGCAGGCTGCCAGTGACATTGCCATACAGGACGCCAGTGCCAGTGCCATTACTTTCTTTGTCAATTTCATGTCAAAAATCCTCCCTTTATTTGGATTTGTATTGTTCAGCTTTGGCAATAATGCCTCACTGACATTCTCTATTATAACGGTTTTTTATCAATTTTTCCATAAGATTTTTTTTGATTTTCTATTAAATTTCTTTGATTTTTCCATATATTGCCTGAAATCCGGGAAAACATGATTTTTCCCAAAGCAAAATGCACAGTCCTCTTAAGTTGGCACAAAAACATTCGCGGCTTTTCCCGGGCCGCCGCAAAAAACATTCACAAGTCCTTTACGGACTCACCATAATCTCCTGGGGAGACCAGTAATATTTGTCCTCCTCCAAGGAAAGCTCCTCCGGAACCGGCTCACCCAAAGCCTTGGCTGCCGCGATAGAAAAAATTGCGCCTGCATACTGCTCCTTATCCGCAGATACCGTTCCCAAAAGCTTTCCCGCGCGGACCGCCTCCTGCCCCGGTGTGGTGGCATCGATTCCCACCAGCTTTATCTCATCGATCCCCGCTCTCTCCAGAGCATCGATGGCTCCCAGAGCCATATCGTCATTGTTGCACACCACCAGCTCAATCTTTCTCGGATACTGATCCAGCCACTGCTCCATCAAAGCGGAAGCCTGGCTCCTCTCCCAGTTGGCTATCCCTCCTGTGATTTTCTCAATAGGCACTCCTCCATCTTTCAGCGTCTGTATGGACCACTCTGTCCTAATCAGAGAATCCTGATGGCTGCTCTCCCCCTCTAAAAGCACGTAGCTGACCACCCCGTCCCCATTTAGATCCAGACTTTCCGGTTCCTTCCGGTATTTATCCACCACAATATTTCCCTGAAGCACCGCCGACTCCCTGGCCACCGCCCCCACATAGTAAAGCTGATCCCACCTGTCCATATCCTCCTCCACCGGCTGCCGGTTAAAAAACACCACGGGAATCCCCGCTGTCATGGCCTTATCAATCATGGCTGAGGCCGCCGTCCGGTCCACCGGGTTAATGCACATCACATCACACCCCAGAGAAATAAACCGCTCCACCTGATTATTCTGGATGTTCTGGCTTCCCTTGGCATCCTGTATATCCAGAGTAACCTTCACCCCATGACGCTGCTCATAATCCTTGGCGCAAGTTTCCAGCTCGCCGCGGATATTGTTGATAAATGTGTCGTCTCCCCGATACAGACTCACCCCAATCCGAATAGATGTTTTTTCTTCCTCTCCCTCCATTCCTTTGCAGCCTGTCAATATACCGGCCAAAAGCACACCTGCCAAAATACTCCTGACCATTCTGCGCGCGCATTCCCCATTCCTTCCTTTACTCAATCGGGTACAGCATTTTCTCAAACTCCACATCCCGCAAATCCTCCCGCCGGATACACCGGCTTTCCAGATATTCCATATCCTCCACAATCCTGTTTTCCGCCAAATCCACCGCCATCTTGACGCTCAGATATCCTGCCGAAAAATCGTCTGTGATACAGAGCCCCTGAATCACCCCTTTGTCCAGATAATTCAAAAGTCTGACTGAGGTTCCTCTCCCATACAATTTGACCATTTTATTCTCTGTTCCAATATCGGAAAGCAGCTGACACATCTCTGTCAGGCTCATCGGATCCAGCGCTGCCATCACCAGCTGCTCTCCCCGCTTTTCGGCCACTTTAGCCACCGCCTCCTTCAGGGAAGCCCTGCTTTCCTCCCAGAACACGGCTTCATACTCCGCTTCCTCAAGTTCCTCCAAAATACCATCCCGAAACCGCTCGCTGACCGGATCCGCCTCCCCAAACAGAAACACCTGCTTTTTCCGATTTCCGTCCAAAGCGGTATCAGCCACAATCTGCGCCCCCAGCTCCTGTCCCATCTGGTAATAGTCAAACCCGATTCTCTCGGTAATCCCATCCCCCGCAGGCGCGATCTCTGAATTGAGAAGAATCAGCGGCACATTGATCCGCTTATCCTCCTGCATTGCCAAAACCTCCGCGGCATCTACCGGAGACACAATCAATGCCCTGCTGCCGTCCTGCTGCTCCCGCAGTATAAATTCCTCCTGCTGCTTTACACTTCCCTTATCATACAGGGTGATAAAGCTCACATCTCCATGAAGCTCCATGGCCGCCCGGTCCATCCCCTTGCGGAAATTCACATAATTCTCATCGGATGTGTCTTCAATAATCACAGAGATCCCGTAGATCTGTCTCTCCTTCTCCTTGATAATCAGATCGGTGGAGGACAAAAGAAACAGCAAAAAAAGCGCCGCCCCGTACAGAGTCCAGAGTGCCTTTTCTTTTCTTGTCATCATAGCTTTTCCTCCTTTGCCAGCTCCTGAAACGGCACCGCAGGAAGATGAATCCGTATGGTGGTTCCTTCATCCGGCTCTGAACAAATAAGAAGGCCAAATTCCTCTCCGTAATACAGGCGGATCCGCTCATTGACGTTTTTTACCCCGATTCCCGAGCCCCGGCGGGAGGAGCCCTGGGTCTCCTGGGTCTTTCCCGTCAAAAGTCCCTCCACCTGTTCTCCGGTCATTCCAAGGCCGTTATCTGCAATGGTAAACACCAGCTTTCCCTCCTCCACAGCCGCCTTTACCAGAATCTCCCCCTCCCCATCCATAAATTCCATTCCGTGATAGATCGCGTTTTCCACCAGGGGCTGCAGCATCAGCTTTAAGGAGGCCAGCCCCAGGGCCTCAGGCTCCGCCTCAATTTGATAAGTAAACTTGTTTTTAAACCGGGTCTGCTGAATCATCAGATAATTGCGCACATGCTCAAGCTCATCCCTCACCGGAATAATACTCCTGCCCTTGCTTAAGCTGATGCGGAAAAAACGAGCCAGCGCGGTCACAACCTTCACAGCCTCCTGCTTTTGCTCATTTTCAATCATCCACACAATAATATCCAGAGTATTGTAAAGAAAGTGGGGATTGATCTGGGACTGGAGCGTATCAAACTCACTTTTCCGTTTGGATTCATGCTCCGCCACAATATCCTCCATCAATGCCTGTATCCGTTTTGCCATGTCTCCGATAGACCTGCCCAGATGTTGAATCTCATAGGAACCGCCCATATAGACCTCCGTGTCCAGAGCCCCCTCCTCCAGGGCATTGACTGACTTTTCCAGCTCCTGAATGGGGGCGGTTATCCGGGAGGAAATATAGGAATTGATCACAGCCAAGAGAAAAAGAAAGAATGCCACCACAAATACCATAAAAAGTCTGGTCTTTAGATTGTTCAGGGAAAACCCCTGCTCCGGCGTCACTCCCACCAGCTTCCACCCGGTATATCCCACAGACTTGACCACCACGTCCCGCTGCTTTCCCTGATAGCTCTCCTGATAATTTCCGTCCCGGTAATCACGGGCAGTCAAAACATTCTCCTGCTCCAGCCCTGCATCAATAAGCTGCATTTTCGGATGGTAGATCAGCTCCCCGTTGCTTCCCAGAAGATACAGATAGCCTCCGTTTCCCATAGCCACATTGTCCAACAGCTGCTGAAGGCTTCCGTAGGCTATGTCAATCAGAAGCACTCCCTGATCCGTGGAGGTGCCCTGGGTGATTTCCACTGCCCGGGACAGGGTGATCACCCATCGGTACTGATTCTCGCTGTTATCAAAAATATACTGGACATGAGGCATGGAAAAATGCAGGTTTTCCGGCCGCTCTAAGGTGTTCTTAAACCACTCCTCCCCGGTGACATCCATGCCGGTTTTCAGCCTGGCCGCCGGCACTGCTGACAGAATCTCCCCCCCTTTTGACAAGAGGGCAATATTAGAAACAGAATCCTTGTTATTGTCATACAGCAAGGTGATTTCACTGTTTACAGTCTCCGCCTGGTTAGACAGATCCGCATTTTTGATCACCCCATAGTACAATGAATCCGAAAGCTTCATGATCGTCCGAAGATAGGAATCCACCGACAGATTGACCTGGCCGATCACCGCCTGGTTTTCCTCCCGGATCGTAGCCGTAAGCTGGGCAGAGAGACGCCCATAGAGGGATAAGCCGATCAGAAGAATCATCACTAAGGCGCTGACCGTAAAGTACACAAATATGGTATAACGGATGCTGGTCTTATGAAAAAAATCCGTTTTTTTCGTCTTTATCATGTTTTCTCCTGCCATTCCTTTGCTGCAATTATTTCCTGTTCTCTCATCTTTTCTCATCAGGCCCCACGGAACTTGGAGGGCGAAAGCCCATATTTTTTCTTAAATACATAGCTGAAATAATTTTGTTCCTGATACCCTACCTTCCGGGCAATCACGTAGGTCTTGTCATTGGTCTCATTGAGCAGCTCCACAGCCTTATTGAGACGCACCTCTGTCAGATAGGCCACGTAGGTCTGACCGGTTTCCTTCTTAAACATGGTTGAAAAATAAGCCGGGCTCATGTGCAGCTGGCGGCAGATCATCTCCACCGACAGATCCGGATCCGGATAATGCTCCTGGATATACCTTTTTGCCTCTTCAATCACCTGACGGTTGGTGGTATCCCGGCGCAGATTGATGGCCTCATGGATCTGGCAGGCCACCTGGATCAGCCACCCGGTAAATTCCTCCTGTTTTTGTCCCCCGTCCATCAGACGGATAAACCCGTCATCCGTATCAAAAATCTGTCTCATATCCATATCACACTGCTGCATCAGCCGGGTCACCCAATTGACCAGGGACAGCCGGTACACCTGATGCTGTCGGACGTGAACCTTGGCATCCTCCACCCGGGCCATCAGCTCCTGCACAACCGCCTCAATCGTCTCAGGCTTTCCGAATTTGACCGCTGCCGTCAGCTCCGCTTCATCCTTCTCATCCAGCTGTAGCTTTCCCCGGCTGACTGGTTCCATGTCATTGATGTAAATGGTTCCTCCTGTACCGATGATCGCCTTATAGCCCAGAGCATCCAGCGCTGACTGGTAGGACTCCCCCATATGTTCCAGAGTCTGACTGCTGTGGCCCACCCCGATGGTCACCGTCACCTCAAGAATCCGCCGTACCTCCTTACAGATGTCCTCCAAAAGATCGATAAATCCGGTCTGGGTGTTTGGTTCATCGATTGCCGCAAGAATCGTGATGCCGCCTGTGGAGTTAAAGATGGTAAAACGGTAATATTCTCTTAAATTGTCCTCCACCAGCTGACGGACAGAAATGGGAATCAGCTTCTGCTCCTGCTGTCTTGAGAGGGGCTGTCCCTCTGCCCGTTCCTCCGGCTCCACACTGATGACCGCGG
This sequence comes from uncultured Lachnospiraceae bacterium, assembly GCA_910586255.1. Taxonomy (GTDB): domain Bacteria; phylum Bacillota; class Clostridia; order Lachnospirales; family Lachnospiraceae; genus Brotaphodocola. The sequence goes on along the minus strand of CAJUHR010000004.1, from coordinate 66,469 downwards.
TCACCCATTTGCGGGCGCCCTCAATATCCACCTCATATTCCTCCAGCTTTGCAGCTATCTCTCCCCCCGGAACATTACCCCCTACCAGATCATTTAAAAAAAGCTCCCGCAGAATCGGAAGGCTCTTTAAATAGCTTTCCTTTAGCAGACGGACATTGCGGCGCTGCTCAATCTCCTCGTCTAAGCTGCTGCGGACCCGCCCTAAAATCTCCGTCAGCTCCTCCACGTTCACCGGCTTTAGGATATATTCGGTCACATTCAGCTTGATGGCCTGCTGGGCATACTCAAAATCGTCATAGCCGGAAAAGATCAGGACTTTAATGGACGGGTATTTCTGCCGGATCCGCGCCGTCAGGGTCAATCCGTCCATGTACGGCATCCGGATATCCGTCATCACCACATCCGGCTTTAGCTGCTCAATCTTCTCCAAAGCCTCCTCCCCGTTGTCCGCATCCCCGGCCACCAAAAAGCCCAGCCTCTCCCAGTCGATCTTGCGGATAATGGCCTTGCGGACCTCCTCCTCGTCATCTGCCAGCAGAATTCGATAATAACTCATAATCCCGGTTTCCTTTCTCACTAAAAAGCTCTTTCCGCTTTTGTTCTCAGCATTTCAGCTATCCTTCACAATCTCTTTAAAAGCCCCCAAAAGCTTCTCATTTTTTTCCCGCTTTTTAAGCCCGATCCGGTAATAACGAATCCTCCCAAAATCTTCCCCTGGCTCAAGTCCCCGGAAATTACTGCAGTCCCGGATCAAAATTCTTCTCTCCCGAAGCTTTTCCCACAGATTTCCGTGACATTCTTCCCCCTCATCTTTAAAAAGAAGAAAATTGACCTGGGAGGGAAACACCACAAATCCAAGGTCGGCCAACCTCTCTTTCATCCACTCCCTCTCGGTTTTTATAAGCCTTCTCGTCTCCTCCAAAAACCTCTTCTCCCGAAGAGCCGCCACCCCCGCCTCCTGGGCCGGCAAAGACACGCTCCACGGCTGTCCCGTTACGCGAAGCCTTCCGGCAAAGACCGGATCCCCGCAAACCATATATCCCAGCCGAAGCCCCGCCATGGCGTAGGATTTGGTAAAGGCTTTAAGAATCACAACCTCCGGATGCTCCCAAAGCTTATCCGTAAAAGAGTAATCCTCCGGCCGTTCCAAAAACTCGCCAAAGCACTCATCCAATACCAAAAGCCCCCCTTTTTTGCGGCATGCCTCTGCCAAAAGCTCCACCTGTGCCTTTGGCGCCGCCAAACCGGTGGGATTGTTGGGATTGCATAAAAAGAGCCACTCCCCTTCCTCCAGATAACCGGCCAACACCTCTGCATCCACCCGAAAATCCTTATCCTCCCTCAGAGGAAAATGGCGCACCCGGCACCCCACAGACATCAGCGCCCGCTCATATTCGGAAAAGGAAGGCGCCAGAACCAGAGCCTGCCCCGGCTTTTCCAGATATGCCAGACGATAGATCAGATCCGCAGCCCCGTTCCCGCAGACGATCCGCTCTCTTTGCGTCCCGTGATAATCCGCCAGACACCGGATCAGCTCTCCACATTCCGGATCCGGATAGAGGCTCCATCCCTCTACCGATTCCCGAAGCATTTGTATCACTCCCAACGGAAGGCCCAAAGGATTGATATTGACAGAAAAGTCCTCCCTTATCTTTCCATGATATATGTCTCCGCCATGAAGCCCATATCCCATTTTGTTCCGCTCCTTCCTGAATCCTTTTTATTGTAGCACGGTTTTTCTCCCATGTCATGCTTTTTCCTCCCTGAGCGACAAATCCGGCTCTCGTCAAAAAAGAGTGAGCGGGCAGGGCCAAAATGCCCTGCCCGCTCACTCCTTCTTAGCAATTATCTTCCTCGCTCATCCCCGAATCAGCTTCACAAAATCCAGCGCCTCATCTGCCGGCACCATCTGAGCCGTAATATTCACTCCCTTATCCGCCAGGTACAAAAAGTTCTCCACATCCTCCGGGGTCACACTGACTGCCTTTTTCAACATCCGGGTGTTCTGCTTTCCTCCCATATTTCCCACATTCACCTTTTCCATGTGAAAACCCCGGTCGTACAGATCACGGATCGTCTTTGGACCCTTGGCCACAATAAACACCCGTTCCCCCTCATACTTGCCTGCACAGAGATTGGCGGCTGCCTTCTCCACTGTCAGAATCGACAGCTTGCACTGGCTGGGACATGCCATTTTCAGGGCTTCCTTGTTGACCGGATCCTTTACCACCTGATCATCCACCACCATAATCCGCGTAGCCTTGGTGGCCAGGCTCCACACGGCAGCCACCTGTCCGTGGATCAGACGGTCGTCAATTCTTATGTTTACAATCTCCATCATATCTTCTTCTCCTTCCGAAAGCTTATCGCCCCACTGAAACGAAAACAGGGGACGTCCATGCCACATCGCCGTTTTTCTGCCAGATCCGCAGCCTCAGATTCCCATCCTCCTGCATATGGATGGTTCTCTTTGCCCTAACCTGATAGGAGCTCTCCGGGTAAGCCTTCCCCACACGGAACTTATATGCATTGTGCCACCAGGGGTCATCCCGATAGTGGGTGATCTCCCCCCAGGTGTCCCGGGTCAGCTGCCTCACCTCATCCCACAGGGCAAAAACTCTTGAGCTCTCCAAAAGCTCCCTCACCGGCAAGGGATATTCCCGTCCGTCAATGGTCAGGTCCATGACGCTGTCTGCATCTGCCTCTACCTCAAAGATAAATCCTTCCGTGGTCACATTGCTGGGCCCCATCCATTTGCCTGTGGCGGTGGACTGATAGGTGGTGACAGAGAAATCACAGCCGGATTCACTGGTTTGAATGATCTCCTGTCCATAGTTGTTCCAGCATTTCTCAATGTCCAAAATCTTTCCGTCCACCTTAAGACTTCCGGTCCAGTGCTTGATCCACTTATCCTTATAGACTCTTATATCTGGTCCCCAGCCCAGCTCCAGACGGAATTTAAACCGAATCACCCCTTTAGGCTTCTCCCGCTCCCAGGACCCTGAGTGGACAATCATTTCTTCCAAAATGTTGTCTCTTAAAATCTCGATCCTGTCCACAGCAGCCGTTCCCTTTACGGATATTTCCATCTCCGCCTTTCCATCCGGAGCAGATGCCTCACCGCCCATAGGCACACCGTTTACCAGCTCATCCACCTGAATCCGGCTCTGAGACACCCCGTAAGTCCGGCGGTGTATCCATGCATCCCAGATCGCCTCCTTGGTCCTCTCCCCGGCCAGAACACACATGCTGCCGTGCTCAAATACCCCCGGGACACTGTGGTTATCCCCGGCCGCCATCACCCCGATTTTAAAGCCTCTCTTAAGGCCCTGTTCATAGGTGGTTTCCCCGGTGCGGGGTCCCATGTGGACATGGCGGTTCATAGCCAGGGGCCCATCGTCATTTTCGCTGGATCCATGGCTGGAATAGATCTCCGCAAAAGGAGAAAATTTCTCATCATGGGTATCCCAGTTTTTCCCCCGGGAACCAGGCTGATAAGCCAGATGATGAGGGATTCCGATCACATCCTGCCCCCGGTAAGCTTCCACCAGCTGCTGATACCGAAGGGGATGCTTTTGCTCCCCGTCATTTTTCAGGAAAAACACATTGTGATCCCCATCCAGTCCGGCGCCCTGCCATTCAAAGCCCATAAACATGGGAAAGCCCTGTTCATTGGCCTTTTTTGTAAACTCCCGAACCTTCTCCCAATCCGCAGCAATCACCTCGTCCTCCAGACGGTCCTCCACTGCCAGCCCTTCCTCGGTGGGCCGCATATAAAACGGATAATAGGCAATGGGCCAGAAATCCATTTGCTTTTTTATCTGTTCATACCACAAAGAAAGCTCTTCCATCTGATTGTGGTGAATATTGCTGTGCATATCTGTCCAAAGCTTTTTATATTCCATACGCTCTCCTTTACTATTCTGCCGGCCCCCGAAGCGTACCCGCAGGAATCCCTGCGGTCCCCCATTCCCAGGGGCTCTTAGCCCTCCCCCATTCCTTCAGTCTTTTCTGCCCTTCACATGCCTGCCGTTCCCGTGCTATCAGCCATCCCATCTTCTCTTCCTCCACAAAGCATCCGGCCTTTTGCGCCTGATCAATCAGCTCCCCGGCCCGGCCCGGACAGCTTTCCAAAAGGCTATGCTCCTCCATGGCATCCTTTTTCAGATCATAGACATACCATTGTCCCTGAGCGCGGATCACCTTATAGTCGCCAAAGACAGCCGCCTCTGCCAAAAACTTTTCTCCTCCCTCCTCCAGCATCTGCTGAATTCGGATCCAGTGCTGGTCACAATCCGGCTTTTCCAGATCCATGCATACTCCCTGATGCCAGTCAAAGTCTTTGCTGTCCCCGAAAGAAGCCAGGGAAAGAAGCGTCCGGGATACATCCAAAAGCCCTACCGGCTGTGAAAATCTGCCATGAGCAATCCCTTCCCCCTCCATAATCAAAGGTACCCGCACCGCGTCCTCATACAAGGTCTGCTTTCCGAAAATTCCTCTTTTCCCCAGCTGTTCCCCATGATCCGAAAGATAGACAAACACATGCTCCTCCCGCCTTTGCACCTGCCGGAACTTATCATACAGGGCGCCCACATATCCATCCAGCTGCTCCACCAATCCCCAGTACGCCGCCCGGCAGTTTCTCACTCGCTCTTTTTCACATTCCTGCCTGTATTCCGCATAAAAGGGAAGCGCCTCCCGGGCTTTGTCCTGCTCACATTCCTCCACAGAACAGAGACTCTGATATTTCTCGTATAAGTCCTGCCTGCATGCAAAGGGAAAATGGGGTCCGTAAAATCCAACCACCAGAAACAGCGGCCGGTTCTCGTGATCCATCTCCCACCTTTCAAGAAATTCCATGGCCTGCCGCCATACAGCCTCATCATATACCATAACCGGCGAAACACCGCCTCCCACTGCCTCTGTACAGTGAAGCCGATTGGTAGTGCCGGCATATTTCCCGAAATCCTTTCGTGCTCTCCCGCCGGTTCCCCAGTACTGGGAGGTGATATCTCCATACAGGCGCCGGTCAAAGCCATGCTTCTGGTCATCTCCCTTAAAATGCATACGGCCAACCAGCACCGTATCATACCCCAGCCTTCCCATCTCGTGAGCCAGAGTAGGCACATCGGAGGCCAGAGCCGAATCATTATTAAAAATCCCCAACTCCGATGGAAACTGCCCGGTGAGAAAGGACATGCGAGAGGGGACGCATAAGGGAGCATTGCAGTAGCAATGGTCAAACAACGCCCCCTCCCGGGCAATCCGCCTAAGATGCGGGGTATCAAGCCCCTCTTTTACAAAGCCCGTACTCATCCATCCATGCTGGTCCGACATGACCAGCATTATATTTCTTTTTTTCATATAACCATTACATAATTCCCAAAAATACCATCACTGCCGCAAAGACAACAATGCCCAAAACAATCTTTGTTGCAGACCATTTCTTTTTATCCATCATATACCACACTGCCAAGGTAAGCAGAAGGGGGAGTATCCCCGGCATGATCTTATCAAATATCTGCTCCTGAAGGGACAGGGTCATATCCCCGTTCACATATTTGAATATCACACTGGCTTTTACCGTTGTGGCAGCCACACCGCCGATCACAATCAGTCCCATCATGGTAAGTCCGGTGGTAATCTTATCCACTAACCCTTTGTTGGTAAAGAACAGATTGGCCGCGCCGATTCCCATATTATAGCCCTTATGGAACAAAAACCACTGAAGCCCCACAACGGTAGTCAGCCACACCGCACAGAAAAACAGCGGTCCAATGGGATTGCCGTCATGAATGCAAAGGCTCATGGCAATGCTCAAAAGAATCGGGCTGTAGGTACCAATCAGCATCGAGTCGCCGATTCCGGCAAAAGGCCCCATCAGTGCATTCTTTGTATTGACAATCAGCTCCTCACTGATATTCTCTCCCTTGGCCCTGGCCTCCTCCATGGCAATGGTAATTCCGGGAATCAGCGCCCCCAGCTGAGGCTCCGTGTTATAAAACTGCATGTGACGCTGTAAGGCCTTTTTGTACTCATCCGAGTCTGCCCCGTACAATTTCTTTAAGACAGGTTCCAGCACATGACAGAAAGCCAGACCCATCATACGCTCAAAGTTCTGTGTGGCCTGGGCAAAGAAAATATAGGACCAGGCGGCCTTGTCAATATCCTTTTTGGTCAGCAAAGAATCATTCTGATTTCTATTCTTCATAGCAGTCATCCTCCTCTACACTCTCCACAGGTGCCGTTGCAGGGACTCTCGCCTCTCCCTGTGCCATTACAAAAACGATTGCCACTGCTGTTGCAAACACTGCCAGCGCTGTCACAGACATACTGGTAGCTCCGATCATAACCCATCCCAGCAAAAACAACACCAGCATCCACTGCTTTGCCAGAGACTGCTTTAACAGCATGGCAAATCCGATTGCCGGAAGCATTTTACCTGCCACCTCAAAGAAATGGAGCACTATCTCCGGCATGCTGTTGATCAGCATTTCCGCCACCGGTGTCCCCAGATAGCAAATCAGCATAGCTGAACCAGCTCTCAAAATAAAGCTGGGAACCGCTGCCAAATAGGTAGCCCGATGGATGCCCGCGCCGTCCCCCTTCTCTGCCGACTTGTCAGCCATATGAGGAAAATATGCATTGATCGTCATGATAAAGTTAAACAATCCCAGGCCCAGCATGCTTAAAGGCACAGACAGGGCAACCGCCTGCTCCCCGGTGCCGCCTGCCGCCAGTGCCAGGGGAATCCCTATGTAGGCAGCCCAGTTTACATCTGCCGGCATAGCTCCCCCCGGGGTGATCTGGCCGATAAAGAGAGCCTGAACCATAGCTCCCGCAATAACCCCGTTGGGAACATCTCCAAGGATCAATCCGATAATCAGACCAGCCACCAAAGGCCGCCCAATCATATTCCATCCGCCTGTGACACCAAAAAACCACGGTGTACGCTTACTTCCCAGATAAGCAAACAATCCTATCAGCAATGCTTGAAAAAAGGTCATTCTCTCGTCCTCCTTCTACTCTTCATACTCATCTTCATCGTTATCTGCTGCCTGAAACCATACCATAGCCGCCCTGCCCGCATCGACTCCTGCCTGTGCCAGAGCCTTTACATCCCCGGCCGTCTCCCTGGTCATGTATCCGTCCAGCACTACCGGAAGATTGGCCCCTCCGATCACCTCCAAAGGCCGGTCCCCTTCCATTTTCATGCGGATAGATACATTAAACGGTGAACCGCCGGTCAGATCTGCATAGATAATAATCCCGTCACAGTCTTTCAGCCGTTCCACAGCCCCGGCAAGCTTCTCTGTCAGAGATTCCACCGAATCCTCCGGCAAAAAATCCACCGCCTCATATTCCTGCGGCTCCCCTGCCAAAAGCTTAAGTCCGCTGGTAATCCCCGTTGCAAAGCTTCCATGCCCGGTTACAATAATACCTGTCATACTTTTTCACCCCCATTTCTTTTCTTCACTCAAAGCCTTTTCTTTAAATATAATCCTCAGGATTTTTGGAACTTGCCGTCTGACATTCCCTCCTGTTGACCTTCCAGCCGGGCCTTACCTCAACAGACCCGCTTCTAATAGGATCCTCTGTCCGCTCCTCATAAGCTTCAAGACGGTCTCTCATCTCCTGCAGCACCATCTCATACTCCGGCTCTTTCACAAGGTTTCTCCTCTCTCCCGGATCATACACCAGATCGTAGAGAGCCTCCCCATACTTTTCCCTGCCCTTAAGCCCCCGCTCCATAAAATAATCCTTGGTCCCGGACTCATCAATATTAGACAGATTCGTCCGAAGATAATCGGTATCATAGTAGCAGATATACTTATACCGCTCTGTCCGTACACAACGGGCCGGCTCATAGGAGGTATGGAAATTAATCTCCGCAAAAATGTCTGTCCGCACCGGCTCGTTACCGCCCTTAAGCAAAGGAACCAGAGAAACCCCCTCCAGATAATCCGGCTTTTCCAGATCTAAAAGCTCACACAAAGTAGGGAACACATCCACATGGGAAACCAGCTGATCCATCACCTTCCCATTCCCCTTTGCGCCAGGCACATACATCATCAGGGCCACTCCGATGCCGCTGTCAAACAAAGTACACTTGGAAAAGGGATTGGCAATTCCATGGTCCGTGGTAAAGAGAACAATCGTATTCTCCCAAAGCCCCTCCTCCTTAAGACACCGGATCACTTTTCCAAAACATCCGTCCGCGCTTTTCACGCTGGTAAGAAACCCCGCGAAATCCCTTCGTGTCTCTTTGCTGTCCGGAACAGGATAGGGAGGAACCGATAATTCCGGATAAATCTCCGGATCGATCTCATCCGGAAAACGGCGATGGGTGGCATACATCCCATAAGAAAGGAAAAAAGGCCTCTCCTTTTCATTTTCCCTTTTCACTCTTTCCCTAAGCCAGGCGCAAACCTCCCCGGCATTCTCCTGATCCCACTTCACCAGATCCTCCTGGCGATAACCAGAATTGTCCCGGGTCAGCTCCTCTCCATACCCAATCTGCTTCGCGCCCTGGCCCCGATCCAGATACCACCCTGCCTCATGCTGGATCCCGCAGAGGGCCGTATCATACCCGTTCCTGTTTAAATACTGAACCAAATGACGGCTGCAGTCCATGGAAAATCCCCTCTGGGCTAACCCCAGCATCCCGGTCTGATGAGGATAAGTCCCTGTCAGCATAGCAGCTCTGCTGGGAGAACAGGTAGGCCCCGCACAGTAGGCATTCCGAAACACCGCGGCCTCCTTAGCAAAGTCCTCCAGATTAGGCGTGGGCGCCTTATACCCATACGGACTTAACACCCTCCCCGAATCATGAGTATGTATATACAATACATTTCTCAACTCCCTTACCTCCCTCCTGCAATTTTCTCTGATTTTGTGCATTTTACACATTTAATATTTTTATATTCCTACTATAAACCACAAACAGCATAATGTCAATACATTTAAAAAATTATTTGTATTATCATTTTTCTCCTCTAAATGTAAATCTTTTTCTATTTTTCTAACATTACTCGTCATTTCCGCAATGCTGTACTGGCTCATGGCTGATCAGCGGAGTGATTAGTCATGGCGTGAACAGTAACATAGCCGGCCCTTACAAACAACTTTCCCAAACAACATATTGTAAATCCCCCCAAAATCCATTACAATAAAGATATTCTGAAACGAAAACCCAATCCAATAAAAAGCACATTAAACACGACATTTCCGAGGAAACCTTATGACACAAAGAAGAATCGCTCAATACAAACAAATCGAAAACGACCTGCTCCAAAAAATAAATCTCGGCTATTATAAAAAGGATGATCTGATTCCAACCGAGTTAGAGCTTTCCAACACCTACCACGTATCCCGGGTCACGGTTCGCAAAGCCACGGACAATCTGGTGGCCAAAGGACTTCTTACCCGGGTTGCCGGAGTGGGAACCTTTGTCTGCCACCCTGCCGTCACCTTAAATCCCAGCTCTGTCCAGGGCTTTTCTGAGGTCATGGCTCAGCAGGGAATCACCGTCCGCACAGAGCTTCCTTCTTTTATGCTGCAAAACGCCCCGGCCAACATCGCTTCCATTTTAGGAATCGAGACCGGGGAGCCTATCTATTTCATCGAGCGGATCCGTTATGCAGATGAAAAAATTTTTCAGTTTGAGACCACATACATGTCAAGCCGCCTGTACCCGGATATCTCCATCCAGGTACTGCAGCAGTCTAAATATCAATATTTTGAAAAAATAAAAGGGTTAAAGATTGCCTACAGCCACCACATTGTCACCCCGCTGCACCCGTCCAAAAGGATCGCCGACCTGTTTGACATCCCCTTAGACACCCCCATCCTCCGGGTTGCCAACACTACCTATCTGACCAACGGACAGGTCATGGACTACACAGAGCTGACCTTAAACTCCCCCAAATACCAGCTGACCTACATCAAAAAATAAGGCCGTGCTTTGTTGTCATCCCATCAGACAACGAAGCGCGGCTCCCGCTGCAAGCGCCATCCATGCGCTCCCCATCATCAGCCGGCTTGCCCGGACAATGTCCTTCCGCTCCACTCTTCTTTTCCCATCCCCGATCTCCGGCTTTTGTGTCAGTACCCCAAAATACCAGGCCGGACCGGCCAGCTTTACCCCCAGGGCCCCGGCACAGGCGGCCTCCGAGTGAGCCGAATTAGGGCTTTTATGGCAATACCGGTCCCTCCGCCAGATCCGAAAAGCTTCCCTTCCGTCAAATCCCGGCAAAAGCCATGCCGCGCCGATCAGAAAAAGTGCCGTCAGCCGGGCCGGAACCAAATTTACCAGATCATCCAGCCGGGCCGGAATACGTCCAAAGTACAGATATCTCTGGTTTCTGTAGCCCACCATAGAATCCATGGTATTGACCGCCTTATAGACAAGGGCCCCCACGGGGCCAAAAAGCAGAAGGTAAAAAAGAGGGGCGATCACTCCGTCCGATGTGTTTTCTGCCACCGTCTCCACTGCTGCCTTGATAATCCCCTCCTCCGAAAGAAGTTTTGTGTCCCTTCCCACAATCCGTGACACAGCCTGCCTGGCTTTCTCCACGTTTTCCTCCGCCAGGGCATCATACACCTTCCTGCTCTCTGTCTTAAGAGATTTTGCCGCCAAAACCTGCCAGCTTATCACACACATCCACGCCCTTTGAAGGCCCGGATGGATCCGCCCGGACAATGCAAGAATCCCCAAGGCTGTCCCGCCGGTCACAAATACTACAATCCCGGCCATAACCCCGCCGGCTGCCAGTTCCCCGGCCGGCGTCTTTGGAAATACCGCTCTCAAATATTTTTCCAGCCGTTCAGTCATCCACCCCATTCCCCGAACCGGATGCCACCAGCCCTCCGGATCTCCGATGAGGCAATCTGCCAGAAATCCTGTCACTGCCACAACCGACAATTCCATCTTTCTCTCCTCCCCGGTAAGCTTAAATCTTACCCTTTTATCCGAACCGGAATTCCGCAGGTCACGCGATACACCTGACCGGCTTTTTGGGCCAGAAGCTGACCGGCATGTCCCACAGCCTCCCGGTAATTCCTCTCCAAGGGCTCCACAGGCACAATCCCACAGCCCACCTCGTCCATAGTCACAAGCTCCGGATCACTTTTAAGGATTTGCCGGACAAATTCCTCCGGATCCCCTCCTGCCTCCACGATCTGACGAACCCACCCATGAAATCCGGTTAAAAATCTTTTGCCGAAAGCCTTCTCCAATCCATCCGTCAATCCGTCTGCCTGACAGCAGGCAAAGGGTTCCTCCTCCATCCCGGAAAGCTTCCGGGCAAAGGCCACCTTTCCCTGGCAGGCGCCTCCAATAATCAATATCATACGTTTATTCTCCCTTCAACCTTGCCGGATTTTCCCCCTGGCTTTTCCCATTCAGATCAGTCATCTTACCCATTGGCCAAGAACTAACATCCCCAACATTCCCAGCTCACACAGCTGCAAAAAATATCCTGCCAGATCCCCGGTGATCCCTCCAAACTCCCTTTTTGCCATACGATAATACCACCCAAACACACAAAAAGCCATTGCCACTGCCATTCCTCCTGCAAAAAGTCCGCTCATGCAGATGAGAAATCCCGCAGCTCCCAGACCCCAGGCAGCCATTGACATCTGCACTGCCTTCTTTTTCGCCTCCCCGGCAAAGGTACTGGCCAGTCCCTCCCTTTTCGCCTTGGGAAAGGTCACTACAGACCAGCCGCTCAAGGCCCGCTCCAATACAAAGATGCCGGCCACAGCACAAAAGGATTCCCTGTTTAGCTGGCTGAATGCAGCCGCATACAAAAGAAGATAAACGCCGCATCCAATGATGGCAAAGGCACCGGTGTGTGGATCCTTTAATATCTCCAGTTTTTTCTCCCTGGGCTGACAGGAGCTTCGGGCATCCACCACATCTAAAAGCCCGTCCATATGGATTCCTCCAGTGAGAAGTATCGGCAAAGCCGTGCCGATGCAGGCAAATGCCACCGGCCCCAGCTCCATCCGGTCCGCCAAAAAGCAAAAGCCCGAGGCGGCAGCGCCGATAACCGCCCCCACCGTAGGGAAAAAGCAAAGGACATATCCCATCCCCGCCCCTTCCCACTCTGCCTGGGGCACAGGAATTCTGGAATACATGGAAAACGCTATAAACAGACCGTTTAAAACCGGATGCAAAATTTGTCTGCCGGAATCCTCACTTCCCGCCATAGCCATCCTCCTTCCCCTTTATCCTCACCCCGATCCCATACACCACCTCCGTCACCTGGTCAGCCCGCAAAGCCAGCTTCCGGTTTGCCTGCCCAAGCAGCGTAAGATACCGCAGGGTTTCCCTTTCATACAAGCTTCCGTCAGAAAACACTTCGTTAGTAATCACAATCAGATATTTCCCCTGATCCTGCAAATGGCGGATTCCTCTGAAAATCCGTTCCAAAATCTCCTCATCCCCTCCCCCGGTTCCAAACTGCTCATTAGCCACCAGATTGGACATACATTCCAGCAAAATCACCGTGTCCTCCCGCTCCCCCGGTTCCAGAAAAACCGTTTCCAGGTCATGATAAGCCTCGATGGTGTGAAATCCCTTTCCCTCCCGCTGTATCCTGTGCCTGGACACCCGCTCTCTTCCTTCCCTTCCCCAGGGCTCCATTGTTGCAATATAATACCGGCGCCCGGCCCCTGTACTTAGAGCTGCCTGCTCCCCAAACAGAGATTTTCCGCTGGCACTGCCTCCTGTTATCAAATGAAGCATCTCTTGTCCCCCTTAACCTTCTGTTCCCGGCTCAGGCGGTTCAATCGTGACAATATATACCGGATTCTGTCCTTCCATCAGGTGATATTCCCCCAGCCTTCTTGCCCTTGCCACCTGGACACAGACAATCTCCGCCTCCATCCTATGCTCCCGCAGATAGGCGCTGACTGCTGCCAGGGTCTCCAGGGCCGCCGCATTGACCACCACCCGTGTACCAGGATTCTTATTCCAGATCCAGTCAAGGATCTCCCTAAGCTTCCCTTTACTTCCCCCAAGAAAAACCTTATCCGGCCCAGGAATACCTTCCAGTACCCCCGGCGCCTCTCCCTCCACCACGGTCAGATTATTCACATGAAAATGCTCCCGGTTTCTGCGGATCAGCTCGCACGCCTCTTTTTTGTATTCTACTGCATACACATGGCCGCACCTGGTGGTTAAGGCCATTTCCACTGCCACCGAACCGGTTCCCGCCCCGATGTCATAGACAATATCCCCCTCAGTCGGCTCCAGCTTTGATATGGACACTGCCCGCACCTCGCTTTTTGTCATAGGCACCCGGCCCCGAATAAATTCCTCATCTCTCATCTCCTGCCTCACTCCTGTCCCAGTCCAAAATTACAGCAACCAGGGAAGCTTTTTCACTCCCCTTTAGCTCCCTTGCCGTTCCTGTAAAAATCCGCTCATCCGGGTATCCCAGCCGCACTCCGGCAGATACCTGCACATTCCCCATTCCCGATTTGTCAAGCCTTTCGCAAAGCCTTCCCAGACCTTCCTCTCCCCCCAGCAGCAAAAACACATGGCCGTACTTCTCTAAAAGCGCCTCCACGTCACATTCCCGCCCATGATTACTGGCCGGATGGATCGATTCCCAGGAACGCCCCAGACGGGCGCTAAGGCAGGACAGAGTAGAAATTCCGGGAAATATCCGGACAAGAAATTCTTCCTCCTTCTGCTCCTTTAGTATCCTTAACAGGGAACCGCAGCCGCTGTAAAAGCCGGTGTCTCCCGAATAGACCACCGCGGCCCTTCTGTATATGGGATGGGCAAGAAGCCAGTCAAGAATCTCCTTTCCCAGGTACCGCTCCTTTACAGCCTTTCCTTTGATCCACGGCTTTATGTCTGCCAGCATCCGTCCTGCCCCCAGTACCACATCGCATTGCTCCAGCTCCCGGATTGCCTCCACAGTCAGCTGACTGCCGGTCCCCATCCCCATTCCAATCAGGGACAGTCCGCGCATTGCATCCTTCTCAGAGAGCTCCTCTTTCTCTGCAACAGCAGTCCTGCCCGGTTCCTCTGCCGCAGCAGTCCCGTCCGGTTCCTCCGCCAGACAAAGAAGCTCCCTGCAGGCTTCCTCAAAAGAAATCCCTTCCTCCGAATCCGGTCGCCGGATCACCACAGCCGGTATATTACAGCTACCAGCCGCCGCCAGCTTTTCCTCAAAGCCTCCCCGGCTTCCCGACTCCTTCGTCACCAGCCACCCGGCCCCGATCTCCCGGATCAGAGCCCGGTTCATCTCCTCGGAAAAGGGCCCCTGCATGGCAATCAGATGTTTTCCCCGGATTCCTAACTGTTCGCACCTTGCAAGCACCTGGCTGTCCGGCAAAACCCGGGCATAGATTCTTCCCCGGAGCTTTTCCACCTCTGCAAAAAATTCCAGTTCCTTACTTCCCGTGGTAAAAAGAACCGGCTTTTGATCCCTTGCCAGGATCTCTGCCGCCTCCCCGGGAGTATGTACCCAAAACACGGCTTTGTACCTGTCTTCGCTCTCCCCGGCTTCCTCCCCCGTCATGTCCCGAACCACTCTCAGGCAACGGACTCCTGCCTTTTTACAGGCCCACATTATCTCACCGGTAACCGTGACCGCATGGGGATGGGTGGCATCCAATACCAGACAGGGCTTTTCCTCTTCCAGCAAAGAGAAAATCCCGTCTTTATCCAGGGCCCCGCAGCGCACCGACAAGCCAGCCATATTCCCCATCACATGTTTTCCGTACTCCGAGACCACACTGACTGCCACAGAGATCCCTTGCCGCGCCCCATACTCTGCCAGAGCGCGCCCCTCGGTGGTTCCTCCGAAAATCAATACCTTTGCCATATTTTTTGTCCTCTTGCCACAGCCACGGTCACTCCGTTTTGTGCCTGTTTTCCCACCAAAAGCCCTGCCCCGTCCCCTGCCGCCAAAAGAGCGGCCCTCTCACATACATTCCCCGTGCCCGTCACCTGACGGACAAAGGGGGATTCTGCAACCGATTCCTTTACCCGCTCTAGCTCCCCCGCAGAAAAAGTCACAAAGGGCACCTTCCATTTCTCTGACAGAGACAAAAGGCCATCCTCCTTCTTTTTTAAGTCAATGCTGGCGATACGGACCAGCCCGTGCCTGTCTAACTGAGCCTTTTCCAAAATCCGTTCCACCGTTTCCTCAATCCGGCTTCCGGGTATTCCCCTTCTGCACCCGATCCCCAGAGTCATCGCCCCAGGAACCAGACGCAAAAGCTTCTTTCCTGCCGCCATAGCCTGCCCCAACGCTTCCTCCTGCCTTGGGCTTTTCCTTACGGTAACCCACACATTGATCTCACAGATCACCCCGGGCCTGTACTGCTCTGTTTCCGGGCTTTCCAATGGAAAATCACTGAAAAATCCCACCGGCTCCCCTTCCAGCACCTTTGCAGACACCTGCTTTGCCAGCTCCCGGTCCCCGATCCAAAATCCCTGTTTGGCCGCCCAGCCGTCTATGGCTGTCTTTCCATTTACATCGGTGGCCGTAGTGATCACCGGCTGTCCCTTGCAGACTCTTGCCACTGTCCTGGCCAGCTCATTGGCTCCCCCCACATGGCCGGATAAAAGAGAAACTGCAAAATGCCCCTGCTCATCCACCACCACCACAGCCGGATCCCTCATCTTATCCTTAAGAAGCGGAGCCACGGCCCGAACTGCAATTCCCGCCGCCCCTATGTAAATCAATCCGTCCACCGCCCAAAAACGCTTCTCTGTCCACGCTCCCACCGGCTCCTTAGTCGAATAAATCCCCTGCCCCAAAAGTTTTTCCGGATCTTGACAAAATCTTGCCTGAACATATCCCTCGCATACATGTCCCTCCCTTTTAAGGCTCTCCGTCAAATCCACACACAGCCGTCCCCCGGCCTTTGTAAAGCTGATCACAGCCAATTTCACGCCTATTGTCCTCCCGCCTGATGTAATCTGACACATTTACATTTCGCTAACTAATACAGCCTTGCCGGCCATCTTCACCCTTCACCGGAACAGCCTCGCAAAATCCTCTGCATTTTTTGTTCTTCCCACCGCTTTATGCAGGGAGGAAAACACCACCGCCTCCCCCTTTATCCTGCCGCCGGACCAGTCGGATATCTGTTGGCTCACCTTCTCTGCCGCGCAGCCTAATACCTGGTCTGCCAGCCCCTCCTCCTTCAGTCGCTCCACCGCTTCCTCCGTTGTGTTGCAAGCGCCTATATCCCTGAAAAGTTTTTCTCTTTTTTTCTTCTCTTTTGTTTCCTCACACACTTCTGCACAAACCTGCCGGGTCAGCTTTTCCATCAGCTCCATTCTTCTGTCCCCATACTTTGAGTGGGTGTTCCCCACACCACCGGCTGCCTTGATCATTTTTCCTGCATGGCCCACCAGCAAAAGCCCGCAAAATCCCTCCTCCGCCGCCATTTTCACCGATGCTTCCACAAAATTACTGCACTTCACCGCTGTTCCCAGCCGGATTCCCAGCTCCTGCCAAAGAAATGCTTCCCCGTAATTGCCAGGCGTCAGAAGAAGGACCTTCTCTCCCGCGGCCGCCCTGACCCGGATATCCAGACGGATGGTCTCCACCAGAGCCTGCTCACTCATAGGCTCCACCACGCCGGTGGTGCCCAGAACAGAGATTCCCCCCCGGATTCCCAGCACCGGATTAAATGTTTTTTCTGCAAGCTTCTCTCCCTGGGGCACAGCGATCCGCACCTCAAAGCACCCCTCACAGGCTATCTCCCTTCGCACAGAATCCACCGCCTCCAAGATCATCCGGCGCGGCACCGGATTGATAGCATAATGACCGGTGGGACAGGAGAGACCTTTTTTTGTCACTATCCCGATGCCCGGGCCGCCGTTTAAATAGAGCCCCTCATATTCTTCCAGGGTATATCCCCTGCCATTTTGGCATAATTTTTCAAAATTTTTCCCGGACACCGGAAATACTCCGGCATACACCCACACTCCGTCTGTCACATCCGGGTCATCTCCCCCATCCTTTTTCACCCGGCACCAATGCTTCCCATACTCCGGTAAAAATTCTGCCATTGTCCCGTTTCCAAGCAATACCCGAACCTTTTTTGGCGCTTTTTTTGTCAACAGAAAAACGGCTGCAGCCCTGGCCGCAGCCGATGCACAGGTCCCGGTGGTATATCCGCTTCGCAGCTTCTTCTCCATCATCGATCACCCACACTTTTTTAGGAATCTCCACTGATTATAAAGAATTTTCTTGTTTTTGACAAGCCTTTTGCATCTCTCTCTTTCTTTTGGTAATCAGTCCCCCGATCCGTCCGCTCTCCTTGGAGGTCAGACTCCTCCATCCATTCTCCAGCACCTTAGCCCCCAATCCCAGCTCCTCGGCAATCTCAAATTTCAGCTGCTCCTCTGGGGTCATGTCATTTATGTCAAAGGGCTTTTTCGTCTTTTTACTTTTAGGCATAATAAGGGCATACTCCTTTCCATTACTTTCCCTAAGAGTATGCCCGTTGCTTTTGTCTCTTATACAAATGATTCCCTCTTCATTACAGCTCTGGCGGCTCCATGGGAATGATAATCGCCGCAACCAGGTAAGCCACAATGCTCATCCCCGCCCAGCAGGTCAAAAGTACCCACAAAAGCCGAATCAAGGTGGGATCCACATTCAGATAATCCCCCAGCCCTCCGCAAACTCCACAAATCATCTTATCTTTGCCAGAACGATACAATTTTCTGTTATTGTCCATCATTTCTTCCTTTCTTCTGATCTCTTTCACTGCTCTGCTTCTCATACCTCAGAGCTGTCATCTTCCTCATAGTAGGCTACAGTAATACTTCCCGCCGAACATTCCAGCTCAGCCCTTTTACCGGCTCCATTGTCAATGGTTATCTCATGATGCAGGCCCTGATACTCCTCCGGCTTGCTGTCTTTAAGGACAATGATCCCTGCCGAGCACTCCAGCTCATAGTCAAAATCCTCTCTTTTTCCCTTAAGCTTTAAAAGGATCTCACCCAGCTCGCTGTCTGCCGACACCTCTCTGGCTACATCCGCGCCACACAGAATCTGCCCCGTGTCCACCTCCAGCTTAAGACTCTCCGCCTCAGCCTGCCCCACCTCAATAACTCCTGCCTTTGCCTCCAGAGAAATCTCCTTAGCCCGCATAACATCTGCCTGAAACGCCCCGGCCACCATCTGAATCTCAATCTCATCCAGACAGCTTCCGGCCGGAACCAGAACCGTGATGGTCTTTCCCAAAGACTCTCTACCCCTTCTGGACCGGGATGGCCAATGAATCTTTAAGGTATCCCCGTCCTGACGGTATTCATAATCTTCACCATCCTCCCCCTTGGCAATCAACACCTGCCCCGGACTCAATTCCTCTGATTCCATAAAAATCACAGTCCCGTCAACATCGGCTTCCAGCTTACGGATATTTTCGTAGGAAAAACTTCCTTCCAAAGGATTCTCTATACTTCCGGGCGCATCCGCAAGCGCCTCCGTGGCAGCAGTCCCGGTGCTTTCCACGACATCCTGCTCCCACTTCTCCTCCCATCTTTTCTCCCAGTATTCATAGCGTTCGTCCCACCGGTCTGTCAGCTTAAAGGCCTTCCCCATATAATGGCCTCCGCCCATCATAGCGCCTGCAGCTATCACTCCAATCCCCAGCACACAAAATACTGCAGAGAAAATTATCATCCATTTGATCGTTTTTTTCATACCCTGTCCCTCCTCCGATACAGCAGCCGGTTAAGCCAGTTGGCCACACCACAGACACAAAACGGAATCAGCTTCCCATATACCAGTATGCATACCACAACTCCCAAAAATCCCAGACCCATGGCAAAAATTCCGCACCCAATCAGCAGCACACCGCTCCACGGATAGGCAAACATCATCCCAAAACCCAGCACAATCAGCGCGATAGCGCCGATAAAGGCTGCCACAGTGCCCACTGCCGCCAGCACCACCACTGCAACAAGCAATGCCAAAAGGCCGGTGGCGATTCCCACAAATCCGCCTCCCACCCCAAGAAAAACCGGCGAGGCCACACAGACTAAAGCTACAATCAAAATCACCTTCAGCACCTGGCTTACAGGACTTCCCTTGGAGAGAAGGCCTCCTCTCCTTCTTCCATCTCCCTTCCCTTCTCCTTTAAATCTTCCGCCTGCATGGGAGCCATGGCCGTTCTGCCCTTCCCCTGCCTCCTGCCAGGTGTTATTCTCTGTCACCTCCGGCAACTCATGACGCTCTGCCACCTGATACCTGGGATCCCGGAATCGCTCATCCTGGTATCCATTCTCCGTAAATTCACCTCCTCCATCCAGCCTCCCGTCAAGGTCCGCCCGAATAATCGCCGCCACCCGCTCAGGACTGCCAAACTCCCGAATCGCTTCTTCCTCATGGTCATCCCCCGCCTCCTCCAGATAATCCCGATAGTAGGCAATGGCATCCTCCTTATCCGCCTCAGAAACATCCTGCAACAGATATTCCAGCTCCCTAATAAATTCCTCTCTTCTCATCCCTGCTCCTCCTCAAGTATCCTGGAAATCTTCTGGGAATAACTGCTCCACTCTCCCCGGTACAGATTCAGCTGCAGTCTGCCGCTCTCCGTAATCCGGTAATACCTCCGGTTCCTTCCGTCAATAGCCAAATCATAGCTTTCCAGACAATTCTCCTTCAGAAGCCTTCTCAGCACCGGATACAAAGTAGATTCCGAAATATCAATCACTCCCCGGACATCCTGAGTAATCCTATAGCCATAAGTTCCCTGCTGCTCCCTGGATACCACTGCCAGCACAATCGCATCCAGAAGAGCTGCCCCCGTATTAAAAACCATAGTCACTCTCCTGTTCTAAAATAGGGTTACTGTTTACATACGTTCACAGCAACCTGCAAAAATCCATGAAAATCGCCTTCGGCGATGGGATTTTTGCTTTCTGGCCCAGTTTACCATACGGTCAGCCAAGTAAATGCGCAGACCTATCTAAACAGTAACAAACCAGGATCTCTGTTTCTCCAAAAAATATAATATTATTTATTTTTCTATATTATATATTATATAATATAGTATGTCAACTATATATTATAAAAAAGTTATACAATTCTCCCCCCCTCATCCTGACAAAATATAGACTTGGAAAAAGGGAATACTCCGAAGAAAAAAGGCCGGAACCGAAAACACCGGTTCCAACCTTCTTTTATAAACAAATCTTATTCCACATCCTCAGAGGCCGCCATAGCCTCAATATCCACATCCGCCACATCCGGATCCTCATAAACCGGCTCCGGCATATTCTGCAAAGCCTTAACGCTCAGGCTGATCTTCCTGTCCTCGCCGTTAAAATCAACTACGCGGGCCTCAATCTGCTGACCGATCTTTAAAGCATCCGAGGGCTTCTCCACATGCTCTCTGGAAATCTGGGATACGTGCAGCAG
The DNA here is from genome assembly GCA_910586255.1 of uncultured Lachnospiraceae bacterium. Lineage (GTDB taxonomy): Bacteria > Bacillota > Clostridia > Lachnospirales > Lachnospiraceae > Brotaphodocola. The sequence continues at coordinate 46,055 of CAJUHR010000004.1, read as the reverse complement.
AGCATCCACTCCCGGCTCCAGTTCAATGAAAGCACCGAAATCTGTCATCCGGGCCACCCGGCCGGTAACAATATTTCCGGCGGCGTACTTCTCGTCCGCATTGACCCAGGGATTCTGATCCGGGAACTTTAAGCTGAGAGCGATCTTCTCCCCATTGATGTCCTTGATAAGAACCGTCAGAGGATCGCCGGTCTTGAACACCTTCTTCGGGTTCTCCACCCGGCCCCAGGACATCTCAGAAATGTGAAGCAGACCATCTGCTCCGCCAAGATCAATAAAGGCGCCAAAATCCGTCACATTCTTCACGGTGCCTTCCACCACATCGCCTACCTGGATGCGCTCAAACAGCTCTCTCTGCATCTCTGCCTTCCGGGCTGCCATCAGCTGCTTTCTGTCACCGATAATCCGTCTCCTGCGGGGATTAAACTCGGTGACCACAAACTCGATCTCCTGATCCGCATACTTGGTTAAATCTCTCTCAAAAGTATCGGACACTAAGCTGGCCGGAATAAACACCCGGGTGCCCTCCACCTCCACGCTGAGACCACCGTCCAATACCTGCGTTACCTTAGCAGTCAGAACCTCCTGGTTGTTAAACGCCTCCTCCAAGCGCTTGTTGCCCTTGTCAATGGCCAGTCTCTTGTAGGAAAGGGCCACCTGTCCCTCGCCGTCATTGACCTTCACCACCTTGGCTTCCATCTCATCCCCTACATGAACCAAATTCCGCAGATCCGCGTTGTTCTCATTGGTATACTCACTGCGCGGGATAATTCCATCGGACTTGTAGCCTATATTCAAGACAATCTCATCATCTTTGACATCAATGACTTTACCAGTGACGATCTCCCCTGTACGGATTGTCTTTAAAGACTCCTCTAACATTTGTTCAAACTCATTTAGCTCTGGCATTAGCATGAACCTCCTCGATAATTTGTTTCGGGGTAGACGCCCCGGCTGTAATACCTACGTTGCGCACAGAATTCATACATTCAGGATTGAAATCGCCTACTGTCTGGATAAAGTAAGTGTTCTTACATTTCTTTTGGCATATCTCGTAGAGCTTCTGAGAATTGGAGCTCTTCTTGTCGCCAATGACAATCATTACGTCCACCATAGAAGCAATACGGCTGGCTTCCACCTGTCTTTCCTGAGTTGCACTGCAAATCGTATTTAAAACAAGTATATCATAACCCTTTTTCTCAAATTTTTCAACTAAATCTTTAAATTTATTGTAATTAAATGTCGTCTGCGCCACTATACACAGTTGTTCTTCCGGCTTTACCGGCAAATTTTCGATCTGTGATGCATCCTGAATCACAAAGGTTTCTGCCCCGGCCCATCCCCGGATTCCCTGTACCTCCGGATGGACCGGGTCGCCTACAATGATAATCCGCCTTCCCTTTTCCTCCTGTTCTCTGACAATCCGGTGAATTTTTTTCACAAAAGGGCAGGTGGCATCAATGATGGGGATCCCGTTCCTTTCCAGAATGTCATAGACTTCCCTTCCCACACCGTGAGAGCGTATAATCACAATCCCTTCTTTCAGGTTCTGAAGCTCTTCCCTTGTATTCAGCACCCGGACGCCTTTTTCTTCCAAGTCCCTGACCACCTCCTGATTATGGATGATAGGACCATAGGTGAAAACCGGCTCTTTTGCCTGTTGGATCTGTTCATACACCTGTTCCACTGCCCGCCTTACTCCAAAGCAAAAACCAGCAGTCTTTGCAACAATCACTTCCATACGCCAGATTATACCACAAGTCCATGAAGCTTTGCTGCCCGGATAATGGCAGACACCACCTCTTCAATGGTCATATCCGAGCCGTCCACAAACACCGCGTCCTCTGCCTGCTTAAGAGGAGCAATCAGGCGGTTCATGTCCTTCTGGTCCCTTTCTATAATATCTTGCTCAATTTCCTGTAAATTACACATCACACCTTTTTCTTTCAGCTCCTTAAAGCGTCTCATAGCCCGAACTTTCGGACTTGCAGTCAGGTAAATCTTCGTCTGAGCCTTTGGAAGCACACAAGTGCCAATATCTCTTCCATCCATAATCACATTGGTGCTGGCAGCCAGCTCCCGCTGCAGATTCAAAAGATGGGCCCGCACTGCCGGGTAAGCACTTATGGTAGAGGCGGTGTTCCCTACCTGCTCTGTGCGGATCAGGCCTGATACATTCTCTCCATTCAGCATCACCTGCTGCACCCCGTCCTGATGGCTGATAGTGATCCTTGCCTCAGAAACGGCTGATGACACCTGAGCCTCATCCTCCAAAGCAATCTCCCTCCGCAGACAAAAAAGGGCAATGGCCCGGTACATGGCTCCCGTATCCACATAGACAAAGCCCAGCCTTTCGGCCACCAGCCGGGCAATGGTGCTCTTTCCGGCTCCGGCCGGTCCGTCCACCGCAATATTAAAAGCTTGTTTTTCCATGATTTCTTCACTCCTTTGAGATAGCTTTCTGACTGCCGAAAACTGCTATCCTTTATTTTCTTTGTCCTGCCCCGCGCACATGCCGGCCAGATATCCTGTGGAGAAGGCGATCTGTAAATTATATCCCCCTGTCATTGCATCCAAGTCCAGCACCTCCCCGGCAAAATAGAGCCCCTCAACCAGCTTTGACTCCATAGTGCCCGGGTTTACCTGCCCCACCGAGACGCCGCCCTGGGTGATAATCGCCTCCCGGTAATCCCGAAGCCCGGTCAATGTCAGACGGAAATCCTTAAGACAATCTGCCAGAGCCTTTCTCTCCTCCCGGGTAATCTCATTGACCGGCTTTTCCGGCAAAATCCCGCTTCGCTCCACAATGACAGGAATCATCTTTGAGGGCAGAAGCCGGGACAGAGCATTTTTATACTGCCTGTTTTTCATCTCCTGAAAGTCCCGCACAAGCCGCCCGTCTAACTGCTCCCTATCAAGAGCCGGCTTCAGATCCACAGACAGGACCAGCTCCCCTTTTAAAAGCTCTCTGGCCACATAGCTGCTGGCAGACAGGATTACCGGGCCGCTGACCCCGAAATGAGTAAACAGCATTTCCCCAAAATCCTCGTACAGAACCTTTTTCCCCAAAAGCACCTGTATCCTTACATTCCGCAGGGAGAGCCCCTGAAGCGCCTTTACCTGTGAAAGCTCTCTCACCTCCAGGGGAACCAGGGCCGGGTTCAGTTTTGTCACCTTATGGCCTGTCTGGCGTGCAAACCGATAGCCATCGCCGGTAGAGCCGGTGGAGGGATAAGAGAGGCCTCCCGTGGCCACCACAACCCGGTCCGCCGCAACAAAACGCCCTCCCTTTTTCAAAATAAGTCCTTTCATCCGCCCTTCCTCCCAGGAGAGGCTCTCCACCTCCTCCCCCAGACAGACGGACACGCCAAGCTCCTTTAAGGCCCGGGAAAAGGCCCTGATCACATCCGAGGACTTATCCGAAAGGGGAAATACCCGGTTTCCCCGCTCTGTCTTTAAGGGACACCCGTGCACCTTAACAAAATCCATCACATTCTGGTTGGTAAAGGCATAAAAGCTGCTGTATAAGAATTTGGGGTTATGGATAACCGCGTCAAACAATTCTTCCGTCTCGCAGGCATTGGTCAGGTTGCACCGTCCCTTGCCGGTGATATAAAGCTTTTTGCCCAGCTTTTCATTTTTCTCGTACAGCCGGACCTGATGTCCGGCCTTAGCAGCGGCGGCGGCCGCCATCATTCCTGCCGCGCCGCCGCCGATAATCGCCACATTGCTCATAATTTTCCTGTTCTGCGTTTTCCCGGCTGCCGCCCCTTCTTTTTTCGTTCCGGGAGAATCTTAATCCTGGCTTCTTTCCTTCTTCACCTGGCGAATCTTCTCCTCCAAGGCATCCACCACGGTCTGAAGCACCTTCACCCGGGCATAATACTTGTTGTTTCCCTCCACTACAATCCACGGTGCATAGGTGGTGGAGGTGCGCACCAGCATCTCATTGACAGCGATCTCGTACTGATCCCATTTCTCCCGGTTGCGCCAGTCCTCATCGGTGATCTTCCACTGCTTTTCCGGAATCTCCATCCGCTCCTTAAACCGCCGCTCCTGCTCATCCTTGTCAATGTGAAGCCAGAATTTCAGCACCACAGCCCCTGCATTGGCCATATGGGCCTCCATCTCATTGATCTCCTGATAGGCCCGTTTCCAGTCATCCTCCGTACAGAAGCCCTCGATCCGTTCCACCATCACCCGTCCGTACCAGGTTCGGTCAAAAATAGCCACATGGCCTGCCTTGGGCACCTTGTTCCAGAAACGCCACAGATAATGGTGCTTTTTCTCAATATCATTGGGAGAGGCTGTGGGACATACCTGATAGCCTCTGGGATCCATATGGCTGGTCAAACGTTTGATGGCTCCGCCCTTGCCCCCTGCATCCCAGCCCTCAAAGCCTAACACCACAGGAATCCTCAGCCGGTAAATATCACTGTGAAGGATCTCCAGCCGCTTTTGCAGCTTGTCGAGCTTCTGCTTATATTCCTCCCTGGTCAGGGCCCTGGATAAATCCACGCCAGACAAAACACCGTTCTGATAGCGGCTTCCCGCGTCCAGAGAAATCCCCGAATTAACCTTCTGAGCCGCCTTCTTTGCCGCCTTTTCCTCCAATGCCTTCTCCAGCCGCTCTGTCACAGATTTTAATATTTTCATAGCCGCATAGTTCTTATCCGTGGCCTCAATGATTGTCCACGGGGCAAACTCTGTATCCGTCCGCTCCAGCATCTCCTCATTGATCTGAAGATACTCCTCATACCTGCGGTTTCTGTCCCAGTCGCCCTCACTTACATGCCACTTGGTCTCCACAGATTTTTCCAGCTTCTTAAAACGCTTTTTCTGCTCCTCCTGGGAGATATACAAAAACAGCTTGATGATCACCGCACCCCCGTCACTGAGCTGCTTTTCAAAGGAACAGATATCTCGGAATGCTTCCGGAATCTCCTTTTTCTTTGTGACCTTGTCAAAACGGTCAATCAGCACCTTCTGATACCAGCTCCGGTCGTAGATGGCAATCCGACCGTTCTCCGGCGTCACCGTCCAGAACTTCCACAGAAACGGCCGCAGAACCTCTTCCTCTGTGGGACGGTTGCTGGCATATACGTCAAAACCTCTGGGATCCAGAGCCTGTATCAGACGGTTGATCTGGGTTCCCTTGCCTGCTGCCCCCATACCCTCAAACAGGATCAGCACCGGGATCCCCGCCTCCTTTAAACGCCTTTGAAGCTGTCCTAACTTTGCCCCTTCCTCCCCTTGAACCTTTTTGTATACTTCCTTCTCCACGGTTCTTGACAAATCAATTTTCTCCAACATCCCTTATTTACCTCCAAATCTGCATGTTCTTATGGATCTATCTTAAGGTTGTTCCGTATCAGCGTCCGATATGCGGCCAATTCTTCATATTGATAAAAGAATTGGATCCTCGCTCCCCATTCACCGTCCGCCTCCTCTGTCTGGTCTGTCAGTACAAACCACATAAAGCTCTCCTTAAAATCCGGCAGGGGCTCCGGAATATCCCCTGGCTTTAAGCCGGTCAGAACCTGCTCCACAGAACCGTCTTCTTCCGGAAATTCCTCTGCAAAAGCGGTTCCATAGGGTCCGGTATGGCCAAGCATCTCTCCGTAAAGCAGAAGAATCTGACGCGCCATGTCCGTCTCATTGCGCCATTTTCCGTCTCTTGTTAAGGCATCCTCAAGATCAAAGCCCCAGACAAAGGCCGGATTTGCCTGGATTCCATCGCCTTCTTCCGGCAAAATCACATCCAGGCTGGTTTGTGTCATGCCAATCCCATCTGTGTACAAATCAACCCGGATGAGATTTGGCTCATTACCCAGAGGGAGAAGCTGGCGCACCAGCGTCAGAAGCACATTCGCTCTGGAATCCTGCGCCCCAAGCTCCTCTCCCTCCCTGCGCCCCAGCCCCATCTGGGGATTGAGTCCCGCAGGAGGAGAGATCTCATAGCTGTCAAGCAGCTGCTTCTTTGGCCGGTATTCCCGAAGCACCAGACGATATCCGTCCCCTTCCGGACTAAGGGAGATATCTGTCCTGCTGATCCCATCCTGCCAGACAAACTCCGTTCCCTCCGGCCCTTCACTTCTTTGCACTGGTTCCCCATAAACGGACTTTATCCGTCCTGTCATTTCCGAGAGCTCCACACCGGCTCCATCCCCGTCAACGGACACAAATTCCAGCCTGCCGCTGCTATAATAGTAATTGGTAAAAAGGGGCTGATCTACGCCAAACCACTTTACCAGATACTGATACGACTGGATAAGCTTTCCCTCATTGTCCGTATTTTCCGAAGCCAGAGAGCCTTCCACTCCAAGGCGGGTTTCTGTCTGAGCAATCGTCTCCCCAAAGGGAAGCGGCAACCCGGCATACTCAACAGCCGCTCTGTCTCGCAAATGATTGTAATGGCGGGATTTTGCCACCATAGACGGGGTATCCGGACTCATAATATCCGACACTGCACGGCTCAATACATTGACCACCTGCGCCAGACGTTCTATGTTCACAAGCCCTGGCCTGTCAAAACGGGAGCCGCTTTCAAAGGACTCCCTCTGCTGCCTGACAGACACTGCCGGAACCCTGCCCCGCACGAACCGACTGTGTCCTCCCGTCTCTTTTCCGGTGTAGGACCAGCTTTCCCCCAAAAGCTCTCTCCCCGCATCCTGAATACTGTCGCCAAGCAGCGTAGGACGGCCATCCTCCGTGGCCAGAATCATACTACCGTCCAGACGAAATCCCATCTCGTCCAGCAGGACAGCTCCGATCACCCGCTCCTTCTCTCTCTCCACCAGAGAATCCACATAATACCGGCATCCTGCCTGCTGATCCACATAGCCGGAAAAGCTGACAAAGCGAAGCTCCGTATCCGTGGGAAGCCGGGAAAGCAGCCTGGCCATCTCCAGAAGCACTGCCACGCCACAAGCGCTGTCACCGGCTCCCGGGCTGTAGGGAAGGGTATCATGGTGGGCAGCCACGATCAGAATGTCAGCCTCCCGATTCTCCGCCTGTCTCACAGCAACCACATTGGTCCCTGTCCTTTTCCCCTCCCCGGATCCCTCCTCATACAGAAAGCCCTGCAATGTCACATCATATCCATAATCCTCCAGAAGCTGCCGGATATAACGCGTGCACTCCCTCTCCCTCTCGCTTCCTGCCACACAAGGAAGGCCAGCCAAAAAGTCAAGCTCCTCCTGAAGATAAAAGGGATTCCCCTCCTCAAGAACCAAAAGCTCCTCTGGCTCCGCCAGCTCCTCCCTGCTCTCCCGGGGCAGCACCCGGGTAGACGGCCCGGCGCAGCTGACTGACAAAAATGCCGCGGCCAGTACAATTTCCAAAAAAAATGTCCGCCTGGCTTTGTACAAACCGTCCATAACCCTCTCCCTTCGGACAGATTCTCCAACCGTATAACAATATAAGTATACCACATCTGTTTTCGTTTAGAAAGGACAAATTGAGCAGACAAGCCATAAACAGCCATAATCAAAGGAGCCCGGCAAACCGGACTCCCTTCTTTACACTCCATTATATCTCTGCTGTAATAAAAATATCATAGATGGCCTTGATTGCCGTCTCAAAATCCACATTCTTGACACCGATTATAATATTCAGCTCGCTGGAACCCTGGTCAATCATCTTCACGTTGATCCGGGCATGTGCCAAAGCGGAAAAGATTCTTCCCACGGTTCCCCTGGTGCCCTTCATTCCCCGTCCCACCACGGCGATAAGAGCCAGATCCGACTCCAGATCCACACTGTCCGGCTCTACAGCCCGGTGGATCCCTGCAATCACCGACTGCTCATACTCCTCAAATTCATCCTGATGGACCATGATGGTCATGGTATCTATGCCGGAGGGCATGTGCTCAAAGGAAATGCCGTACTTTTCAAATACCTCCAGCACCTTTCTCCCAAAGCCCACCTCCGCATTCATCATGGCCTTCTCAATATTGATGGCGCAAAATCCCTTCTTTCCGGCAATTCCGGTGATGGTGTAGCGGGGCTTTCTGCAGGTGCTCTCCACAATCAGGGTTCCCTTGTCCTGGGGCTTGTTGGTGTTGCGGATATTGATGGGAATCCCTTCCCTTCTCACCGGAAAAATCGCATCCTCGTGCAGCACGCTGGCCCCCATATAGGCCAGCTCCCTAAGCTCCTTGTAGGTGATAGTCTCAATCACCTCCGGTTCGGATACGATCCGTGGATCCGCCACCAAAAAGCCTGACACATCGGTCCAGTTCTCATACAGATCCGCATGGATCGCCTTGGCCACAATGGATCCGGTCACATCCGAGCCGCCCCGGGAAAAGGTTTTGATAGTCCCGTCATGCATGGCGCCGTAAAAGCCCGGGATCACCGCCCGCTCCACATGCTCCAGCCGCTCTCCCAGCTCCCTGTTGGTGAAATCCGCCTCAAAATTTCCCTGGTCGTCAAAAAAGATAACCTCTGCCGCATCGATAAATTCGTATCCCAGATAATTGGCCATCACCAGACCATTTAAATACTCTCCCCGGGAAGCCGCGTAGTCCCGTCCGATCCCCTTGACGAAATTCTCCTCGATCCGGTCAAACTCAAAATCCAGGTTCAGGTTCAAATCCAGTCCATTGATGATCTCCATGTAGCGATCCTTGATCCGGTTCAGCAGCTTCTTATAGGCAACGCCTGTGCTGGCCGCGTCATAACAGGCGTACAGCATATCCGTCACCTTCTCATCCTTATCATTGCGCTTCCCCGGCGCCGAGGGGATCACATACCGTCTGGTCTTATCCGACCGGATGATCTCGCCTGCCTTCTTAAACTGCCTGGTGCTGGCCAGGGAACTTCCGCCAAACTTTACAACCTTTTTCATCATGTCCTCTCCGTCATAATTATTTTTACCGGAAATAATCTACTCCCGACTCAAAAATTTTCATATCCTGTTCCCCATAAATATTGATGGCAACCGCCTCTCCCCGCCGCTCTGAGTGAGCCATCTTTCCGAAGATCCTCCCGTCCGGGCTGGTGATCCCCTCAATGGCCTCATAGGAACCGTTGGGATTCCAGAACTCATCCATGGTGGCCTCACCCTGGTCATTCACATACTGAGTAGCCACCTGTCCGTTTTCAAAAAGCTTTTTCAGCCACTGACTGTCCGCCACAAACCGGCCCTCTCCGTGGGACGCCGGGTTACAGTAGACCCCGCCTAAAGAAGCCTTTTTAAGCCATGGGGATTTGTTGGAAACCACCTTGGTATAAACCATCTTGGATACATGGCGGCCGATGGTATTCATAGCCAGAGTGGGGGAGTTCTCCTGCTGCTCCATAATCCGTCCCTCCGGCACCAGTCCCAGCTTGATGAGGGCCTGGAAGCCGTTGCAGATGCCAAGCATCAGACCGTCCCTCTGATTGAGAAGCTTCTCAATCTCCTCCTTTATTACCTGGTTTCTAAACACTGCGGCAAAAAATTTCGCGCTTCCCTCCGGCTCATCCCCTGCGGAAAATCCCCCCGGGAACATAAGGATCTGAGCCTGGGAAATCTCCTTTTTGTATAGCTCCACCGACAGACGGATATCTTCGGCCGAAAGATTTTTAAACACCTGGGTCACCACTCTGGCCCCGGCCCGCTCAAAGGCCCTGGCGCTGTCGTACTCACAGTTGGTTCCCGGGAACACCGGAATAAACACCGTGGGCTGTGCCAGCTTGTGACCACACACATAAACAGAATCGGCCTTGTACAGCTGGTGGGAAACCGATGTCTCGTCCACCCCGGACCGGGTGGGGAACACCTTCTCCAAAGTATTCATCCAGCAGCCAAGGGCCTCATTTAGAGAAATGCTCACCGGGCCATATTCCAACATTCCCCGGTCCGTCACCTCTCCGATCACCGTGTAGGTCATGGCCAGCTCTCCAACCTTTCCCTCAGCCACCTCGCAGACAATATCTCCCCAGCCTGCTCCGAAGAAATCCCTGGGATCCACATTGTGCTCAATCTTAACCCCCAGCTTATTGCCAAAGGCCATCTTGCCGACCGCCTCTGCCAGACCATGTCCCCCCACCTCATAGGCAGAGATCACCCGGCCGGCACGGATATCTGCAAGAACCTTCCCATAACCGTCCATAGCCTCTCCATAGACCGGCAGCTCATACTTATCCCGCGGGAGACGAAATACCACGATTTTGCTTCCCGCCCGCTTAAATTCCGGAGTGATAATATCCTTATGGCTGGCCACATTCACCGCAAAGGAAACCAGCGTAGGCGGCACATTGATCTCCCCGTGCTGCTCGTCATTGAAGGTGCCTGACATGCTGTCCTTACCGCCAATGGAAGGAAGGCCAAAGCCCAACTGGGCTTCATAAGCCCCCAAAAGCGCGCTAAAAGGTGCTCCCCACCGGCGTGCATCCTCCGTCATTCTCTTAAAATACTCCTGGAAGGTAAAGCGAATCTTCCTAAAGTCTCCGCCGGACGCCACGATCTTAGCCACAGAGGAGGCAACCGCGTAGACCGCCCCGTGGTAGGGGCTCCAGCTGGACAGATAAGGATCAAAGCCATAGCTCATCATGGTCACTGTGTCCGTGGTTCCGTGAAGCACCGGAAGCTTGGCCACCATGGTCTGGGTCTCCGTCAGCTGATATTTACCCCCGTAGGGCATAAACACCGAGCCGGCGCCTATGGAGCCGTCAAACATCTCCACCAGCCCCTTCTGGGAGCACACATTCAAATCCGACAGCACCTTAAGCCACTGCTCTCTCACATCCGGCACGTCCTTTTTCACAAAGGGACTTTCCCTGCGGGAGGGAACCTCCAGGATCACCTCCGCTTCCTGATGGGCCCCGTTGGTGTCTAAAAATGCCCGGCTGATATCCACAATGATCTTTCCCCGCCAGCGCATCACAAGTCTTGGCTCCTTGGTCACCACAGCCACCGGCACTGCCTCCAGATTCTCCTCCCCGGCAAAAGCCAGGAAACGGTCCACATCCTCCGGAGCCAGCACCACAGCCATCCGCTCCTGGGACTCGGAGATGGCGATCTCCGTTCCGTCCAGTCCCGCATACTTTTTCGGCACCTTGTCCAAATCAATCTTAAGCCCTGCCGCCAGCTCCCCGATGGCCACCGACACGCCGCCGGCGCCAAAATCATTACACTTTTTGATGATGCTGCTGACCTCCGGCCGGCGGAACAGACGCTGAATCTTTCTCTCTGTAGGCGCATTTCCCTTCTGGACCTCAGCGCCGCAAACCTCTATGGAGGCCTCCGTGTGAACCTTAGAAGAGCCGGTGGCCCCGCCGATGCCGTCCCTGCCGGTCCGGCCGCCTAAGAGCACAATGATATCCCCGGGATCCGAGGTCATCCGCTTTACATATTTTCTGGGAGCCGCGCCCATGACCGCCCCGATCTCCATCCTCTTGGCCGCATAGTCCGGGTGGTAAATCTCCTTCACATACCCGGTGGCCAGACCGATCTGATTGCCGTAGGAGCTGTAACCGGAGGCAGCGCCATTTACCAGCTTTTTCTGGGGAAGCTTTCCCTTCATGGTCTCATCAAGAGACACGGTCGGGTCTGCCGCCCCGGTGATCCGCATAGCCTGATACACATAGGTCCGCCCGGATAAGGGATCCCGGATGGCGCCGCCTAAGCAGGTGGCCGCGCCGCCGAAGGGCTCAATCTCCGTGGGATGGTTGTGGGTCTCATTCTTAAAATTCACCAGCCACTCCTCGGTCTTACCATCGATCTCCACCGGCACCACAATGCTGCATGCATTGATCTCCTCCGACTCCTCCAGATCCGCAAGCTTTCCCTCCGCCTTAAGCTTTTTCATGGCCAGAAGAGCCAGATCCATCAGACAGACAAACTTGTCCTTTCTTCCCTTATAGAGCGCCTCCCTGTCTGCCAGATACTTCTCATAAGCCCTCTGAATCGGTTCTTTATAATCCCCGTCTGTAATGGTTACATCTTTAAGCTCCGTGGAAAAGGTGGTGTGCCGGCAGTGGTCAGACCAGTAGGTATCCAGTACCCGCACCTCTGTCATTGTAGGCTCCCTGTGCTCCTCCTCCTGATAATATCTCTGAATATGAAGAAAATCCTTAAAAGTCATAGCCAGACTGAGAGAATCATACAGCCCCTTAAGCTCTTCTTTCCCATATGCACAAAAGCCCTCAAAGGACGCCACATCCTCCGGAGTGTCAAAAACCGTCACCAGCGTTTCCGGCTTCTCCTCCTTCGCCTCCCTGGAGTCCACCGGATTAATGCAAAAGGACTTAACCGCCATAATCTGATCTTTGGTCAAAGCCCCTGTCAGCACATAGGTGGTGGCGGTGCGGATCACCGGCTCCTCGTCCTCCTTTAAAAGCTTCACACACTGCTCCGCCGAATCTGCCCGCTGGTCAAACTGTCCCGGCAGATACTCCACAGAAAAAATCGTGTCCCCATCCTCAAAGGGAAATGATTCCTCATAGACAAAATCCACCGGCGGCTCCGAAAACACCGTAGTCAGCGCCTGACGGTACACCGGCTCCGACAGATTCTCCACATCATACCGGATCAGCACCCGGACCTTATTTACCGTGTCAATGTTTAAATAGCTTCCGATCTCCTCGGAAAGCTCCCTTGCCTTCACCGCAAACTGCGGTCTTTTCTCCACAAAAACCCGTCTTACACTCATTGTTTGTCCTCCTGTGAAAGCACCTTCTGAAAACCACTCATTGTCTGAATTTTTTACGCTTGTATCATCATATCACAAGTTTTTTTATAAATAAAATTAATATATCTAATTCATTTTATTTGTTTTACTTATAACAAGCCATAGAAACGTCCAAAAATCTTTTGTCGCTTCTTATATCGCCGGGCGGTATATTTCCTTCGTTGTTTACCCCTTCTCCTACTCGGAGTTTAAAGCTGCCGGTCCGGACTATACCTTCAGCGATTATATCCGGTATGACGGCATGCCGTTTTTATCCAGCATCGGTTTTGAGCCGGAGATCACCAAAAACCACCTTCGGGACATCTATAATTCCGTAGTGCTCAAAGATATTGTCAAGCGCAATAATATCCGGGACATTGATCTTTCGGAGCGCATCATTGCCTATGCCCTGGCCAACACAGGCAGGAGCTTTTCGGCCACCAGTATCTCAGATTTTTCAAGGCATAAAACCGCGCTGTGGCCCCCGAAACAATTCTAAGTATCTCTCTTTAGATTAAGCTTTAACCGTTCTTCATTGTCACATCAGCCTTTTTGCAATCATCTCCTTAATCCTGGTGGAGCTGGTGCTCTCCGTATAGGGGAAGAACACCAGCTCCGCCCCGTGCTCCCGCAGAAATTCCCGCTTTTTCTGCCAAACCGGATCCTCCGAGTAATCACTTCCCGAAAACTGCACGTCAAACTGAAATTTCAGATAAGCATCCTTGGTGTCATAAAACTCCAGAGGTATGCCCACCGCCTGATCCACATATCTGCAGGCCTCCACAATCTTGAGGCGCTCCTCAAAGGGAATAACGCTTTCCGTGTTCTTAAATTTCCTCACCCCTTCATCCGTGACCCCCCCCCCGGCAATCAGATAGTCGCACTGGTCCTTGGCCCGCCGAAGAAGATTCAGATGGCCGATGTGAAACAAATCAAACACCCCTGCCACATATCCCACATGATATTTCTTTTTCTCCGTTCTTTTCTCTGACCTTTTCCCGGTGTCTTCCTTACCCCTTTCCGCTCTCTCCTGATCTCCCGGAACAATCACCTCTCTCTGCCTCCTGGAATATTCCATGTTGGTATCATAAATTCCGATGTTGGTGGCTCCAAGCCCCTTCACCTGCTTTAACACTCCCGTATAATTCTTTATACAGATAATCACCTTGTAGGTACTGGCATCCAGCTCCTCCAAAGCCTTCGGAGATGTAACCGGAATTTCCTCCATGACGCTTCCCCATTTTGACTGGTCATTGTCCAAAATTCCCGCTATCTCATATTCCTCCTTATATAAGGCCAGAAATTTCTTCGTGAAATTCCCCGAGCCAAAAAGGTAAATCCTTTTATTACCCATATTTTTAAAAATATCCACAAACAACCGCTGATATTCCCCGGCCGAATAATTCATCCGCTGCCGGTTGGAGTGGACGACCTCGTCATTGCGCCTGTGGGCCTCATGGTAGTCTCTCAAGCTCTCGTCATTGCGCAATTTTGTGAGAAAATGACCGATATGGGCATAATAAATCTCCAGACATTCTTCCATGCCATATCGCTCCAGCAGCTCTGTCCTTGGCAGAAGCTTTTGCATTTGCGCATCTCCATGGTAAAGAAAATCAATGTTTCTCAGCATAATGGCCTTGGCCGGAAGATTCTCCACATACATCTCCTGGTCATAAAACACAAAATCATCCCCCACGGCAAAGCCGTTTAGCAGCACCAGATCCGGATATCCCCGCCGAAGCACCGGCCCTAAGGCTTCCCTCCCCTTCTCTGTCCCAAAGGCAACCCTTCGCCATTTGCCTCTGTCAATCCGGCTTTTCGCCTTCTCGTCCTCCCCCTCGTCCCACCAGGGATTAAAATGCTCCCAGTCCACATTCTCATAGGGAACCGGATCCGAGGATGACAAAATAACCTGCCACAGTCTGTCAAACTGCCGGAAAAATTCCTGCCGGTTCGTCACTGCCAAAGAGCGAAAATACTTTGCAAGCGGCACTCCCTCCACATAGGGCATGACGAAGGAATCCCCCACAGCCTCCGCCTCAATCATCCGCACCCCATGCTGCAAAAGATAACGGTTGTTCTCCAAAAGCCTCCCGATTTTTCCTCTGCCCTCCTCATAGGCCGGAAGCTTGACGACCCTTTTACTGCGGGTTATGACCGTGCACAGGGCATTTTCCCGCCCCCTGTCCATGGAGACGGTAATCTGGTTCGCATCCGCAAACTGCCCGTCCACAGGACACTCAATCAGAAATCCGTTGGCCATCCTATGAAACATGCCGTTTTGTATCAGAGGCGTATACAGATTTTCCTCCTCAAGAAATACCGTATCCGGGTTGTGATAATGGGGAAATATCCGTATTTTCAGCTCCTCCCCCGGCACATAATCCTCCGCGCACAAAATCTGCGGACATGCAATGTCCGGAAAAACCGAGTAGAACCTGTGCTTTTCAAATCCTGCCTCTGTCAGCATCCGGGCAAGCTCCGCCCCGGAATACAGCCTCCCCGCCTGCTTCTTTTTGTCCCGGTCGCTGATCCGTCTGTAATTCTCAACACCATCAAAATTCCTGTCCGTAAACGGATCCTTGTCCCCGCAGAAATACCGGATTCCGAAACGATTGTCCGCACACACAAAAAGCCTGCCGTCCTTTTTAAGCCCCTTGCGGGCCAACCTTAGCAGGCTCTCTGCCTCCGTCTCCGTGACGCGGCTGATAATATCGGCAATGAGGATGATGTCGTATTTTTCCGAGGGAATGTCTCTTGCCTCTCCTTTCTTGTTTCCGGATTTTCCTTCACTTTCTGCTTCCCTTATACCGTTTGTTCTTACTATTTTCCTCTCTGTCTCCAGCCCGCTTTCCGCAAGCGCCTCGGTAAGCACCCTATCCAGCCGGGTATCC
Source organism: uncultured Lachnospiraceae bacterium (assembly GCA_910586255.1). GTDB lineage: Bacteria > Bacillota > Clostridia > Lachnospirales > Lachnospiraceae > Brotaphodocola. The sequence continues at coordinate 30,503 of CAJUHR010000004.1, read as the reverse complement.
GCTGTAATACAAAGAGCACGCCCGCCCTTTTTAAATCCATACCATTTAATCAGTCCCTTGGGAAGCTCATATATCAGCTTCTCTGACCGTTTATGGGATTCATCATTTTTTGAAATCATCTCTCTGCTCTCCCTCTTGCTTTTCTTGTTTTTTGATTTCCTGAATGACAGACAAAAATCTGATGCAACAGTACAGAAATCCCATACGTTACATCAGATTTTTCTTCATAAATCCATTCTTTTCTACAATTGCATTGTTTCGTTTATTTTGCTTCCTCAAGCCCAAACTCCACAAACAGCTGCTTCTGCAGCCCTTTGTCCGACAGGGATTTCAGAAAATCGTTGGTTCTTCCGACTTCTGATAATAGGAGACCAAGTCTGTTCACTTTTTCGGCTCCTTTTGCCTCTCCCCTGGCTTCTCCTCTGGCTTCTCCCCTGGCCTCTCCCCTGGCCTCTCCTCTGGCCTCTCCTCTGGCCTCTCCCTCTGCTATCATATAATCCAATGCCGCATCCATATTTACACCTCCTGCCATCTCTTCGTCTGAAACATGATCTATATACTCCGCATATCTTTTATCGTTTTTTACTTTACTAATAGCATACCATGTTTCCCGATGCATCGCAACCACCGACTTTAGCTTTTCCCGATCAAAGCGATCTCTAAGCATTAGCAGAAATGCCTTCAGATCCCCGTCAAACCGGTCTATCTTCTCATCCGTCATATGCCTTGCATCAATCAGGTTCATCCGATAATCCGGCGTGGTGTGCTTCATCCACTCCTTCATATCTTCCGGAATATCCAGCATGTCATACACACTTTCCGGACCGTCCCACGGCTTGCTTCCCGTGTAAAATACCAGCGTTACTGTCGGCAGGATTTTTGTCCCTTTCGGCACTCCGTCCGCATACTTTTTCAGTTTCTTGTTTTCCTTGGCTTTTTCCGAGATCTTTTTGCACTGATAAGAATAGGTCAGGGCATCCAGCTCCATGCAGCGCACCGGCATGTAATAATGCACTCCCATCTGGCCTTCGATTCCCATGATGATCTGCAAGGCCACCTTGTGATCAAAAAGCATTGCCACCTTCTCCGCATCCCGCAGCCTTTCCATGGCTTTCACCTTGCCATTCTCAAGAGGAAGTGCATCCTGGCTGACCGTATCAAACTCCTGTAGTTTATCCGGATCGATCTCTACTTGTCCGCCATAGACGCCCTGACTGAAAAGCTGTGCAAATACGGAATCAATTTTGATGAAATTCTTCACACTGATATCAATATCGCCCATATGTTATCACCTCTTTCTCTTTTTCATACCTGTATGCCAATGATTCACCGCTACTCTTCCCTTATTTTCACAAAAATATATAATCATTTGGCATATAAGTATACTCATGTATATAAATTATAACATATGTTCGATTCGATTGTAAATGTAGCTGTGGTTTAATCAAAAATCTAAGGTAAAATATGAGATTGTCAAGGTACATAATTCCCGATTACTCACACGATACCATCCGCTCCCTCTAAATCATCCTCCAGTCTGCCTGTAAAGCCTCATAAAATAATTAGTGCTCTCCATAGGCAGTAAAGGCAGCTTATACACGGAAATCCTCTCCTCTGCCATTCCCTTCTCCCTCAATTGTTCCCGGATACTCTCGCTGTGGGCTCGGTTGGTAATCAGATAATGAGCCTTTGGATACCTTCCGGCCGCCTCCCTCGGCGACAGCACCTCATATCCCAGATACCGGCTCCCCCATTTTCCCCTGTCATTGTCGCAAAAGGCCCGGATATTCTCAATACCGTTCATTCTCATCAGACAAAGGGCGTAGGAGGCCACCTTCCCTGCGCCGAAAACCACAATCTGCTTCTGTTTGGACATTTTCCTGATAAAATCCCGGTATGGCGCATATCTCGCCTCTGCACAGATGGCCGCATAGGCCTCAAATGCCTCCGGGTGTTCCGTAAACAGACGCATCTCTATCCAGTGCTTTGGAAGCATTTCCTCCTGCCGCAGCAGTCCGTCCTCCCTGTCTCTCCTGATGATCTCCCGAAAGGCATCCAATGCCTCCCTTGTCCCCGTATCCGGCTTACTGACACCGCGGAAGGTCAGGTAAGGCTCCAATGCCATCATTACCGTCTCCCGGGCAACAAAGGAACGGATTTTTCGCTCTCTAATTCCCTCCTCCTCTATCCGTCTGCGCAAGTACCTACATTCCCCCAGATTATATTCGACACAATTGGCATTGTAGGTGGAGGAAGCGCCGTTATCCCGCCGATACCGGTAAAAGGATTCATCCAAAAACATTCCCCTGCCCAGATGGATGTCCGCCAAATACCGGAATCCACAGTCCTGAAAGGCAGCGCCCAGGCTCTCATTCAGCCGGATACGATGTTCTCTCAAAAAGGAAAGCCTGTAGATGCCATTCCATATGTAAATATCATTTGAAAGCTCCTTTTCCGTGAAATAATCGGAAGAAATAATCTGATTACAGTCTGCCATGGAAACCTTCAGCTGATACCGCTCCCCCTCCCCGGGGGTGACAAAAGCATCAAATCCGGCCTTGACAAAATCCAGCTTCTCCTTTGATGCCGCTTTATACAGTACTTCATACATATTTTCCGCAATATAATCATCCGTCTCCACAATTCCCAGATACTCGCCAAGCGCCATGTCAATTCCCAGATTTATCTGATAACCATAGCTTTTTTTGTCAGAATGAACAACCCGTATCCTGGCATCCTTCCTGGCATATTTCTCTAAAATTTCAAGAGTGCCGTCCGTAGAGCCGGCATCAATGCATAATATCTCTATGTCCTTTAATGTCTGACTGATCACACTCTCCATACATTCACAAATATATCCTGCCACATTTAACGAAGGCATAATAATAGAAACTTTCGCCATGGCCTACCTCCTCGTTGCACATGATTCTTCATTTTACAGCTTTTTTCTAGCGGTAAAATAATAATGAAAATTTATTTTTCGTCACAATACTTAAATACTCAAACTTCCCACACTGTTTTAATGTGTTAAACCTGGTGAATAGGGGCATCCCCCTACTCACCAGGTACGAATCCCCTTTTTGATATGGAAATTTTCCCTGTTGCCCTTCCAAAGACCAAGTTGTCCATATTGTATTGAAAAATGAGTATTATCAAGGCTCCATGTATATAGTGGAAGCTTCCAGCATTATTCTGGCAAATGTTCCAGCAGAAAAACCATTGAGTCCAACCAAACACCAGCGTATTTATATAGCAAGCATACACGAATAAAGTCTGTCAAATATCTCCTCTGACTTCTCCAACGTGCCTTCACAATCTCAGGAGCTATTTCTTCCCCCTGCCACTAACAACTCCACACAATCTTTTCGGAAAAAAATTGAGGATTAATTAATCGGGTAATCCTATTAGGAAAACATCTGCAAATGTTCTTATACCATCATAAACATCAGTGTACAAGGGGTACAAACAAGATAAAATAGAAATGAGGGGCGATAGAGCGGAAATGTCAGATTTTCCACTCTATCTGAACACGGTCGCTGGTGGCCTTGATCGTAGAGATCAAACCATCGGCGGCTTTTCTTTTGTCGTCAAAATCTATGCTCTCCCAGTTGTCGAGATAATAGGACAACTTCTTTATCTGCTGGGGAGATATGGTTTCAACGCTCAATTCGGCGATTGCCTTTGAAATGGTCTGGCGTCGGGTGTCCAGTTCTTCAATTTTTTTGTTAGCGTAGGCAAGCAAGGTCGCATTGGCTCCGGTCAGCGTATCCAGCAGCTTTTCAATTTCTGCCTCCACCTGTGCCAGCTCCACTTGATAGGCGGTCAGTTTCGGATTGACTTTTTCCTCTCTGCCGTGGAGTATCTGAAAGTCTTTGAATTTCTCCTGCATGGCCGAGAAAATGAATTGCTCAAATTCTTCTTTGCGGATTTTCCCGCAGCCCGGACAGCCTTTATTTTCCGTCCGTTTGGTACAGCGGAAATACCCGGTGCTGTTTGGCACATGGGTGGCTTTCAGCGCATACCCACAATGACCGCATTTGATTTTTCCGGCCAGCCAAGTGTTCTTCGGTTTCCGTCCCTGCTGGAAGGTGGTATTTGCCATAAGTTTTTTCCGGCATTTCAGCCATGTGTCAGTGGAAATGAGCGCTTCATGGGGAGCGATAACAAGTATCTGGTCTTTTAAGCACCTGTCCTTGTCCTCCTTCACATCCCGCCCCTGATAGAGATAGCAGCCGTTTGTTCCGGCAAAGTCAGAAGCGTCATTGACAATCGCTGCACCCTGACTCTTGAAAAATTCGTACAGCTCCAAGTCGGCCTGTGCATAAACGGGGTTTCGCAAAAGCTGGGAAAGAAAACTCCGAACCATTGACTTCTCGTAAATCTTGATACCCTGTTCCTCGAAGTATCGGGTAATATCTCCGAAGGAGGTTTCCGGTTCAGCGTACATTTCAAACATCAGCCGTACATGGTCGGCGGCTATGGGGTCGGCAACCATTTTCTTTGTGCGGATACCCTCTACCACAGTAGGCTCTAACTGATAACCGTATGGTGCCTGTCCGCTCATGTGGAAGCCTTTCAGACACCGGGAATAGTAGGCGTCTGTGACACGCTTCTGAATTGTCTCACGTTCAAGCTGGGCGAATACAATGCAGATATTCAGCATGGCCCGGCCCATCGGGGTCGAAGTATCAAACTTTTCTGTGGATGATACAAACTCCACATCATACTCTTGAAACAGCTCCATCATCGTTGCAAAGTCCAGAATAGAGCGGCTTATACGGTCCAGTTTGTACACGATGACCCGCCGGACCTTTCCCTTGCGGATCTCGCCCAGCAGCTTTTGAAACTCCGGCCTGTCCGTGTTCTTACCGGAATAGCCTTTGTCCTTGAATACCCGGCAGCTCCCACCTTTCAATTCATACTTGCAAAAGTCGATCTGACTTTCAATGCTGATACTGTCCTTGCGGTCTACTGACTGTCTTGCGTAAATACAATCTTCTCTGATAAATTCCATATTGGGCTCCTTTCCTTGTTGGAATGGAGCTACCAACCTTACAACTATATTATACCATCAGCAGCCCCGGACAACAATGTTGCGAATGATTAGGGAAATCTGTCCCCATATTTTCTGAACACCTCATAAAGACAACGCTCAATTTCTTTTTTGCGCTGTGCTTTCTCCTTCGGGGGAAGTACCGGCGTGAGGCTTTCCAGCACAATGATCTTCCCTTGAAATGCGACAGACTTTGTTTCTCGTTCATAAGTGACAGCTTGCGTCATTGAAAACCTCCTTTGCGAAAGTGCGTGTATATGCCTGCCTTTCCCGCTTGTCCTGTGGGGAAATGTCAAAAGGCGACACCCAGCAGGTGCCGCCCTTTGAGCTTTCTCCACTTCGGGTCGATATGGCCCGAGCTCAGTAAGGACTGGAATGGTACTTTTCTTTGGCGTCCTCCACGCTGTTGAGGTCAAATACTTCATAAAGCTGCCTCACAACACGCCGTATATCCTTCTTTGAAAATCCGCAGTCCTCCATTGCCATAATGACATAACCGCGGCAGGCGTCATTGCTCCATTCGTCCGTTTCCAAGCCGGGGATCATTCCAAACGCATTTCCCATAAAATGCTCCTTTTTTGAAAAGATGGGGAGCCACGCCGGATCGGTTGGCCTATCATCAGACAGCATTACCGGGGGCTCCCCATAGGTTTTCACTTCATTTCAGACACATCGGACGGACATAGGCTTCATGCCCCATAGTATTTCAACTCTCCCCATTCTGATGGCAAGGCGTTCTCATTGCCTGCGACGGCTCACGGCTTGCAAGGCCGCTTCAACGCTCGGACTGTGACTAAACGCAAGTATCCGGGTTCTGCGCCTGTTCCGGTGGAGCCAGCCTTGCCCCACCTATGGCATGGACCTGTTCGCTCGCTCAGTTTTACAAAGACTGTATTCTCTGAAATCCGAGGTCATGGCGGGTCTGTCACACAGCGCGTTCCCTTCGTATCCGGGTGTCTTTTTATTCAATTTTCAATCTGCATGAGGCTTGTCTGAACCTCGGGTCATTGTGACCCGAAGTGTTTTGCCTCTCATAAACCATTTCATTTTCCGGTCTAAATCGGTACGCCTTACAAAGAATTTTTCAAAATTTTTTCTAAGCGCCGCAGACCTCGCTCGATTGCGACACGAACCACTTTTTCATGGATGCCCTCTGCCCGGGCAATGTCCTGTTTGATCATGCCGAGAATGAAATGAGCATAAATCCGTTTTGCCTGTTTGTCCGGCAGATTGGCAATCGCTACGTGAAGTTCCTGCATGGTCACTTTCCGCTCATACAGTTCATGGGGAGATAAGGCAACAAAGACAGCTTCATGCTCCAGCCCGTCATCCCGATCAAGGGAATAGTAGGCTTTGTGGCGGTATGTACGCAGCCGGTAGGCAGCCTCTTTACGATCAAACTCTTTGAACATTTCTGCAACTTCTTCCGATACTTCCATGAAGCAATCCGATGTATAGAATGGGTAATAGTCCCGCAAATTGATAATAGCCATATTGACCTCCGTTTCGGTTGTTGGTTGACGAGTGACCGAAACGAAGGCGGCGGGGAGCGGCACCGGGGAATGACTTCGGGCCAACATGACCCGAAGCAGCCCCATAAGAACACAAAAGCGCCCGGGCGGCATGAAGCCACACGAACGCATGAAGTTACATATTCATTTATGTACTGCCTGATTTCACATTCATAACCAGACTGTCCCGGAGGGGGAGCTACGCTTTTTTTAGCTGGTGCAGGTCATGGGTACTGTGAAAAAAAGCAAAAATGGACACGGCAATACCTCCTGGACACCGCCGTATCCTTAAAAAAGGGCGACTTTAACACACCCTCCGTATTCTCATTTTTCAAAAAGAAAACGGCGGCTTGAAATTGTTATTTCAAAACCGCCGTAGGGCTACTGTATTTTGTTTTGGCGCGTGAATATCCAGTCGCCATAACAACGGTTTTTTTTATTACCGTTCTATATGGCGAGTTAATTTTAACGAATAGCTGGGAGAATATGATCTTTTACTAACAGCCACCTATCTTTCGGATTTGGAATGAAATGTGATGCTATTGCAACAACAAGTTTTTTCTGCGGGACGCAACAAATTGTGTTACCACCATCCCCCATAGCTGCAAAGGCATCAAGTCCGTGATTTTCAAACAGCCACCACATATATCCGTAATGATTGAGATTAGGCGCGGTCGATTTAGCTATCCAATCTTGCGGAATGATTTGTTTTCCATTCCAAAAACCGTTATTCAGATATAACTGTCCAAATCGGGCCATTTCACGCACAGTCAATGTAAGTCCCCATCCGCCAGTAGTAATATTGTTTGGATCATGAACCCAGCCTTTGACTCTTTTCCCGAATAAATCATCATATCCGTAAGAACTCATAGGATATTCGTTAATACTATCTATTCCAATTTGAGTAAAAAAAAATTTGTTGGCGAACTCTCTTGTACTTGTTCCCGTAACACGGGTTAATATCGCTGATAACAAATGAGCGCTAGCAGTAGAATATTTGAAGGCTCCTATTTCACCATTCTGTCCCATTTCTTGTAATGCAAATTCAATCCAGTCGGGGGATGTACAGAACGCCTCCAGTGGCTCGCTCCAGTCATTAAAAGAATACGGAGCAGTCATTGTTAATAAATTTTGGATAGTTACTTTTTCCCTCACACCATTAGAAGAAATGGAGGTGTATTCGGGAAAATACCCCATTACAGTTTCCTCTGTCGATTTAATATATCCCTTTTCAATCGCAATGCCTATCAATGCAGATAGAATACTTTTAGTTACTGATGCGATATGGATCTTACTCTTGCTATTTGAGTTACCGAAGTATTCTTCAAAAACGATTTGTCCAGCTTCCAGAATAACAATGCCTTCTGTATTTTCATATTCATTTAGAATGATGGTGTGAAGATTGCTTGTAAGTTTTTTGTCTATCATTTTATCTCCTTTTTATTACAGGGTAATAGATTTCTGTAATATAGTCATCGGGTGTATTAGTAGCATTAGGCTCAGTAATATAGAGCTCAAATGGTGACCTGATAAAATCATATCCATTTGACTCAGCCCACTCTTGCTGGCGCGCATAAATAGATGTAATGTTTGCGTAGGAACCATTCAGAGTTGATTTTACACACAAGCCATTTTGAAAGTCTCTTGTTCCAGTAACCACTTCTTTGATCGGAACAGCAAATTCAATTTCAAATTCAAAGGGATCACAACTTGGGTTATGATATATAGTAATTGCAGGCCCCATAACTGTTAATTTTTCAGTTGCTATCTTTTGATACAGCTTACAAAAAAATTGACTATATCCATTTAAGCACTCTTCATGCGTAAGTTTTCTACGCAAATAGAGAATATTTTGTTGAGGATATTCAACAAGTTTTACATCAATATCAAGCAGGTAGCTCATAATTGATTTACCCACTTTAATTTGCTGAATATCAAAATCAATTTGGCGAATGATGTCGCTAATTTTTTCGATTTGATTTAACAACAAACCTTTTTGTCGGATCAGAGCAGAGAGTATCTGATTATCTGATGATACCCCCATTGCTCCTGTAATTACTTTGATTTCCTCTAAAGAAAGTTTATAAGACTTAAGCCTATTGATAAGCAACATTTTTTCTAATTGCTTAATAGAATAATATCTATACCCATTTTCCAAACTGATTTCTTCGGGATAGAGTAGTCCTATTTCCTCGTAATATCGTAGTGTTTTTGGCGTTACCTCACAAATCCGTGAAAACTCACCTATTGATAACATTTAATCTCTCACCTTCTTTTCTTGAGATAAAGTATAAACCTTTCCGTAAGGGCAAAGTCAAAGCCATTTTTAATTTCGAGCCCTCAGACACTCCTACTGTACCATGCATTAAAATTCTTCACAAGGATGCCTTTATATTGGCACTACACGAAATAAAATATCACTTCACATCAAATTGTATTACATTCTCATAATTCAACCAGAAATGTACAATGATATAGGGTGATATGAGAATGAACCAAGATGAAAGAAGGTTTGACTTTCACGGCCTCGGGGCAGCTCTCAAATGAGCCAGAGAAGAAAAGGGCTGGACACAAGCCTATGTTGCGGAATTAGTAGACCGTGACTCCCGTACCATTATGAATATTGAGAACAAAGGTCAATATCCCAGCTTCGACCTTTTTGTTAAACTCATTACCATGTTTGACGTTTCAGTTGACCAGTTTATTCATGCGGACGGAGGGGCAAGGTCAAGCTCTTGCAGAAAGCACATTGATGTGCTTCTAAACTCCATGAATGAAAAAGAGCTTGTCGTGATAGAAGCCACAGCCGAAGGCATTAAGAAAGCCAGAGAAACGGAGGTTCCAGAATAAGGGCCTCTGTTTTTTTGCGCCATTTTTGGGGCTGCCGCTAAGTGGCAAGCAATGCCTCTGTGGCCACAAGTGGCACAAAGGCGGCTTGTTGGGGCTCGCCCCAAACCCGTATCTTCGGGCCAACATTTTGTCTCAAAGTTGCTACCCGATATTTATACTTTGCGAGTGGAATGGCTGGAGTCTGCTGGGGGCCGCCTTGATAACCAAAACAGGGCGGCCTCCAGTGGACTCCGGCCATATCGCGCAGAAAAACCGCCCCATTTTCAAGGACGGCTTTCTACGTAATGTGATAGTTTCAATCTATTTTCTTATATCTTCGTCAAAAACCTTGCGTTTTCGTGTTCCTAATAAGAGTTAATCATAAGAAATCTGTCAACCTCTGCATTTCCCATTGATGCGCTTTAGGTGTCCACCAATATGCCATATTTTCTTTTTGTCTCTTATAAAATCTTGATGGATATTTGGCATAATTATCCATACTAAATATCTGTATCATTCTGTAGTTAACTCGAATTCCATCTTCACGCTGTGCTAATAAAGCAAACAGATAAGAATGTGGATAAATGCCATATTCATAGCTGCTAAAAAACTTCTTTTTATCCTTCAGGGCTTTCCAACATTCTCTTTTAACAATTACACCTGATGGATGTACCAAGGTGCAGGCAAACATATTCATGGCCTCTAATCCTCGGCTGTATCGTTCTATAATTCCATCCTGTTCTTTATAAACGGGCGCTTTACTAAACATACTGCCAACATATCCAAAACCGCAGTTTTCCCTCTCTAATATCTCAATCAATTTTTCCAAATAAAGAAAATTAATCCAATCCCTGTCTAATAAATGGAGCAGATATTTCCCATCTCCTTTATTTATCGTTTCATACCAGTTACCTTTTGCACCTAAATTAGATGTATTTTTATATATCTGCAGGCGATAGTCTGAGATATGATTTAACCTCAATATTGTATCATCTGTGGAGTGATCATCCACTACAACTACACCTAATTTGTCAGACGTGCATTTTAGTATTTCTTTTACAATTCGTTCTATTTTTTCAGAACGATTATATGTTGAAATACATATACACAAAACAACATTATTTTTCATAACTATGCCTCTTTTTCTCATGTAAAAATTCCCTTAGTACCTTTTTTAAAGTGGAACAGGCCAAATCTTCCACCACCAAGCCTTCTGTCTTCATCACATTTATGTTATTGACTCGCAATAACTGTACTTAAAAGAAAGATTTTCTAAAAATTGGTATGAAAATAAAACCAGTCCATAGCTTGCATGGAAGGAACATCTCCTTGAAATTATGCTGCTTTTGCTATAAGTTCCGGATAGTCTTTATGGTGCAGTCCGATAAGGGCTCCCATGATTAGCCTGCCCTTTGAAGTGACATGGTAACATCTAGAGCGCGAGACTTTTTGATCAGTCCATGCTGACGTAGCTTCTTTATGGTACGGCTGGTTTTGGAACTGGGCTTTTTGGGATCTTTCATGTCAGGAAAAATCACGTTTCCGATATCCTTGTTGCGAAAGCCATTGATCAGATGCCTGCCGTCACTGACCGACTGATTTATCATATTGAAGATAGCACCAGGGAACTCGGATGGCCTGTTGTATACCTTCCTTCCTCAACGGACAGGAAGGTATACATTTCCAGGGATTTCCTTCTTACAACTCCTGTGGACAATGGGCTTATCTGTGCATGAAGACACTAGAAACCTGCAGAACCACAAAAGTCGTTGACGAGGAGGGAAAAAGCAATTTCTGAAGTCTTCTTCCTCCAAATATCTCCACTACTACCTCTATCATCTGGATAAAGAATTTTAATTTTTTATAAAATAAAACAAACCATATCTATAATCACCTTCATGCTCATCATCATCATATTTATCCAATGCTACATTACTTTCAAATTCGCCGTTTGCAGTACAAGAATATTCAATTAAATCCATCTGACTAAAACTTTCAACTATAGTTCTAGCATAAAAAATTCTATGTGCATTAAATTCCACCCTTTCCCTTCCAACTGGAACTGAGATATATATTTTTCCTCCCGACTTTATTTTTTTTGTATATTATTAAAACATTTAAAACATGCTTCTGGATCTATTAGATCGCCATATCTTCCTAACCCAAAGTGTTCTAGAGAACATAGAGCAGATAAACTATCCAAACTTTCATTTTTAAACTGTTTCATATCTGTTGCATCATCTACAATTGTTTTTAACCCTTCTACTTCTGTCGGAAATGGACGAATATCAATCATATTTACCGGAATTCCATATGATAAAACATGTGCAATAAACCCATCCAATCGTGATCCAATATCATAATGCTCTTTAGGCTTATTTTGAAAAATCAAACGAGCGGCCCATAAATCTTGCCAAAAATAGTTACTTATGACTCCTGCATCCTCAAATTTATCTTTTATAATCGGCCTAATAATACTCTCATCTATTTTAAAAGTATCTCTTGTATTTAAAGTTTGATATTTTTCCTTATCATTTGCGAAAAAAGTCTTTTCATAAAATCCATATGTTCCCAAATATATATTAAAATTTTTTTCTCCTAGTATTGAATTTATCCAATCCAAATCTCTTTTGGGATCTATGTACGCACAAGGAAATAAAAATATCATTTTATTTATATCTAAATGCCTGTTTTTAGCTGTTAAAAATATTTGGTTTGAATAATTATTTGCAACAATAATTGCATCATATTCTTTTGGAATTTCAGTATATTTGTAAACTCTTCTACCACAAAAGAATTCTTGTTTTTTATACGTTTCAACAAATCCTAACACTTCAGCGGACAAACCGTTTTTTAATAACCTAAGGGAATCTTTTCCCGTTCCCCACACAAAAACTTTTCTCATCAACTCTATACCTTTCGAAGCAATCTTTTCTATCAATTTCTATTATTAGATGTACTTTTTTCAATAATATTTGTCATTATTACAAATTCATACTAACATACTTAAAATGTCCTCAATATAAATATAATTTATATTCCTAGCAAATCCCATGCTTTCTAACTGTTTTTGTATTTCCTCTTTGTAATAAAGGTTTGCAATTATTATATTTTTTTGTTTTTCCATTAAATAATTTGGTGATTCAACAGTTACTCCATCATAAATTTCTCCCCATTTTTGAGAGTCATTATCTATAAATACTTCAATAGTGTAGCCATTTCTTTTTAAAAACTGCATACATTTAATACCCCAATTTCCCGCACCAAAAATTACATAGTCTGTACTTTCAGGAAATATTTTCGATATGATCTGTTGTATATCTTGAGTTGATTGTTCCATAATCGTTTGCAATTTTATATAAAGAATTCTATCTTTAGAATATCTTTCAATTTTTTCTCTCTTTTCTATTGATTTTCCGTCCCAATGATATAAGGCTATTTCTTCTGTTTCCTTTGCTGTCTCCTCATAATTACATTTACTGATTCCTGTTACACGAAAATAAGCTATATTTTTGGGAATTTCAACCCGATTTCCCCCGGATTTTCATAGTGGGCCTCAAAGTAAGTGGTTTTCCACCAGGGGGCCTCCACCACAATATAGCCTTTTGTGCCTGCAATCAAAAGCCTGCCCTCGGATTTCACCCCCAGCCCGCAGGTGGCTGTGGCCACTCCCATAGGATATTTAAGGGAAATCCTGGTAAAAAGGTCCAGGCCGTTTTCTCCCCGGATGGAATCAAATCGAATATCTTCAAAACTTTTGCCAAAGAGCTTCAGGATCGGAAGCATCACATAGCTTCCCAGCTCCAGAAAGCTCCCCCCGTATACCGGGTCGGTCAGCTCACGGCTGTCAGCCTTCTCAAGCTTTGTAAAGCAGGCTTCTATGTTTCGGATGGCGCCTACGGTGCCGCTGCCGGCAACGCCCAGCAGCTTGTGAAATCCCGGACAGTAGGCGGTCTTGATTCCCTCGAATAATACCTTTTCTCTCTTCCTTGCCAGCTCAAAGAGCTCCTCTGCCTGGGCTTTTTTCAGCACCATGGGCTTTTCGCAGAGAACGTGTTTGTCATGTTCCAGCGCGGACCGGATATATCCGTAGTGGGTCTCGTGAGGGGAAGCGATGTAGACCACATCCACTGCCCGGTAAAATTCTTCCATATCCGTATAGGCATTGATCTCCCATTTATGAGCAAATCTTTTTGCGCTTTCTTCATGGGGATTGTAGACACCCTGGGTGCTGACGCCGCTGACCAGCCTGGCCTCGGGGATAAAGCGTTCCGCAATCCGTCCGGTTCCTATGATCCCGATTCTCTGAATATGGCTGTTTTGCTCCCTCAGCATGGTGCTGGAAATATTTTTGGTCCGTTCCAGATACACCACCTTACAGTAATTCTTCAGATAATCAAAGCTTCCCACCCAGTCGGATCCCACGGTAAAAATATCGATGTGAAATTTTTTAATGTCATTGACCTTTTGCCCCAGCTCTTCCTCAATGATGACTTCATCGGCAAAACCGGTCTTTTTCACATTCTCAATGCGGGTCATCAGAGAATCCACCACATTCAGCTTGCCCCGCGCCTTGTCATAGACCTCCGTGGTCACTCCCACAATCAGATAATCTCCCAAGGCCTTTGCCCTTTGAAGAAGCCGGTAATGGCCCTCGTGGAAGAGGTCAAACGTTCCATATGTAATTACCTTTATCATCGCTCTTTCACATTGCTCCTCTCCACGTATTTTACGTAAAATATCATAAATCTTTTTCTTTAACATTTTTTGCATCATTTGTAACAGACGGGTATCTTCCTGCCCGTCTACGCCGGACAAAAAGCATTATGTCTAAAGTTACTATTCACAGTCACCTGAGAATAGTAACTGTCTAAAGCCAAATCACCCAAGCTTTTCCTTTACAAAACGATGGATCCGCTCTCCGCAGGCCCCGTCTGTGGATGCGTTTATCTTTGAAAATGCCCGGATTTGCCTTTCCCTGTCAAAGGGTTTGCCGGTTATTCTTCCGTCCAGGAAATCTTTCAGAGAGTTAAATGCATTTTCATTGAGGCAATACTGCAGCCACTCCGATTCTTCCATAAATCCGCACTCATGCTCTTTAAGCTCCTGGCAGTCAAACTCGATTTCCACTTCTCTGTATTTCTTTGTGTCAATGTTGATCTCATAGAGCTTTCTCTCCGGTGCATACCAGATCCGGCAATCTGCCTTTCCCTGCCTGGGGTAGGTGACGATAAAGCCGCCCATGCTGGCTGTGGCAAAATAGCCGTTCTTTCCCCGGCTAACGAAGGGAATCGGCGGTTCCCATTGTTCTGTTTTTCCGCTCTCCCGGTCCAGTGTCAGGTACATATTTCCCCAGCTGGGAGATAGAATGATCTTTTCTTTCCCGTTTTCTCTGGAAAATGCCATAGCCCCAAAGGGCCTTTCCTCACATTCCCGCTCCTCCGGCCACCGAACCGACTTAAAGTCGCCAGGCAAATCATCATATTCTCTCACCTCTCCTGTCTTTGGATTCCAGCAGGTAAGGGTCATACCATTCAAAGGCAACAGCCACAAATCATCGCCGTCATTGACAATTCCTTGTGTTCCAAGATTGCTCCGGGAATGACTGGATAAGCCTCTGGCCTGCAGGGTATCCATATCCATAAATACAAATTCATTATCCTCCGGGGAGGCAAAAACCAGTTCATTGCCGTATAATCCCACACCTCCGCTGCACCATTCTCCGCCAATATTTCTCACATAGAACTGCCGGATGCCTTCTACCCCCTGCAGCTCCTCGGTCTCTATGTTGAACCGGAGAAGCAAAGGGTACTGGAACGGAAGCAGAAAAATATATTTTTCATTGTACCAATATCCGCAAAATGCTTCTGGCTGTGGGATTTTTGTCTTAAAATCAATCCTTCTTATTTTCTTGTTCTTTATGATCAGAAGATTCTGGGCATTGCCTGGAAGGACGTAGATCTTATTCTTGATCTCCAGGGCTTTTATGTAATATCTGCCTCCCGAATATCCGGTTCCCAGATCCATGTAATATTTATAGTGGTAATCATTTTTTCGGAAAACCACAGCTGATTGTTCCCGGTGATCTGATATCGGTCCTCCTCCCAGATGTCAAAGGCCGGATTGATCCTTTCTCCCCGCCAGTCGTCCGGCTGAGGAAGGGTATGAATCATATTGTTGAATATGAACAGCGGCTTTCCCACAATGCCGAAAAGGGAGGTGACGCTTGTTCCCGCATCGCCTATGTAAGCGTCTGACAGGGCAATCGTGTTGGTGATATCCGGGGTGTCATCATAAATTCCCAAATTTTTATTTATAAATCGTTTTTTGAGCTCATTGTACCAGGGCTTAAATTCCTTCCTCATGGTCTCAAAGGTGGATTCCAAAAGCGGATGGGGACGCCACAGCAGACAGGTATCCTCCCTGCCTTCAAAGCAGTGAAATACATATTCCATTTTTTCCTTCCAGTCCTTCGGCGGCTTAGGCGGATTGCTGCACATCTGGATCACCCGGTCGAATTTGGGGGAACCTAAGGGAAGAAACTTTTCCTCCGGAATGACCGGATCAAAAAATTTGATAAACCGTTTTGACTGGACAACAATATGGTCTACATGAAAATAGGCCTGACACAGGCTTTGTCCTTCGCTCATGCCTCCTGCGGTGGCATAATAGGGAATGTAAACCAGACAGGGAGTGTATTTTTTAAATTCTCCGGAATAAAATCTTGGGTCTACGCTGGTCACATAATTTCCTTGATCATATGGATTATGAATGTAAATCACATCCGGCATTCTGTCTTTTAAATTGTATGTATCGTAGGAGGTCACCGGCACGTAGTCCGGCATTTTGTCTCCTTCGTAGCAGTATTTATTCAGCACGCCTCCGGCGTTTCGCTCATAGTATGGGATCGGCACAACGTAGGCGTCACAGTCCGGGTCTGCATCTGCCGCACGCCAAACGCTTTCCATGCTGTCCCACATGGATGCTTTATATGGAAGAAAAACTATTTCCAATCGTGCTTTGATGTCATTTTTTATGCTGTTTTCTATCTGAATCAGTGATTTTTTTAGATTCTTGTAAGCTTTGTTTATGTTTAGGTCGTGATTTCCATGTAGGGCTTCGTATATTTGATAGGTTAGCTCACAATAAGACTGCAAAGGAGGTATTGTGGCAGAATCCTCTCCTTCCTCTTTTTCAATCAAATTGCCCAGTCCAATGGCGCCTTCCTGGCATTGTGCTAAAAGCTCCATGGCTGTGTCGTTCTTTTTTGTCTCTATGGATGTTTTTATTTCTGTATGGGCTTGGGCCAGAAGCTTTATGAAATCCTCGGCCTGTTTTTTGTGTGTTATTCTCATGAATTGGGTTCCATTCTTTTTTTGTCGCCCCATAGCCAAAAAATCTCATCCATCATCTGGCAAGCGGGCTTGCCTTCTGATGACTGTGATTTTTTCTCGCTCCGGGTTTCTCCGCCGGGCTAAGCTCGATTCCGCTTCGCTACATCTCGCTTTGGGGCTGTCGCCCCATAGCCAAAAAATCACAGGCATCATCCGGCAAGCTAGCTTGCCAGATGATGCCTGTGATTTTTTGTCTGCCCGGCTCATAGCTATAAAAAATAAGGCATATTGGTCATCCTTTGGGGATGATGTGAAGGGGCCTTGTTCGGCGGCTTCACTTCGCTCCCTGTTACGTCATCTGTCCTTGAAAAAGAATTGATGTTCACAAGGTCTTGGCATACCCAATGCGCAGGCTCTCCCTGCCTTCTAATGCCGTTTTGTTTTTTATATCATGAACCTGCTGTCTGGTCCTTGCGGTAAAGTTCCGGCTTGTGGCCGGGACTTATCCGGACAGTTGTTCTTATGATCTCATCGAATTGTTTTTCCTTCCGCTCCCCGTTTCCATATGTTTCGGGCAGCGTTCAGTTTTTTGTCTGCCTGGTAGCCACAGTTTTCGCAGGTAAAGCTTCCGTCTTTCTGGATTCCCATTGCACCGCATTGGCTGCATTCTCTGCTGATATCCTTTCCCAAAACCTTCACAACCTCTATGGATTGTTCTCTGCATTTCTGTAGTAGACGATTGCGAATATAGCCTCTTTGCCACATGGCGACCTGATAATTGATTTCCGGGACATATCCGCCTCTCTGAGGTTTGGGCAGCTTTGCCATATAGATGATTCGGGGCTTCTCCTGGTGCAAAAAGAGATTTAGCTCCTGGTTAATATAGGCATGCAGCTGTTCCTCAAGCTTTTTCTTTTTTGCACTGTATTTTTTTCTTCCGGGGTTTTCTCCCCGGTTCCGGTTGTAGATTATGGTTTGATTTCTTATCCACTCCCCATAACCGGCCTGATATTTTCCAAATTCTTTCCCATAACAATGTCCGTCATGAGTGGTTACCATGGTAAACATGCCAATAGAAATTCCGATTTGGTTGGTGTATTCCTCATAGGAACGTGCCTCCATATAAACCGGCGCCATGATCTCGATGCTTCTGCTGTCTGGATACAGCTTTATATATAGCTGACTTTTGTAGGAATTGTTGTCTGTCAGGGGAATGAAAATCCTCTTCCGGTTTTGTTTAGTGGATATATAGATTCCATGATCCCCATATCGGTAAGCCCGGTCTGTGATGGAAAAACCGCCAGCCGTATCCGTATGCTGCCTTACATGATATTTCCTTACCTGCCTGCACAGATAACGGTGAAGTCTTTCTACATCAATTCCATCGGATACTTCCTCATATTTTTTTCTTATCTCCTGGACAAGCTCCACAGGCTTCTGGTTCACAATCGCTGTAAAGGCGTTGTTGATCTTTAGGACAAACCGAAGATAATGCTTTTCCTCCGGAGTGAAATTCGCATTGTTTCCCACAAGCTGTAAGATCTTTGATTTGGTATACATCCACTGACTTTTGATATCCGCCAAAGCCTCAAAAATTGCAAGATAGAAATAAACACTCGGCAATCCCAAAACCTTTCTCAACTCTGTGGCAGTCATCTCATTTTGTACCGTATATCCTGGATACAGCTTTGAGAGACTTCCAATCCCGCCAAAATGGTCGTAGACATAATTTTTCACCTTACTGTAGTCAGCTGCTATGTCCTGCAATTTTCCCATATCCTCTTCGGAAATCAGCTCTTTATTATATTGGCGAACCGTTTTGCATATCTTGTCTGACGGCATTCTTCCTCTCTCTTTGTTCCTAAAGCCTGCAAATCACAAGGTGGCTACAGGCTTCCGAAATATAAAATATCAAAAAGTGTACTTTTTGGGATTTTTAGGCCCATGGCAGTTTATGGGGAAATATCCATAGAAAAAAGATTAAGTTTATTGAAATTTTGACGATATTATGATAAGGTATAGCTGATTTAGAGCAAAAATAAAAATCCCAAAAAGTACACTTTTTGGGATTTTTTCATTAAAAAAGATTGTACCCTCTCCTGCAATACTGTTCTCCTGCTGCATTCCCTCGATGTATTCCTTCTGCCCGGCCAGTCCCGGGGCCACCAGGGCCTTTCGGAATATGATATCCGGCTCAATATAATTCTTTTTAATCTCCTCCGGACTGCCGTCCGCATACTCCGGCGTAACTCCCTTTAAGATGTAGGCAAGCACCTCCCTGGAAGCCAGAATTTTTTTACATGCAAGGTCGCTTTTTCTCTTATTTTCTGCCATTTTGACAGACTGGGCTATATACAAATCCCCCTGTCTCCTCCAAATACATTTCCAAAATCCAAATCCCGGAAATATATTTGAAAAAAACAGGGGGAAAACTCTTTCCTTCTCTCACCCGGGCAGATCCTCTGCCCGCCGCAGTCCGGATCCTCTCGTCTCAAGCCGATATCTTCGCCGATAAAGGAGGCCTGCCAGCAAAAGCAGAACTACTCCGATGACTGCCATCACCCGCACCGCTGTGAAATTCACATACCGAATTACCAGCGGCTCGCCCAAAGAATCAATATCTTCCTTCTCAAAGCCCAAATCTTCCAGATACTCCCGGAAGTACTTTACCAGTTTATCCTCTAAAAGCTCCACCTTTCCTTCCACATAGAACTCTGTCTTTGGCGGTTCCTCCCCTGTGATGAGATAGTTGAAGCTCTCCTCCGACAGCTGATTTAAGATCTCCACATCCGCCTGGCGGCTTTTTAAGGCAACATAGTTGCCTGCCGTGGGAATCAGATAATAATTCCCCGACCGGCGGTCTCCGCTGCGGGAACCGTCCTGACGCCTGGTATAGGTACTTTCCGATGCAAAATAGTCCAGTGCATAGACCACATTTCCTGCCACATGGCTTCCCGGCTTAATCTCTTTTCCGTCCTCCGAAAGAAGCTCTTCAAAGCTTACAGCAGGCTTTAATGAAACCACCAGATCCGGCACCGTCATATACGTGAGAGTGCCTCCAAATGCCAAAAGGATCAATACTTCTCTGCCAAATGCCCTTAAAACATTTCCGATTTTCATTATTTTACTACGCGCCCTTTCTTATCCACGCCGCGCTCGGCATTGACCGCTGCCTGGAACTTATCTGCAAACTCTCTGAAGGCCTTGGCTTCGTCCGGCTGCTGAATATTCACCTGACATTCCTTTCCCAGCTTGGTGTTGCTGCCGTCTACGGTGATCAGATATACGTTGTTCTTGCCGCCCGGAAAATGGAGTTGTAGCTGGGCGCTGTTGCCTCCCACATAGTTGACATTCTCTGAGCTTGCCTTAATAGGATCCGTGTAAACAATCTTTCCGCCTTCCACGCCAATGGGAACCACCCATAGGTGATTCGGCTGATCCATTTTAAAGCCTACCGCATAATAGTGATAAACCTCCCGCCTCATCCTGGCCGAGCCGTATACCTCCTTGCTGTGGGCATATGCCGCTGTGTACTGATCCCCGTTGGGAATCAGATTGGTAATGATCTTGCGGATATCCTCCTTCTCCTGACTGTTGACTCCCTTTTTTTCGTCCATGCTGATCTTGATCCAAATAATGATAAACAGCACTACCAAAACAGCAATGGTAATCATAAACACCTGGGGAGTCACTCCCACCATATCCGCCAGCTTCTCAATCATTTCCGTCTCCTCCTCATCTAAACCGTTTTTCGTTCTTGGGAATCTTCAAGAGATCACCCGCTTTTTTTACTTGTTTGAATCGGCATATGCTTCGTTGTCATCAGTAAGGGAAAACCACTACGCTTCCTTCCTCCGCCTTGCCTCTGCCGATTCATCCTTCGTAAAATATATCCGGTTATTTCTTACAGATTCCTTATAATTTTTGTAACAATTCAGATAACCCTTGAACTGTTACTAATTTCTCTCACAGCAGATTAACAGCTGCTTTTTCCTTTATCTTATGTACGTTTCCTTTCATGCCTGTAGGTATAAAATCCATCTGCCTGAAAGTCTGTCCCAACTCTCCCTGGTTCAAAAGCCCTTCAGAATCTCTCCCATCTCTCCCAGCCCGGCAAACACCGCGTCCGGCTGTACGTCCGACTCCGCCAGATCTGCCAGGGTAGCCTCACCGGAAAGCACCAGGATTCCTCTGGCTCCATGAGCCACTCCGGTCTTTACATCCGTGTACAGACGGTCTCCCACAAAAGCAACCTGCTCCCGCTTCGCTCCCGTCAGATCAAGCACCATATCCACAGTCTCTCCAAAGGGCTTTCCCACATACTTGGGCTCCTTTCCCGAAGAAAGGCTGATACAGGCGCACATGGCGCCGCAGTCCGGAATAAATCCATCTGCCGTAGGACAGTTAATGTCCAGATGGGTAGCAAGAAAATCCGCCCCGTTCCGAATATAAGTACAGGCCCGCTCCAGCTTTTCATATGTAAGGGTCATATCAAACCCCACAACCACCGCATCCGGCATATCCTGTGTAAGAAAAATCCCGTTCTCCCGGAAATTTTCCTCCAGGGCAGGTGTCCCCAAAAGATAAACCGACTTTCCCGGATAAAAATGCTTCAGATACCGGATCATTACATCCCCTGATGTGATAATCTGCTGGCGGGTAATCTTACATTCCATCCTGGCCAGCTTGTCAATATACTCCCTTGGGGACCGGGAAGAATTGTTTGTAAAAAAAACAAACCGTTTTCCCAGCCGCTCCACCTGCCCCAGAAATTCCAGAGCGCCCTCCAAAATTCTGTCTCCCAGATAAAATGTTCCGTCCATATCCAGCACAAAAAGCTCCGTCTCCCTAAGTATCTGTTCCTTTTCCATACATCCCCTTTCTCTCAGAGACTGTCTCTTATACCTGCAAGACAAACGATTTGGCAACATGATTCTCCTATTTCCAGGTAAATCACCCGATCATTTGGCAAATTAAGTATGCTCCTAGTACAGCCCCTCTGGCCCATTCCTTTATTTTTGCTGCATACCCCAATGTCTCTCTCGCTGTGACAGCTTTCAGGCGAACACTCGCTGCTGTTCACGCCATGACGAATTACTCCGCTGATTCGTCATGAGCCAGTACGGTAATGGGGCCAAAGCATATGCCCCCATTACCGCAGGTGATTTCAAACAGGCATATGCTGTTATGCTCACAGGTATCTGCAAACAGTAACAAACATTCTCATTATACGCCTCTTTAGCAAAATTATCAATGGGCGGATT
This sequence comes from uncultured Lachnospiraceae bacterium, assembly GCA_910586255.1. Taxonomy (GTDB): domain Bacteria; phylum Bacillota; class Clostridia; order Lachnospirales; family Lachnospiraceae; genus Brotaphodocola. Next base: position 8,512 of record CAJUHR010000004.1, on the reverse strand, counting down.
GCACGACTATGGCTCCTTCTGAGACTCCGTTGTGATTCCCCCGTGATCCATCTGATAGCGCCGGTATATTTTCGGGCCATACATAATCCCCATCAAAACAAAAAACAGGATCACCAGAGCCACGCCCCGCTTCCATCCGTAAGGCTCCCAGCCTGTCTTTTTCGGCTCCTTTTTCTTCACAGGCTCATAGGCCATTCTTTCCGGCACAAGCCGCAACTCAATTTTCTCTTTCCCGGTTGCCTGAGAGTAAATACTCTCCACAGCATACTTTTTATTGCACTGGTCGCATATCTCTATGTTCGGATTCTTTGTATCGATCCTTAACGGTCCTCCGCAAGAAGGACACTTTATCTCTTTCATCTTACACTCCCTCGTATTGCAACGGTTCGGACGGGTACCTTTTTGCCTGTCCGGGCCTTCTGCCCGCTGTGACAGTCCGGATGTCCCTTTAGCTGTTACAGCCCTTTTTCCTCAAAACCAAACGATACGTCATAAGTATCTATGCTTTCCCATATACCCGCTTGTGAAGCGCGATGACCCCATTCACATCCTGCACCGCATCATACTCTTTCCCCTCGTAGGCGAAATGGTGGTCCGTAATGATCCTCGGGTTCCGCTCCCCGATGGCTTTCACAATCTCTAAGCTGGCCTTCTCCGGCGGGCTGGTATAGAGATATGCGTACTCTCCATCCAAGCCGTAAGCAAGCAGAGCCCGGTCATAGCCTCCGTCCGCGCAAAGCATTTTCTTTGTGTACAGGCATGTCACTATGTCCTCCAGCCGGAATATGCAAGGCTTTGGTCCCGGAAATTTCACATAGTTGGCTGTGATAAATCCCATCCTTTTTAGGCTGTTGTCGTCCTTGCCCTTGTCCAGAGAAAACAGAAGCGTCCCCGGCTGTCTGAATTCCTCATCTGCCTGATGGAGATCCCGCTCCTTTAAGCTGCTTCGGCTCATGTAACCGGACACCCAGCCCGCCTCCCTTTTCTTCTGCATAAAAGTCCCCAGAACAATCAGCGAAATACTGGGAACCGCAATAACTGCCGCCAGCATTACAGCTTTGTTCCCCATAGTATTGAACAGCGCGGCCGCCAGCAAAACAGCGATAAAAATCAGCATAATTCCCATGGTAATCAGCCCTTTTCCTGCCCCTGCCACACTGTACATGTACTGAAGCACGCTGCCGTTCTTTGACATCTTCCGCTTCAGCCTTTCATCCGGTTCAAATATCACAACTCATTCCTCCTTTTTTGCAGCATTCATTCTGCCGCATATTTTTTATATTGTAAGAAAACAGACGGGTATCCTCCCCCCTGCCCGCGCCGGACAGGAAGCATCGGATGTCCGTTCCCAAAAAACTCTACACCTTAAACCGGTAACCGACTCCCCAAATCGTCTCAATATACTGGGGCTTGGCCGTATTGAACTCAATCTTCTCCCGGATCTTCTTGATATGGACCGTCACCGTGGCAATGTCCCCAATGGACTCCATATCCCAAATCTTAGAGAACAGCTCCTCCTTGGTGTAAACATGGTTGGGATTCTGGGCCAGAAAGGTCAGAAGGTCAAATTCCTTGGTAGTAAAATTCTTTTCCTCCCCATTGATCCACACCCGCCGGGCCGTCTTGTCAATCTTTAAGCCGCGAATCTCAATCAGCTCATTCTCCGGGCTTCCGCTGCCGATAAGCCGCTCATATCGGGCTAAGTGGGCCTTCACCCGAGCCACCATCTCGCTGGGGCTAAAGGGCTTGGTCATATAGTCATCGGCTCCCAGACCCAGACCTCGGATCTTGTCAATATCCTCCTTCTTGGCCGAGATAATGATAATCGGCGTGTTCTTTACCTCACGGAACCTTTTGCAAATCTCAAATCCATCCATACCCGGCAGCATCAGGTCCAAAATCATCAGGTCAAAATCCTCATTCAGGGCACGTTCCAATCCTTCCCGGCCATCCTCTTCCAGCTCCACCTCAAAATCACTCAGTTCCAGATAGTCCCGCTCCAGCTCTGCAATGCTGGTCTCATCCTCAATGATCAGTATCCTGCTCATGCTGTAAAACCTCCTGATATTTTCTCAAAACAAAATGCATCTCTGTCCCCATGCCCTCCTTGCTGGTGGCCCAGATTCTTCCCCCATGGTCCTCGATAATCTTACGCACAATGGAGAGGCCGATTCCGCTGCCTCCCTGGGAGGAATTGCGGGAGGAATCGGTCCGGTAAAAGCGGTCAAAGATATTGGGCAGATCCTTTGAGGCGATCCCGCGCCCGTTGTCCTCGATCTCCACCTGAACAAAATCTCCCACATCCTTGATCCGGATATTGAGCATTCCCCGGTCCTTGTCCATATATTTGACCGAATTGCCGATAATGTTGTTGATCACCCGCTTCATCTGCTCCGCGTCCGCAATCACCATCACATCATCGCTTACATAGTTAAAATATCCGAACTCAATGCCCCGGGACTCCATGTCCAGGCCAACCTCCTCGGCACAGTCCCGAAAATATCCGCCCACATTGATCTTTGAAAAGGTGTAGGGAATCTTGTTGGTATCGATCTTGGAGTAAAAGGTCAGCTCATCGATCAGACGATCCATATCATTGGCCTTATTGTAAATGGTCCGGATATATTTGTCCAGCTTTTCCGGTGAGGAGGCCACTCCGTCCATGATCCCCTCCACATAGCCTTTGATTGCCGTGATGGGGGTCTTTAAATCATGGGAGATATTGCTGATCAGCTCCTTGCTCTCCAAATCGTCCTGGATCTTATCCTCCGCATTCTCCTTTAAGCGCATGCGCATCTCCTCGAAGTCCTGACAGAGCTGGCCAATCTCGTCATCCTCCTGCACATCCATGGTAAAGTCCAGATCACCGTCACGAATCTTGCGGACCGCTTCCTGAAGCTTGCTTATGGGCTGCACCACCGAGCGATAGACCCACATGGTGAGAGCCGCAGAGATAAACACCAGCATAAAAACTCCGGATACCAGCATCTGTACCACCATGCTTTTGATCTCCGGCTCAAAATCATCAAACCGATACAGCAAAAAAAGCTTATTCATGGAAATCAACATTCCGGCAAAGACAATGGGCAAAATACTGAAGGTCAGAAATGCGATCAGCAGCCGGCTCCGCATCTTCATAAAAACGCACTCCTTTCCGGCATACGATTATCAAAAAGACTGCTTTTTGCGCAACAGTCCGGATTTTTCCGACTGTTATACTCGCAAGCGTGCTCATCTGCCAAATGATTGGGTGATTTGCTCTAAAATAAGAAAATCGTGTCAACAAACCATTTAGCTCACGAGTACATCTTCCTCTAAATAATTAGTATACCATAAGAAATGCGTTTTGTTTATAAAACTATTCTAAAATTTCCAAATATTTTACAATTAATTTCCACATTCAATACTAATTTCGTTAAATTTATCCAAAATATCCTTTGTCTGGATGGCCGCCTTGGCTGCCCCCTCTTCATCGATAATCGCCTGGCCCTGGTGCATCATCACCAGGCGATCCCCGTACTCCACCGCGTAGCGCAGATTATGCGTCACCATAATGGTAGTCAGCCGCTTCTCCTTAACCACCCTGCCGGTCAGCTCCATGATAATCTCTGCCGTCTTTGGATCCAGAGCCGCCGTATGCTCATCCAAAATCAGAAATTCGATATTGGGCATGGTTGACATTAAAAGAGCCATGGCCTGCCGCTGACCGCCGGAGAGAACGCCTACCTTCACATGCAGCTTATCCTCCAGGCCAAGGCCAAGGAAGCGAAGCTGCTCCCGATAAAAGTCGATCCGCTTTTTGTTTGTCCCTCTGTGCAGGTTAAAAGGCTTCCCCTTATTGTCAGCCAAAGACATATTTTCCAGAATCGTCATACTGGGGCAGGTTCCCATGGCCGGGTTCTGGTAGACACGGCCAATCCGCCTCTGGCGCCGGTATTCCGGCATATGGGTAATATCCTCGCCATTAATGCGGATGCTTCCCCCGTCAAGGGGAATACTCCCGCAAATAATATTTAAAAGAGAGGTTTTTCCTGAGCCGTTGCTCCCCACCACAGACACAAACTGGCCCTCCGATATTTTCATGGAGAAATCCTGGAACATGCACATCTCATGAACCGTTCCCGCGTTGTAATATTTCTCAATATGATTCAGCTCAAGCATGGGTGTTCACCTTCTTTCCCTTCTGGCTGCTTAAGACCAGGATAATAAGGAACAAAACCGCGGTCACCAGCTTTAGATCCGATGCAGCCATCCCCAAGGAAATAGCCAGAGCCACACAGCCGCGGTACACCAGAGAGCCTAAGATCACTGCCGTGGTGGCTTTAAGTCCGCTCCGGTGTTTTATCTGTCCGTCTTTGTTCTCCCCTGTTTTTGCGGAAAACAGCCGGAGATTCTTAAACAGCTTCGTGCCGATAATCACATTGGCAAGACCGATGACAATGGCCCCCGTTCCTGTGCTGATTTCAAAAAATCCCTTTTGCTGACAGTACACACAGCCTGCCAGAGCCACGAAGCCATTGGAAATGGCCAGTCCACAGAGCTTTACCATCCCCTTATCCTTTGCCAGGGAGGTCACCAGCACCTCATTATCTCCCACAGCCCGCAGAAGATAGCCGGACCGGGTATTCAGATACAGATCCAGCAGTATCTTGCACACAACAGTGATCAGCAGCAGAACCAGCACTGCCAGATACGGCTTTACCGGCTCAGGCACTGCCTGCGCAAAAAAACTGTTGTCAAAAATCGTATCCTTGCTGAAAATAGGCAGATTTGCCTTTCCGGCAATCCGCAGATTCAAAGAATACAGGGCTGTCATCATAATGATTCCGGACAAAAGATCCCGCACCCGCAGCTTTACATGGATAAAGCCGGTCACACATCCGGCCAGCGCCCCTGCCAGAAACGCAAGCGGCAGGGTGAGAGCCGGGGACACTCCCTTCATAATCAGCATGGCCGTGACCGCCGCTCCCATAGGGAACGTACCGTCCACGGAAAGATCCGGAAAATCCAGAATCTTATAGGTAATATAGACTCCCAGGGCCAGGATCGCGTAAATCAGCCCTTCCTCTAAAATTCCAATAATGATCGACATAGTCTCCTCCAGCTTTCTCATTCACTTCCGGCTGCCATTGCCAGGAAACACCGCACTTCTTACCTTCACAGCCTCTTTACTTTCCTCTCGGGCCGCTCTGCTCCGCCTTCACAGCCGTCTTGCTTTCTCTCGGGCCGCTCTCTCCGCTATCACAATCGTCTCTCGTCAGAATCACTCTGCTGCAATCTCATCAAACAGCTCTGCCGCCGAGGAGGACAGCTCCTCAGGAATCTCCACTCCCAGATTCTCTGCCACCTTGGTGTTGCCGTAAAAGGACGCCTCCGTAATCACCTCAAACTTCATCTCCCCGGCCTTTTTCTCCCCTTTAAGCACCTGGGCCGCCATCCGTCCGGTCTGAGCGCCCAGATCCACATAGTCCAAGCCCACAGTGGCCAGACAGCCGATCTTCACCTGCTCCACCTCGCTTCCAAACACCGGAACATTCTTCTTGGCCGCCTTATCCAGGATCATGGGAAGCACGCTGACCACCGTATTGTCGGTCAGATTATTAAGGCAATCTACTTTTTCCAGCAGATTGTCGGTTGCCAGAGGAATATCCGCTGTTCCCGAAATCCCGCTCTCCACAATCTCAAAGCCATAATCAGAGGCGGCCGCCTTGTACTCCTCAATGGCCGATACCGAATTGATCTCACTGGTGCTGTACAGAATCCCGATGGTCTTTGCATCCGGCAGCAATGCCCTTATCATCTCCAACTGTTTCTCCACCGGCAGCTTGTCACTGGTTCCTGTAATCTCTCCCACCGGTGTCCCGTCCTCCTTTGCCAACTCTGCCAGAACCGGGTCCGTCACCGCCGTGTAGATCACCGGCACATCCGTATCCCTGGCTGCACTGTAGGCGCTCTGGGCAATGGGTGTGGCAATGGCGCAGATCATATCCACATCCTTTGACAGGAAATTAGCCATAATCTGGCTGGCCGTGCCCCCATCGGTCTGGGCATTCTCATACAAGACAGTCAGATTCTGCCCCTCCACAATACCTTCCTCTGCCAGACCCTTCAAAAATCCCTCCCGGCAGTTGTCCAGAGAGCCATGCTCTGCAAACTGGCCGATGCCGATAGTGTAACTCTCATCCGAAGCATTCTCCCCGGCAGCATCCGTATCTGCCCCTGCATCCAAAGCCGTATCAGCCGGACTCTCTTTTTTGTCAGCTGCCACATTCCCCGTGGAATTTCCCGAAGAGCATCCTGCCATCATCACTGCCGCCATTGCCGCCGCCACTGCCAGCTTTACACTTTTTCTCATAATTCTCTCCTCTTCAAACAATTGTTGTATTAGTACATCGTTTCCTCATAAAATAAACACGCAACTTCTTTTTCGGTTTTCGTCTGCCCGCCGCATGGCTTCATGCTGCTTGATCGGCTGACTTCCCTATGTGGGTTTGTGCAAATAAAAACGCCTCAGACGCAGTTTCCTGCATCTGAGACGAACGATTGTCCGCGGTACCACTCAAATTGGCATAAGCCCACTTTCCTCGTATACTGACATATACGCCACAGGATAACGGTCGCGGTCTCCGTCAGTCCCTACTCTCCCCTTCATGCCATATCTGCATTGGTTTCAGAACTGCCCTCAAAAGTCCATTCAGCAAATTCATCCATACCGCAATCCCACCGCCTGCGGCTCTCTGTGATTTCTGAAATATGCCTACTTCTCTTTTTCAACGGTTTATTCTATATTCCTCCCATGCCGCCATAAGCTGCATTGGATTAACACATATCCTAATCCCTTTTTCCCAATTTGTCAACTACTTTTTTTATATTACCATTTATCGCCATTTATCCCTTTTGCCCCAAAAGATAATTCACAAACTGCTGGGCCGTCCGCCCGGAGATTCCTCCATGGCTCAGCTCCCATTTATTCGCCTCCGCACAGAGCTCCTTCTCCTCCATATCGATCCCGGCCCGTCTGGCCAGCTCTGTGACAATATGGAAATACTCCTTTTGGGACGGTTTTGAGTAGCTGATCGTCACGCCGAACCGGTTCACTAAAGACAGCTTCTCCTCCATGGTATCCGACCGGTGCAAGCCGTTGCCGCTTTCCATATCATCCCGGTCGCTCCAGTTTTCCTTGATAATATGGCGCCGGTTGGATGTGGCATAGATGAGAATATTGTCCGGCCGTGTCTCCACACCGCCTTCAATGACCGCCTTTAAAAACTTATACTCCACCTCAAATTCCTCAAAGGAAAGATCATCCATATAGATAATAAACTTATAATTCCTGTTCTTAATCCGGGCGATCACTGCCGACAGATCCTTAAACTGATGCTTATAAATCTCAATCATCCGCAGCCCCTGAGGATAAAAAGCATTGACAATCGCCTTGACGCTGGTGGACTTGCCGGTGCCGCTGTCGCCAAACAAAAGCACATTGTTGGCCTTTCTTCCCTGGACAAAGGCCAAGGTATTGTCAATCAGCTTTTTCTTCTGAATCTCATAGCCCACCAGGTCCTCCAACATGACCGCATCCATATTGTTGATGGCATGGAACACCACCTGCCCGTCCGCCCCGGAAGAAATCCGAAAGGCCTTATTCAGACCGAACATTCCCACCCCGTAATCCCGGTAAAAACCGGTCACACAATCAAAAAATTCCTCCTCATCTGCCGCCTCTTCCAACTGAAGGCTCAAAGCCTGCACCTTCTCACTGACATTTTTATTGTACATGAGTTCCTTTTTGCCGATTGCCCGATAGTTGGAAATCCTGCTAAAGCAATCTACTCCCAAAAATTCCTCCAGCCTGCCGAAATCATAATCAAAAAGCTGCTTAAAGGCCCGGAAATCCCCCTTGGCAAAATAGTTAACACTGCCCTCATTGGCCCCTACCTTCTCACAGGTAATACTGAAAGGATTCTCGCTGGTAATCAGAAGAAAAGTAAGATAATTATGCCACAGATTTTTGTCAAACCCATAGTCCGTGGCCACCTGTAAAAGGTGCTTCATCTGGGTAAACGCCCGGATTATCAGCTCCTCCTTCTTCTGGCTCCCGTCATCCATCCGCCGCGCAATATCTGCCAGCTCCATCAAAATCGTATCCTTGGGCATGTCGCCGTAAATCAACAGTCTGGAAACTATCTTATACATAAAAATATCCTTTCACACAAAAGCAATCTGTCCCGAACATACGCGAAACGGCGCAAAACTCAAACCGCTTCGGTTCAGCTTTGCGCCGTCAAATGCGGGTAGCCGGACTTGAACCGGCACGGGATTGCTCCCGAGAGATTTTAAGTCTCTTGTGTCTGCCTATTCCACCATACCCGCCTGCGCAGCACAGAGGACCATACCTTGTCCTGCACTTTCTTTTTTGCCATACAAAACGCGCCCTAGACGCGCTTTGTATGGCAACGACCCGGATGGGATTCGAACCCACGACCTCCGCCGTGACAGGGCGGCGCTCTAA